>NZ_LXUJ01000014.1:0-343266 GCF_013072675.1 Acinetobacter sp. Ac_3412 | reverse complement strand
TAAATTATCTTAAATTATTGCTTTGAACGCTTATTTTTTACACAAATAAGGCTGAAAATGTGCAACTTGGTCGATTATTTGCTCAGTTTTATTTTTTTCTTGCCAGTGTAAAGGGCGACAATCGATATATTCACAGTATCCAGAACCTTGATAACTTTGTTTGTTCCACAATAATTGATAATTAAAACTTCCTACATAACCCGCTGCTAAGCCAAATTTATAATCACCTCGGCTTTGAGCTTGCAGTTGAAAGACCACCTCTCCCTTTTCTGAATATTGCCAAATAAATTCCCGCGGCAAATACATCTCCCGTCCATTTGGGGTCTGTACTTTAGGATATACACGTGTGACATCTAAAATGACTTGATGATCATAGAGTATTGAATTTTGCTCATTCGACTGAATTTCAATTCTAGAAAAAATAATGTTATTCCACTGATTTCTAAGTTCAGACAAGATGATCTGGAAGTCTGCACTGACCTGAATAATTTGATAAGTAAAAAAATGAAAGGCGATAAAAGGTAAGTAGATGGCTCTGGCATGTTTCAAAATGCCCTGTGCTTGGATTTGATATTTTTGTTTTTTATAAATGATTTCGCCTTCGCACTGACAGCGAACATACCAATAATCCCCAACGCCCCATTGCAAGGCTGAATGGTTTTCTATTTCAGCACCAATATTCACTTTGAGTTGGCAACTGAGTTCTTCATCATCACGCTTAAAATAATAATTTGGGAAATCAACTTGGATTTGATCTACATCTAAAAACTGATAACGATCTTGCTCTAATTGACACTGTTCTTTGGCACTATAACTTTTGAGATGCCCGACTGTAGATAAACTACTGGCAACCAAAACAGTCGCAGTATCAATTGCCGTCGTAGCAATTGCACTGTCGTTATAACAAATAGGGATCCGCGGTTGCCCAATTAGGCTAATGAAATTTAAATAATGAAAGGGTTCAGGCAAATTTGGCAGGATTAAGGCCTGGTAAACAATTTTAAAAAGACCTTTGGGCGGATGAAAAGTTAAAGCATCTGACTTATTGAGGTTCAGCTGCTTTAATTGATTGCTATTCATCAATATTGGCATACTGAACCTCCGTATTTTAAGTTGTTATTTTGGCATCATTCTTTTTGGCAAATAGTGTCGTCACGAATCCTGAAAGGACATAGATGATACAGACAATCAGTATCCCTACAGGAATGTTGTACGTGATTGCAGCAAAAATCAAGACCACAGGTAACATCACGACGAAAGGTACACGCTTACGATCCATTTGTTTAAATGAATAGTATTTGATGTTTGAAATCATCAGTAAGCCAACTGCAACCATGACCACTGAATTAATCACTTGAATGACGATATCTTTTAAATCAAAGATAAATGGATAATCACGACCGACCCATACCAATGAAATAACAGTCACTGCCGCAAGCGGGCTGGCGATACCAATAAAGTAGCGCTTATCCACCACGCCGATTTGCACATTGAAACGCGCTAGGCGGAAAGCGGCACAAGCGGTATAAATAAAGCAACAGGCTAAACCGATACGTCCAAGATCATGCAAGCTCCAGCTATACATCAAAATAGCGGGTGCAACACCAAACGCCAACAAGTCAGAAAGCGAATCGTATTGCTCACCAAATGCACTTTGTGCACCAATTGCACGAGCCACTCGACCATCCAAACCATCAAGCAATGCAGCCAAGAAAATGGCATAGATCGCTTGGTTAAAGTTTCCATTCATACTGGCAATAATTGAATAAAAACCAGAAAGAAGTGCGGCTGTTGTAATTAAATTCGGCCATAAATAAATTCCACGGCGTTTCACTTTTTGTCCTTCGTGCGTATGCTCTTCTTCTTCTACTTCAAAAGTGATTCCATCAAAAGAATGATCTTCTTTGTTCAAATCAGAATCAGGTTTAAGAGAATTTGTCATTATTTTCAATTCCTCGAGAATATTTGGACGTTGATGGGTTATTCACCCACCAACCAACGCACTGCAGCATGTCCACCATTTTCACTCATGCGCAAATGTGGAAATAACCATTGTAATGCTTGATCCGCATCTTCTGAGAACTTCCAAGGTGGATTAATCACCAGTAAGCCACAACCATTCAATCCGACCGGGGTGTCATCTGGCCATACACAAATTTCACAAATGAGCTGACGGCGAATACCCGTTTTCATCATTTTCTTTTCAAAACGTTCAATCATGGCGCGATCTTTGATTGGATACCAAACTGCAAACACACCTGTTGGCCATTTTTTATGTGCGGCTTGGAGTATTTCAACCAATTGCGGGAAATCTTTACGCTCAATTTCGTAAGGAGGGTCAATCATGACTAATCCGCGTTTTTCTTTCGGCGGAATGACACCCATTAAACCTTCATAAAAATCACGCTCATGCAAGCCTGCACGTTTATCACGAATATTAAAATACAATTGTTGAAACACATCACGCTGCATTTCAAATATAGTTGCTTTATCAATATCACGCATGCCTTCAAGCGCAAACCAAGGTGAACCTGGATAAGCGCCTTTACCCGAACCAGCACGCATATCTTCAACAATTTTAAGATATTGCTTTACACCTTCAGGCGCATTACGTTTAATCGAATCGTCAAGCTTGACCAAACGATGGATACCCGTTAAGAATTCACCTGATTTTTGTGCTTCAGACGTAGATAAATCATATTTACCTGCACCACCATGGGTATCGATATATCGATAAGGTTTATCTTTAGCATTTAAACGAGCGAGCAGTTGAAGCAAAAGTACATGCTTCATAACATCGGCAAAGTTACCCGCATGGAAATGGTGACGGTAATTCATGTTGACAATTATTCCTCAATTCAGCGGGTAGTTTAACATGAAAGAAAAAAGTATTCTTTAGCGTTGATGTGATCGTCTAAAATTGCCCTACAATCGAACCTAAGTCACTGGAGTGCTATGCAAGCAACAACTCTTCCACCCGCATTAAACCTTCAGTCTTGGAATCTGGATCAAGTGCTGGATGATCTAAATGAATTTGGCTTTGCCTTGATTGATAATATTTACTCACTTGATTATGTGCAGACATTAGCACATGAATGTACTTCGCATCTTGACGAATTTAGAGCAGCAGGAATACAAAATGGTGTGGTCAGCCATATCCGTAGTGATCACATTCTATGGATTGATGGGCAACTGCCGATTGCACAACAGCATTTACAGACCTTAGAACATCTATCTCAAGCGTTGAATCAGGCTTTCTATTTAGGCATTAAAGAAGTCGAAGCACATTTCGCTTGTTACAACGCAGGCGAGTTTTATGCCTTACACCGCGATAACCCACAGCAAAAAAATGATCGCATGATTTCGACCGTGTTCTATTTGCATGAAAGTTGGCAAGAGGATTGGGGTGGTCAATTACGATTGCAAGATAAGCATAATCAATGGCATATCATTCAACCACAACCGAATCGTCTCGCGATTTTTCAAAGCGATGTCTTGCACGAAGTCCTACTCTCTAAACAGCAACGTTTATCAATCACGGCATGGTTACGTAGTGGTGGCTCAATTTGGAATAAAGCTTAAACCCTTTAAATTCCTAAAAACACCCTTATATACCACGCATAACTGACGATTTTGGATCCATAATGTCGAATGAAACTCAACAAGTGATTGCTCGAATTGGTGAAACAGACCAACTCTATTTAGACAGCAATACTCCCGAACTTGCTTTAGAACGTGCCGACCTACGTTTGCAATTAGTGGTACTGAGCCATATTCGTCAGGAACAATTGCATTTCTTGCAAGAAGCAATCGTTCTCACTGAACAGGCGCGTATTGAATACGATGAAATGCCACTCAGCTTATATTTGAATTTGTCCTTGCATCTAGCCAAAGCCTATATGATTTACTTTGAGTTGACCAAAGAACGACGCTTTGCCTTGATCACCCAACAAATTTTAAAACCCTTGGCCCATCATGAGCATTTAGACGTCTATTTCTTCTTGGCCTACGCATCAGCAGCTAAACAAGAACAAGCCTTAACACAACACTGGTTAAAAAAATATGTGTCATGTTTAGAACATGATTTAGAGTTATTACAACTCCATCCTGCATTTAATGCCATACGCCAAGAAGATTGGTTTAAAACATTGATTCAAAAAAAAGCTCACTAATGTGAGCTTTTTTTATTTGACTATCTTGTGCTATCGACATGTAGCTGTTGATTCAACTCATCAATCACGATCGCCCACTCATCATCTTTATCCCAGTGACTTTTGAGAAAATCTCGCTGTCCTGCACTCCAAAATTCCGCTTCATGTAATTTTTGATCGGCAGGTAGTTGATGAGTTTTCACAAAGTTTTCGATTGCTGCCTCATCCGCCCCAAGCCCAAGTTGTTCGAATAAAAGCTCAAGTGTCGGTTGCTGTTCAAACATTGTTATTCTCCAAATCATGTCCTTTATCGAAGTAATCTAACAGCAAATCGCCATAGCATGCAGCGATAGGTCTATATTTTCTTGTTGTTTTTTGTGTTTATTGGCATAAAAAAAGCACTCTCTAGGAGAGTGCTTTCAATTTATCAAAAAGATAAATTATTTTACCATGTCAGCAATTGCTGCACGTTCTTCTTCAAGCTCATTCAACGTGAAGTTGATGCGCTCACGGCTGAACTCGTCAATTTCTAAGCCTTGAACGATTTTGTATTCACCGTTTTCAGTCGTTACAGGGAAACCGAACATAACGCCTTCTGGAATACCATAAGAACCATCAGATGGAATACCCATAGTTACCCATTTGCCGTTAGTGCCCAACGCCCAGTCACGCATGTGATCGATTGCAGCGTTTGCAGCTGAAGCAGCTGAAGACAAACCACGTGCTTCGATAATCGCAGCACCACGTTTACCAACAGTTGGAAGGAACACATCTTTGTTCCATGCAGCATCGTTGATTTTGTCTTTTAAGCTTACACCATTTGCAGTTGCAAAACGGTAGTCTGCATACATTGTTGGAGAGTGGTTACCCCAAACGGTCATGTCTTCGATGTCAGAAACTGCAACACCTGCTTTTTGAGCAAGTTGAGTTAATGCACGGTTGTGGTCAAGACGTAACATTGCGGTAAAGTTTTTCGCTGGAAGATCTGGAGCAGATTTCATTGCGATGTAAGCATTGGTGTTTGCTGGGTTACCAACAACCAATACTTTAACGTCACGGCTAGCAACTTCGTTAAGTGCTTGGCCTTGACCGATAAAGATCTCGCCATTCACTTTCAACAAGTCAGCACGTTCCATACCAGGACCACGTGGGCGAGAACCAACTAATAACGCATAGTCAGCATCTTTAAATGCAACTTTAGGATCATCAGTCCCGATCATGCCTGCCAATAATGGGAAAGCACAGTCATCAAGTTCCATCATCACGCCTTTAAGCGCTTGTTGAGCTTTCTCAAAAGGAACTTCAAGCAATTGTAAAATTACTGGTTGATCTTTACCTAGCATTTCACCGCTTGCGATACGGAATAATAAGCTATAACCAATTTGACCAGCAGCGCCTGTAACGGCTACACGAACGGGTTGCTTCATGTGATATTCTCCAATGAGATGCGTTTGCACGATTGAACGCTATTATTATTCAATCGAATTATCATAAACGGCAAAGATTGTACTCTAAAGCGAATACAGATGCATGTAAAAGAGAATGAATTTCAACGAAAGTCTAATAGAAAATACAAATCAAACTAGGTAAATACCTAATAACTTCCTTTAATCGTAAATTCACTTGGGCAGCCTGTCACAATATGGCTTGCGCATTGTTTATATTGACCATTTTTCTGATAACAAACGCGTATTTCAGTTAAGACTGAATCAAATCTCGATGACTGGCAAGTAAAGCGAATTCCATTCGGCGGCAACGACGGATTGAGCTTGGTAAATTGCTGTCTTAAGCTTTCCTTTTGTACTTCAATGGTATTCGGGCTGGTCAAATCCGCAGGGATTTTTAAACGCTCCGCAAAGTTAATAATGGTTCTAAAATATTGACTAGCATTCATCGGCATACACCCCCCCACATCCTGCCATAACTGCACACGGGCATTTTCATCAGGCATGACACGCGCCACCACTTTTGCTTGTAATGGCGATAATTTGGCAGATGTTTTAGTTGAGCAATCTCGGTTGAGCGGTACTTCAGGCAATAAACTTGCAATCGTGAGGGAATAACCTTCCAGACATTTACGTTGCTTTTGTCTTGATGAATCAAAAGAGCAAGCAGCAGGTGTCATTTGGACATGCATGACATAGCCTGCAACGTCTGGATTACTCGCAGCATGTAATGGAGCACTGAAAGAGAAGACCAAGTAACAAGCCAAAGCCTGTAGCGATCTCATCAATTGCCCTTTGAGTAATTCGATTGGTTTCATCAAATGCAAAAACTTCATTGTTTCACTTAAACATCTTGGTGTGTCTTAAGGCCCACTACGTACAGGAATCGTACTCATTCGTTTTTCTAACGATTGCGATCCCTGCCCTAATACCACGCCATAATGTGTAGCGTTGGTCATGACATGTTTAACATAGTCACGTGTTTCCAATAATGGAATCGTTTCAGTATATTGATCTGCTGCCATATTCTGCGCATCAGGCTGCCAACGGCGGGCACGATTTGGACCCGCGTTATAACCTGCTGTTGCCAATACCGCATTACCACTCAATTGACTTTGAATCATTGAAAGATAATAGGTCCCGTATCGAATATTGGTGTTCATTTCACTCAATGCCGCAGGATTATAAGTTTCACCCATTTGTCTTGCGATCAGTTTTGCCGTGTTTGGCATAATCTGCATTAAACCACCTGCCCCAACATGGGAACGTGCAGAGGTTACAAAACGACTCTCTTGGCGCATTAAACCATAGGCCCATGCTGGATCAATACCTGCATTGTAACTATGACTAGTTACATTGCTACGATGCGGTGTCGCGTAACGATAAGTATCATTATGGCGAGACGTGGTACGATCCGCTGCATAAATTGCACGATCATACCAACCGACATCATGCGCACGTTTCGCTGCGGCTAAAAGCAGACCATCGTCGTGTTGCAAATAGGCTTGGCGAACCGCCCAGTTCCACTCACGATTGGTATAATTGGCAGGCGCATTGACATCTCTTAATGCAAACGCACGTCTAAAATGAATATTTTGATTCAGGCGTTGAATATCCTGAGTGCTTGGCTGCTCATTATAAGGCTGATGGTTATAACGTTCACCTAGGCGATCTTTCGCCAACAAGTTATGGTAGTCATCGCCAGCTTGGGCCAATTTGCGATAAATCTGCTGTGCCGCTTGTTTAGAACCACCATCTGAACGCTGCTCCGATGCACGTGCCAACCAATACTGCCAACGGTCTTCCTGCTTTTGTGTCACCGACATCGCATCAATCGCACGAATCAAACTTTCCCACGCCCCGAAACGAATCGCCTGACGGGCATAAATTTCAGCTTCTTCAGGGCTAAATGGATAACCATAACTTTGGTCATAGGCATTTAACACTTCACGATTAAAGCCATTTTTCATTACGGTGGTACCACCGACATAACCAATAGTGCGATATAAATATTGTTGTACCGGTTGTGGCACATCTTGAACAGCACGCTGCACATTGCCCAAAGCATTGGTTAAGTCGCTATCCGCAACACGTCCCAAGGCAAAGATTAAATAGGCATAATCGGCATCATTCGACTTCGGTGCACTCCACAAATAACCCAATGGATTGGCTTGAATTTGATTAAACTGCGCTAAAGAAAGATTCAAGCCCATGGTTTGAGCGGTCGCAATCGCTGGGCCAGATTGACCTGCACGTAATTGTCCCCATAAGCGTTGTTGACGGTCTTGTGCAGTCATCAATGGACTAGACAACATCAAACGCCCTAAACCATTACATGATTCAGGCTGAGAATTGGTTGCTAACCAAATGTCTTTATATTCTGCAAAAACCAGACTATCACCTGTTTTTGCACGAACTTGTGCAACAGCACAGCTTTCTTCTTGATCTGGATTGGTGACATAACTCAGTACAGGCTTGGCATCGGCAAAGCTTCCGAGTTTGACTTTTTCTTCCACGTAATCGGCAGAGAGTTTTTCCGCCATCGCCGATTGTGGATAGCGTTGTGCAAAGCTAATAATTGATGAAGCTGGTTGAAAACCCAGATTGGTGTTCAGTTTCCAATATTCTGGATAATAACCCAAAGCATCATTTTGCATGTCAGATTGGTATTGATCGAGCAAAGCAGAATTGCCTGCATTGGCAGCACGCAACGCATCATTAAACTGTTCATCTAGAGCATAGACAGATGAGCATGCGATCATTCCTCCCATTGCAATAAAACAACGGAAGCTCTTCTTGTTATTCAATTTTGGAGTTACGGTTGTTCTAAAATCACGCTGCTTTTTCATCTTCATCAATATCTATGCCCAATTTTGCCCTGCCATTATAGTGTAATAAGTCTAGCCTTCCACTATTGTTGTGTTATGTAAATTACTGATTCATATTCATTAAAATTCGCGCAATTTTATTCATAAACTGTCCATTTTTGTCAGTTTTTTATTCTCTGCGTTCCGTTTAAAATACTGCTATAATCCGCCGTTTATTTAAATCCACCTTGTTTAGGAGCCTGCATGACGGTTCAAACATTCATTCCCAGTGCTGTAAAAGCTGCTTCAGAAAACACTGTTACCCAGCCAATGCACACCGCTGATGTTTCAATCAAGAAATTGTTTATTGAAACTCAAGGGTGTCAGATGAATGAGTATGACAGTCATCGTATGGCAGATTTGTTAGGTGATTCACATGGCTATGTGCTCACTGACAATCCAAACGAAGCAGACATTCTGCTGATGAATACCTGCTCGATTCGTGAAAAAGCACAAGAGAAGGTATTTAGTGGTCTAGGTCGCTGGCGCAAACTGAAAGAACAAAACCCAGATCTCATCATTGGTGTGGGTGGTTGTGTTGCATCACAAGAAGGTGACAACATTCAAAAACGTGCGCCTTATGTGGATATGATCTTTGGCCCACAAACGCTACACCGTTTGCCACAAATGCTAGATCAGCATCACGCTCAAATTGAAAAACCAAAGAAAGAAAAAATCAAATTGGTTGATATTTCTTTCCCAGATATCGAAAAGTTCGACTTTTTGCCTGAACCGCGTGTGGAAGGCTTTAAAGCATTCGTTTCCATCATGGAAGGTTGCTCGAAGTACTGCTCATTCTGTGTGGTCCCTTATACCCGTGGCGAAGAAGTATCTCGTCCGTTGGATGATGTGTTGGCAGAAATCGCTGGCCTCGCCGAAAAAGGCGTGCGTGAGATTAGCTTACTTGGTCAAAACGTGAATGGTTATCGTGGTGAAACCTTTGAAGGTGAAATTTGCACCTTCCCAGAACTATTGCGCTTAGTAGCAGAAATTCCAGGGATTGGTCGTCTACGCTATACTACCTCTCACCCGCTTGAATTCTCAGAAGATTTAATCCAATGCTACCGTGATTTACCGCAAATGGTTTCACACTTGCATCTGCCAGTACAAAGTGGTTCAAACGATGTATTGCAAGCCATGAAACGTAACCATACGATTGATGTCTACATCGATAAAATTGCCAAGTTACGTAAAGTACGTCCAGATATGCATTTATCCAGCGATTTCATCATCGGTTTCCCAGGCGAAACAGATGCACACTTTGCTGAAACCTTACAATTCATTAAAGATCTAGATTTCGATCACTCTTATAGTTTTGTCTATTCGAAGCGTCCAGGTACACCAGCTTCTGATTTACCAGACAGTACTCCTGAGCAAGTGAAAAAAGATCGCTTGGCGCAAGTACAAGAAGTGATTAAACGTTCGAGTATTGATAAAACGGATGCCATGCTCGGTAAGATTGAACGGGTGTTAATTGAGAAGGTTTCTGATAAAGATCCGAATGTTTTAATTGGCACAGCGGACAATACACGTTTGGTTACTTTTATCGGTGATGCCACGTGGATTGGGCGTTTCGCAGAGATTGAGATCACGGAAATTAAAACTTTGAATTTAGTTTACGGAGAACTCTTGAATCTTGAACCTGACGTGGCGTAATGTAAGGGTATTCCTACAAAGCAACAAAAAGGGTTTATCTTGACTGCAGCGATTCGACGTACAGTAACGTTCCCTGAAATTCAATTGGAACGTTTGAAAAGCATGCTCGGTGCGTATAACGGGCATTTAAAACAAATCGAACAACGTTTAGATGTCAAAATTACTCACCGTGGTGATGCCTTTTATCTCGATGGTGATATAGAAGCGGTCGAAAGAGCCGAAGCACTTTTGCAACGGCTCTATCAAGAATCAGAAATTTCCTCACAAATCAGCGCCGATGTCATTCATTTGATGATCCAAGGTTCACAGACGGATCGTGAACTGATGGATGATTCAGATCAGGAACATACAGGCCTCGATAGTGTTTGGTTACAGACCCGCAAAGGGCGAATTAACCCACGTGGCGCCAATCAAAAACGCTATGTACAACGTATCTTACAAAGTGACATTTCCTTCGGTATTGGCCCAGCAGGGACAGGTAAAACCTATCTGGCGGTTGCTGCTGCGGTTGATATGCTGGAACGTAACGAAATTCAACGTATCTTGCTGGTTCGCCCAGCGGTAGAAGCTGGTGAAAAACTCGGTTTCTTACCTGGTGACCTCACCCAAAAAATCGATCCCTACTTACGTCCACTTTACGATGCCCTATATGAAATGCTGGGCTTTGAAAAAGTGGCTAAATTGATTGAACGCCAAGTGATTGAAGTTGCTCCGCTTGCCTACATGCGCGGACGTACCTTGAACCACTCATTCGTCATTTTAGATGAAGCACAAAACACCACACCTGAACAGATGAAGATGTTCCTGACCCGTTTAGGTTTTGGTTCACGTGCCGTAATTACAGGTGACGTGACACAGGTTGATTTACCGCGTGGGCAGCAATCGGGTTTAGCACAAGCATTACGTGTACTGGAAAATGTTCATGAGATTCATATCACCCGTTTCCATTCACGTGATGTGGTTCGACATCAATTGGTACAAAAAATTGTTGAAGCTTACGAAGGTTGGGACAGTGAACAGCAACGCCTGTCTGCTGAAGCCCGTGCCGAACGCAAAGCCAAACAAGAAGCATTGATTGCAGAAAATGATTCTGCGGCAGATGCGCAACACATTTAGAAAAATCCCCCCACTCCCCTTAAGATGCTTTAGTCGCATCTTAGGGGGACGATTTTAAGGATCTATTTTGAAAATCAATTTAAGTCTTCAACAAGACTTTCAAGCTACTGAATTGCCACTCAAACGTGGTCAAATCAAAAAAAATATCGAAACTGCACTGCGTCATGTCGGTTTTGATGCCAATTGTGAAATCGGGATTGCCTGTGTTGATCTAGCTGAAAGCCATGAACTCAATCTGCAATACCGCGAAAAAGACAAACCGACCAATGTGCTGTCGTTCCCAAGTGATATTCCTGAGGAAATGCTCAGCTTACTCGATGCAGAGCCTTTAGGTGACTTGGTGATTTGTATTCCTGTGGTTTTACAAGAAGCGGCAGAACAGCAAAAGACGCCAAGCGATCATTTCACTCATTTACTGGTTCACGGCGTTTTACATTTGCTGGGCTTCGATCATGAAACCAATGAAACTGAAGCCGAAGAAATGGAAGCCGAAGAAATTGAGATTCTAAAAAAATTGGGCATCGCCAATCCTTATCAAGCCGATGAAAGCTAATCCAAGGTCCTATGTATATCGTTATCTTTAAAGCCACGATCAAACAACTTGATGTAACTTACTCTGAAATGGCACAGAAGCTGAGAAATAAAGCCTTGAGCCAATTTAATTGCGTCAAATTTGAAGCGTGTAGTGAAAATGGTTTTGAAATAGCACTGTCTTACTGGAACAGTCTTGAAGATATTAAACTTTGGCAACGCGATGCAGAACATCTGGTTGCTCAGCGATTAGGCAAAGAAAAATGGTATCAGGATTTTAGTGTGGAAATCTGTACAGTTGAACGTGCTTATTCAAGTCAAAATGGCTTGTGAATAAACGCTAACTTATCCACATGCTCAATAAAAAAAACGGCTGTATTCAGCCGTTTTTTTTATTTCTCAAGAGAATTAGAATTGATAACGTAGCGTCAAAGTCACGTTACGAGGTGATCCATAGACCATGCTGTTATTCCCGATGCCTGAATAATATTTTTTATCAAATACATTATTCAAATTAATCTGTGCTTTGATATTTGAATCAATATCATAACCCACCATTAAGTTTGCTAAAGCATATGCATCTTGGCTAATACGTTGACTACCTTCTCCAGTATAAAATTTGCTCTTATAGTTTAGCCCACCACCAACACTCCACTTATCCAGCGTATATTTGGTAAAAAGATTGGCACTGGTTCTTGACGACATGGTTTGAACTTCATCACCTTTCGCATCTTTGGCATTGAAATGTGCAACACCAAAACTCAGATTCCAGTTGTCTTTAATTTCCCCATCTAGTTCAAACTCAACACCTTTGCTTTCAACGCCATCTACACTGCGGTAGGCTTTCTCAGTGGTTGGGTTACCATTGGTATCAGGTACAAAAACACCAACTATCTCTTCTGCAACATTATCCTGCTGGGTTTTAAATACCGATAAGGCCGCATTCAACTTACCATCTAAAAACTCACCTTTTAAGCCAGTTTCATAGCTTTTCCCTTCTCTTGGATCAAGATATTGGCGATTCGCATCTCGTTTATCTTCTGGCTTAAAGATACTGGTATAACTGGCATACCAAGAGTATTGATCCAGAAAATCAAAAACTAAGCCTGCATATGGTGTGACTTCATTATTAAATTCCCGATTGCCTTCTCCATTGTCACTTTCATATTTCCAGTTTGATAAACGCACCCCTGTAATTAACTTCAATGGCTCCAACAAGCTGAACTTGCCTGCAAGATAAGCGCCTGTTTGTGTGGTTTTATTTGGAGGTTGATACAAGTTATTATTCTGAATGGCACCAATTAATGGAATATTTGGATGATCAAAATCGAGCACAGCACCTGAGGCAATCGGAGGTGTTCCTGAGTACCACTTATCTTTCTTGCTTTGGTTATACATAAAACCTGCAACAACTTCCTGCTTTAAACCACCCAGCATAAAAGGTGCTGAGAGATAGGTATCAATATTATTTTCTTTGGTCTTAGTAGCATCAGACCAGGTCATGAAAGAGTCGAGTGTATTGGTTGCTCTATCCAGCTTGCCCCATGAATAAAGCAAAGCCGTGTCTTGTTTTACTTCTCGATAAGCATAGTTCACATTCAAATTGATATCGTTAAATAGATTCTGCTTCAATGTTGCAAAAGCCGTGGTGGTATCGGTATTCCAGTAGGTCCAATCCGAACTCACCGATTTAGAACGATCGAAATCAGTTCGGGTACCATCGGTGTAAAATGCGGGCAATCCGCCCCAACGAACCCCATCTCGCTCTAGATTCTGATACCCCGCACCGACTGAAAGGTAAGTCTTATCCGTAATATCTGCATCCACAACCGCATAGACTACATTATTGGTTTTTTCGTAGCGATCCATATACGAATCCGTATCCTCGTGCTTCACGACGACACGACCACGGACACTGCCATCGGCATTTAATGGTGTTGAAATATCTGCTGAACTTGACCATGCATTCCATGAACCCAAAGAAGTGCTGACATTCCCTGTCAACTCTTTAGCATTGGCATGTTTTCGAATCATGTTAATCGCAATAGCAGGATTCCCAGCACCGGTCATCAAACCATTTGTGCCTTTCACCAGTTCAACCCGATCATACATGGTTAAATCAGGATCATTGGCTTCCATCCCCACATTGCTTGGAACCCCATCAAACAGATAATAGTCGACATCAAACCCACGTGCTGTTGGGTACTGACGTTCATCCCACTGATTCACAGTCACGCCTGTGACGTTATTTAACATGTCCTGAAACGATGTAATATTGGCATCATCCAAATACTCACGGGTGAGAACTTTGACTGATTGCGGGGTTTCTCTAAGCGACAAATTAAGTTTGGTCGATGTATTGGTACTTTTAGCGGTATAACTTTTCTTTCCTTCCGTTACAGCCAAAGCCCCTTCTTCTGCTTTTACTGTAATCGTTGGCAATTTTGCATTTTCTTTAACTTGATCTTCTGCAAAAGCCAATGAAGGTAAAAGTATTGCAGCCATTGCTAAGACCAGTGGGCGGGCTTTAAACAGGTTTAAAGTTGGAGGTTGATGCATGAAATATGTCCTTATTGCAAGGGAGCGGTCTTGAAAACATGCATCTCATTCCCCCGATAAATTTTAAGAAGGATGCATTCATTTTCAAAAGGAGAGTTAACTAAAAACACATTGCAAATGATAATTGTTTTTATTATCAATTCAAGTTTTAACCAATAAACTTACTTAACTGTTTTTATTGAATTTAAAAATATATTGAAGATTTTTAAAAAATAATTAAATGATTTTTATAAATATTTAATTCTTAGTTTATCCATCATTATTTTCTAATAAGAAGTACACCTTAATTAGTGCACTTCAAATTCAGCATCGACCGGATCAAAACGCCAAGTCCGAATGATACGTAACTCAGAGATTTCTTTTTTCATCGTGGCATCAAAAGGTCCAAATGGTGCGCCACGGCGGACCGATGCTTTGGCTGCCTCATCTAAAATCGCATGCCCAGAACTTTCAATGAGACGAATCGCTCGGATTCCCCCTTCTGCATTGAGAATCACCATGAGGCGTACTTCACCCGCCAAGCGTTGTTGTTTAGCTTGATCAGGATAATAGCGATTCCCGTATAACTCGACTTTTTGACGAAATTTATCTAAATAAGCAGCAGATGCATCTTGTTTGGCCTGAATGCCATCGACCGTTTTAATGCGTTGTTTACGGCTAAAATTTTGTTGTCGTTGTAAATATTGCGCTTCTAAGCTCGCGACCATAGCAGCTTTGGCTTGAAACTGACTTTGAAGATCATCCAAGGTCTTTTTTCGTTCGCTCTGTTCGGCTTGCTTTTGCCAACTCAGAACCGTCATGAGCACTTTTTCTTCGAATTTTAACTCTCGTTTTTGCTGTATTTTCTCCAGACTTTCTAACTCTTTTTCACCTGTAGTTGCATCAGCTTGCATCGGAGCAGGCATATCGCTCGACATCCGATGTGCTTCACGGAAATCGCCCGAACCTTTTTGATCAGCTTGCGCCAAAAAGTCTGCATCTTTAACTTTTTCAGTACTTGGACGAACGGTGACGGCAATTTCTTTGGTGGAAGTGTCAGAGGGTGATGGCATGGTAAATTGAATCGCCAACACCGCCCCATGCAAAAGCATCGCCAAAGCCACTGCCCCAACAAAAATTGGATCTTGCCACCAATAAGGGGACAGTTCTGAACGAAAATTTATTTTATTCCACATGGTATTCAAGCGACAAAATGTCCCATCCCCAACGGCATAACCGTATAAAAACCAAACCAATATTCAAAATTTTACAAAAATGTGATCCACTTATAGTTACAGTGTTTCCATACCATCATTTTATGAAAATGTAGCAATTAATTTTGCTACACTGCAAGTCAGAAATTTATTTTTATTTTTAGTGAATACAAAGATTGTGGCATTGCTTTACTCATCAATTCACTTTCTGGAACAACTTTTATGCAAACGCTAATTTCATCTGTAGTTAAACGTCTACGTAAAGTTTACCAAAAAGCAGAAGAATTCATCGAAGAAGAAAGAGAGTTTTCACTTTCACAAGTTTTTGTGAATGCCACGATGGAACGTTATGTCACCGAAAATGTGGGCATTATGCAAGACCTGCATGCTGATCTGTATGACGGTTGGTTACGCTTATACACCACCCTCGATGTCAAAGGCCTCCATACCACTTTATCGGTTGATTTAAAGTTGATTCAAATGGAAATGAATCAAAATGTGCAACTGATGGTTTTTGAACAAATCAGCAATACCCAAGTGATTGAAGCCAAATTCAAAAACATCTTTCAAAAATGGGGCTTTTATGTGGCAATTTGGTATTACCAGAAATTCCGTGAAGAAGATCCACTTGGCAAAATCCTAGAACATTTTGAAGTGGTGAAAGTTCAAGATGATTTACTTTACCTCGATTTAAATCGTTGGTTAGGTAAAAAAGCCAGCATTATCGAAACGTTGAGTAAAGTACATGTCAATCGTGCACGTGTCCGTCCTGCGGAGTTGATTGTTTGGGGCAATGTGAATCTTGCTGCAATTTTATCGCCTTCCAATGAAGATGACTTTGACGAAGATGATCTCAACGACAGCGAAGTTACCCCGATTCAGCAAAAAGACCGTAAAAAATAAATACCTTTACATTGAGGTAGCATGTTGCTTGTCATGAGATGCTACCCAAAACATACATCTTCATGATTTATACGAAAAATTAACAAGCGCTTAGTAAAAAACCTGATCTTTTCTTCATAATCTACAGGCATAATATCTTTAAATCGTAATGATAAATGAGCGATTCAATTCAGCATTGCTCAAAGGATATAGTGTTATGACAAAGAAATTATTGAAAGTACTGGGTCTTACTTCGGTTGCCATTTTCAGTGCAAGCATCTCTAGTCATGCCTTGGCAATGGCGCCTTTCCAAGCCAGCTATCAATTCAGCTACAACAATAAAAACCTAGGTTCAGCAACACGTACTCTTTCCCAACAAGGCAATAACTGGACCTATCAATTCAGTGCTAAAGCGGGTGGTATTGCTTCTGCATCTGAAACCAGTCAATTTAGTTTTGCCGATAATAAAATCAACTCGCAGAAATTTAGTCGCAGCAGTAAAATCTTAATTCACAACAACACGATGAGCATTAACTTCAATCCCAATAGTAAAGTTGTGAATACCAAAAAAGATGACACGGCACGCTCATTTGCATGGCAAGCAGGTGCTTTGGATGAACTCAATGCTGAACTGCAAATCCGTGAGGATTTGAAGAGCAATTCATTGAAAACCAAGTATCTGATTGCAGATGCGAAAGCCATCGATGAGCGTCGCTTTGTGAAACAAGGCACTGAGAACATCAAAACGCCTTATGGCACTTTCAGTACCATCAAAGTGGTCATGCAGCACGATAAACCAGAGCGTAATACCGTGTTCTGGTTAGCTCCGAAACTCGATTACCTTCCTGTAAAAATGGCACATAATGATGGAAAATCATCATATGGACTGCTATTAACAGGCTATTCAGGTAAAACAAACTAAGCATCTGGTCAATTTTGGCTTGCATTTTTTTCGATGCTTTTTAAAATATGCCTTTGCTTGAACAAGCATCCGTTTAGAGGATTCTCCCGTGTACGCTTTAGAACAGAAAATCTTAAATGAAGGTATCGTTCTATCTGATCAGGTTTTGAAAGTTGATGCTTTCTTAAACCACCAAATCGATCCTGTGTTGATGCAGTTGATTGGTAAAGAGTTTGCCGCTCGCTTTAAAGATGCAGGTATTACTAAAATTATTACCATCGAAGCCTCAGGTATTGCACCTGCAATCATGGCAGGTTTAGAACTTGGCGTTCCTGTTATTTTTGCGCGCAAATACCAATCATTAACATTGAAAGACGACCTTTACCGTTCTAAAGTGTTCTCGTTTACCAAACAGACTGAAAGTACCATTGCGATTTCAAACAAGCACATTAGTTCAAGTGACAAAGCACTTGTAATTGATGACTTTTTGGCCAATGGTCAAGCTGCCTTAGGTCTAATTGACTTAATTCATCAAGCCAAAGCTGAAGTGGTTGGGGTGGGTATTGTGATTGAAAAATCATTCCAACCGGGCCGCGATGTATTGCTTGAAAAAGGCTACCGCGTTGAATCGTTAGCGCGTGTTAAATCTTTAGAAGATGGCAAAGTTACTTTTGTTACTGAATAAGATTTAAAACCTAGAAAAAAAGCGGATGAATGTTCATCCGCTTTTTTTATTTAACAACAATCCCAGTTATATAGCACTTTGGAAAAATCTCGTTTCTTTAAGTCTTCTGGATGAATAAAGAAATTCCCTACACCCGAATCGCCCCACATAATCTCGTTTTCCGCATCATCAGTATCGAGCTGAAAAAGCAGCACATAATCTTGAACTTTTTCATTATATTGACGTGGATCAGTTTGGGTAAAATAAGGATAACCAGCTAAACGATGTCCACTTGCGGAAGCCAATTCATCATAAGGCTCGATAAAATCATCTTCGAAATCGCCCCCTTCAAATTGATCTTCAAAATCATACAGTTCATCGACACCTAAAATCTTTGGTGCAAAGGCAAAATCACCGAGGCTAATCGGCTGAGAAGTCAGGCTAAATTCAATCGCGTATTGCCCCGTAAATGGCAAATAATCATCTTCACCCAATTGAACTTCAGAGAAGTCTTGTTTTAATTGTGAAGCATCTTCAATGACCTGCTCGAAGTACAACACTTTAAAGCCCGATTGCTGCTGTTGGTCATCAAAGTTCATTCCGTACAAATCATCAGCCGCGATATAGAACTGTAAAATCCCCTGATTTGGAAAATCAGGTAACTTGGGGATTTCAGCAAAATTCAATTGCGCCAATAAAGCCAACGGATTGCCATTCGAGTCGATTGGATAAGTCACATCCAGCGGTAAGTAAGGTTGTCCCCCAATCTTACTTTGCCATAAAGTTAATTCATCACTGGGTGTCAGTTGCATGGTGACGGTTGGCAGAATAGTCGCCGTGATTTTTTCTAGGTATGGCTGCAAATTGTTCGGCAAAGTCTCTGGTTTAAAATTCATTTTGTTGCTTGTCCATGTACTTATTTATAGAACTTAATATAAAACAAGCAGCTAAATTTAAATAGAGAACAAAGTCTGCACTACGACAGTTAATGACGCTCAATTGACCCATTATTTATCACATAAATTCTGATAAGATGAGCCCGATAAAAATTTGCGATTAGGAATCACGATGCGCACTTACTTAGACCTTTTACAACATATCCTCGACAATGGCGGCGACAAAGGCGACCGTACTGGCACAGGTACACGTTCTGTATTTGGTCATCAGATGCGCTTTGATCTTTCTAAAGGCTTTCCGCTGCTCACCACCAAGAAAGTCCATTTTCGCTCTATTGCCATTGAATTACTTTGGTTCCTTAAAGGTGATACCAACGTTCAATACCTCAAAGACAATAAAGTTTCGATTTGGGATGAGTGGGCAACTGCAGAACAAACAGCTCGTTTTGGCCGCCCTGAAAGTGAGCTTGGTCCAGTTTATGGTCACCAATGGCGTAACTTTGGCGCAACCCAAAATGAAGATGGTAGCTATCAGCAGGATGGCTTTGACCAGATCAAATGGTTGATCAATGAAATTAAAACCAATCCGAATTCACGTCGTTTGATTGTGTCAGGTTGGAATCCAAATGAAGCAGGCAAAGTTGCATTACCACCTTGCCATACCCTGTTCCAATTTTTTGTACAAGACAACAAGCTGTCATGCCAGTTGTATCAACGCAGTGCCGATGTGTTTTTAGGTGTCCCGTTTAATATTGCCAGCTATGCCCTACTTACACACATGATTGCTCAGGTCTGTGGTTTAGGCGTAGGTGATTTTGTCTGGACAGGTGGTGATACGCATTTATATGCCAATCACTTTGAACAGGCACAATTACAGCTGAGCCGTGAGCCGCTACCGTTGTGTCAATTAAAACTAAATCCTGAGATCACTGATATTTTCGACTTTAAATTTGAAGATATTGAAATTGTAGGGTATGAATCACACCCAGCAATTAAAGCACCCGTCGCAGTTTAAATCGATTATTAGAGAGCATATAAAATGGCATGGCAAGGCACTGAAGTTGTCCACGTAGTTGCAATGGATAAAAATCACTGTATCGGTAAAGGCAACGCTTTGCCGTGGCATATCTCTGCTGATCTAAAACACTTTAAAGCCATTACCCAAGGTGGTGTGGTGATTATGGGGCGTAAAACCCTTGAATCTATGGGACGGACCCTACCGAATCGTGTCAATTGGGTGATTACCCGTGACCCTGAATGGCATTTTGACGGGGTTAAAGTCGCGCATAGTATCGAAGATGCGCTCAATGCTGCACTTACAGATGCACAACACGCTGAAAAAGCATCCTTATTTATCATTGGGGGTGGAGAGATTTTTACCCAAACACTCGCCATTGCTGATCGTTTAGAATTAACTCACGTTGATCTCGATGTTCAAGGCGATGCGCATTACCCAAAAATCTCTGACGACTTTCGCAAAGTAAACTCGGAACAGCATACTGATGAGAAATCAGGGGTTACTTTTGAGTTTGCGACCTACCAAAAATAAAAATGGATCGCGCTTGCCATGCACAATATTGGATCACGTGAGTTTTTCATCGCTTTAGGCATCGGGCTTTTACACGGTCTGTTTACCTTGTGCGTGATCCTTTCAAGTGTCTGGCTCTGTCTGGCGTTATGGATTCAGCAACCCTTAGGCAGCTTTTTTAGCCGTGCTGCAATTGTGCTATGGGTTTTATTTGCACTTAGCCTAATTGGCGTTTATGTCAGCGGTCATCTTTTTAGCCGCCGCACTGATATCATTATTTATTGTGTTGCATTTACCTGCTCCTTAGCTTGGTATTTTTCTCTGGATGCAAGACAGGATCGTGACTGGAACCCAGAAGTCGCTGAACAACTCCATTACGAAAAGAATGGAGATATTGTACAGCTTCACAATGTCCGAAATTTCGATTGGCATGCTGATGGCAGCTATGACATTCGCTGGGAAGACCGTAGCATTGATCTGAATAAAATTACGGGCATCAATGTCATCACTTCTTATTGGATGGGCCCACAAATTGCGCATACGCTGGTCAGTTTCGATTTTGCAGATCAAAAGCCACTCGTATTTTCTATTGAAATTCGTAAGGAAAAAGGCGAAGACTTTTCTGCGATTGGTGGCTTTTTCCGTAAATATGAACTGAGCTTAGTTGCTTCAGATGAAAAAGATTTGATCTATACGCGCAGCAATATTCGTCATGAGCAAGTCTATTTATTCCCAGTCAAAATGCCTGCACCTGAACGTAAAGCCCTATTTATTGAGTATCTACACAAAGCTGATGAACTCCGTGCAGAAGCCAAATGGTACAACACGCTTACCAGTAACTGTACCACACTAGTCTTTGATATGGTTCAAGCGATTAATCCGCAACGTTTACCCAAAGACTACCGCTTATTAGCCTCAGGTTATTTACCCAATTACCTCTACGATTTGAAAGCACTCAATCAAAATTACAGCATGAAAGAATGGTATCGCTTGGCGCATATCAATCCACGTGCTGAGCAATATGAACAACAACCTAACCAAAGCAGTGAATATTTTTCGGATGTCATTCGCATAGGTCTTCCTAAAACTGAGTGATTTTTCCACTAATTTCATTAAAAACATCTGAACATTTACAAAAGGATACCGAATATCCTGCTCAGCTCCACGTTGTTTTATTTTAATAGCGGGCAT
Organism: Acinetobacter sp. Ac_3412; assembly: GCF_013072675.1. Lineage (NCBI taxonomy): Bacteria > Pseudomonadati > Pseudomonadota > Gammaproteobacteria > Moraxellales > Moraxellaceae > Acinetobacter > Acinetobacter sp. Ac_3412. The sequence continues at coordinate 321,686 of NZ_LXUJ01000014.1, read as the reverse complement.
AGAAACACAATGATTCGGATTTAAAATCTTATGTTAAAGCCTTTTTTAGCTTCTTGTACTTTGGCTGTTGCCGTAGCAATGACGGGTTGTGCAACCACAGAATCTCTTCAAACTTCACCGAATGCTTCTCAAAAAGAAAGCATCGGACTATATAACCGTAACTGGATCGCTACACAGATCAATGGTGTAGAGATCAAAAGCAATGATCTTTCTGGCAAGCGCCCTGCGATTCAATTTGATGCGAAAGGCAAACGCTTCTTCGGTGCAGATGGTTGTAACCAGATTCAAGGCAGCTTTGAAAGCCAAGGTGCGATCTTACGCTTAGGTCCGATTGCTTCAACCATGATGGCGTGTATCGGTAAAGATAATAGCGCGCTTTCACGCCAATATAGCAATGCTTTGGCAAGCACAACCAATTACGAGCTGAAAGGCCATGAGCTTAAATTTATGGATGCATCAGGCAAAGTACTGGTTAGCTTCGTCACAGTGATTCAGCCTCTTCCGTAATTTGTAGATCACAAAAAAGTAAAAGCTCGTTTCGAACACGGGCTTTTACTTTTTCAATACTTCGTTTACTTTAGTAGCATTCTTAAAATTAAAAATTGGGGAGTCTCATGCAACAAGCGCTCGTAGGTGGTGGATGTTTTTGGTGTGTAGAAGCGGTTTTTCTACAGCTTAAAGGTGTAGAAAAAGTCGTGAGTGGTTATGCAGGTGGGATTAGCCAAAACCCAACCTATGAACAGGTCTGCCAAGGCAATACTCAACACGCAGAGGTTGTGCTGATTGATTTTGATGAACAGCAGATCAGCTATTCACAACTACTGAATGTCTTTTTTACGACGCATGATCCAACCACTTTAAATCGCCAAGGTAATGATATTGGCACGCAATATCGCTCTGTTATTTATTATTTTAATGATGAACAAAAGCAGCAAGCCGAACAGATTATTCATGATCTGGAAGATGAAGGTCTGAATATTGTGACTGAGCTCAGCCCAGTACCCACCTTCTATCCTGCCGAGGAATATCACCAAAACTTCTTTGCACGCAATCCATCACAAGGTTACTGCAACTTTAGCATTCCTCCGAAGCTTTCTAAATTACGTGCTAAATATCTCGATCTGCTCAAAACTGACTAGGCATAAAAAAAGCAACTCTCAGAGTTGCTTTTTTCTTTCTAACGCGTTGTTTTAGTTTTCACTCACAAACGCGATATCACTTAAGCCTGCTTCGCTAGCACGAGACATCACTTGCGCAACCGTATCGTATTTTGATTCTTTATCTGCACGTAACTGCACAGTTGGTTTAGTCGCAGCCTGTCCCGCCTCTTGGAAACGCTTTTCTAGCTCTTCTAAGCTAATAATCTGCGCATCCCAAGCTACTTCACCTTTGTCATTAATACTAATGGTGATCGCTTTTGGTGGTGGATCAACAATTTCAGCAGTGGTTTTTGGTAAACTTAATGGAATTGATGGGTTAGCAACCGTTGCTGTGACTAAAAAGATAATCATCAATACCAACATAATGTCGATCAGAGGAATGAGATTCATCTCATTCATGCCACTGTCGTGGTCTTCACCCAATTGAAAGCCCATTTTAAGCTTGACCTCCAACTAAACTTTGTTGAGTCGCTTTAGTTTCTGTTTTTGCCGCTGTTTCTTGCTGCAACATGGTATCGATTAACAAGCTATGTGCTTGATCTTGTAAATCATGCGCCAAGCCACGATTGAAGCGTACACAGATGTTATACGCCATCACCGCTGGAATCGCCACTGCAAGACCAAGACCGGTCATGATCAGTGCCTCACCCACTGGTGTTGCAACTTGAGCTAAACCAGCTTGACCACTTTTACCAACAGCAACAAGTGCGTGGAAAATCCCCCATACTGTACCGAATAAACCCACAAACGGTGCAAGTGAAGCAATCGTTCCAAGAACTGATACACCTTTTTCTGCTTGAGATTTTTCAGCAGAGATTTGGCGAAGCAATGCTTGCTCAGCAACAGCTTTACGTTGTTCAAACGATAATGGCTGTAACTTTGATTTAAGCGTAGCCAAAGCTTGAACAAGTTGAGTATAAGCTTGTTGTTTTAATTGGCGTGTTCCTAATAGGCGCAGAATGAAAATAGTCCACGTCGCAATCGACATTGCTAAAAGGATGAAATACAGTGTTTTACTTACTGCATCTGCATGTTGCCAATAAACTGAAAAGTTCATATACGAACTCCTGATTTAATCTGTCGCAAGGACTCAAATTTATTAAGGACTAAGATCAAACGGCTGCTCTGCTCGAATCGGGTAAGCAACACCATTTTCCATATACGGTTTAAATTTCGCACTTCTTACAGCACGTAAAACTTTTTCATCGAGATTTGGTATACCACTACTACGTGTAATACGCGCATTGGTAATTTTACCTTTCTCATCAGCTTCAATCAGTACCATCACTGAGCGTGTTTGGTTATCTAAATCTTTTGCTGTAACAGATAATTTCGGTGAACGACTCCATTGAACCCCTGAACCGCCAATCGATACACGTTTTGGTGATGGATCAGCAGCAGGTTGAGGTTTCGTTACTTCCTGAACGGGTTGTGGTTTTTCAACTACTTTTTCAGTAACTGTGGTAACGACTTTGGTCTCAACTTTAGGTTCAATCTTTTGTTCAGTTTTTTGAAGAACAGGTTTTGGTGCTTCTTTGACCTGTTGAACCTTTTCAATCTTTTTCGGTGGAGGCAAAGGTTTTTCAACGACCTTAACTTCCTTCACTTCTTTTTTAGGTTCAGGTTTTGGCTGTTCTTTTGGTTTCGGTGGTTCCGGTTTAGGTGGTTCTTTAATCTTAACGAACTTCACCTTAAGCGGTTCTTTCTCGATTGGTCTTAACTCAATCGTTTTCATGTGGCTCACCGCCCACAAAACTCCTACATGTCCAATCACAACTGCAACTAAGGCAGCGATGATTTTCTTTTTCATCGGGTGTGGCGTGTTGAATGTAGCAGGAGATTGACTCATAAGAATCTAAGTACCTAATAGATGGTGACGCTTTCAAAAAAACGATTTCACTCATCGGATAGAACAATGAAAGTGCCGTAATAATAAATGAGAAGTGTTTTCATTTGCAACTGTTTTTTCTTGTATATTTGCTAGCCATTGAAAAATAGACATAAAAAAACATGCCTTTCGGCATGTTCTCTTTACATACTGTAACCTAGCAATTTATTAGAAAACCACGGTCTTATTGCCATCTACAATAATACGGTCTTCCAAGTGCCATTTAACTGCGCGCGCCAAGACATTACGTTCAACATCTTCACCCAATTCACGCAATTGCTCAACGTTATAATCGTGGCTCACACGCTCAACATCTTGCTCAATGATTGGGCCTTGATCAAGATCAGCTGTCACGTAATGCGCGGTTGCACCAATCAGCTTCACCCCTTTCTCATAGGCTTGCTTGTATGGATTTGCACCCACGAAAGCCGGCAGGAAAGAATGATGAATGTTGATGATCTTCATTTCCCACTTAGCAACAAAATCTTCACTCAAAATCTGCATATAACGCGCCAAGATCAATAGATCATTGCCCTGCATCATTTCATCAATTTGAGCATACGCTTCAACTTTATTGTCTTTATTGACCGGTACAACATGGAATGGGATACCAAAGTTTTCAACCGATTCACGTAAATCTGGATGGTTTGAGATGACTTGGGTAATTTCACATGGTAATGAACCACGTGCATGGCGCCATAACAATTCCAATAAAGCATGGTCTACTTTAGAAACTAGAATACCAACCTTTTTCAACTCACCAACAAAAGTAAGCTTCCATTGCATCTCATAACGTTCAGCAACATTGGCAGCAAAGGTCTGCATCAACGCTTCTTTACGAGATTGCAAATGATCAATCTCAAACTCAACACGCATGAAATAACGCCCGCCTTGAGCTTCTGTTGCGTACTGATCAAGTGCGGTAATGTTTGCTCCCTGATGATACAAAAAGCTCGATACGGCTTGCACGATCCCCGGCTTGTCTTCACAAGTAATCAGTAATCGCGCTGTGTGGGCTGTAGTCGTGTTCATTTGGTTAATATCACTTATTCGAATCAAATTAAAATCAAGCCGAGCATTCTAACCCTTTTTTGCTATTGACTAAATAGCTGCTGACGATCTATTCATCATCATTTTTAAGATTAGACAAACTCGCGAACAAGTCCGATGGTCCAAGTGATTTCAGTAACTGTTCATAGGTTTGGCGACTTTCACCCATTAAATATGGGCCTTCTAAGAACACCATTTGTCGCAATGCTTGCCAAACCCACTTTTCTTCGAGGCGGTTATTATCGCTGATATGACCTGACATATATAAGAAGTTGGTCCAGTTAGTCAGCACAATCCACAAGTTGATGATCAGGGCTTCAATTTCTGAATCGGTCATTTTCATCAGACCCGCATCTACGAAAGCACGATAGATTTTTTGCCCCTGCTGCATCACCTGCCCGGCAAAACGCGGATAGATTTTTCGGAAGTCTTCATTATTTTCGACCAGATGATAGACATCACGATGGATAAAACGATAGGCCCACAACTGATTACTAAGCACTTGAAAATAGCTAATTTTATCATTGGCATTCAATGGACGATCCGTTGGCAAGGCCAACATTTCCAAGGTTTCAGCCTGATATTGCTGTGCCAGTTCTTTAATAATTTCCTGTTTGTTACGGAAATGATAATACAAGTTGCCTGGGCTAATCCCGAGTTCAGCCGCGATGTGGTTGGTTGTGACCGAACGCTCTCCACGCTCATTAAACAACTGCAAACTGATTTGCAGAATTCGATCTTTTGTTTTATTCGGTTTAGCGTGCGACATTGATTTTAACCATCTATAACATAATCAATAGGTTATAAAACAAACCTATAAAGCGACTTGACACTTTAGAGTATTTACTCTAAAAATTAAAAAATAATAAGCTTTCTTTTGGTCCACTCCTATGAACAGTCAAACAAAAACAACCGCTATGACACCTCATGTTGATGTGAAACGGCTACATGATTTGCTTGAGCAGCAAAAAGCAGCTTACCAACGCCATCCTGTGCCAAGCGCCAAAGAACGTATTGAACGCTTAGCTCGACTTAAAAACATCTTGATAAAGTATCAAGATCAATTTGCTAACGCAATTAGTCAAGATTATGGCAACCGTGCCATTATGGAAACCAAAATTGGCGAAGTTCTGACTTGTTTAGAACATATCAAATACTATAGCAAGAACTTAACTGAATGGATGAAACCATCTAAACGCCATATCAGCATGTTACACCAACCAGCAAAAGGCTGGGTAGAATATCAACCATTAGGTGTAATCGGGGTGATTGCACCATGGAACTACCCTTTATTACTTTCAGTCGGCCCATTGATCTGTGCTTTGGCTGCTGGTAACCATACCATGATCAAAATTTCGAGTGCTTCTTCAAATTTTGGTTATGTGCTTGAAAATGCCCTTTCTGAAGCATTCCCACAAGAGTTGGTTGCTGTCGTGAATGGTGGTGGCGTTATTTCAGATGCATTCAGTCATCTCGCTTTTGATAAAATGATCTTCACAGGCTCAACCTCTGTCGGTAAAACTGTGATGGCAGCGGCAGCAGAGAATCTTGTTCCAGTGATTTTAGAGCTTGGCGGAAAATCGCCTGCGCTGGTCCATTCAGCCATGAATATTCGTGATGTGGCACAACGTATTGCCGTTGGTAAACTATGGAATGCGGGTCAAACCTGTGTTGCGCCAGACTATATGTTCCTGCCTAAAGGCAAAACAGCAGAGTTCACCAAGCACTACAATGACTTTGTGACCACTATGTACCCAAGCTTGCGTGACAATAAAGATTACACCTCTATTGTGAATGACAAGCAATATAATCGCCTGCAAGGTTACTTAGAGGATGCTCGTGACCAAGGTGCAACAATTGTTGAACTAAATGCCAAGAATGAGTCTTTAACTGAAGTTCGTAAAATTGCGCCGACCTTATTAACGGGCGTGACCACTGAAATGGAAATTATGAAGAATGAGATCTTTGGTCCAATTCTACCTATTTTAGAATATGACCATATCGACGATGCGCTTCAGTTCATTAATAGTCGTCCACGTCCACTGGCTTTCTATTACTTCGATATCGATACTGCACGTGCTGATTATGTCGCAGGACGTACTCATTCAGGACATTTTGGTATCAACCAAGTGCTTACCCACGTGGCTCAGGATGACCTGCCGTTTGGCGGCATTGGTGCATCAGGTATGGGCAAATATCATGGTAAAGAAGGTTTCTTTAGCTTCTCACATGAACGCTCAATGATGTCTAACCCAGTGAGCCCTAAACTTTACAGTTTAAAATTCATCCTGCCGCCTTATAATAAAGCAACGCATAAGCTGCTTTTAAAAACACTATTTCGTTAGAAAGGGGCTGTTGACATATCAACAAACCCTCACTTGGTTAAGGCATGAGCTATCACACTAGATCATGTCTTGTTTTTACCAAATTCGCTTGTCTTTTAATCGTATTTTTGGTATAAAACGCCCCTTGAATGATTTCATCCGTTTACTTGAATGGCTAGTTGCACGAAACGGTGCTGTATAAACTAGCAATGGAGTTCACCATGTCTAAGGTTTGCCAAGTTACCGGCAAGCGTCCAATCGTTGGTAACAACGTATCGCACGCAAACAACAAAACCAAACGCCGGTTCGAGCCGAACCTGCACCACCACCGTTTTTGGTTAGAAAGCGAAAAGCGTTTTGTACGTCTTCGTCTAACCACTAAAGGTATGCGTATTATTGATAAATTGGGTATTGAGAAAGTTGTTGCTGATCTCCGTGCTCAAGGTCAAAAGATTTAAGGAGTCTGAACAATGCGTGATAAGATTCGCCTCGTTTCTACAGCTGGTACAGGTTATTTCTATACCACTACTAAGAACAAACGTACTATGCCGGAAAAAATGGAAATCAAAAAATTTGATCCAAAAATCCGTCAACACGTAATTTTCAAAGAAGCTAAAATTAAATAATTTTAGTTCTTTAAAAAAAACGACTTCAAATGAAGTCGTTTTTTTTGCCTAAAAAATGTATTTTGATTAAATGAAATGCATAAATGACTTACATGATTTTTTTTGATAATTAAAAAAATTGTCATCAACAAATTCGATTTTACTTGTTACACTTTATTCGCTGTTTTCTTGGCATGTTTTATGCTCACTTATTTCTACCTTAACCGCAACGATTAAGGAGTCTCGATGCCACATGATGTTGATTTAATTATATTACTTGCTGTTGGTTTTGGTATGGCCCTTATTTTTGGCTATATCGCAGCACGTCTACGTCTCCCTCCTTTGATTGGTTATTTAGTTGCAGGCATTATTATTAGTCCAAATACGCCTGGCGTGGTCGGTGACATGCAGCTCGCCAATCAGCTGGCTGAACTGGGGGTAATGTTCCTCATGTTTGGTGTGGGGATGCATTTCTCCCTCAAAGATTTACTGCAAGTACGTCGTATTGCTGTACCAGGCGCAATTTTGCAGATTGCGGTGGCAACCTTACTTGGGATCGCAGTTTCTATGTTTTGGGGCTGGAGCTTTGGCTCTGCACTGATCTTCGGCTTAAGCTTGTCTTGTGCCAGTACCGTTGTTCTGCTCAAGGCATTGGGTGATCGCGGCTTACTAGACTCAGTGAATGGAAAAATTGCTGTAGGCTGGCTCTTGGTTGAAGACCTCGTGATGGTTTTAGCCTTGGTCCTTCTACCCGCAACAGCGGTATTACTCGGTGGACAGGCACTACCTGGGACAGATACATCTCAAAGCATCTGGATCACGATTGGCATTACCCTGCTCAAAGTGACAGGCTTTATCGCCTTCATGCTGATTATTGGTAAACGACTTGTACCAATGATCATGCAATTCGTGGCACGTTTAGGTTCTCGTGAGCTGTTTACACTCACTGTTGTTGCAGCTGCGGTTTCGATTGCATATGGCTCTTATGCAGTATTTGGCGTATCCATGGCGCTTGGTGCATTCTTTGCGGGCATGGTGGTAAAAGAGTCCGACTTTAGCCACCGCGCGGAAGAAGAAACTCTCCCTTTACGTGAAATTTTCGCAATTTTGTTCTTTGTTTCAGTCGGCATGCTGTTTGATCCGAGCATTCTGGTAGAAGAGCCGTTACGTATTTTAGCTGTTGTTGCGATTATCATGGTGGGCAAGACCCTAGCGGCTATGGCGCTGGTATTGTTCTTCCGCTACCCAATCAATACCGCCTTAACCGTAGGCGCAAGTTTGGCACAAATCGGTGAGTTCTCCTTTATCTTGGCGACACTCGGTTTATCGTTAGGCTTACTCACACCTGATGCCCAAAACCTGATTCTTGCCGGCGCATTGTTCTCGATTACCCTCAACTCATTTGTGTTCTCTGCAATTGAACCTGTACAGCGCTGGATTCGTGAACGCTCGCATTTAGCACGTTTATTAGAACGTAGTGGTGACCCACTGGCCATGTTGCCCGATGAGGTAGATCAAGCTTATCTGCGTGATCAGGTGGTGATTATCGGTTATGGTGGCGTCGGCCGCCGTATTAGCGAAAATCTGATGCAACAGAATATCAAAGTCGTGATTGCAGAAGAAAATCGTGAAATTGTTGAAAAACTACGTAGCCAAGGCATTGCGGCGGTCAGTGGTGAAGCGACTGAACCCAATGTATTGATTCAAGCACATATTCAACATGCCCGTTTGCTGGTCATTTCACCGATGGATATTTTAGATATTCATCGTATCGTGGACATTTCAAAACAGCTGAATCCTGAAATTCAGGTCCTTATTTGCGCAGAGAGTAAAGAAGAAGCTGTGGTGATACGCGAAGAAAATATTGGTGAAGTGTTCTACGCCAAAGAAGAAATGGCAAAAAATATGAGCCATCATATTCTCAGTCAAATCGAACTGGCGCATCAATCCGAAACCCACTAAATATGTTCAAAAATAAAAAAGCGTACTTAAAGTACGCTTTTTTATTTTGTGAGCTTAACTCAAGTGTTGAGGTTGCTCATCGACGACTTCGGCCTGCCACTCATTCATCTGCTTTTCTAACAGACCAAACAAAGCCGCTTGAATCATGTGCTGTGCGACAGTTGCTGTTTGATCGCCAAGTATGGCTTTGACCTCATCACTAAACTGTATCTTAACTAAAGGCTCATTTTCAGAACCCGCATTGCGCAAAGCCAGCTCACCACCCTCGAGTTGGACCAACTCAAGAACTGCTTCTTGATTACCAAATAATTCTTTTAACTGTTGCATTGACATAAATTTTCTCCATGCTTCAACATGGTGGCAAAGTATTTTGCGCTCACGTCTTATTTATATAAGTACTGTTGGCATAGATTTCAAGTCGCTTTAAACATTCGACTTAGAACTCAACCATTTCATTACGGAAACCATCAATTAAATGACTCAATTCACGATGCCATTCACGTAAAATTTTGGCATCGGGCAACCAAGCCTGCGGGCTTTGAGTGACCTTGATGATCAGATTTGAGGACGTCTCATTTTCAGGTTCAGGTGCTGTAGGCTCAGGTGCATATTGACACATACGGTATGCACGCTTTAACTCTGCCACAAAACCATCTTTAGCCAATTGCTGCAAAACTAAGACCTCAGGTGAAACCTGCCCTTTATCTGCCATATGCTCTTCAATCGACTTAAAGGTTGGCTGTAAATCATTAAGGCGGTAATAACGGACCAATTCCTGTAAGAAGGCTAAAATTGCGCCGTGTAAATGAAACACTGCTGCCTCACGATAAGCTTGTGCCTGCTGAATATGTTCAGTTTGCTCCGCTTGTTGACATGCGAGACGAGCAAAATACAGTTTTTGATTGGTGCGATCAGCATGATAACGAGCAACACGGGACATAATATTTTCCTTCAAGATCCTTTCGCTTGGTTTAGGGACTATTGAGATTACACCTTACGAGCGATAACCCTGATTGCGCTGCGATTAAAGCAGTGCTTTACTCTTGCTCAGGGGTACAGCTGAAATATCAATAGACCCTACCTAAGATTAAATGCTTTAATGATAAAATCAATATCTTTTGAGCCTACCCATGCGTCATATTCAACAAGCCATACTGAGCTTAATATGCTGTGTGGTCATCCCAAGCACCTATAGCTGTGAGCCAGCAGGATTAGACTGGGAAAAGCTCTATGCAGATTATGATGTAAACCATGATCAAATGATCGATCAAAATGAATGGAAAAAACTGATCCATTTACGAGGCCAACCCGTTACTTGGCAAAAACAGGTCCTCACAATTGATTCCAAAAGAATAAAAATCTTTAAAGCTTTAGACCTTAATCACAATGGTCTGATCGATCAGCAAGAAATGATCAATATCTATCAATATTTTTCAAACCCTTGTCAGGGCTGGGGTTCAACTTGGGGTAAATAACGGTAGGATACGTTATCCAATGTCCAACTCAAGCAGATAGAGTTTTCGTTTGGCAATGATTTGAATCGGTGGATCAATCGGACGAATATTACCAATAACCCAAGCAAAATATCCTTCAGCCCAATACGTCGCACAAGCTGCGTCAACTTCATCAGATCGCCATGGATGCACTGATTCAATATCCACCAATGCAACTGCAAAACCAACGTCTTCATCCCCATCACTCAAAAGAAAGCTTTGATTCTCTACAATTATCAAATCTTTCAGTGGCAACATTTCAGGTTGCCATGAGCGAACTTCAAGAGTTTTAATTTTCTTCGCTATTCGCTCAGCATTTGGTGCAACAATTGATAAAGCCGTATATTGCTTTAACATTGATAATTAAGCTTTATCATCCGCAGCTTTGACACGAATACCTTGGCTTTTTACTTTCAAGGTGTTTAAACCTTTAATTGCTTTAATCGCCTCACGTGGATTTGGCATTTCAACAAAACCAAAACCTTTCGATTTACCCGTTGCTTCGTCTTTGACCACGACACAAGACTCAACTTTTCCATATGCTTTAAATAAGTCGAGAATTTCCGCATCAGTCACATTACGGTCTAAATTACGAACTAAAATTTTCATGCTAAAACCTAAAAGATGATTCATTGTAGAATCAATGAATCAAAAGAAATTGAATCTGCCTAGTTTAATCGAAATCAATCCCAAAACCTAAATTGATTGTGGTAGCACGAGAACGATTGCTTTGACCATAGCCACGTGGAATATCTCGATGAATCTGAACATCGACTAAATGTTGAGGTAAATCATTGAGGAAGTAACTTTCTATTTTTCTTCCTAACTCATCATATTGATCTTGTGACCATAAATTTAAATTCTGTTTGGTCAAAATCAATTCATCTTCTGCACGTGTTAACGCGACATATAGCACACGACGCTCCTCCTCCACATCATCAAAATCGCCTTGTGCACGTGCATGAGGATATTGATTCGGAGAAACATGTGGGACATAACAGACTTTTTGTTCAGCACCCTTAGCTGAATGGATGGTAATCAGCGTCACTAAATCTTGGTCAGGCGTTTTATCAATTTCTGAGATAGAAATTGGATCAAGTACATATTCCTCTAAGAACTCCCCAAGAGCACTGTGTTTACGTGCCAATTGCTTGACCAAATCAAAGTCTTTAACACGGCGTGACCAATCTTTAGTTTTATAATTATTTTCCAGCTGTTCATTTAGCGCATCCAGTGCGAGGCCAATACAAGCTTCAACATGCTGCTGCAATACATCAAGCTGCATCAAAATTAAAATCGCCTGTTGTGGTACTTTGCCATGCCGCTCTAAACGTTGGCAACGGGCTTCAATATCAGGCAGTTGAATCAATTCTTGCGCCAATTTACTGGCACCCACATCGCCCACGCCATCCCAAAGCGTCAGGAAACGCATCCAGGCTAAATCATCTTGTGGGTTTACGCTGACCCGAAGTAAGCTCAATACATCTTTAACATGTGCAGACTCAAGCAGTTTTACCCCACCAACAAAACGATAAGGGATATTGGCTGCAATTAAAGCACCTTCCAAATAACGCCCACTAAAACCTGAGCGCAGCAACACCATATGTTCTGCCCAAGCCGCACCTTGCATATGACGACGATTCAAGTCCTGAATAATCCAATTGGCTTCCTCAAACTCATTACTCAAGATATGCAGTTGTGGCTTTAACCCTTTGCCCCGATAAGCCTGTAGATGCTTGTCATATTCAATTTGGCTCTGCTCCAGCAGCCAATTGGATAAATCCAAAATACCTTGGGTCGAACGATAATTCATTTCCAAAGTCAGCACTTCTGCATCGGGTACACGTTCTTTAAAATGATGAATATTTTCAAAATCTGCGCCACGAAAGCCATAAATTGATTGTGCCTCATCCCCTACGCAAAACAGTTTTACCCTGCCAACTAAAGGCTGAAGCAAAGCCCATTGCAGTGGATTAGTATCCTGCATTTCATCAACCAATAAGGCAGAGCAGAAACCAGTGACCCACGTCACTAACTCTGGTGAACTTTGCAAATGCACGGCAACAATAGATAGGATGTCGTCGTAATCCAAAAAATTACGTTCTTGCTTGCGTTGCTCATAGGTTTTCATCAATTCAGCAATTTGAGCTTTATACTCAAGCGCTTGAGGTAACTGCTCAATCAATGCATCTGACAATTTGGTTTTGGTATTCCGCGCATAAGAATACAGATCGCATAACTCCGCAGCCTTCGGCAAGACATTGCCCTTATCTTTACCACGCAATAAGCGGAACATCAGCAACTGATCATCTCGATCAATAATACTGAACTGGGTCAGGCCAAAAGCACGCGGATTACGGCGCAATAGGTACATACAAAAAGTATGAAAGGTTGATGCACGTAAACCTTTGGCCTGTGCGCCCATATGTTGTTCAACACGCGTCACGATTTCACTTGCTGAACGTCGGGTAAAGGTCAGAATCTGAATTTGTTGCGCAGCTAAACCCTGATCAATTAAGTATGCTGCTCTTGCCACGATGGTTTTGGTTTTACCACAACCTGCTCCAGCCAAGACCAGACAATTTTGTGCTGTCGTTGTGGTTGCTTGTTTTTGTTGTGGATTCAGTTCATCAATTAGCTTGGCAAGCGTCATACAATCGGTCAATTAAAAACGAAATGCTATTTTAGCAGACTCAAGCCATTGAAATGTTTCCGACTACAAAAACAAAAAGAGCATGTGTATTACATGCTCTTAGTTTTAACTTGATCGTTTAAACCGTGGTTGAGCTATGTGGTAACTGCTTAATTGCACCAGCAAAAGTCAGGTAATTAATCCCTTGGAATAAAATATCAATCGCAAGGAACATCCCCAATACCCAGAACGGTGAATCCGGTGATGAAAGAATGAGAATACCTGTGAGTAAGGTTAATATGCCGGAAAACAGCACCCATCCCCAGCCTGAAATTGGTCTAAGGATAAAGGCGTTCACGGTACGGATAATCCCTGCAATAATTAAGGCAACCGCCAAGAAACTGGTGAGTACCACCGCGGTAATCACGGGTGTAGTAAACGCAAAGTAACCTGCTGCCAGATACAGCACACCAAACAAGGCCCACAACCAACGTGTCCCCCCTTTAAACACCATAAATGCGGCAACAAAATGCAAGATACCACCCAACATCATCAACACACCGAACAGCAATACCGCAGATAGTGTTGCAAAGGGTAAAGCCGCTAAAAGAACAAGGCCAAAAATAACCAATAATACGCCCAATAACAGATACCATTTACGATCAGCGTGCAGCTGATTGCGAATTAGATCGTTACCCACTGTTTTCATCATTATTTACTCTTTTATCATCAATGTTATATCTCTATATTGATCGCGTTTTTCACTGAGTTCTGTATAAGGCATGTTGAGAATTAATGACGGAATGTCAGAAAATGGATGTTTTCTTTGATCTTTTTAAGTTGTGTCATTATTTTTTTAAAGATATGGATAAGTCTGAACTTATCCACAATTTATTTGATCCAGCCTATTTCTTGGGCGGTCAGTACACTGATCACGGTTTGCTCTAAATCGTTTGGCATTTTACTTTTGTGTTCGGACAGTGGAATCCGTCCACCCATTATTTCAGCTTTAGTTTGTGGATAGAGCGGCTGTTTATCTGCCTGTGCATAGCCAATCGGAAAAATAGGTTCACCATTGGCTAAGTTATATTTATCGGTCGCGCCAAAACCATGTAATAACTCATGTACCAATACCACATTGTTTTGCTGTGTCTGTTTAGCTGAGGCAAACAGGTTGACTGAACCAATGCGCCCACGTTCCAGCGCAGTTGAGTGCTTGAGTTCCCGACTTTGCTTCGGATCATAAAAATTCAAATACAGAGTTAAACTCGGTGAACCATCAATCGATTGGTGCTGTTTCCATGCATAGAATCGGAACTTTAGACTCCATAGAATATTATTCAGAATACTTGGCTGTTCAGACATCTTCGGTGGTGCTTGCTGCAATTCCCGCCCAATCTCAATCATAAAGTAACTGCTTTGCCCTCGATATTGCTGGCTATTTTTTTCCAGATACTGCTTCACCTCAGCAAAATCATCTTGCTGCAATTGTTGAATATACTGCTGTGTTGTAGCTAAACCATCGGCATTAATCGGATGCAACAGCACATTAATCGGCTGATTCCAATCCTGATTTTGATCACGATAAGCATTGATCGCAACGATCAACAACACCAGTAGTAAGCAAGCGACTCGAATATTTTTCCACATGCATTTCACCCCAATCAAAATTAATTTTTCTTTTTATTTGTTCTATAAAAAATGCCAGCAATCGCCAGCATTTTTTAAACTTTAATGTTTAAGCTTCTACCCATTTCCCATCTTGGAACACCAAACTCCACTTGGTTTGTTTCCCTTCAGCGGTTTCAGAACCCACATATTGTGCTTGGTTCTTACGGCTGAATTTCACTACCGTTGGATTGCCTTCTGGATCGACATCTGGAGCTTCTAACAAGAACTGGTATTTCGGATCAAGCTGCTCAGCCACACTGCGTAATTCAGCGACTTTCGGTGCACGCGTTTCACGGATTTTCGGGAATTTGCTGGCTGCTAAGAACAGACCTGCTGCACCATCGCGCAATACGAAGAAATCATCATGCTTGGCTGAACGTAAGTGTTCCATTTTGATTGGATCAACACGCGGTGGCGCTGGTTGACCACTCTTTAATACTTTACGGGTATTGTCACAACTTGAGCAGGCAAAGTAAGGTCCAAAACGACCTGTCTTTAACTGCATTTCACCATCACATTTATCACATGGAATGGTTGGACCATCATAGCCCTTAATCTTGAATTCGCCTTCCTCGACTTCGTAACCATCACAATCTGGGTTATTACCACAGACATGCAATTTACGACCACCATCGACCACATAGCTGTCCATTGCTGTACCGCATTTAGGACAACGGTGTTTCGACATCAAATCAGCTGTTTCAGCACCATCATCATCCGACAAAGCAGCTAAAGACTCGACTGGTGTTAAATTGAGTGTGCCTTTACAACGCTCTTTCGGTGGCAGGTTATAACCTGAACACCCTAAGAATACACCTGTTGTTCCGGTACGAACTTGCATTGGACGCGAACATTCAGGGCAAGAGACATCGGCAACTTCGACTGGCTGATTACGGCGCATGCCGCTTTCACCCTGCGCATTGGTCAAACGTTTCTTAAAATCACCGTAGAAAGTATCCAGTAACTCTTTCCAGTTACGCTCACCCATTGCAACACGGTCTAATTGACCTTCTAAATCAGCGGTAAAAGCATAATTCATCAGGTTATTAAAACTTTCATCCAAACGATCTGTAACAATCTCACCCATCTTCTCGGCAAAGAGACGACGGTTTTCCAATTTTACATAACCACGTTCTTGAATAGTTGAAATAATCGCAGCATAAGTCGATGGACGACCAATGCCTTTCTTCTCTAATTCTTTCACCAAAGACGCTTCAGTAAAGCGTGCAGGTGGCTTGGTAAAATGCTGACTCGGATCAAGTTTTTCTAACTTAAGTACTTCACCCACTTTCACCGCAGGCAATAGAATATCATCATCCGATTTATTAGCACCACGAACACGGGTAAAACCATCAAATACCAGTGTGCGGCCTTTCGCCTTTAACTCAACATTTGATGCTTCAACCGTCAAGGTCGAAGATAAATATTCTGCTGGTGTCATTTGACAGGCTACAAATTGACGCCAAATCAAATCATATAAACGTTGTGCATCACGCTCGACACCTGCAAGTTTATCGCCAGTCAAACCAACATCTGAAGGACGGATTGCTTCATGGGCTTCTTGTGCACCTGCTTTATTGCCATAGCGATTTGGCTTGGCAGGGACATATTTTTCACCAAAATTTTGTTGAATATGGTTACGCACCATATTCACAGCGTCATCACTTAAAAAGGTTGAGTCTGTACGCATATAGGTAATGAAACCACCTTCATACAAACGCTGCGCTAGCATCATGGTTTTCTTTACAGAGAAACCTAAACGCGTACTCGCCGCTTGTTGTAAGGTTGAAGTGATATACGGTGCACTCGGATTAACTTTAGTTGGTTTATCTTCGCGTAGTGCAACTTTATATTCAGCATCTTTTAATACGCTGAGTAAGGCATCTGTTTCCGCTTTATTTTTGAGTTTAAGGGTTTTACCTGCTTGCTTAACCGCTTCTAAGCGTATGTCTTCTTTCTTGGAAATGGTATCTGCAAAAACTTGCCAGTATTCTTCTGGAATAAATGCACGGATTTCACGTTCGCGTTCAACCACCAGTTTTACAGCAACTGACTGCACGCGTCCTGCCGATAAACCACGGGCAATCTTTTCCCATAGTAATGGCGACACCATAAAGCCCACCACACGGTCAAGGAAACGACGCGCCTGTTGAGCATTAACACGGTTTAAATCAAGTCGTGTTGGTTGTTTAAATGCTTCTTGAATGGCATTCTTGGTAATTTCGTTAAAGACCACACGATGGTAGCGACTATCATCCCCACCAATCACTTCTCTTAAATGCCAAGCAATTGCTTCCCCTTCTCTATCCAAGTCCGTTGCGAGATAGATTGCATCTGCATCTTTGGCGAGTTTTTTCAGTTCGGCAACTACATGTTCTTTGCCCGGGAGCACTTCATAGTGTGCGATCCAATCATGCTCTGGATCGACCCCCATACGGTTGATCAGCGCAGACTGTGCTTTTTCGGCTTTCTGTTGATCCGTTAATTTGGCACGGGTTGCGGGCTTCTTTTCAGTGGATTTCGCCCCGCCTCCTGTCGGTAAATCACGCACATGACCGACAGATGACTTCACCACATATTGTGAACCCAAATATTTATTAATTGTTTTCGCTTTTGCAGGCGACTCCACAATCACTAAGGCACGTTTCTTTGCAGCAGATGCGGAAGCTGCTGTGCTTTCTGAAGCAGAGCGTGGAGTATTCGCCATAATAAATCGTTTTTCCTATGATCAATCAGAGAGTTAGCGCTGTGCTAAATCATGTAAATAAGCTTTTATCTGTTCAAGCTGTGTGGCTCTTAGGTCAGTTTCTTCATCCCAATACAGTCCGACACAGTTTGCCTGCATATCAATAGCATAAACTCCTTTTAATGCAATGGTTAAATCATTAAATTTCTGATCCCCTTGCACGACCTGAAGCTTGCCATCCACCACCCGCGCGCGCATTAACGCCAAACGAGCATCTGGAATCAGCACACTATAATAAGCCACCATACTGGCACGTTTTTCCGATGCCATTGGAATCTTGGTCCATTCTGGCGCAACGATTAAACGCGGATGCAATCCCATTTTGCGCGCCTGATCACGCATCATACCCAATGCCTTTTCTCGAGGACTGACACGTAAGCCAAAAATCGAGCCCAGTACAAATAGTACAATCGCAACCGTGATCCAAATTCCAATATTACTCATAAAGTAGCCCAAAACTTTCTTTTATTAGCGTTACATAAGTTGAATCCAAAAGGCAAGTTTCAACGTAAAAAATAATCTTGTATTCAACTGCACCGTTGAAAGCATCCTTTTTCAGACTATCAAAAGCCTAAAGTGCCAAATGCTTTTAACCTACTTACTTTATTCAACTAGGGTTAATTTTCCGAATTGATCAAGATGTGTATCGCCCCAATGCTTTAATGCAACAATAATCTGTTCCAGACTACGACCTAAATCAGTTAAACAATATTCAACTTTTGGAGGAACCTGTGGATAGACCTCTCGATGCAGAATGCCATCTTGTTCTAATTCGCGGAGTTGATTGGTGAGCATTCTCTGGGTAATACTCGGTACACGCTTACGAATTTCATTAAATCGTAAAGTGCCTTCATTAAATAAGTGCCAGAGAATGACACATTTCCATTTACCATCAATCAAACTGATGGCGGCTTCGACGGAACAGCCCGGGGAACAATCAAAGCTCGAATGTCGCATTTTTGCCATTTTACAGTATCCTTTTTGACACTATGAGCGTTATTTGTCTGTAGTCGCTAAAATTAAGCTTAAGTTATGCTGAGATTCCAATCAAGTGGAAGCAAAACCATGAAAGCTGTGGCATATCAAAAGGCAGGTGCAATTCGTTTAGACAATGCGCTTGTAGACATTGAGATTGACTCACCTGTTGCACATGGACATGACTTACTCGTTCGTGTGCAAGCTGTTTCGGTCAATCCAGTCGATACCAAAATTCGGAACAATAAAAGTGCAGAAGATCAGCAATGGAAAATTCTGGGCTGGGATGCCGTAGGTGTCGTTGAGGCGATTGGCGAACACGTCACTCAGTTCAAAATTGGTGACCACGTCTGGTATGCAGGTGCACTCAACCGACAAGGCAGCAATAGTGAATTACAATTGGTTGACGAGCGTATTGTCGGACATAAACCCAAGTCACTTGATGCTAGCGAAGCGGCAGCGCTACCTTTAACCGCAATTACCGCATGGGAAATGCTGTTTGATCGATTAAAAGTTCCTCGAGCTGCGGCTGAGAACACTTCAATCCTCGTCATTGGCGGTGCTGGTGGGGTGGGTTCAATCACCATTCAATTGCTCAAACAATTAACCAATCTAACCATCATCAGTACCGCATCTCGACCAGAAACGTCTGAATGGGTAAAACAGTTGGGTGCTGATTATGTCCTAGACCATCGCCAAGCTTTAGCTCCACAAATTCAGCAGCTCGGCTTAAATGCGCCTTTATATGTATTTTCAACCACGCAAACCGATCAGCATCTCGCGGATATTGCAGAACTGATCGCAGCACAAGGTCGTTTCGGTTTAATTGATGACCCTGAACAACTCGACATTAAGCCCTTTAAATCAAAGTCTGTTTCGGTGCACTGGGAGTTTATGTTCACGCGCTCTATGTACCAGACTGAAGATATGATCCAACAGAGCCAACTTTTGAATCAAGTTGCAAGCTTAGTTGATGAGGGAAAGATTAAAACCACAGTGAGTCAGGTACTTTCGCCAATCAATGCCGAAAACCTAAAACGTGTACACCAACAAATCGAAAGTGGCACGACCAAAGGAAAAATTGTCCTGCATGGTTTTTAAATGCAGCTATACAACCTAAATCTTGCAGTCATGCCACTCAACATTGCTGCAAGATTTATTAATAATGCGGTGGTTTATCATTTATCGGATCAAAAGCTGCAATTCCTTCGGATAAATCTGAAGATTCAACCCGACGATATAAAAATTGCATTTGTTTTTTTAAATCAGCAATTTCCTGCGTTTGAATTGCGAGTTGCTGATTCAATTGTTCAACTAAATCATCTAAAAATGCAATTCGGACTTGCAAATCTTCAATGGGTGCGGAGAATGACGCGTGATTATCAAAATTTTGTGGTTTAGTCATTTCAGACCTCATCTGAACTTTTAGGAAACATTATGGCCTATATTACTTTAAGGGATGTCCATCTCGCATTTGGCGGACCTGCCTTACTCGACGGCGCGAACTTCAACCTAGAACGTGGCGAGCGAGTCTGTTTAATTGGTCGTAATGGAGAAGGTAAGTCTACTTTATTAAAACTGATTGAGGGAAGCTTGTTACCAGATAACGGTGAAGTTTCAATTCAAAACGGTTTAACTGTTTCAATGTTAGCCCAAGACGTCCCAATGGACTCAGGCAAAGTTGCGGACATCGTTGCTGATGGTGCAGGCGAAGCATCTATTGTATTGAAAGAATATCACGAAGCCAGTGATGCCTGCGTATTGGGTGATATGGAAGCTTGCGACCGCATGGGCATGCTACAGCACAAACTGGATCAGTTGGATGGTTGGGCATTAGAAAACAAGGTCAACTCGATTCTCAGTAAAATGGGACTTGATCCTAACGCCGATCTAGCGGATTTATCGGGTGGTCGTAAACGTCGTGTGTTATTGGCACGTGCTCTACTCACTCAACCTGATGTGTTGTTATTGGACGAACCAACCAACCATTTAGACGTCGAAAGTATCGAATGGTTAGAAAAGTTTTTATTGGATCAAAATAACCTGACCCTGCTGTTTATTTCGCACGACCGTTCATTTGTCGACAGCATTGCCACCCGTATTGTTGAGCTTGATCGTGGCATTTTGCGTAGTTACGAAGGTAACTATTCACGCTATCTCGATCTCAAAGCACAACAAATGGAAGCTGAAGAAAAACAAAATGCTTTATTTGATAAAAAGTTAGCGGAAGAAGAGGCTTGGATTCGTCAAGGTATTAAGGCCCGTCGTACTCGTAACGAAGGTCGTGTCCGCGCATTAAAAGACTTACGTGAGCAATCTAAGGCACGCCGTTCACAACAAGGCAAAGTCAGTATGGCAACGCAAGAAGCCAACCGCTCTGGTAAGCTGGTATTTGAAATTGAAAATCTCAGCGTCAGCTATGGCCAACAACCACTGATTAAAGACTTCTCTGCAATCGTATTACGCGGTGACCGTATTGGTTTGGTTGGTGACAACGGTGTCGGTAAAACCACTTTGATTAAAGCGATTTTAGGTGAGATTGAGCACGGTGGTTCCGTGAAAACCGGTACTCAACTCGAAGTCGCTTATTTTGACCAGTTGCGTAATGCCTTAGACCTTGAAAAAACCGTCATGGCCAACGTTTCAGAAGGTTCTGATTTTGTTGATGTGAACGGTAACCGCCGTCATATCTATAGTTATTTACAAGACTTTTTATTCTCACCAGAACGTGCACGTACCCCAGTCAAAGCACTTTCAGGAGGCGAAAGAAACCGTATCTTATTGGCAAAATTATTGCTCAAACCATCGAATTTAATCGTGATGGATGAGCCAACCAATGACTTGGATATGGTGACACTTGAGCTGCTTGAGGAAATGCTGTCTGACTATAAAGGTACTTTGCTGTTGATCTCGCATGACCGTGCCTTTATGGACAATGTCGTGACTTCGACATGGGTATTTGACGGTAAAGGTCAAATTGATGAGTACATTGGCGGCTATCAAGACTATTTGGAACAACGCCCAGATCAAAAGGTCGTTGATCAGAAAAGTGATGTAAAAAAAGCGCAAGCCAAAGCAGAAGCGGCTGCAGCACCTAAAAAGGTAAAACTCAGTTATAAAGACCAGAGAGAGCTTGAACAACTGCCTGCTGAGATTGAAAAATTGGAAACTGAACAAGCAGAATTATCAGAAAAATTAGCTGATGGGTCTTGGTTTGTTTCAGATGCCAATGCAGCAACTGCAGCCAGCCAACGCCTAGCTGAAATTGAAGAAGTATTGCTAGAAAAATTGGAACGCTGGGACATTTTAGAAAATATGTCTAAAGGCTAAAAGCTCCGCATGCATTGATTAAAGGCTCCTGATGGAGCCTTTTTCTTTTTAATATCATCTGAAGCCACTTCAAAAATCTAATCAGATAGACTGTACTTATGGTAGCTCTTTTGAAGCCGCATAAGCCTTTATTTCATCAACTTCAGATGCCTCGACCAAAGATAGATTTTTAGTTTCTGGGGCCCATAAAATCGAAATAATGGTTCCAAAAACCAGAATACATACCAGTAATAACATCGTGGCAGTCATCCCGATCTGCAACAGACTGATTGGAAGAATAAAGGTACTTGCTGCAGAACCAAATCGGCTCACTGCTGTAGCGATCCCAATGCCACTAGAACGAACCTCAGTCGGAAAACTTTCTGCAGGGAAAACACCAACTAAATTACTGACTGCAGATAAAATCATCGTAAATGCGGCAAACAAGAGTACCAATGCCCAGTTCAATGTTTCAGGCAGTATCGTAATCAACAGTAAGCTGACCGAGAGCAATACAAAGGAATAGATTAAGAAACCGCGACGGGAAAATTTATAAGTACAGTAAATACCGATTACTGCGCCGAGTAGCAGCATCAAATTTAAGATGGTTTCTGTGGTGAAATCATTGGATAACTTCATCAATTCTAGAATCATCGGCAAGAAGGTATAAATTGCAAAATACGGCATCACAATACAGGTGAAAAAGATGCAGTTGAACAAAGTCCGTTTCAGGTATTTTTGACTAAACAATAATTTAATACTGGAAAAATTATTTTGCTGTGCCAACTGATCTGTTTCACTCTCAATCGTTACATTTGCTCCAAAATATTTTTGAACAATCGCCCGAGCCTCATCTTTACGTCCATGTTGCATCAACCACCGTGGGGATTCTGGTGTTCCAATTCGTGCAATTAAAATAATTGCCGCAGGGATTGCTGTTGAGGCGAGTAAATAACGCCATGTATCAGGCCCAAGATCTAAATCAATCACGAACTTGGCAATGAACGTTGCCAGTACATAACCAAATGTCCACACCACACTAAATGAGCCTAAAATTGCACCTCGACTTTGTTTAGGTAAAAACTCCGCCAACAATGCATGCCCGACGGTATAGTCCCCTCCCAGCCCAATTCCCATGAGTACGCGGCAGAGAAACAGTTCTAAAGGGGTAGAAGCATAGAACTGGGCAATCGAACCAATCAGGACCAAAATGAAGCTAATACAAAAGATCTTCTGTCGACCTAATTTATCTGAAATAAATCCAAAAAATAAACTTCCTACAAATAGACCTATCAGAACAGCACTTCCGATTGCACCCTGCCAAAAGGAATCCAGCTGCATCAGAGGAGTAATTAAAGTGAAAACCATCCCAATCAAACCAATGATATAACCATCAGTTAAATGTGCACCGAAAGTCAAAGCCGTTATTTTGAAATGAAATTTGTTCAATGGCACATTATCAATATTTACGGTATTCATATACGCTCCCATTCCATGGAGTAAAATTGAATATTTCTTCTATCCAAAAAACTTAAAAAAGTAATGACGACACCTCATCGATAGACCTCAGATCAGTTCCTTTGAGATCTATCCTCGTCCGTCAATTAAGCAAGGCCACCGAGCAAGATGTACTTAATGTTTTGATACTCGTCTAAGCCATATTTCGACCCTTCACGACCAAAACCGGACTCTTTCACGCCACCAAAAGGTGCTACTGCCGTCGAAATAATACCCTCATTGATTCCCACCATTCCCACTTGCAATTGATCTGCAACCCACCACGTTCTCTTTAGATCTTTGGTATAGAAATATGCAGACAGCCCATATTGGGTGTTGTTTGCCAGTGCAATCGCTTCCTGATCCGAAGCGAAGGAAAAACATGCTGCGACAGGCCCAAAGGTTTCCTCATGCGCGACTAGCATTTTGTCATTGGCATGCTTAATGATCGTAGGTTCATAAAAGAGCCCACCCAACTGATGCGCTTTACCACCCGTCACAATTGAACCACCCTTTGCTAAGGCATCATCAATGTGACGCTGCACTTTTGCCATCGCAGCCTGATTAATTAATGGCCCTTGCGTTACACCCTCTACAAAACCATGACCAACTTTGAGTTTCTGAACCTCTGCCGTAAGAAGTTCAACAAATGATTCATAGACCTTTTCATGAATATAAAATCGGTTGACACAAACACAGGTCTGCCCAGTATTTCTATATTTTGATGCCATTGCACCCTGAACCGCCGCCTCTAAATCAGCATCTTCGAACACGATAAAAGGGGCATTTCCACCAAGTTCAAATGAGGTTTTCTTTAAGGTGTCCGCTGCTTGACGCATTAATAATTTGCCCGTCGCAGTAGACCCCGTAAAACTGATTTTTTTCACTTTCTCTGAGTGCTGTAAAGTTGCGCCAATCTCCTGCGCATTCCCAGAAACAACATTAAATACCCCTGCAGGCACACCCGCTTGCTCTGCCAGCACTGCAAGTGCAAAAGCTGACAGAGGTGTTTCTTCCGAAGGTTTTAAAATCATAGTGCACCCCGCAGCCAAGGCTGGGGCAACTTTACGTGTCACCATTGCTAATGGAAAATTCCAAGGGGTAATCGCAGCAACGACACCAACAGGCTCCTTGGTGACCATGATTTTTGTTTGCGCTTTAAATGTAGGGATAATATCGCCGTAGTTACGTTTCGCTTCCTCAGCAAACCACTCAAAGAAACTGGCAGCATAGACCACCTCACCTAAAGCCTCAGCTAAAGGCTTACCTTGTTCCTCCACAAGAATCTCTGCCAATTGCTGCCGATACTCCAGCATCAATTCACCCCAGCGTTTCAAGACTTGTGTTCGCTCAGCGGCAAGTGTTTTTTTCCATGTTTCTAAAGCATGATCAGCTGCCACAATTGCATGTTCTGTTTCTTCAGCACCGCATTTTAGAACCTGACTCACTTCTTGCGCATTTGCTGGATTAAAAACAGGATAAGTATTGGCTTGACTTGCCAACCATTGACCATTGATAAAGCTGGTATTTTTCTTTAAATCTAACATCTTATTACACCCCTACATCTACAAAACAGCCTTTAGCCTCACGAGCAATGCGCGAAATACGCTTCTCACTGGTGTAATCATTAATCAGATCACAAGGGGTATAATTACGATCAATTTCATATAATTCATCTTCGTTGAATTGAGTCTCTAAGGCTTGTATTGCGGTTTTAAATTGATCTACGTTATCAGCACCTACCAACATACTGTGAATGCCAGGGCGTTGCAGTACCCAAGCCTGTGCAACCTGTGCCATTGTTAAATTTTTATTTTGAGCCACTTTGCCCACCGATTTTACAATTTCAAAGCTCACAGCGTCGTTATACATCTGCTGGGTAAAGAAATCGGTGGTATTCCGTGTTGAACTCATTTCACCACTTAAAATGCCACGGGCTAAGGGACTGAATACTGAAACGCCAATCCCTTGATCAATACAGAAAGGAATCATTTCCCGTTCTTCTTCCCGATAGGCACAGTTCAGTTGCAATTGCATATTGATCGGTTTGACAAAACCATTGCGCTCACATGAGATCAAGATTTTTGCCAACTGCCCGACGGTCATGGTAGACACACCAAAATAACGTGCTTTTCCAGACTTGATAATTTCATTCATTGCAGCAAGCGTTTCATCTACGGGGCTATCAACATCAAAAAAGTGCAGCATATAAATGTCGACATAATCCGTACCAATGCGTTTTAAAGATTGATCGATACTACTGAGAATATTTTTTCTAGAATGTCCTGTTTGATTGATGCCCCCACCTGTTCCATAGCCAACTTTTGTGGTGATGACCACCTCATCACGATTGACCAGTTTATGAATAATTCCACCAACAACTTCTTCACCTTTTCCTGCCGAATAAAAATCAGCAAGATCAATAAAATTGACTCCTGAATCCAGCGCATATTTAATAATTGGAGCACTTTGCTCAGCATTAAAAATCCAGGGTTTCCAAGACGATGAACCCATATTCATGGTGCCTAAACATAGGCGCGAAACTTTTAAACCTGAATTTCCTAAATTGATATATTCCATGGTCTTCAACCTTAGTGTTTAGGGGTATAAAATGGGTTTTTGATTTGTTTGAGTGCGACTAAATCATTCTTTAGCGGTAAATAATTCAATGCTGCATGAATTGCCCGAACACAAGCGTTGTAATTATTGTGATACACCTCATCCAAATCATTACAACTCGGATTAACCCAATTCGCGGTGACAATGGCCCACTCATTTTCAGCCTCAGGAGGAAATATCCCAGACGAGAGTGCTTCATTGATGGCCTTAGCAATACCCGCTTGTGATGCCCCCCAAGTCGCATTTGCATGCAAATCCCCTTGAATTTCCGCTTTATTGACATACAAAGTCATTGGTTTCACGGGGATATTGGGTTGAGCAATCACCATAAATGGACAATGACCTTGAGATGGTGAAGACAGACTATTTGCAAAAGCCTGTCCGACAGGACCACCACGTGGACCAATTAAAATATTGATATGTGATGCATTGACCCCCTCACCTTCAAATCCCTCGCCGATATAAACTGCAGCAGTTAAATTATCCATGTACTTTCCTTGATCGAATAAACTGCTATTACCATCCCTCGTTTTAAATAAAAATAAAATACAAATTAATTCACAACACTATTAAAAAATCTAATATTAAAAAAACTCACACTGCTGTGAATTAAATTCATAGCAATTGTTAAATTTTCATTATAAATAAAACCTCAAATATGTTTTATTAACCAAAAACAAGGAAATTAAAATTAAATTTATTTTCAAGGATTAAAAATGTTAAAAATAAAATCAGCACCAATTAAAACTCTACTTTTCATAGGTAGTTTAGTAATAAGTCAAACCATTTATTCTGGAATAAAAATTGGCGAACCAACTTCAAGTTTAGGTCAATTAAATGTGGGTGGTGCAATCCGAGGTAAATATGTCTATGACCATGACGCCAACCCGAGTAGTAGTAAATTTTCTTTTAGTGATGCGATCTTAGCGCTCAACTATGAGTCTGCAACGCTTATTGGCGGGCTAGATTACCGTCTATATGAATATTATGGTCATATCGGTGATGCAAGCTGGTTAACTGATGCTTGGCTTGGCTATAAAATCAATCCAAACAATAAAATCATTGCAGGTTTAAACCCAGTCCCATTTGGATTAGATCGTTATTGGGGAAATACCTTTTTTCTTGGCATTGCCAATGTGATAGGTCTTGAAGATGTACACAATATTGGGATTAACTATCAATTAAAAACTAATAAAAATCAATTGTCTTTAGCTTTCTATCCAATTGATGGCGGCAATTTTAGAGGGCATTCAAAAGATGCACGGCGCTTCAGTATTAATATGGTCAATGCAGATGATTATGTTGAGAATGGAACCAATACCCAAGAAAAAAACATGATCATTGCCCGTTATGCATACTCTTCAAACTATGCTGACCTCAACTATCAACTTGGTACATCGGTCTGGTACTCAGACATCGAAAACAAAAATTATTCCAGCACAGGATCACGTCAAGTATGGTCTATTTTTGCTGATTTTAATTATCAAAGCTGGAATAGCAAATTATTATTTGGTCATCAAGACATTGATAATAAAGACCACTTGAGTCCTGATCATATTAGCTTGGGCGGATTTGACTATTCTTATAACTCAGCAACGCAAGGAGACTTTTTTTCAACTGAGTTTAGCTATTTATTTCCACATCATTTTGAATATGCACAATCCATTCGCCCTTATCTCAATATCAGTGGTTATATCAATAAAAATCATAGTAATACTGATAGTTACAGAGTTATTCCAGGTATTGCATTTAAAATTAAAGACCTTACCATTCAAGCAGAACATTTAATCGGAAAGTATGATCCCTACCTTGGTGATCAAAATGGTTTAGCACAAGGATCAAATAATAACTGGAATCAAAAAACATATATTTCACTTGCTTATTATTTTTAACCAACCGATAGAATACTCCTTATTTAAATTATAAAAATTATTTTTATAGTTAAAGCACATCATCCAAAATATACGCTATGCTAGACTTAGTACAATGGATTGTGATGAAGATTAACCATTAAATCAGGAAACATGGCTTTAATCTTCATCTTATAAATATCAAGGATATGATAAAAGGACGTATGGATGCGACAATTACCTCCCATGAACGCTTTACGCATCTTTGAAGAGGTGGTTAAGCATTTAAATTTCTCTCATGCAGCACAATCTCTCTGTCTGACGCATGGGGCTGTCAGCAGACAAATCAAATTACTAGAAGAATATTTAGGCGTTCAGCTTTTTCTGAGATCACCCAAAGGAATCGAACTCACCTCTCATGGTCTCGAGTTCGCAAATGATATGCAAATTGTGTTTGATCAAATTGAAGCATCCACACTCAAATTTAGAGCAAAAAACATCCGCACAAAACTCAATATTGAGGCCCCACCAACATGGTGTAATCGAATTCTCTCCCCAAATTTAAAAAACTTTTTGCTTACCAACAAAGACTATTCATTTACAGTGAACTATACTCAAGATGCTGAAAACACTGAAGTTGCTGTAGATACGGATATTCGTATTCGATTTGGCCTCTCACCGGCCCACCATTGTCAAAGCAGCTTATTATTAAAAGAAGACTATGTAATGGTCGCCAGCCCACAACTATTTAAAGATGAACTTGCTCCCAATCTTCAAGACTATCCTCTTATCCATGTGTTATATAACCGTAAAAGACTAGATACATGGCAAATCTGGTTAAAACAAAACCATTATATAGATTTAAGCGATTCACATTGTGCAATCGAATTTTCAACAACAGAACAAGTGATTCAAGCTGCTGTTGCTGGTTATGGTATTGCTATTATCGATAAACCTATGATTCGGAATGAACTCAATATAGGTACTCTAAAAACGATGATAGATACGGATATCCAAAGCAAGTATGGTTATTGGATCGATATTCCCTTTAACAAAGCGACTCTTCCAAAAGTTCAAACCTTCAAATTTTGGTTGGAAACCTTATTAACCTAATCTCTTTGCTGGGCATGTTAGCAAGGCTTATTCAGTATCTTGTTTCAATCTATGAACGTATAGATGTCCTTTTTGTGTCGCTAGAGACACTAAAACAGCTTTAGTATTATTTTACATTTAAAGTTGCCAAACTCACTTCATGTTACACTGCTCTGAAATTCAACGTTATTCTCTTTACTAAGTTTATGAGTCAAAATCAGTCTTATATCCCTGGCGAATTTCAATGGAAATTTCTATTACCCAAATACTGGAAAATTTGGATCGCCATTCTCTTTCTTATGCTATTGGCCATTCTCCCATGGGCTATTCAATGGCGCTTGGCACATGGTTTGGCGGCTTTATGCTGGCGTGTGCTCAAATCACGCCGTAAAACCACACTTCAGAATTTAGAGTTGTGTTTTCCAGAGTGGTCACCTGCCGAGGTTGAAGCACAAGCCAAACAAGTTTTCGTGGATATGATGCTTGGTGTATTTGAAACCCTCAATGCTTGGTATTGCCCCAAATGGTTTAAAGGCCGCCATAGTATTGAAGGCTTAGAACATATCAACGATGCAAAAGCACAAGGTAAAGGCGTGTTATTACTCGGCACCCACAGCACCTTATTGGATGCAGGCGGTTATATCTGTTCTCAATATTTTGAACCCGATGTGGTGTATCGCCCACAAAACAATCCGCTGTTGGATATGCTGATTTATCGCTGTCGTGCCACCATTTATCAACATCAAATCGATCACGATGATATGCGTGGTTTGATCCGTCGACTCAAAGATGGTGGTGCAATCTGGTATAGTCCTGATCAAGATTTTGGTTTAAAACAAGGCGTGATGGCTCCTTTCTTTGGTGTTCCAGCGGCAACCGTGACTGCTCATCGTCGTTTACTCAAAATTTCGAAAGCGGTTGCAATCCCCTTATATTTCTATCGTTATGGCGATGTTCGCAATCCAAAATATAAAGTACTGATTGAGCCAGTTGTGGACAATATGCCAAGCGAAGATGAAGTCGATGATGCGATTCGCGTGAATAAAATTATTGAAGCTCAACTCCGTATCGCACCTACGCAATGGATGTGGTTCCACCGTCGTTTTAAAACCCGTGCTGAAGGTTACGACAAAATTTATTAAGCTAAAAAAGCCGCCTTATTCATCAATAAAGCGGCTCTTTTCTAAAGCAATAACCACAATTAATTCGGGAAAATCACACCAGTACTTAAATCAAAATAAGTTGGGGTGTTGCTATACACCGAACCCAATTTAACATTAATGAACCAACCCAAGTTACCTTGATCTTGTAAACGGTTTTGAATCTCGCTCGGTAAATCAAGCTTATAAATCGCATCTTCTTTAAAGACTTTTGATTCAATGCTGGCTGTGCTTTCACTATCGCGTTCAAATAAATAGCCTTGTTGTAACACACCAAATCCAATCGAATTATCTTTATCAATCAAATGATAACCTTCTGCAGCTTGCTGTTTTAGCAACGCATCTAGTTTGGTTGGATTATCCTCAAAGAATCCTGCTTCCGTTTTTGGCATGTCAAAATAACGATAGCTATAGGTCCCATTATGGGTGCTGCTATTTACACAAGTTGGGATGTAATACATGTCATTCTTGGTACCATTGGTTGTGAAGTCTTCACCCGCAAAGATTAATTTACAGCCTTGTGCGCCGAGCTCATTAAATGCAGCAAGAATACTTGCTCTGGTTTTATTGGTTAAAAAGCGATTGTCATAAGTATAGGTTGCGGGCTTCTTATCATTTTTCACAAATAAATATTTATAGGTATTGCTTGGATCCTCTCTTAAGAACGACTTATAAATAAAGCCAGACTCACCTTGCTTTTTCATTTCAGCTAATTTGAGCACATATCTATTTGCGATCACATTGGTGGTGATATCAGCAATTTTATAGCTATAGGTATCGGTTGAAGCATTATTTTTTACATATAAGTTTTTAGGTTCAGGGAAATCACTATTGGCTTTTTTTACATCCAATGATGTACCCGCCAAGGCAAAACCTTGACTACCCTGCTCATTGGCTTGCGCCAAGAAATTGGCCCAAGACGCTTGATTATCGAGTAGACGATAACTTGCTGTTGCTTTACTCACAGTCGGTTTTAATAAGCTATAGCCTTCGACATTGGTACGGGTATAACAAGTGACAACTTTAGATGGATCGACTGAATCCATATAAGTTTGAATATCTTTAATATTCGCTGTTTCACTCACTGCACACATGCCATCACCTTTAAAGGCATAAGCTGAAGCAATTCCATTTGGTCGATAGCGATCACTATATTTCACTCGATTTGCCGTGGTTGTACCGCTGGTTTCAGTCGCTGCAATCTCGCTAATCAGTGCATCATCCGATGCAACATCGTAATTTTTAATGACTGCACCAGTACAATCCTCTTTTTCAAATTGACGGGTTTCAATGGTAAAGCGAACGCTGTTTTCGGACGCTTTATGTACTGTTAAATTGGTTCGTGCTCCCTTATGACAGAATCCACCCAACCATGAACCCACAAAACGATCAGCCACGACTGGAGTTGGTGTAGGAGTCGGGGTGGGCGTTGGAGTGGGTGTTGGAGTCGGGGTAGGTGTTGGGGTCGGTGTAGGCGTTGGAGTCGGGGTAGGTGTTGGGGTTGGGGTAGGTGTTGGGGTTGGTGTAGGCGTTGAATCTGAATCATTATCAGATCCACAGCCCACCAAGATTGCGCAAGTTACGCTAAGTGCTAGTTGAGTCCATATATTTTTCATTGCATCACCCTCTGTGTGATTTTTTCACATATTTGTGTATGTGAAAATTTAACACTTTTATGCTTGAGTGCAAATATGTTTATGCGTAAATTAATAACGAAAGGTAAAATCATTTCTTATTGATGGTTCGAAGGTATGGATGCTCAAGAAAACTTA
The DNA here is from genome assembly GCF_013072675.1 of Acinetobacter sp. Ac_3412. Taxonomy (NCBI): domain Bacteria; kingdom Pseudomonadati; phylum Pseudomonadota; class Gammaproteobacteria; order Moraxellales; family Moraxellaceae; genus Acinetobacter; species Acinetobacter sp. Ac_3412. Next base: position 289,881 of record NZ_LXUJ01000014.1, on the reverse strand, counting down.
GCAAGACAATTCAATGCCTTACCGAAAGAATGGCAGGCATGGTTAGAGGAAAATTTAGAGCGCGGTTGTGCTCCCATTGATTTAGCCAATATTCTGTTGCGTGAAGGTTTAATTGACCTAAATAAAGATTTTTCTGCTCCGATATACGCTGAAGAGCAACACTACCGAGAACTTGAACAGGCAGCAGCCACAAAACAAACCCAACTCAGCAGTACATTTACACCAGAACAAAAAAAATGGTTGGCTCAGATGCTACTGGATGGTTTAAGCAAAGCTGAGATTTATCAGTCATTGATGAAGCAAGGATTGAATGAAAACGATATTGCATTCGAATGGGTACAGTTAAAGCAACATCCTTATTTTCAAATCGCCGAAGAGCAGCACTTCCTGCTCAAAAAACGTAATTGGCTGCTGCATACTTTAGATCGTTTTGCCCGTTTAAATCCTGAATATCAGCAGATTAAGCGAATTTCAAAACCTGATTTTGCAGATTTTATCCAACAGTATTACAGCCGAAACTTACCGGTAATTTTGACTGATGCTACCCAGCATTGGCCTGCTTTACACAAATGGTCACCACAATATTTCAAACAGGCTGTCGGTACACAAGAAATTGAAGTTCAGTTCAATCGTGAGCAAGATCCTTTATTTGAACGTAACTCGATTCAACATAAAACCAAAATGCGGATGAGTGATTTTGTTGATTTAATCGAACAAACCCCACATTCCAATAATTTTTATATGACAGCGAACAATGCCAAAGCTAGCCAATCTAGTCTGGCTGCATTGTTTCAAGATATTGATCATTTTCATGGCTATACGGACCACGCCCAAGTCTATGATCGTAGCTTCATCTGGTTTGGCCCTAAAGGTGCCTTTACTCCCTTACACCATGATTTGACCAATAACTTTTTAGTACAAATTTATGGACGGAAAAAAGTCACCCTGATTCCTGCAATGCAAACACCACACCTCTATAATGATGTCGCCGTATTTAGTAAAATTGGCGATCCTCATCGTCCTGATATAGTGAAATCATTTCCAGATTTTGCCCATAGCAGCAAAATCGAATGTATCCTGAATGAGGGCGAGGCCTTATTCATTCCACTAGGTTGGTGGCATTGTGTCGAAAGTTTAGACATTTCTATGAGTGTTTCCTTTACTCATTTCAATATCGATAATGCGGGCGCTGAATCCTTTCCTTCACTAAGCGGGCATTAAAAATTGTGTCAGCCAATGACTTAACCGAATCCGTTCTTAAGGTGTTCTAATGGTAAAACCAACAGACCAAGTCATCAACACAGCATCATCTGAATTGAATACACAAGGTGTGATTCCGCAAGATGCAGAAACGACATTGGATAGCATTTATCCCATGATGCAGCATATCGCACGTTGGTTAATCCATTCCGGTGTTGGCTATACCGATTTCGTGGCTGCGCTAAAACCAATTTTTTATGAACAAGCCTTGGTTGAATTAGAACGAATCAAACAGAATAAAACCGATTCAGCAGTCAGTTTATTATCGGGACTGCATCGTAAAGATGTCAGCGCTTTTCGACAACAAGCCAATCAAGTCACCAATGAGACTCCTAATCTTGCCATTAGTGTTCCTGCCCGCGTCATTGCCCGCTGGATTGCCCTTGATCTCCCCCATCAAATTCCTGTTTCCGGTGAGGAAAATAGTTTTGAAGCCTTGGTTAAACACATTTCAACAGAAAAGCATCCGCGCTCGATTTTGTTTGAATTACAGCGTTTAGGTGTAGTTGTTCAAATCGATCAAGAGGTCGTATTACAACAACATAGCTTTACCCCAGATAACCAAATGCAAGAAAGTAAAGCTCTCTTTTCTGCCAATCTCAGTGACCATTTGGCTGCAGGGATTGATAACTTTATCAGTGAAAAACCCTTTACCCATCTCGAACAAGCTGTACATGCCGAAAAATTAACAGCACAATCTGTTGAGGCACTTCGGCAGTTGAGTATTACACTTTGGCAAGACATGGCAAAACAACTTTTAAATGCCGCGATTCAGCATTGTGATCAAGACCAAGAAAAAGATGATGCACATTATCAATTTCGCTTTGGTGTCTACCAGTACGATACTCAGATAAAACTACAAGTGCCTTATATTTTTAAGGATAAATAACAATGAGAAGCTTATTGCTCACGACAGTTTCCTTCATTTCAGTGGTTGTCTTAACCGCCTGTGGAGAAAACTTTTCTGTTGCCAATGTGAGTCTAGGTGGCAGTGGCTCTGGTACACAAAAACCATTACCTGGTGGAGGAAATCCACCTGTCACTGGTGATAAAGGTAAAGATGATGAAGAGGAAGATCAATATGATTATTTTGTTACCTTCCCTGATGCCGTAAATGATGAATGTACTGGCATACAACGTAGTATATATTTCATTGATGCTGGGACTAAGCATCCTCAGATTGCTGGAGCTCAGCAAAGTAGTCCTTCACAAACCGTTCAAATCAATATTAAAAATACAACGCCGAATTATATATTTGAAAAAATTCCTCAATGTCATCAAGTAGAATTTTGGGCAATGTCAGGGAAATTACATTTCCTTCCTGATCAATATTTAAGATGTTCGGCAGAGCAATATACTGTGCAAGTTTTACAACCTTATGAAATTAAAACCTATGAGTTTGACTTTAAAATTCCACAAGGTGATGACATTTTATTAGTTCGTTACCCAACACAATACACATCTAATTTGCCCGATGCCCAAACCCATTGGAGCAGTTGCCCAACCTTAGACATTCATCTTCCAGTCACCCAACAGCTGATCCCTAAATCGGGCGAAAAATTACCACCATCAAAACCAGATCTTAGCGAACCACCCTCTGGCAGAAAGCCACAACAATAAGCGGTATACAATCGGGCTAAAAAATTAAAACCCGAGTTCTGCATCCTGCAAAACTCGGGCAAATGAGGTTGTGCTTTCAAACTACTTTTATTATCCTGCGTCCATCGCATGCATCATATCCATGATGACTTTTCCATCTCAGCGTTGCTATCCTTAAGCGGAAATCCATTCCTGCGTCCTTGTGCTGATGTATTTAGAATAAACCTTTTAACGATGTAGCACTATTCGTTGCAGACTTAAATCTATGTACGAAATAACGTACATTGATTAGGTAAACTTTAAAATCAGCCAATTGCACGCACATCCTCTAGTTGAATCAGTTTTCCATTTGTTGTTTATGTGGTTGAGCTAAAGGATCTGTCACCAGCTTCTCCTCTTGCTCCGCCTTTTCGATTCCATCTTGTATGGCTTCCTGAGCCTCCTGCTCATCCTCAGCGGTCTGTTGCAACGATTGCTGCTGCTGTTCAAACACCCGTCCTGTTTGTAAGACCACATACACCGGAAAATGATCTGAACCAATATGTGGCAGGCGTTTCATATCGACCAAACCAAAATCGGTACTGTGAAAGATATGATCCAGCGACCATCGTAATAAAGTATAATCCGCATGGAAGGTATTCATAAAATAGCGCCCGACTCGAGGATCAAGCAAGCCACTAATCCGCTGAAATAAACGCGTGGTTCTTGACCATGCCACATCATTCAAATCCCCCATCACGATACAGCTCTGATCAATATCTTCAATCTGATCACCCACAATCAGTAATTCTGCATCTCTTAAGGTCGAATCTTTGGCCTCTGTCGGACTCGGTGGTTTAGGGTGCAAACAATACAACTGCACTTGCACGCCTGATGGCAAAGTCACTGCAGTATGAATCGATGGAATTTCATCACTCAAAATAAATTTAACTTCGGTGTCGTCTAAGGGCAAACGACTATAAAGATGCATACCATATAGGTTCTCTAAGGGTACTGCCACACGGAAAGGATAATCTGCTTCAATTGGGCTCAGCGCTTGCTGCCATTCAGCATTCGACTCCAGCGTAAGTACCAAATCTGGCTTTAAAATTTCAATTTGATCAAGTAACAGATGATATTTGTGATTAGGTGTCAGTACATTTGCCACCAATAAGGAAATTTGTTGCTCTGGATTGAGTTGTGTCTTTTTGACTTTTTTGACTTGCTTGCGCCATAACGGTGTATAAGGCAACACCATTTTAAGCTGATAGGCTATCGCTGCAACCAGCCCAAGAAAGAGCAGTTCAGTACTCAAGGTCCAATCGGAAAGCACAAATAACATCGCAAAAAATGTGATGATCCCGAGTGCTAATATTTGTAATCTCGGAAAGTCTGCACCCCGAAACCACCATTCATCTCTGGGGATCAAAGACCAAAATGAAAGCCATATCACCAGCGCTGCGCAAATCTGAATCCATATCATGTTCATTTTTCTCTTTGGGGTAGCATAGATTTACAATAAAGTTTTCGCTTTATCAATTTTCTATCTAATATAAACAAGATATTCCACTCAATAAACGCACTGTTTTATTTCAGTAAAGCTTGCAGTTGTGGGCACTTTTGATACACTCAAACCCCTTTAAATTTTTTTACATACCGAGGCACAATGACATGAAAGTAGGTCTGGTCGGTTGGCGTGGGATGGTTGGTTCTGTCCTGATGCAACGTATGGTTGAAGAGAATGATTTTGCTCATATCGAGCCATTCTATTTCTCTACCAGTAATGCAGGTGGCGAAGCACCTTCATTTGGTGGTAAGACTGCCCCAGCACTTATGGATGCAACAGACATTAACAGTCTGAAGCAAATGGATGTCATTTTAACCTGCCAAGGTGGTGATTATACCTCTGAAGTTTTCCCAAAGCTTAAAGCTGAAGGTTGGGATGGCTATTGGATTGATGCCGCATCTACGCTGCGTATGGCAGATGACGCAATCATCGTTCTTGATCCAGTCAACTTAAATGTGATCAAAGATGGTTTGGTCAACGGTACTAAAACTTTCGTTGGCGGTAACTGTACCGTTTCATTGATGTTGATGGGCTTAGGTTCACTATTCCAAAATAATTTAGTGGAATGGGCGACTTCAATGACCTATCAAGCAGCGTCTGGTGCGGGTGCGCAGAACATGCGTGAACTGATCACAGGTATGGGGTATTTGTATAACAATACTAAAACCTTATTGGATGACCCTAAATCTGCAATCCTTGATATTGACCGTCAAATCGCAGAATTACAACGTGGCGAAGGTTTCCCGAAAGCAAACTTTGGCGTGCCATTGGCGGGTTCATTGATTCCGTATATCGACAAACAACTCGAAAGCGGTCAATCGAAAGAAGAATGGAAAGGTCAGGTTGAAACCAACAAGATTTTAGGTAATCAACAAATCGTTCCAATTGATGGTCACTGTGTGCGTATTGGTGCAATGCGTTGCCACTCTCAAGCAATCACATTGAAATTGAAAAAAGATGTGCCACTTGATGAAATCGAAGACATGATTCGCAACTCTAGCCAATGGGCAAAAGTCGTTCCGAATACTCGTGAAGCCTCTATGACAGATCTTACCCCTGTTGCAGTCACAGGTACTTTAACTGTTCCTGTTGGCCGTTTGCGTAAGCTCAATATGGGTAAAGAATATCTTGGTGCATTCACTGTTGGTGACCAACTGCTTTGGGGTGCTGCCGAGCCATTACGCCGTATGCTTCGTATTCTGGTGGAATACAAGAACGCTTAAGCAAAAAATCCTAAAAATCAAAAGCCGATCACATTTGATCGGCTTTTTTCTTGCGACGAAAGATGAATAATTTACAATTCATTTACATCACGGTAATGTATACTTTTTCCAGACCATAACATCACTTTTTCATGGATCGAGATGACTGTTTATAACAAATTAAAAATTGCCATTTTAGCCATCATTTCTTCGCAACACCTTTATGCAATTACGCTTGATCCAATTCAAATCCAGTCTGCGCCTGGTGAACTTCTTTATGCCGAAATGAGTTTCCACCAAGCCGATGCTAATTCCAAATTAGACGTCAGTTTGGCAACACCTGAAGATTTATTGATGCTTGGCGCTGCGCATCAGCCCCCTGCTAATCTTAATTTTTTTACACGCCGTAATAATCAAGGCGAAGGCGTGATTGTGATCACTTCATCACGTCCCATGACCGATGCTGAACTGAATATTATTTTAAAAATTCAGGAAGGTGGCGCATCTCATTTAAAGCATATTCGCCAACCGATGCGCCAAGTCGCGAAAGCACCTCTAGCGAAGAATGCCAATGAAAAATCACTCACACCCAAGTTTATTGTCAGTGAAAAAGATATCGCTTTAAACCTACCTGAAAGCACACGCTTTAATGCTACAAATGCAAATTCACAAGGGCAAAACTTAAAACAAGAAACACTCCTCAATGCGCCATTTACCCTTCCACCTGTATTAGAAACATCAAAGCCAAGTACGACAACAACAGCTGCCAGTGCAGTTTCAATCGCTCCCCCCGTGAAAGTAGAAACAACCGCGGCAGTGGCGAGCTCCGTGCCCCAGCCAGCAACGCCTATCGCAGAAAAAGTACCACAGCAGCCAAAAACAGTGCCTGTCAAACAGGAAAGTACTCAAACTGTGAATACGGCCGCTACCAAGCAAAGTACTGCATTGGATGAGGAACTCAAAGTAGCTGAACTTAAACCGATTGAAACCAAAGAAAGAGCAAAAACACCTGATCCAGTTAAAGAGACAGTCCAAGCGGCCAAAAAGAAGCTCCCGACAAAAGCAGCAGCAAACGATGACAAAGCCCAACAGCATGTGGTGCAACGTAATGAATCCTTATGGAGTATTGCACAACATATTGCAGGGCAAACACAGCAGCCTGTTGCTCAGGTCATGAATCAAATCAAAGCACAAAATGAACATGCCTTTATTGGGGGCAACGCCAACCGCCTTAGACAGGGCTCACATTTAAACTTTAATCTTACTGCCACATCTACACAGCAGAATAAGAACACCAATCAAATTGCGGCACAAACACAGCGTCCAGCCGTAGGAAAAGCCAAATATCGGTTACAACAAGCTGAAATGTCTCTAGTGGCTGAGAGTAATCAAGATTCCAGTACTGGAAGTGCCAAAAAAGACACATTACAGCAAAAAACCAGTGCCGATTTATCATTAAAAGTTATGACAGCACGAGAAAAAACCGTTACATTACAAAGAAACGTAACACAGTTAGAATTGGCACTACGTCAGAAGGAACAACGTATTCAGCTGTTAAATGCTCGACTTGCTGAACTGCAAGATCAGTTGAAAGCGCAACAGGACACTAAAAAGCCAACACGCTAGGTTACGAGAATATTCTCATAAATTTGCATAAAAGCGGCTCTATCTTTAAGGGGTATAGATCATGTCAACTATAATCATTGTACTGCTCGTCATTGTACTGATTGTAGCTATCGTTTTAAAAAAACGTGAAAGCAATCAAGCCAATACTGCACCTAAAAAAGGTGCAAGCAAAACGACAAAAAAAGCAGCGACACGATCTGCTTCACGAACCACGCTCGTACGTGAAGAACAAGAGCCAGCAGCACCTCCAACGACTACAGCAATTTCTGAAAGCTTACGTCAAAAACTTGAACAACAAATTCAAAGTGGTAACTTTCAGTCTGCCGAGGCACAAATCAATCAAGCCTTAAAACAAGACAATTCTCAACATGAATTGTATTTGTTTTTACTGGATATTCATTTAAAGCAAAAAGATGATTTGGCGATTGATCAATTGATCAAACATATTCATGCCTTAAAACTGGAAGATATTGCACAAGCAGCTGAAGCGAAGCATCGTGAATACGAGCAGAATAAACAGCCTGATTCAATTGAATTTAATTTAGCATCACATAGTTTTCAGCAAACACCTACATCTGAGCCACAGGTTCAAAGTAATGCTGCTGACTTTGATGCTTTAGTCCAAACACCAGCTGCACAATCATTTGATGACTTACAATCAGAATATGCAGCACCGACAGAAGACGCAAAGCCTGTAGAAGCTGCCCCTGAAGTTCAACCTTTAGACTTTAATTTCTCCTTTGAACAGAAGCCTGCTGATGAAGCCGTGGCTGTACAGTCTCCAGTTGAAACATCTGAGAGTAAAGAACAGCAGCCACTTGAGTTTTCGTTTAACTTAGAACCGACACCACCAAGCATTGAAGAAGCAAAAACTGAAGACCTAAAACCTGAGCTTGACTTTAACTTTACTCATTTAGAGGTTGCATCTCAGCCCGTTGCAGAAAAAGCACCTGTAGAAGAAGCGGCACCAAGCTTAGATTTTAATTTTGAACCTACTGTCGAAAAAACTGAACAACCTGCACCACTTGAAACCACAACGTTTTCATTTGACATTGCAGAACCAGCTGTAGTTGAAACACAACCTGAATTGATCACGCCTGCAGCAACACCTGCAGCAGCGATTACAGTTCATGACCCATTGGCCCAGTCATTCCCAGACCTACAACAGCTTGATGAAGCGCAGTTGAATTTAGAGCTTGCAGAGCAGTATATTGAACTTGGTGCCTATGATTCTGCTCGTGAGTTGTTAAAAAACAATCAGGCATTCAATGCAGAACAACAACAACGTTCAGAAAATTTACTGAATAAAATAGCTTCCTGAATTTGATCAGTCTAATATAAGCAGTCTCTCAGGCTGCTTTTTTTATGATGAAAACAATCGCTTTAATTTATATGGGTGGAACGTTTGGTTGTATTGGCGAACCCTTGATGCCAATGCCAGAACAGGATTTTTTACCTTTATTGGCGAAGGTGATTCCACCACATTTACAGGTTGAATGTTTCGCTGCCCCTAGCATTAAAGACAGCAGCGCCTGTACCGCAACCGATTGGTTGAAGTTGGTACAACAAATCCAACAATTACAACTCAATGGCTTTCAGCATTTTGTCATTATTCATGGAACGGATACACTGAGTTATGCTGCTGCAACACTGGCACGTTTTTTAGGCCATTCTTGTCATGCCATCATTACGGGCAGCCAATACCCATTATTGAATATTGAAGGCAATGATACCCGCGAATTCACCGATGCAATCGGCAACCTGTATTTAGCACTGGAGCAAGTGCTTACCTTACCAAGTGGTGTTTATCTTGCCTTCCATGAACAAGTCTTTCATGCACAAAGCACTTTAAAAGCCCATACCACTGAATTAGATGCCTTTGTTGGCATCAAAGCAGACCAAAGCTGTAACACTACAGCAGATGCCCTTATTGTCCAAAATGAACAGATTGAGCAAGCCGCTCAACTGAGTGTCCTGAATTTGATGTTACAACCGATCGGGAAACAACAACTTATTGTGCAGTTAAAAAATCTTCTAGTTAACCCACCTCACTTTTTGGTGCTACAAGGCTTTGGCACAGGCAATATTGCGGTGAATGATGAAATTCTAGCATTATTTGAACAGCTCTATCAGCAACGGTGCTTACCCATTATTAGTACACAAGTGACCTTTGGGCAACTTGATCAACGCTATGCGGTCAGCTCATGGATTCAATCTGCCAAAGTTTTAGTCAATGATTGTCATAGCCATGCCGATTTATATGCAAAAGTCTTGCAAATGTATTTAAAATATCCGACCCACGAACAATGGTTCGCGCATTGGCATCAACATTAATTCTGAGGTTAGAACATGCAACGTTATGCAATCGGTATTGAATTTTGCGGTACTCAATACCGTGGTTGGCAAACCCAACAGGCTGGCGTTATCACTGTTCAGGAAACCATAGAAAAAGTGCTGAGTCGTATTGCCAATCAGCCGATTATGTTGCATGGCGCTGGACGAACGGATGCTGGCGTACATGCAACCAATATGGTGGCGCATTTCGACACCGAAGCCATTCGCCCAGAACAAGGCTGGATTCGTGGGGCCAATAGCCAACTCCCCAAAGACATTTCAATCCAGTGGATTAAATGCATGGATGAAAATTTCCACGCCCGTTTTAAAGCGGTGGCACGACGTTACCGTTATGTGGTGTATAACGCTCCGACTCGCCCTGCCCTGTTATATAAACAGGTCACCCATCTTTATCAAAAGCTTGATGTGCAAAAGATGATTACGGCTGCTGCCAAATTTGAGGGTACGCATAATTTTGAGACTTTTCGTGCCGCAGCCTGTCAATCGAATCAACCTGTACGTCATGTAAAACACTGTCGCTTATTCGAACATGGTCGTTATCTGGTCTTAGATATTCAAGCAGATGGTTTCTTACACCATATGGTGCGTAATATCATGGGCTGCCTGCTTGAAATTGGGCAAGGCATGTATGAAATCGACCATATTGATACCATGTTTGCCGCAGAAGATCGCACCGCTGCTGGGATTACCGCCCCACCTGATGGTTTATATTTTATTCAGTCTTATTATCCAGATGAATTCGATTTACCACAGCTACCTTTAGGTCCACACTGGTTAAATTTAGCTGAATAACAAAAAAGCCTTATCACAGTGATAAGGCTTTTTATTTGGAACCAATTAACGTTGTTTACGCTTGCGATATTCAACTGGTGTTTCATTGGTCCAACGCTTAAAGGCACGATAGAAGGTACTTGGTTCAGAGAAACCCGTTAAATACACAATCCGCTCGACACTTTCATTGGTATTCGCCAACAGCTTTTTCGCCAAACGGCAACGATAATCCGAAAGAATTTGCTGGAAGCTGGTATTGGCCTCACTGAGTTGGGTTCTTAAACGGCGCGGCGTGATATTCAACTGTGCCGCTACCGTCTCCAGAGTCGTTTCACCACTTTCAAGGGTTGAGCCAATGGCACGGCGGACTTCACCCACCAGATCGTAACGCGCCAGTTCTTGTAATTTCTCAATCGCCAATTGCTCATGCAATTGTAATAATTCAGGCTCTGCTTGCCATAAAGGATAATCCAGTACGGCCGCATCAAAATAAAGGCGGGTTTCTTTTTGCCCCAAGCTCACTGGGCAGCCATAGACTCTAAAGTATTCGTCATCAGCAGCGCCCTCATTGAAGTTAAAATCAATATAAATCGGGTGAAACTGACCTTCGGTAATAAATTTAAAGAAACGTAAAATGCCTGACATGGCACATTCAGAGAAATGACGGTTGACCAAATTATCTGGCCAATACTGTTCACCATTGCTCAAGTAACAGCGACCATCTTCAATCACCAGTTTGGCATCGAAAGCATCACTGATCAGGCGTTGATAAGCCAAGGCGCGCTTTAAGCCTTCGCCAAAGGTTTCACTACTAATAAATAAATGTTCAATCACTTGCCCACGATAAAGTGGTAGATGTTCACCGAGATGAAGCCCGATATCAGGATCGTTACTCACATCCTGTGCAGCGATCCAGAACGCATTTTGTGCACTTAGCGGCGTTCTTGCATTGGTATCCACTTGATTTAATGCCACGCCGGCCTTTGTTAAAATCTCTTCAGTTGGTAATCCTGCTTTACGAATTGCCTGATAACCAAAGCGCAATACAACTGATGCATCTGTTAGCTGACCCACGCTGTGCCCTTCCCTGTAGATACGTTATTATGACAATGAACAACAATTTTAGATTAACGTTGATTGACCAAACTGACAACAATATTCTGCTTATTTTGTTAAAAAAAATCGCGAATTGTCTGACAGTTTCTTTCGGTTAATATCTGACAGCCTCTAACAGACTTGATCTTGTAAATTTTAAATAAATTGACTATAATTTGCGCCTTCCCAATTTGATCTCAGGTAGGCTATGGCCAATAAAGAGGAACTCATTGAGTTCGAAGGCGTTGTCACCGAAACGCTTCCTAATACGATGTTCCGTGTACGTTTAGAAAACGGTCACGAAGTTATTGCTCACATTTCTGGTAAAATGCGTAAACACTATATCCGTATTTTGACAGGTGACAGTGTTAAAGTTGAAATGACACCTTATGATTTAACTAAGGGTCGTATCACTTATCGTGCGCGCTAAGTCAGATTAGTGAATGCAAAAAAGCCACATCATGTGGCTTTTTTTATTGCTGATACGAAAGTTTATTCACTAAGGCGTGTTGTTTTACACCCCACCGTCTGACATTCACGAATACGCTCTTGCAGCCAGTTATTGCGTTCTTGCGTTGCATTCAATTGGCATTGCACATAAACCGTACTCTTGGAATCATCACTACATTCTGCATCACGATGGCGAATCCACGCCAGTTGTGATTTTTTTAAAATTTTTTGTTGTGTATCGCTCAGTTGTTTGCGTAATTGCTGATAGTTTTTATTTAAATCAGCATCTGCACTGGCAAAAATTTTATTGGTACAGTAGATATCGTCATAAGTATTACGGGCATTTTCGCAGTTATCCGCATAGCTCAATGTCGCCATTGCCCCACAGATCAAGCCAAATATTATTTTGCGCATGAAGTTGTCCAAATCGCTTAATTATCATCATTATCTAAGCATATTTTGCTGGGCTTGAACATTGTCCAAAAGTAGACAAGATTGTATCTTTTTAGCAATTCACATAAATGCTCTCGACACTGCTGCACTTTTGCCATTGAATAAAAAAAGATCAAAAAGATAAAGGATGATCATAATGAAAAATTATAAGTACCTGTTGTTCTGTACGCTTCTCGGTTTACAAGCTTGTGCGACATCAAACCAGCCAAATATTAGCCTGCCCGACTATCTAAAACCGTTTATTGGGCAATCTGCGCAGACCATCCAGCAACAACTCGACTTAAAACCCTTAGGTTTCCAAACACTGGCCCAACCGGTTAAGCAAAATAATCAACTGATTTATACCGTGATTCGTCCCGTCCGTATCCCGATTCCGATTGCACAATCAACCGAACTTGGCGCTCAGAATATTCCGATTCAAACTGCTGGCAATGCAGGCAGTGCTTATGATCTAAACTTAAAATGCCATATTATTTTTGAGCTGGATCAACAACAAATTGCACAATCAATTCGTTATGAGGGTAAGGCCTGCTGATTTATCAAATAAAAAAACGCAGCTCATGCTGCGTTTTTTTATAGCCTGCAAGGCTTAGTTTAATGCTGTAACTACAGCCTCACCCATCGCATCTGTACCGACCTTAGTCATGCCTTCAGACATAATATCCGCTGTACGTAGACCTTGATCCAAGACCTGACCGACTGCATCTTCAATCGCTTTAGCCGCCGCTTCTTCACGGAAAGTGTAACGCAACATCATCGCCACAGAAAGCACAGTCGCCAATGGATTGGCAATGTTCTGTCCTGCAATATCTGGTGCAGAACCATGGCAAGGTTCATACATACCTTTACCATTTTCATCTAAAGATGCTGAAGGCAACATGCCAATTGAACCCGTCAACATGGCTGCTTCATCAGACAAGATATCACCGAACAAATTACCTGTGACAATCACGTCAAATTGCTTTGGAGCACGAACCAATTGCATTGCTGCGTTATCGACATACATATGCGATAACTGAATATTTGAATACTGTGCTTGCTGCAAGTCAGTGACGGTTTGTTTCCACAATTCCGTTACTTCAAGTACGTTGGCTTTATCCACCGAACAGACCTTGCCACCACGCAATCCAGCCAACTCAAAAGCAACTTTGGCGATACGCTTGATTTCACTTTCTGAATAAACATCAGTGTTATAGCCCTGCTTTTCACCATTCTCAAGTTCACGAATACCGCGTGGCTGACCAAAATAGATCCCACCCGTTAACTCACGAACAATGAGAATATCAAGGCCAGCAACGATTTCAGGCTTTAAGCTAGACGCATCTGCCAATTGTGGATACAAAATCGCAGGACGTAAGTTGGCGAATAAATTGAGTTCACTTCGAATTTTTAACAAGCCACGTTCAGGGCGAATTGAACGCTCAATGCTATCCCACTTCGGACCACCCACTGCACCCAATAAAATTGCATCGGCTTTTTTCGCCTGTTCACTGGTCACTGTTGGGTACGGTTCGCCATGTGCATCAATTGCAGAACCACCGAGCAAACCATGTTCCCATGTCAAACCTAGATTAAATTTATCATTGACCTTGGTTAAAACCTTTTCTGCAGCTGCTACGATTTCAGGACCAATGCCATCACCCGCTAAAATTAAAATATGCTTCGACATTTATTTTTCCAATTTTCCTATGTGCAGCGATAACACTGCGAGCCAATTAAACCTTTTTCTCAACAAACTCACCAAGACCGGTACTGACGTCAAATGGACGACAGAAACGGCGAATGGTGTGTTGCTCTTGCTGCAAATCTACACACAACGGATCAGGTACAGAAACATTAAGTAAACTGCCTGAACGACGTGTTCGGTCTCGGTACATTTTAAAGGTATAGCGCACATGCGGTTTAAATGCATGAATCACATGGAAAGTTTCGGAACGATCAGGAGAAATCGGATAAAAACGAATGACGACTTCATATTGCTTGGCTGGCACACTTAAATAGACCTGCTGTTTGCGGCTAAATACTGAACCATGTAAGCGTACAATGCCGCGTTCCATTGCCTGTTGGCTAATCCGATGAGTTTTTGCATCAATGACCGCAATGTCACCAATTCGTTCAAACTCACAATTCTCAACACCTGAACAATATAAAGTTGTGTTGTCCGCCTTACTTTCCAATGTGTTCTGTGCAATACGAACCTGATCCACCACATTGGGTGCATTTTGACACGCAGTCAAAGTCATCGTAGCGCCTAGACACAGTAAAATACTGCGAGCGAGTCTTCTTTTCATTATTCAAGCCCAGTCCTCATGTCTTGTTAACATGTAAGCAAAATATTATCCGCTAGCATGTTAACAAGAGTTCAATCTCTGCGCTATGCCTATGTTAAAAATGTCTAAAACCCAATCTGGTTTCTTGCACCCAAACTTATGCTTGGATGTCTTGAAACACCCAAGGACGTGCTTGTTTCGCCTTAGCTTCAAAAGCGCGAATATCATCTGCCACTTGTAAAGTTAAGCCAATATCATCCAAACCATTCAACAAGCAATGTTTACGGAATGGATCAATTTCAAATTTAAATGCTTCACCTGCGGGCGTACGTACTTCCTGAGCTTCTAAATCAATCGTAAGTTGATAACCCTCATTCTCAGCACATTCTTTGAACAATTGTTCCACAATCTGTTCAGATAAAATCACAGGTAACATGCCATTTTTAAAGCAGTTATTAAAGAAAATATCGGCAAAGCTCGGCGCAATGACAGTACGGAAGCCATATTCATTCAATGCCCATGGCGCATGCTCACGGCTTGAACCACAACCAAAGTTAGTGCGTGCCAATAAGATCGTTGAACCTTGATAGCGCGGTTGATTTAACACGAAGTCAGGATTCTTTGGGCGCTTGCTAATGTCTTGACCTAAGAAGCCTTCATCTAAATAGCGTAACTCATCAAATAAGTTATCACCGAATCCCGTACGTTTAATCGATTTCAAAAACTGTTTTGGAATGATTAAATCGGTATCGACATTGGCACGGTCTAAAGGCCCAACAATACCTTGCTCTACAGTATATTTTTCCATGATATTGCTCCCTTAGAATGAACGAACGTCAACAAAATGGCCTGCAATTGCAGCTGCCGCTGCCATCGCTGGGCTCACTAAATGCGTCCGCCCACCATTGCCCTGACGACCTTCAAAGTTACGATTCGAGGTTGAAGCACAATGTTCACCTGGTTGTAACTTGTCAGCATTCATCGCCAAACACATTGAACAGCCTGGTTCACGCCATTCAAAACCTGCTGCCAAGAAAATTTGATCTAAACCTTCTTGTTCGGCTTGCTGTTTCACCAAACCAGAACCAGGAACAATCATTGCTTGCTTAATACTTGAAGCAACTGTACGCCCCTTCACAACATCTGCAGCAGCTCGGATATCTTCAATACGTGAGTTAGTACATGAGCCAATGAAAACACGATCTAACTGAATATCAGCCAAAGCTTGACCAGCAGTTAAGCCCATATATTGATAAGCACGAGTCCAGTCATTGCGTTGTACATCATCTTTGGCTTGTTCTAAAGTTGGTACTGCCTGTGAAACAGGAATCACCATTTCTGGAGAAGTTCCCCAAGACACTTGAGGCTCAATCTCTGCACCATTCAATACCACCACCGCATCAAATACGGCATCTTCATCTGAATGTAAGGTATTCCAGTATTCAACCGCTTGATCCCACTGTTCACCTTTTGGTGCATAGTTACGGTCTTTCACATAGGCAATGGTTTTGTCATCGACTGCAACCATCCCGACACGAGCACCTGCTTCGATTGCCATATTACATACGGTCATACGGCCTTCAATGGACATATCACGGAATACTTGCCCGCCAAACTCAATGGCATAACCTGTACCGCCCGCAGTCCCAATTTTACCGATAATGGCTAACACAACATCTTTAGAGGTCACGCCTTTGCCTAATACACCATCAACACGAACCAACATGTTTTTCGATTTTTTCTGTACCAAGCACTGCGTTGCCAACACATGTTCCACTTCCGACGTCCCGATACCATGTGCTAAACAGCCAAAAGCACCATGTGTTGCGGTATGCGAATCACCACAGACCACGGTCATGCCCGGCAAAGTCAAACCTTGTTCTGGGCCAACCACATGAGCAATCCCTTGACGAATATCATTAATCCCAAACTCAACGATATTAAAGGTTTTACAGTTGTCATCTAAGGTTTGTACTTGAATTCGAGAGGTATCATCTTCAATCCCTGCAATACCTTGTTCGCGCTCTTTTTTAGAGGTTGGCACGTTATGGTCAGGTGTTGCAACGTTAGCACTTAAACGCCAAGGTTGGCGATCGGCAAGCTGTAAGCCTTCAAACGCTTGAGGGCTGGTCACTTCATGTAATAAATGGCGATCAATATAAATTAAGCTCGAACCATCATCGCGTTGTTTTACTAAGTGGTCATCCCATAATTTGTCATATAAGGTCTTGCCTGCCATGTCGTCGCCCTCCATCGTGCTTGCCATTGGTCTGGGTATTTTTCATCTTGAATTGATTATAGCAATCGCTTCACATAAATCTAATTTATCATTTTTATAAATTAACAAACTTTTAGGAATGATAAATTTAAATTTTATATCTTGATCATCTCATTAAATTAAAAAAATTTAAATCATCTTCGCTGAGCACATTTCATACGTACTCTGGCTTTGAGCAGCTGATGTTAAATCATTCACCTCACGATTTATAAATCCAATCGTCCTGAATTGAAATTTCCTTTTTACATTTTAAATGATAATGATTATTATTTAATTAAATAGAGATTTTGTAGGGTGAAACAGATGTCAAATATTCAACAATTTGTCATGAACAATAGTCGGACTTTGAAAAAAACCTTGAGTTATTACATCATGCATATTAGTGTTGCGATGATCGTTGCTTACCTTATTACAGGCAATTGGCTCATGGCAGCTACCTTAAGTTTAATTGAACCAACGGTACAAGCCTTTGCTTTTTTCTTTCATGAAAAAGTATGGAATTATTTCTAATTCAAAAATACTGCTTATAAAACTAATTTTAAAATCTCCTTGGACAAGCTTGTATGAACCTCGCTGCTTTTGAAGCATTTGTAAAAGTGATGGAAACTGGTTCAATTTCCATCGCAGCAGAACAATTATTTATTACCCAACCCGCAGTCACCAAACGGATTCATAGCTTAGAAGACTATTTTGGGGTCAAACTATTTGAATCTGCGGGTCGGGGCATTCAGCCCACCCATGCAGCACATTCTCTATTGCCTAAAGTTCGTACTTGGCTAAATGAATTAGGGGAAATTCACCATACCTTAAGTCATGAACAAGCTCAGGTCCAAGGTCGTTTAAAAATAGGGACCAGTCATCATATTGGCTTACACCATTTAGCTGAACCCCTTAAAAACTTTGTACAACACTATCCTCAAGTCACCTTGGATGTGCATTTTGTCGATTCAGAACAAGCCCATGAACAAGTTTTGGCAGGTGAATTGGAACTGGCATTTTTAACCTTACCACCGGTTGGGGATGATCGTCTCAATTACGTGACCATTTGGAATGACCCTTTAGTCTTCGTGGCTGCTCCCTTCCACCCCTTGGCTCAACAGACACAGCTTAAATTGGAAGACTTGATTGCCTATCCAAGCCTATTACCAGCAGCACAAACTTATACCAGCCAAATTACCCTTTCAGAGTTTGAGAAAAACAACTTAAAACCAAAAATCACCATGAGCAATAATCCACTTGAGTCAATCAGAATGCTGGTGTCAATTGGTTTAGGTTGGTCTGTGTTACCCAAAACCTTGGTGAATCAAGATTTAAAACAACTTGATTTAAAACTAGATATGCAGCGTCAACTGGGTATGGTTTGGCATCCCGCACGAATCCAATCCAAAGCGGCTGAAGAACTGATTCGAATGATGCATGTAGGCTAGTGGTATCTGTTAATCTCCACCGCCCCCACCACAGCTACTGCAACTACTACAGCTATTGCTGCTACTTCCACAACTCGAAGAGGATGACGAAGACTGAGCTTGCAAATATTGTGCATAATCCTTCGTCATCAGCTCTAAATTAAAATATTGCCCTTCCTGCCAATTGAGTGCCTGATCAATGGCAAACAGTCTTGGCAACAACGTGGTATTTCTTGGCTGATAGGCATGCAAACCACAACTGTTTCGCCACGTCGCAAATAACTGTTGTGTTTGCTGCGTGGACGTTGTGCTCGCATTATAGGGGCTATGCTGTAACTGCCGACCGAGTATCTGTTCACATAAGTCTTGATACTGCTTTGGGAACTCCAACATCACATGCCATAACGAATCCACTGCATGTGAAGGCATGGCATAGGCCTGTTTTTGCATGACATGCAATGTCAAATAATCCTTAAATCCAGCTTCAATCAATTGCCGTTGTTTTAGCCCCAGTTCTGGATAATAGAATCTGAATTTATGCCAAAAAATCGGATCGAATTTAAATTGCTCAATCTTTTGTAGTTTTTTAGATTTGGAACGCGCAATCAAAGCCAGATTCAGCACGATCAACGTCCAAAGTAAAGGTAAGATCACCCAAACAGTAAAAAGCTGTTGCTGCCAACTGTACATCAAGATCAAGACGAACAGTGGGAGCGCGATCCATCGCATTTTGATCATGGGGTGTTGTCGTTTTAATTGCAGTAATGCATCGATTGAAATGGAAGTCTGTGCTTCCTGATTTATTTTTATTTTCATACAGTGATCTTAAAAATAAATGATGACATTAATATGACAAAAAACCTCCCAGTAGGGAGGTTTAATCAAGATTATTTAATCTGCAATAAATGGCGAATTTGCTGAGCCATCTGCTGAACATCCAAGAGGTGGTGTGGAATCGTCATCGACAATAATTGATCTGAGCGGTGACGGCGATCAACCTCAAGCATGACATGGGTTTGGTGCGGTTCAGCCACAAAAGACACTTCCACCTCATTAAAACCACTGAATAAACGCGAAGAGACAAATTCAAGTTCTTGGTAGCAACCAATGGTCGATCTAAAGTTATGCGCAGTCAGTTGGCCTTTTTCCACATCTACGCTGGATAATACAAATCCGCATTGCTGCATGGCTTGTAAAAACATTTGCATGGCAGGTGTTGGCAGAACGCTTAAATAATCACGATCCGTTGCGTCCACACCCCAATCCACATCCAGACGGGTATTGATCCAGACCCGTGTTCCATTACGGCGGCAAGAAACTTCGGTAATCGGTGTTTCATGTGGGATTTCCATGGTGAAAGGAATATTGTGCGATTGATTTGCTGGCAATGAAAAATTAGCACTGATTAACCATTGATCCAAAACCAAAGGCTGATTAAATTCATGATCGCCCGACTCTACCTCCGCCATGGTCATTAATTGCAGATAGAGGCCTTTAATTTCTTTATCGGTTGAGCCACCTTTAAAGTTAATCTCACCACGTAGTGTCTCCCCTGCTTGTAAGGTTGAATTAAACAAACGGGTTTCAAGCGTGACACCTTGCAGGCCCAAGCCTGACATAATTTTGCTAAACATTTTGTCTTTTTTCTCTCAAATCATGACTATTTTTATGTCTGTACTCACTAAAGGGCATCATCGCCAGCGAGCTGAATCTGACCATCCGCTACGGCATTCATGAATTGCTGGTAGTCATTGAAATTACGCTCAGCTGACTGGGTCGCATAATTCTGTAAAACCTCAACGATCGTACTGCCTTCACCTAAATACCCCATCAACACATCGGCATTACCGGCTTTTGCATGCGCATGGGCTAAAGCGAGACCGCAACTTTCCGCATATTCATAGAAATATTCATCATCCATATCGGCAAGATCGACCGAAATTTTCATATCTCGTAACTGACGGACATGAAAATCTTGTTTCAAGCTGGAAAAACCCAAGAAGATATCGCTGGCCGCTTGCATCAATTGCTGACCATGAATCACCCGCTCGCCTTCATGCGCAACCTTATCTTTAAACAGCGGACTGAGAATTGAAGGATTGGCTTCCTTCATTTGTAAGATCAGCGGTTCACGGTCTGCATCTTCAAATAAGGCAATTGCTGAGCGGGTTCCAACACTGCCAACCCCCACCACTTTGAGTGCCACATCGGTCCGCTGATAACGATCAAACAATACCTGTCGGTCATATTTCAATGAGTTACGATAGCGTTGAAAAAACTCATCGACTTGCTCAGCAAATGGTTCATCCGCTTTGGGATGCCACAGTAAAGGGGCATCATCAATAAAGTGTCTAAACCCGGTTGCATCATCTTGTTGGGTCAACTTGGGTAATACCGAATGCGCATTGCGCTTTTGGGCTGAATCTAGATGCTTGGCACGTTTCTTTCTGAGTTTTCGGCATTCGGTATTTTCTAATAAAGTAGTGGCATCGACCTTTTCATACCAAACTTGCAATGGGGACAAGGCCATATTTTCAAGCAAGTGTTTGCGGTAGCTATTCAGCATGGTTTTAATGGCTTTTAAGCCACTACGCTCTCCCAAGCCAATGTCTTTAGCCGCAATCACGAAACTGGTCACCAGACGTTTTAAATCCCACTCAAATGGCGCAACCAAGGTTTCGTCAAAGTCATTGATGCCAAATAACAGGTTACGTTCAGGACTGGCAAAACCACCAAAGTTGCTTAAATGGCAATCGCCACAAATTTGCTGAAACAGGCCTGAATTATGTTGTTCCCATGCTTGGTCAAACAGCATTAGCGCTGGCATACCACGATAGAACGTAAACGGCGAGACACTCATCCGCTTGGCACGAATCGGCTGTAATTGTGCTAGGCGTCCTTGATTGCTCCAATCATAAAGCGTTAACGCCGTGGTGCCTTTGGGACGTACTGAAAGTTGAGCTAAGTTTTCACGTGGAACTTTTTTTCGTTGTGTCTTACCTAATTGAAAGCCTTCGCTTTTGCTCAATAACTTGCCTTGATAGCTATGTCGTGTGAGATCAATACTCTCTGCGGTCCAAAGTTGTTTTGGTAATTTGATTTGTTGTTTTGTCATAACACCCCCTATAAATCCAGTAGTGTTATAGCAATAATTTGAATGAATCGGATAATGATTTTTTTAATTTTTTAGCGTGATTAAAGCACTGCCAAATATTCCATTTCATCAAGACATATTTGGCAGCAAATCAAAACTTTAAATCGACCAGTCTTGAATGTCCCAAGCTTGCTGTTGCGCTAGCTTTTCTAAACGATCGTCTGGATTGACCGCAATCGCATGGGTGGCATATTCAAGCAAGAAACGATCATTAATTGAGTCAGAATACGCCCATGACTCGGTCACTGATCGGCCAGCCAACCATTGATCCAGACGTGCGAGCTTGCCTTTTTGATAACACGGAATCCCTGTCACCTTGCCTGTATATTGACCATCAATTACTTCTGCATTGGTGGCAATAATCTCGGTAATGCCAAATTCACGGAAAATCGGTGCGGTAATAAAGTCACTGGTCGCAGTAATTCCAACCAGCTCATGCCCCAATGCTTGGTGTCTTTTAATCGCCTCGAAGCCTTTAGGCCGCATCTGTGGACGGATGACCTTCTGCATAAACAACTGATGTAACTCAGTTAAATAGGCATTGTCGTGTTTGGTCAGGAATTCGAATACAAATTCATTATAAGCAATCGGGTCAAGTTGCCCTGCTTTATAGTCTTCGTAGAATTTGTCATTCATTTGACGATGATGAACTGGATCGACTAAACCTTCATTGACTAAAAATTCACCCCAAGAGTGATCAGAGTCAGTATTTAACAGGGTGTGATCTAAATCAAACAAAGCCAATTGCATAGAATTTCTCGTTTAAACTGAAAATTAAGAAAAAAAATGTAAATCTATCACCGCTAGTCGATAGAAATTCGTTAAGATCATAGCAATTTTTAAACATTTTACTTTGACCTTTTTCGAGTTGGACAAAAGAGTGACTGTCCCCGAGATCAAAGTCAACGATATAGACAAAATTTAGGTAGCCAAATGATCGACTCAGAAGGTTTCCGACCCAACGTCGGGATCATTTTGGCAAACGATGACGGACAAGTTTTATGGGCAAAACGCATTGGTCACAATGCTTGGCAATTTCCACAAGGAGGGATCCAATTTGGTGAAACCCCTGAACAGGCACTTTTTCGTGAACTGAGAGAAGAAGTCGGTTTATTGCCCGAACACGTCCAAATTATAGCGCAAACAAAAGGTTGGCTGCGTTATCGTTTGCCACATCGGTACATTCGGTCAGATTCAGATCCGGTATGTATTGGACAAAAGCAGAAATGGTTTTTACTGAAGTTAACGGCCTCGCCGCATCATATTCAGTTAAACCTATCAGACCCACCCGAATTCGATGAATGGCAATGGGTGAGTTACTGGTACCCATTGGGTCAAGTGGTCAACTTCAAACGTGATGTTTACCGTAAAGCTATGATGGAATTATGTTTACAACTACCTCAGCGCTAATTGTCATGAAATCATCATTTTAAGCAATGATTTTTGGCAACAGAGCTGTTATAACTAGGCCTATAACGATTCAATAAATTGGAGTAAACATCCATGTCAAACATGCAACTCGACACGCTTAGACGCATTGTGCAAGAAATCAATGCGTCCGTCAGTTTGCATGATTCCTTGGACATTATGGTCAATCATGTGGCCGATGCCATGCATGTGGATGTCTGTTCAATTTATTTATTGGACGAGCGTAATCGTCGTTATGTACTGATGGCGTCTAAAGGGTTAAAACCAGAGGCGGTTGGCACCGTATCACTCAGTGTCGGTGAGGGTTTGGTTGGCTTGGTCGGTCAACGTGAAGAAATCGTTAACTTAGACAATGCCCCTAAACATGAGCGCTTTGCCTATTTACCTGAAACAGGTGAAGAGCTATTCAACTCCTTCCTTGGCGTTCCAGTGATGTATCGCCGTAAGGTAATGGGGGTGCTGGTTGTTCAAAATAAAGAGTCTCAAGACTTTAGCGAAGCCGCTGAATCATTCTTGGTCACACTTTGTGCACAGCTCTCAGGTGTAATTGCTCATGCACATGCTGTGGGAAATATTGATGTGTTCCGTAAACCCAGCAATGGCCCGAGCTATAAAACCTTCCAAGGTGTGTCTGGTGCAGGTGGTGTGGCCTTAGGTCGTGCCATCGTGTTGTACCCTCCTGCTGATCTTGCTGCGATCCCAGATCGTGAAGCCGAAGACATCAGTGACGAATTAGAATTATTGGATCAAGCCATTGCTGCAGTACGTTTAGAGATTCAGTCCCTAGATGAAAAAATGCAAGATTCATTGATGTCTGAAGAACGCGCCTTATTTAGCGTGTTCTTAAGAATGCTTGATGAAAATGCTTTGCCAAGCGAAATCAAAGACCATATTCGTGCAGGCAGTTGGGCTCAAGGTGCGGTACGCAAAGTCATCGACAAACATGTCGCGTTATTTGCACAAATGGAAGATGACTACCTGCGTGAACGTGTTTCTGATCTGAAAGATCTTGGGCGCCGAATCTTGGCTTGCTTGCAAGAAAACGATACCAGTCATCGTGAACTCAGCCCAGACAGCATTTTGATTGGTGAAGAGATCAGCACGGCAGCCTTGGTGGAATTGCCCGTGGATAATATTGCGGCGATTGTCACTTCTGAGGGTGCGGCCAACTCACATATGGTGATTGTTGCACGCGCCTTGGGCATTCCAACTGTGGTGGGGGTAACCGAGTTACCAATCACTACACTGGATGATATCGAAATGATTGTGGATGCCTATCAAGGCCGTGTTTTCGTCAATCCACCGCGTCGTCTACGTCAACGTTATAAAGAAGTACAAAAAGAAGAAGAGCAAATCGCCAAAGATTTGAAGCAATACGAAACCAAAGATGCGATTACGCCAGATGGCGTGTCGATTCCTTTATTCGTCAATACCGGTTTGATGATTGATGTGGTACGTGGTGTACAACGAGGTGCCAAAGGTGTTGGCTTATATCGTAGTGAAATTCCATTCATGTTACGTGAGCGCTTCCCTGGCGAAGAAGAACAACGCGCCATCTATCGCCAACAATTAAGCCATTTTGCCAACAAGCCTGTGATTATGCGCACCCTCGATATTGGTGCGGACAAGGACTTACCGTATTTCAGTATTGAAGAAGAAAATTCAGCATTGGGTTGGCGTGGTATCCGCTTTACTCTTGACCATCCTGAAATTTTCTCTGCACAAATTCGTGCCATGCTGAAAGCCAGTATTGGTCTAAATAATTTGCATATCTTGTTGCCAATGGTGACCAGTGTCAGTGAAGTTGAAGAAGTACTGTATCTGTTAGAACGTGACTGGATTGCGGTACAAGAAGAAGAGCAAGTTAAAATCACCAAACCTAAAATCGGGATTATGGTTGAAGTACCAAGTGTACTTTTACAGATTGATGAATTTGCCGAACTGGTTGATTTCTTCTCGGTGGGCTCAAACGACTTAACCCAGTATTTACTGGCAGTCGATCGGAATAACCCGCATGTGGCCAACGTCTATTCGCATTTTCATCCATCGGTACTACGCGCACTAAAACGTTTGGTTCAAGACTGTCATATCCATCAGAAACCAGTCAGCGTCTGTGGTGAAATGGCAGGAGATCCATTGTCTGCAATATTATTGATGGCGATGGGTTTTAACACCCTTTCTATGAGTTCAAGCAATATTCTCAGAGTACGCAAAGCGATTTGTCATGTCCCAATGACTGATGCTAAAAAACTGTTGGATGATGTGCTGCAAATGAACAACCCACTGGTGATTAAAAGTTGGCTTGAACATTATTTCAAGACCCACGGTCTTGCCGATATGGTCAAATCCAATCGTATGCTCAATGTCTAAGCTCGACATTGCGATATAAGACCAAACATAAAAAAGGGCGATACTTTTAATGAGATCGCCCTTTTTCAATACATATGCTTATTTTGCTGAACGCAGGTAAATCTGTTGTTTGCCGCCATTCAAAGTAACGCTTGGAAATTTACGATCATAATCAATCACAATCGCATCTTTGCCAGTTAAATTCTTGGCATCCGATTCCCAAGTCACATAGTATTTGATTTTAGCATCATCCCGAACTGAGGGCTGAATAAGCTTACGGTGATCTGCAGGCACAGTAAAATCAACCGCAAATGGGACCTGAGAGATTTGAACTTTTTTCTGTTGAATCAAAGTCGCTGGAACATCCGCGATCTGACTGTCCACTGCATATAAGCTTACTGTACCCTGTTGTTGCGTTACCGCATAATTTCCTTGCCCAACAAACTCAACCTTCAAGGAATTTGCTTTAGCCTCATCTTTTTGTGGCATGGAAGTACAACCTGCTAAAACAGTTAAAGACAACCCGAAACTCAATGCTAACTTTTTCATTTTTTTAATCTCTTCAAAGATAAGCACAAAATAACATAGCAAACGTAAAAATCTTAAGGGTTTACATATTTACTACTGAGCATCTGCTTTTAGATAACAAGAAAAGTATGCTGAATAAATTCAGTCGTTTTAACTGTACTCACTGAGTAAATTAATCAATTTTAAGATACATCAAAAACCATGAGAGAAATCAATTTAGGACTTTTTACATAACTCCAACAGGTAAAATAGGCCCTTTTATAAAAGAACTGATGTCTTTCTCACTTTCCAAAACAAACACTAGATTCAATTTTAACTAAAACCCAGTAAAGCAGTAAGTCTTTATTTTTTCGCTATCTTTTATCTTTTTTTAACAAATCTAACATTCAAAAAAGTACAGTTCATGTTTAAGATTTAGACAGCTTCAATCGAATAAAGCATTTATGACATCAACTTTAATCCATTGGAAAAAAAGCTTTCATCAACCTAGAGTAAAAATACAAAGGATGGGAACTTGATCATTGTAAATCGCACTTAGGCATCTGATATTTCGATACCCAATTTGCACATGAGACAGTTAAACATTCATATCTTTGAACGGTCAAACAGTTGAGGTGACCTCACTCACGGGTCATCTTGATGGAGATAGAACATGAGCCAAGACGATAAAAAATGTCCTTATAGCCACTTAACTACTGACTTCGGCGCACCTGTCGTCGACAACCAAAATAGTATGACCGCAGGTGCTAGAGGACCATTATTAGCCCAAGATTTATGGCTAAATGAAAAACTTGCCAACTTTGTCCGTGAAGTCATTCCTGAGCGCCGTATGCATGCCAAAGGTTCAGGTGCATTTGGTACATTCACTGTAACCCATGATATTACTCAATATACCCGCGCTAAAATTTTTAGCGAAATCGGTAAAAAAACTGAAATGTTTGCTCGCTTTACCACAGTTGCAGGTGAACGTGGTGCAGCAGATGCGGAACGAGATATCCGTGGTTTTGCTTTAAAATTTTACACTGAAGAAGGTAACTGGGACATGGTCGGGAACAATACCCCTGTGTTCTTCTTACGTGATCCACGTAAATTCCCAGATTTAAACAAAGCGGTAAAACGCGACCCTAAAACCAATATGCGTAGTGCGACCAATAACTGGGATTTCTGGACATTACTTCCAGAAGCATTACACCAAGTGACGATCGTGATGTCTGATCGCGGTATTCCTTCAAGTTACCGCCATATGCATGGTTTTAGTAGCCATACTTATAGTTTTATTAATGCAGCCAATGAGCGTTTCTGGGTGAAATTCCACTTTAGAACACAACAAGGGATTAAAAATTTAACCGATGCAGAAGCTGGCGAATTGGTGGGTCAAGATCGTGAAAGTCATCAACGTGATCTGTTCGATGCGATTGAACGACAAGACTATCCAAAATGGACGCTTTTCGTACAAATCATGCCAGAGCAAGATGCCGAGAAAGTTCCGTATCACCCATTTGACTTAACCAAGGTTTGGCCTCACGGCGACTACCCATTGATTGAAGTTGGTGAATTTGAACTGAACCGTAATTCAGAAAACTTCTTCTTAGATGTGGAACAATCTGCTTTTGCACCAAGTAACTTAGTACCTGGTATCAGTGTTTCACCAGACCGTATGTTACAAGCGCGTTTATTTAACTATGCAGATGCTCAACGCTACCGTCTCGGTGTGAACTACCAACAAATTCCAGTCAACGCCGCACGTTGCCCTGTACATAGTAACCACCGCGATGGTCAAGGCCGTATCGACGCCAACTATGGTGGCTTACCACATTATGAGCCAAACAGCTTCGGTCAATGGCAAGAGCAGCCTCAGTACAAAGAGCCCCCATTGAAAATTAATGGCGATGCCGATTTCTGGGATTATCGTGAAGATGACAATGACTATTTCAGCCAACCACGTGCATTGTTTGAATTGATGACACCTGAACAACAACAAGCCCTGTTTGGTAATACCGCACGTGCGATGGGTGATGCCTTAGATTTCATCAAGTATCGTCACATCCGTAACTGCTATGCTTGCCATCCTGCTTATGGTGAAGGTGTTGCCGCAGCACTAGGGCTTAGTGTTGCTGATGCTCAGGCAGCACGTGAAACTGATCCAGCCCGCCATTTACCAAGCTTCCTATAAGCTTTGAAATGCTAAAACAAAAGCCATCCTCGGATGGCTTTTTTTATGGAATTGGGTGACAATTTATTCAAAACAACATCAGAAAAACAACCATGCCAAAACCATTAAAGCAGCTGATTCAAGCCCATAACATCATCTTGTTTGATGCTGAGTGTGTGCTGTGCTCAGCATGGGCAGATTTCATGATCAAGCATGATCAACACTGCCAATTCAAACTAGTTTCAGTGCAATCCAATATCGGACAGCAACTCCTCACCTATTGCCATCTGCCTACCGATCATTTTGAAACGATGGTCTTACTGGAAAATAGTCAATGTTATACCGAATCGACCGCCTTTCTACGTATTATGCAACGACTGGATTTCCCTTATCGCAGCTTGAAATATGCCCATCTTGTGCCTCAAACCATCCGAGATTTTGCTTATCGTCGTATTGCACTCAATCGTTATCGCCTATTTGGTCAAGCCGAACAATGCTATCGAGTGACACCTGAAACTCAGCAGCATTTTCTATTGGATGAGGTCTTAACATGAATAGCCAGAACCAGACCATTCAACAGATCTTACGGTTTTGTCAGTTAATTATTGCAGTGCTTTGGATTTATCAGGGGTTGATTCTCAAACTGATATTTCAGGTTGAAGGTGAATACTATGTCTGGCAACAACTCAATATTGCAGCCCCCTATATTCCGTGGATGATTTCACTGTCGGGCATTGCCGAGATCATTTTTGGTAGTCTATTTTTATTTTTAACTCATAAGTATTTACATTGGCTCAGCATTATCAGCCTGATTGGGTTATTTATTTTCGTTTTGTATATTTATCCCAATCAGATCTATCAAGCCTTTAATCCTGTGGTCATGAATATAGCACTTACGAGCCTTTCTGTGATTTCATTGTGGTGTATCAAAGCACGACATAATGCTAAGCACGAATAAAGTGCCCTTCACGGATACAATAAAACGGATTCACCAATTTTGAAGAGGATTTCATGGCTTGCTGCAATTCATGCTCAGGGGCATCACGATCTTCATCCGTAAGCTGGAAGGTGCGGTAATGTATCGCCAAGGAACGATGAGCATGCAGATCTAAATGGGCATGAAAAGCATCTTGCGGATTCATATGCACATAGCGCATCAGCATGCGTGGTTCATAAGCACCGATCGGCAATAACGCCACTCGCGCATCGCCATAACGTTCATGGATTTGTTTAAAGTGCGTGGAATAGCCCGTATCCCCAGCAAAGAAACAATGGCCTGTTTTAGCAAGCAAGGAAAAACCGCCCCACAATGCTCTATTTTGATCACGCACTCCACGCCCAGAAGTATGCTGTGCAGGCGTATAAGCGATCTTCAACTCATCATGAAATGGAATCTCCTGCCACCAATCCATTTCAATCACATGTAAGTGCTTAGGCAGATAATAACCATTGCCCAAGCCCGTATAAATTGGCATTTCAAATTTCTGATGTAACCATTCTAAAGTCGCCAGATCCATATGATCATAATGATTGTGGCTCAATAACACGCCATGAATGGTTGGAAGATGTTCTAGGGCAATACCAGCAGGACAAACACGTTGTGGACCATTGCCCTGTTTCGGACTGACATATTCACACCAAACTGGATCAGTTAAAAAGTTATAAGGGCCGATTTGAATAAGAACTGTTGCATGACCGACAAACCAGATTTGCCAATCATTGAGATCTGCATGCGGGCGGTTCTGCGGAAGTTCCAACATATGATTCCGCATATTCCATTCATGCGAACGATCTACCGTCCATGTCGATGATTTACGTGTCGCCAGCCATTTGAGCAAACCTTTACGATCAAATGGTGTTAAGGGTTTCTGTAAATTATAAAAACGGTCAATGCCACAATGATCAGAAGCCTCATGTGGAAAAGGAGGTTTCCCCCAAGTATGGCTCAAGCAAGATTGTGTCGGCAATTGATAGGTTAATGTCGGCTTATCTTTCATGTACGTCTTCTTTGGTGGAATCTCATCGCATGAGGTGAATGGTTTGGTATACCGTTTAGGTCATGGACTATTTTTTAATGCGATAGCCTTTCAAATCATAATGATTTTTTAGGATTCTCGTCTTATTCCAAATCACTATAATCGGTCTTTGATCCTAACATAAGCTTGTTAGTTATGCTGATTTTCTCTGGTAGAGTCAACACAATTTTACCGAACTAATAACGCACAATGACAATTCAAGCCAAGGGCTAAACATCAGCTTTTGCGCTATTTCTTATATTTTAGAAAAAAGCATATTGTATATAAAATAAGCTCAGATATAATGCGCCAACAACATGATATTCCCATCATGATAACTAAAATAATAGTAAGACACATTTGGATCAGTCTTATGGAATTACGTCATTTACGCTATTTCATTACCGTTGCTGAAGAGCTCAGTTTCAGTAAAGCAGCGCTTAAATTACACACGTCGCAACCTTCACTCAGCCAGCAAATTAAAGATCTCGAAGATGATGTTGGTGTACAACTGTTGCATCGGACCAAGCGCAAAGTAGAGCTAACTGACGAAGGCCAAGTTTTTCTCGAACAAGCACGTTTAACCCTCACTCAAGCAGACAAAGCCATTACCATGGCGCGACAGGTTGCTGCAGCCAAAGTACAATTTTTAAAAATTGGTTTTGTGCCCTCTGCTGAAATTCGCATTTTCCCTTATATTTTGCCGCGTTTAAGAGTTCGCCTGCCCAAACTGCAAATTCGTACGCTTAACCTTAAAGAAAGCGATCAAATCAATCTGCTGAAAAAAGGTGATTTAGACCTGATTTTTATTAATCAAAGATTTGAAAATGATGCATTTGCAAGTCAATTGATACTCAAAGAACCCTTGGTATTTATGCTACCGAAACAACATCCTTTGGCACAGCATGCACAGATCAACATTGATCAATTACAGGGTTTAGCCCTGACCATTTTAACCCACAAACTGTCTCAGCCTTTGGCACGAATCATTACCCAATACATTAAACAGCAGCAGATTCATTTTCAAAGCATCGATGAAGCCAACAACATTGCCGAAGCGATTCAAGCGGTCCATTCTGGGCAGCGTTGTGCCATTTTACCGGCCTATATCCAAGCCTTAGCCACCGACCAAATTGTCGTCAGATCATTGCATCATCCGCTGCCCTGCCTCGACGTTTTCATGGCTTACCCAAAAAATGAGTCGAACCTTGCCACACAGCAATTCCTAGAAGAAATTCGACATATATTTGGCTTAGATAGCGCCCATTTGAATTCGCAATGAATTCCTCACAAATAAAAAAGCCGAATCAATCGGCTTCCGTATTTTTTAAGTAAAGCCTATTGGCTTAGGCATTACTAAAAAATTCAGCAAATTTCTGATAACTTGGTCGCTGTTTAATGTTTTCTAAATAGTGCTCAATCGCAGGATGAGACTGAATATCGCCCATCTTAAGCTGCCAAAATAACATCGCAGAAACCGTGACATCCGCAGCAGTAAACTGTTTGCCACATAAATAGGGATCAACTTGATTGAGACCTTGTACAAAGGCGTTATAGGCATCTTGATAATCGCCATATCCAACTGAACCTTTCTGATCGGGCTTCACCTCAACACCGAGCATTTTATTGGTTGAAGCGGCTTCCCAAGGCCCAGAGATGAAGAATAACCAACGATAATACACGCCACGTTTTGGATCATTCAGTGCGGGTGCCAAGCCTTTATCTGCAAATTTATCGGCTAAATAAGCACAAATTGCATCCAGTTCATACACCACCACATCACCATCGACAAGAACAGGTACTTTGCCAAATGGATTGATTTTTAAATATTCAGGTGCTTTCATCTCAGTTTGAAAAGCAACCTCAATACGTTCGCATTCAATGCCAAGCTCGATCAGCAGCCAGTCAACAACGACGCCGCGCGAAAAACTATTGGTATAAAGTTTAAGTGCCATTTTGATATTTCCTTGGTGAGTTATTCTTATTTCAATGTAATTGTTTTGATTGTCAGTTTTTGTCAGTAGTCTCACGGCACATTTCCTGTGCCCACCATTGTTGAAATAATTGTTGTTTGAATTGCGGATACAGCTCCTGACTTAGATTCAACGCTCGAATCCGATCAATACGGAAGTGACGAAAACCTTTACGTAGCTCACACCATGCTGCTAACACAATCCGATCATTAAAATAACCTAGCGCAAATGGCCACAAAATACGAGAACTTACCCGTTGTTGTTCGTCGGCATAATCTACGGTAATTTTTAACTGCTGGCGGATGGCCAAGCGCACTTGCTCCACCAAAGTTTCATCGACAGGTAACCAGACATTGATCGATCTTAAAGTGGTTTGTTCAAGTTGATGCTGACAATGCTCAGGCAGTACTGCATTGAGCTTTGCCAACACCGAAGTTGAGGCCGATTTCAAAGCCAAATCAGGAATATCGCTCAACCAATTCAGCGCTAAAAAAATTGCTTCGATCTCGGTTTCATTCAGCGTCATCGGCGGAAGCAGGAAATCTTGTTTTAGTTGAAACCCTAATCCAGCGGCAGCATCAATACAAACACCCTGCTCACGCAAGGTTTCGATATCACGATAGACACTGCGCTGACTAATCTGTAAACGCTCTGCCAACACCTGTGCGGTCACAGGATAGCGATATTCTCTAAGCAGCTGTAATAGATTGAGCAAACGGATTGAACGACTCATGTTGTCCCTATTGTTATTATGGATGATGGGAATGCAAACACTCCCATCATTGTCGTTTCATATGGATGTGGATGGATTAACTCTCGGTTAAGGCTGCCACATTCAGCACACTTTGCAAATAAGCATGCAGCTCCTGCACATTGTGCGCGATGGTGAGTGGCTGAAATTGCTGCAAGACTTCAATGCTATGCACCCCATAACTCACCCCAATCCGTGGCATATTCAGAGTTTGCGCCATTTCCAAGTCATAACTGGTATCACCCACCATAACAGCACGATCAGCAGCGACATCCAGCTCAGTCAAAATTTCCTGCAGCATCAATGGATCTGGCTTGGATTTGGTTTCACTGGCTGCACGGGTAATATCAAAGATCTCATAGCTATTGGTTTGTGCCAAAACCCGATCTAAACCTTTACGACTTTTGCCTGTTGCCACAGCAAGCTTTAAGCCCTGCTGTTTTAAATCAGCGAGCAGCTCTGCAACACCGCTAAACCACACATCCCCTTTGGAGTTTGCCACATAATGATCTGCATAACATTGCAAAATATCTTGCTGTAAATGCGGAACTTGCGGAAACAGTATTTGCATGACTTCAGGTAAACCTAAGCCAATAATGCTTTTTGCAGCTTCATCCGTAAGCGGTTGTTCAAATTGCTGTGCTGCATATTGCAAACTTGCTACGATTTGCCCAACCGAATCGAATAAGGTGCCATCCCAATCAAAAATCACCAGTTCGATATTTTGACTCATTTCTGCTTTCTCAACTGATCGATCACCTGTTGCATATCTTCAGGCATTGGCGCTTCAATGCTTGGATAGTTGGGAATGTCTAAACGCATGGCATGTAGGCACAAACGGCGGGCTTCCGGACCGGTATAGGCCGTATTGTGTCCGTATTTATCATCCCCGACTAAAGGGTGACCAATACTGAGACCATGTACACGGATTTGATGGGTCCGGCCAGATAACGGTGATGCATGCACCAAAGTCGCGGCTTTAAAACGTTCAACCACTTTCCAATCGGTTTTACTCGGCTTACCGTCTTTGGTGACACGGACACGACGTTCGCCATTGGCCAGTTCATAACGCAATAACGGCGCATCAATCAATTGCTGATCCAAACTGA
The DNA here is from genome assembly GCF_013072675.1 of Acinetobacter sp. Ac_3412. NCBI lineage: Bacteria > Pseudomonadati > Pseudomonadota > Gammaproteobacteria > Moraxellales > Moraxellaceae > Acinetobacter > Acinetobacter sp. Ac_3412. Next base: position 256,111 of record NZ_LXUJ01000014.1, on the reverse strand, counting down.
CTTGTCCTTTGACAATCGCTGCATAAGTTTTTTGAATTTTATGCTCGCGCAGTAAATCCTGTAGCAGCTTTAAAGTACTGCGTTTTTTACTGATCATCACCAAGCCAGAAGTATCACGGTCAATACGGTGGATCAGTTCCAAGTATTTTTTACCTGTCGCGGCACGCAAGGCTTCGATTAAGCCATAGGCCACCCCACTACCGCCATGCACCGCAATCCCTGACGGTTTATTAACGACCAATAGCCCTTCATCCTCATACACCACACGGCTGAGTAGACTTTGTGCCACGCCATCACTCACTGGTGCCGCAGTTTCATCCTTTTGTTCATAGCGGATTGGTGCGACACGAATCTGGTCGCCAATCTTCAAACGTGTCTCTGCTTTTATTCTTTTTTTATTAACGCGTACTTGTCCTTCACGAACCAAACGGTAGATTCGACTCTTCGGTACACCTTTTAATCGGGTAAATAAAAAATTATCTATTCGCTGCCCGTCTTGATGCTCATCCACGTCAAACCAAGTGACACTTTGCCATTGTTGTGTAGAATTCATACGCTCGATTAATCCAAGATTTGTTAAATATGATTAAAAAATGATCATTTAGCTAAGTTATTTCACAAGAAACCTAAACTTAGCCCATAGGCAGATGCCGCAAGGTTTGATATATTCAGCGCACGGATACCACCGTAAGTGAGCATCAAATCAGAAATTTTATTTAGATAAAATTTTTAATCGATGAGATATTCACCAACAACTCGGATAGGTCCTAAAGAATTATGCCGACGCCGAAGGCTTATTATATCGGCAAAATGGCAAACTGTTGCGTTTAATTGTGCATATGCACATACAGTTTGTTCAGAAAAAATATGTCGCCAGCAATTTGCTGGTTATTAAACGTAAACTGATCCACATCAGACAATTTGCTCCCTGATGTCGCATTCAGGCTAAAGCGTTGATGCATTGGAACTGCTAAGCAGAGATACGATGATCATTCCGTATCAAGACTTCCAGATGGATCGACTTCAATGCTTAATGACAGTGAAAGTCACCATCCAATGCACCGCTCACCCGCCAGTGAAGCGTACAGGAAACTTTGATTATGTCGGATCTAGTGATATTTCACAGATGTAAGACATACATGAAATATCAACGGATTCAAGATTGAAGCAGTATTGCCGACATCGAAATAACCGTATCAAACCCCCAGCTGGATATTTACAGTCAGTGGTTTCAGAGCTTCCTACACAACGTTGCTTCTGAGTCTTGATCGCGCCAATTTGATGTTTGCTCAAAAATATTGGGCTTGTTGTCTGTGTGCATCACTATTAGGTGTCACACCCATGAAACGTATGTTGATTAATGCAACCCACGCCGAAGAAGTTCGCGTTGCACTTATCACTGGTAATCGTCTTTACGATTTCGATTTAGAGAATCGTACTCGCGAACAAAAAAAATCAAATATCTATAAAGGTCATGTCACTCGAGTTGAACCGTCTTTAGAAGCGGTTTTCGTTGAGTACGGCGCACAGCGTCAAGGCTTTTTATCGATGCGAGAAATTGCAAACTCGTATTTCAAAGCAGACCCTCGTCAAACTTCAAATATTCGTGAACTCATCACTGAAGGCACTGAATTATTGGTTCAAGTTGAAAAAGAAGAACGCGGCAACAAAGGTGCTGCCCTGTCTACTTTTATCTCACTTGCGGGTCGTTATTTGGTCCTCATGCCAAACAATCCAAAAGGTGGCGGTATTAGCCGTCAAATTTCGGGTTCAGTGCGTGAAGAACTGAAAGAAATTTTAGCTTCTTTAAATGTACCGCGTGGCATGAGCGTGATCGTTCGTACTGCAGGTATTGGCCGTACACAAGAAGAGTTACAACTCGACTTACAACACTTACTCGACCTTTGGGCTCAAATCCAAGGTTCAGCAGGTTCTGGTCCATCACCAATGCTGGTTCATCAAGAAGCTGGTGTGGTGACCCGTGCAATCCGTGATTATTTACGTGATGACGTGGCTGAAATCCTGATTGATAGCGAGCAAGCCTATAACGAAGCGTATAACTTCGTAAAAGCAGTAATGCCACGTCAGTTAGACAAACTCAAAACCTATACCTTGAATGAGCCACTCTTTGCTCATTTTGGGATTGAAAGCCAGATCCAAACGGCTTATGAACGTGAAGTAAAACTTCCTTCTGGTGGTTCAATCGTGATTGACCAAACCGAAGCATTGGTATCGATCGATATCAACTCGGCGAAATCAACCCGCGGTCATGATGTTGAAGAAACGGCGCTCAATACCAACTTGGAAGCAGCCGAAGAAATCGCACGTCAACTTCGTTTACGCGATATTGGTGGCTTAGTGGTGATCGACTTCATCGACATGACCAAAGACCGTAACCAGCGTATGGTTGAAGCGAAATTACGTGAAGCAACGCAAAGTGATCGCGCACGTATCCAATTCGGTCAACTGTCACGTTTTGGTCTGATGGAAATGAGCCGTCAACGCCTACGTCCTTCGCTAGAAGAAGCGACTGGCTACGTGTGCCCACGCTGTCATGGTACGGGTATGGTACGTGACTTACGTTCACTGTCACTTTCGATTATGCGTAAGGTTGAAGAAATTGCTTTACGTGAACGTCAAGGTGAAGTTCAAGTCGAAGTCCCTGTGGAAATCGCAGCCTTCTTATTGAATGAAAAACGTCACAGCCTAGTTTACTTAGAGCAAACCTCAAATGTACGTGTTACCGTATTGCCTCACCCGCACTTGGAAACACCACATTACCAAATCCAGTTCAATCCAGATGGTTTCGCCCCTTCTAGTTATGAACGTACTGAAGCCACCCGTTCAAGCGAAAAAGAACTGGGCTATGAATCTTCAGACTGGCATTTAGAAGATGCAGAGCATCACCATGCACCTGCTGCACAAAACCAAGCTGCTGCACCACAGAAGAAAGCGGCTCAGCAACATGCTGCGCAAGCAAAACAAACTCAAGCAAGCACGCAAAAGTCAGCAAGTCCTTGCGCTTGGTTAGAGAACTTATTTGTTCAAAAACAAGCACAAACCACCGATCAATCTCGTTCTGCACAAAATGCAGCAGCCGCGATTGAACAAATGGTGAATAACGGTGCGGTGAGCCGCGGTCAGTTTGGCCAAGTCAATACACCAGCAATCGCTGAAGTTACTGCGCCAACTGCAAACAATGCTTATATTTCACAAAACCCTGTGAAACAAGAAGCACGTGAAAGCTTTGAGAAAGACGAGAAATCACATCGTCCGAACCAAAACCAGAAGAAGCGCAAGCACAAAGAACAACGTGAGCAACATGCACATGCGCATGAACAACAAAATCAAGTGCATGAAGAAGTGGTCCAACTGTCACGCCAAGAACAGCGCCATGAGCAACGTGAGCTAAAACGTCAACAAAAACGTCAACAGCCACAAGAATCTCAAAACCAGCAACAGCATCATGATGCTGCTCAAGGAAATGAGTCTGCGCCTTTACCACGTCGTGACCGTAACCAACAACGTCCAAATCGACCAAATCGCCATCGTGACCAGAGTGTGTTAAATGAAACACCGACGGCTGCACCTGAAGCTGTGGTAAATCCACAACAGGTTAAAGTGGATGTGGTCGATGCACCTCGCAGTGAACCAATGAACACAGCGCTTGTTGTGAATATTGATCAAGGTCAAAGTGAAATTGTTGCATTAAATGCACAACAGGCAACAGCGCCAGCGGCTAAAGCAGAAAAAGCAAAACCTGTTGTAGAAAAAGTTGAAACACCTGCGCCAGCTCAAGTAGAACAAGCGACTACTGAAAAAGCACCTGTTGAAGAAACTGCACAAGCACCTGCACAACGTGCCAGCAATGATCCACGTTCACGTCGTCGTCAGCGCAACCACCAAACTGCACCGAAAACGGCTACAGTAAAAGTTGCACTGTCGCAGACACCTACGTTAGGACAATATACGCTGGGTAGCTTGATTCGTCATGTCTATGGTGATGATTGCACAATCCTGATTGAGCAATTCGGCTTAGTCACCACCTTTAACCGCGCTTTACAAAAGTTCGCTGAACAATATGCAAATAGTTTAGTGACTGAAACCGTCGTTAAAGAAGACAAACGCCCTGTCACACGTGATGCTGAACTTCCGACTCAGAAGCCAACTGAAGAAGCTGAACCTGCACCAGTGTTAGCATTAACACCACCGGACGCAGCGGCAGTTCGTGTTGCCAATGACCCGCGTGAACGTCGCCGTTTAGCGAAAATGGCCGCGGAGCAGGCAAAAGAAGCACATGTTGCCTCAAATGCAACGCCAGCTCCTGTAGAAACGACTGAATCGAAAGAAGAAGTGAAACAAGCAGACGATGCGGTTGTCGCAGAAGCAGCAACTGCACCAGAGCAACAACCTTTAGAACTTGCTAGTACAGAGACTGTTGCAGAAGTTGCACCAGTTGAGGCTGAAGCAGTCGAACCTACTGTGGTTGCTGAAGTTGAAACCGTGACCGAAGCTGTTGCAGAAGTTACTGAACCTGCTCAACCGGTTGAAAAAGCTGAACAAGCAACAACTACGACAGAAACAGAATTGGATGATGAAGCAGCGAAAGCGGAAAAAGAGAAATCGAACCGCCCTCCTCGTCGTCCACGCGGACGTCCACCAAAAAAGACCACAGCTGAGTGAGTAATTTGCTAAATTGCACTCAATAAGGCGAAGCCTAGTCATTTCGATGACTAGGCTTTTTTGTTATTTTGTCAAATTAGGTTGATTGCTCTAGGCACTTACCATTACAAAACAGCATTAACAAAATGGTGTGAATGGTTGTGTTCTAACGGATAGCCATTTCTTGGATTGATCGAAAAATAAATAGGATTGATATGAGCCAAACTACGCAGACCGATATTATTACCCTTGGTGATGTCGCTACTCGACTTCCTAACTTCATCACTAAAGTACCTCATATCCTCAATGGTCTTAAACAAGCATATTTGCGAACGCCAACATCTCCTGCTGGTTTAGGTATTGCCTTTGAAAAAGCAGTCAAGCGTAACTCTCAAGGCATCGCACTGTTATTTGAAGATCAAAGCTATAGTTACCAAGCACTCAATGAGTGGGCAAACCAGATTGCACATTACTACTTATCGCTTGGGGCAAAGAAAGGTGATGTGATTGCAGTGATGGTTGAAAACCGTCCTGAACTGATTGCCTCTATCGTTGCTTTGGCAAAAATTGGGGTCACGATTGCGCTTGTGAATACCTCACAAGTCGGTAAGGTACTCGCGCACAGTATTAATCTGGTCAATCCAATTGCCGTGATTGCAGGTGAAGAAGTTCGCGCTGCAATTGATGAAGCACGCCAAGACTTAAAAGTTGCTCAAGATCGTTTCCACTGGTTTGCGGACCAAGAAACCCGTAAACATGCAGGCACGGCACCAGCAGGTTACCTGAACCTTGCCGAACAAATTGACCAGTTTCCAAAATTCAATCCATCCACCACACGTACCGTGACAGGTAAAGATGGACTGTTCTATATCTACACTTCAGGCACCACAGGCTTACCAAAGGCCGTAATTTTCACGCATAGCCGTTGGACATTGGCATATGGGACTTATGGCCATATTCTCAATCTCGGTAAAGATGATGTGATGTATGTGACCCTACCGCTTTACCACGCAACGGGTGTGGTGGTGTGTTGGTGTGGTGTGATTGCAGGCAGTGCCACACTGGCAGTACGCCGTAAGTATTCAACCAGTGCCTTCTGGAAAGATGTGCAAAAGTTCGATGCCTCTGCAATCGGTTATGTTGGTGAATTGTGTCGCTATCTGATTGATGCCCCTGTCACAGAACAGGATCGCGCGCATCGTGTAACCAAGATGATCGGAAATGGCATGCGTCCGAATATCTGGGGCAAATTCAAAGAACGTTTTGGCGTCGAAGAAGTGCTTGAACTTTATGCTTCAAGCGAAGGCAACGTTGGTTTTAGCAACATCTTTAACTTTGATAATACGGTTGGCTTCTCTCCAACGCCGTATGCGATCGTTGAATTCGACAAAGAAAAGAATGAACTGGTCCGCGATAAGAAAGGCCACTGTAAGAAAGTGAAGACTGGTGAAGTGGGCTTGCTGATTGGCAAAATCACCAGCCGTTCACCTTTTGATGGCTATACTGATCCTGAAAAGAACAAATCGGTGATCTTGAAAGATGTGTTTACTCAAGGTGACTCCTATTTCAATACAGGTGACTTGGTTCGTGATATTGGTTTCCGCCATGCGCAGTTTGTGGACCGTTTAGGAGATACTTTCCGTTGGAAAGGTGAAAACGTTTCAACCACAGAAGTTGAAAATATGGTCTGCGAATATGAAAAGATCGTAGAAGCAGTGGTCTACGGCGTTGAAATTCCAAATACCAATGGTCGTGCAGGTATGGCCGCGATTACTTTGGTTGATGGCGCAGCACTCAATGATGCAGATTTAACCGATATGGTCAATGTATTCAAAAAATGCTTACCATCTTATGCCATTCCAGTATTTTTGCGTGTTCAAGAGAAAGTTGAAACCACAGGCACATTTAAATACCAGAAGAATAAACTGAAAGAAGATGGCTTTAATCCAGGCAAAACTTCTGAACGTTTACTGGTTTTATTACCGGGTGCAAGCAGCTACACTGATGTAAATACAGAGATCTTTGACAATATTCAGAGCTATCAATACCGTTTCTAGTTTATTTTTTAGCTAAACAAGAGGAAATCGTGCTTTTTATAAACAATCATGCACATGTTTTTAAATTTCCTCTTGTGTTAGCTGAATAAGTTGCTAGAATACGCAACATCAAAACGAAGACGCATTTAGAACAAATTAGTTTTTCTTGCGAAGCTTGTTGAAATACTTGCTTAGGGTCGTTAGCTCAGCTGGTAGAGCAGCGGACTTTTAATCCGTTGGTCCCGCGTTCGAATCGCGGACGACCCACCATCTAATGTTTTGATACTCCTGAAAAGGACTGATAACCGAAAGTTATCGAGATTTGTAAGACTACGCGCTTTGCTTGTCTTGCAATAAAATAATTCTAGAGTGTTACTCTAAAATTCTTTCAGGGTCGTTAGCTCAGCTGGTAGAGCAGCGGACTTTTAATCCGTTGGTCCCGCGTTCGAATCGCGGACGACCCACCAAATTCTAAAAAGCCTCATCATTGATGAGGCTTTTTTATTGTCTGCCTAATTTCTTTCAGAAAAATGACAGACTGATTTGAATTGCTTTAAGCATCCATACTTAAAGCATTATAGCCATTGAATTATAAAAACGCTTCTAATACCGAATTTAAGAAAATATGCCCCTGCGCTGTACAAGCAATTCGCTGGCTATCCGCAATCAATAAATTTTTATCGCGTAACTGATGCAAGGTCTCATTCAAATCTTCCAACGCAAGCCCTGTACGCTGAGTATAAAATTCAGCAGCCACACCTTGATTTAAACGCAAGGCATTCATCATAAACTCAAACGGCAATTCCTCAGCTTCAATCCGTTTCATTTGTACATGCTCAGCTGGCACTTTGGCTAAATAGTCTTTCGGCAAACGGGTTTTCTGAAAACGATAAATCCCATCTGGTCGGGTGACTTTGCCATGCGCACCTGCACCAATCGCCAGATAATCACCAAATTGCCAATAATTTAAATTATGCGCAGATGGCTGTTCTTTGCGCCATGCTGAAACTTCATAATTGACATAGCCATTGGCAATCAAATAGGCCTCGCCTTTCTCCTGAATATGCTCAAGCACTTCATCTTGTGGTAATACAGGCTGGGTGCGGAAGAACACCGTATTCGGCTCAATGGTCAGTTGATACCAACTAATATGCGTTGCACCCTGCTCCACAGCCAATTTAAGATCCGTTAATGCCTGTTCCTCCGTCTGTTGTGGCAAACCATGCATCAGATCAACATTAACGCGCTCAAAGCCTGCCTGACGTGCCTGCTGAATCGCATCCAGTGCATTATTAGCTGAATGAATTCGACCCAGTCGCTGTAAATGTTCTGGATCAAAACTTTGCACGCCCAGTGATAAACGATTAATCCCCACCGCCAGATAATCGGCAAATGGATCATGCTCAACTGTCCCTGGATTGGCTTCCAGTGTAATTTCACAGTCATTTTCAAAGTCTAAACGTGCTTTGAGTTGATCAAACAACCATTGATAACCTTGTGCAGAAATCAGTGACGGTGTACCACCACCAATAAACACACTATGAATCGATCGGCCTTGTGCCATTTCAATCTGCGTCTCAAAGTCAGCCACTAACGCAGCAAGATATTGCTGTTCCAAATCCAGTGACAATTGCCCATCAGGGACAGCGTGTGAGTTAAAGTCGCAATAAGGACATTTACGTACACACCAAGGCATATGGATATACAAAGACAGTGGGATATTTGCAGGATTTAACAGACTCAAAATACAAGCTCAATGACAGAACCTGATTATTTTAACATGACTCGACTCGGTACAGTTGCAGCTTCAATACGGTATACAACTTATCATCCCCTAGGTATTCAGTTAGACTGAAAGCATAAACAACAATTAGACCGATAATATGATGAAAATTTCTAGCCAATTGCTATTTATTCTGCCGCTTGCTTTAGGGATTGGAATAGCAATGGCCTTTCAAACGGCAATCAATGCACAGCTCCGAGAGTATCTTAACTCTCCCCTACAAGCCGCCTTACTTTCCTTTTGTATTGGAACGATTATTCTCGCCCTGTTGGTTTACTTCCAAGCTGCAGACAAACCCAGTTTAACTGAACTTTCACAAATTCCATGGTATCTGTGGTTAGGTGGATGCCTTGGGGTTTATGCAATCAGTATGAGCATTTATACTGCACCTAAACTCGGATTTTTAACTTTTTCAGGTTTAGTGATTTTTGGACAATTGGTGATTTCCATGCTCATCGACCACTTTGGCTGGTTAGGTACAGACAAAACACCAATTAACTGGCAACGCCTACTCGGCAGTATTGTGATTTTTATTGGTGTGTTATTCACATTACAACGCTAATTCTCCCCCATTTTAATAAGAGTAATTTTTGTGTCCCATGCCACAACCAAGCGGTTTGAACTTAAACAGCTATTTCATTTGATGTTCCCGATCCTGATTACACAGTTTGCGCAAGCTGGATTAGGTTTAATTGATACCATTATGGCAGGACATCTGTCTGCCACTGATTTGGCTGCGATTGCCGTAGGTGTCGGTCTATGGATTCCTGTCATGCTGCTCTTTGCAGGGATTATGTTGGCAACCACACCGTTGGTGGCTGAGGCGCGTGGTGCGAGAACGCCTGAAAAAATTCCAACTATTGCGCGTCAGTCTTTATGGGTTGCTGTCATTCTCGGTATCGTTGCGATGTTGATTCTGCAATGTATGCCCATGTTCCTGCCCCTGTTTGGTGTGCCTGAAAGCTTAATCCCGAAAGCAAGCCTGTTCTTACATGCGATTGGCTTTGGTATGCCTGCAGTGATGATGTATGCCGCACTACGCAGTTATTCAGAAGCATTGGGACATCCACGTCCTGTCACAGCCATTAGCTTGATTGCTTTATTGGTACTGATTCCGCTGAACTTTATCTTTATGTATGGCTTTGGGCCAATTCCTGCACTAGGTAGCGCAGGTTGTGGTTTTGCAACGGCGATCTTGCAATGGCTCATGTTTATCACTTTGGCGATTTATATTTCCAAAGCAAAAGCTTATAAACAGGCACCGATCTTCACCAAATGGGAAAGAATTGATCCTGTTTGGATTAAACGCATTTTAAAACTGGGCTTACCGATTGGGCTGGCGGTATTTTTCGAAGTCAGCATTTTCAGTACTGGGGCGATTGTACTGGGGCCACTGGGTGAAAATGCCATTGCAGCCCATCAGATTGCGATTTCAGTCACTTCTCAGCTGTTTATGATCCCGCTGTCCTTAGCCATTGCTTTGACGATTCGTGTTGGCATGTATTATGGCGAACAAAACTGGCATGCAATGCGTCAAGTACAAATTGTGGGATTGATTACGGCCACAATCTTTGCTGCCTTGACCATGACACTCATTGTGCTTGCACGTCCCTATATCGTGGCGATTTATACCACAGATATTAATGTTATTCCTGTGGCGATGTACCTGCTCTGGTTCGCGATGGCTTATCAGCTGATGGATGCATGGCAAGTCAGTGCCGCTGGGTGCTTACGTGGCATGCAGGACACTCAAGCGCCGATGTGGATCACCTTAATGGCGTATTGGGTGGTGGCCTTCCCGATTGGTCTATACCTTGCGCGCTATACTGTTTGGGGCGCTGCTGGTGTCTGGCTCGGCCTGATTATTGGTTTAACAATTGCCTGTGTGCTACTGATCGGCCGTTTATATTTAAACAATAAACGTTTGGCACAGCGTGCAAATCTCAATCTATAAAAATTAACCCGCATTTAGCATTATTGATTCAGAGCAGCACGGATGCTGCGCTTGCCTTGATACGCTCCGCTCATCAAGGCTCCCCCCTTCACTGCATGCTTACATCACTTAACATTTTGGTATAGGCAATTTAAGTTTTGTCGCCTATGATCAAAGCATCACTTTGAAACTGGATCATCCGAGGTCAAGCACATATGGCAAAACATGCAAGCTCTCCCAGTAAGCGTTTTTTTAAACTGGCTGGCATGACCGCAAGTATTGCCAGCAAAAGTGTTGCCAACTCCATTCGCAACCTTACCGCAGATGAAGAACAAAAAAATGCAGCACGCAGCAAACTATTCCAAGATATCGGCTTACAAATTGCCGATACCTTGGGCGAGATGAAAGGTGCGGTGATGAAAGTCGGGCAAATTGCCTCGCAATATAAAGACATCTTCCCACCAGAAGTGGCAAAGGCGATTGCCAAACTACAACGCCAAGCCCCTGCCATGCCTTTTGCAGCGATTCAGCTACAAGTTGAAAAAGAGTTGGGCAAACCTTTAAACCAGATTTTTAGTTCCTTTGAAACAGAGCCTTTTGCTGCTGCTTCAATTGGTCAAGTGCATCGTGCAGTGTTACCCAATGGACAAGCTGTTGTGGTGAAAGTGCAATATCCTGGGGTGGATCAAGCCTGTGAAAGTGATTTAAAACAGGTTCGTCTGGCTTTACGCTTAATGGGCGTGTTAAAGATTGATAAGAAGTTACAAGATCAACTGTTTCAGGAAATCCAAGACAGTTTATCTGCCGAACTGAATTATGAAATTGAAGCACAAAACCTAGAAGTGTTTAAAACTTTCCATGAAAAGCTGGATGATCAAATCATCATCCCAACCGTGTATAAAGACTATTCATCACGCCGGGTACTCACGCTCAGTCTTGAACAAGGTGAGTCCATCGAAACCGCCAGCACATGGTCGGTTGAAACACGTAATCAAATTGGTCGTCGTCTGATTCGTGCTTTAGGACAGGAAATGTTTTTCTTGAAGCGTTTCCATTGTGACCCACATCCAGGCAATTTTGCTTTCCGCGAAGATGGCAGCGTAATTATTTATGATTACGGCAGCGTTAAAACCCTTTCCCCTGAAATCATTCAGCACTTCAAAGCACTGGTGAATGCAGCGCGCCAAGAGGATATTGCCCAGGTTGAAGATTTGCTGGTTGAACTGCATTCGATTGCGGAGAAACAGAAATTTCCAAGCGAACTGTATACGCAATGGATTGAAATCCTGTTGCGCCCACTAAGCACCCATTATGACTTTGCCAAGAACTCATCGCATCACGATGGCATGCTGTTAGTGAAAAAATCCCTGAAATACTGGGATGTGTTTAAACCCTCTCCAGATACATTGATGGTTAATCGGACCATTTCAGGACATTACTGGAACCTGATTCACCTCAAAGTGCATGACAATCTCAATGATTTATTTGAAGAACTGGTCCCGAACTAAACTTCATAAAAATGCCAATCAGATGATTGGCATTTTTATTTCATTCATATTCAAACGTCTAGCAAATCAAATAACTTAAGCAAAGTTCCATATCCACACCCGCTTATTCATTGTTTACACATAAATTTCAACAAAACTTGAAATGAACAAGATTGACGGCATATATTGTTATGTTATAACATTTCTATCAACAATAGGAGTATTCAAAATGCGTAAAGATATCCATCCTGCTTATCAACAAGTGTTGTTTCACGATACCAATGCCGATGCCTATTTTTTAATTGGCAGCACACTACAGACTAAACAAACCAAAGAATATCAAGGCCAAGTCTATCCCTACGTGACGCTTGATATTTCCAGTGCTTCACATCCGTTTTATACGGGTGAAGTTCGCCAAGCCAGCAATGAAGGTCGTGTCGCAAGCTTTAACAAACGCTTTGCGCGCTTTAACCGCAAAGCTTAATTTTCATTTAAGTTTCACACATTAGGCTGTAAGCATTAGAAGTCTAAGGCTATCTCTCCTCCACTTAGACTTCTTTTTTTATGCCTATCTTTCAAGAATCTGACTTAGCTTGGCCTACCACACCAAATTCAATCGGTGTTTTGACATAAAATAAAGAAATTTCTTTGTCATTCAAATAGTCCAATAATTCCGTCGCCTGTTGATTGCTTACTGCAAACTGAATTTGTACGGGTCGATCCGCCAACTCAAAAAAACTGGCGGAATGAAATAAACCTTGATGATCCACGCCTTCCATCCCTGCCAGTACCGTCGCGCCACGCAAATTCATTTGCTTCGCCACTGCCAATAACCATTCACTCATCATTTGTCCCTGATAAGTCCGGTTTTGTGCCGTGTAAAAACTCAGTAAAAATCCATTCATTATCATCACTCCAAAGCTAAGCGGCACTCAGCCATTGATGCAAGCTCATACCTAAAATGGTAAACAGCAATGATCCAATCACATGAATCAAAATTGCTGCGCAGGCATAACCCAATTTACCGCTTTGTAATAAAGCAATAATCTCGGCAGAAAAGGTCGAAAATGTGGTTAATGCACCGCAGAAGCCTGTAATCACAAATAGTTTGTAATTTGGACTCAGTGAGCTTTGAGAAAAATAAGAAATTGCAAAACCAATAATAAAGCCACCAACAAAATTAACGGTGACCGTACCTAAAGGAATATTGGGGAAAATTGGATTGAGTTTTAAACCCAAGAACCAACGCAACCATGCGCCGAGTACCGAGCCAAACGCGATTGAGAGCAAAGGATAATACATGGCTTACTCCACACATCGCGCAGGAGATAAAGCGACATTTAACATGGATAGATCAACGTTTTTTTGATTATTTTTCATCTGCGAACTCCAAAATGGGAACAGAGCACGCACAAACCTACGCCCCCTGTTCAGGGTAACGTAGGCATCATTAGCCACAGTGGCGGTTTGTAATAGGAGGAATGCCATCTCCTTTGTTCTAAAATAACATAATTTTTAGACAACTCAACTGCTGTTTTTAAGCTGCAAGCAACTGTGTATAAAACTCAAGTTATCCACAATTTATGTCGTCTGAGATAAAATTTGCTCACCAAGCACTGCAAAATCCAGTGCAGGAACCACGAAAGCAAACGCTTCGGCATCCTCATCCAAACCGAATTGTTGCAACAATTGAGGGGCCTCTAAGCTCAGAATCCCAGCCGCTTGAATCTGCTGAAACTGTACAGGCATCTGAATATCCCCCTGCGACATTCGAGTCGGTTGATCAACCCATTCCGCCCATGCATGGTCTTGATCAACCAAGAACTCAACAGCATCCTCCCAAGAACAAAATAACCGCTGCCATGCATCAGGTAATTGCTTTTCCTTGATCATCTGCACATCACTCTTCAAGGAATAACGTTCATCAACACTCATTTCCGTATGAATCACGTGTTCTGCCCGTTGATGCTGAAACGTCGAAGCATATTGTGCAGGCATCACATCGCTGGCCAAACGCCCCCCTAAAACATACAGTACTTGATCAACCACGACCTGCTCAAAGATCACGGTCTTGGGCTGTGAGTCATCCAGATAAAAGCGCCAGTTGCTTTGTTTGGGTGAAGGCATGAACTGACGTAATTTACCCAAGAAACTGAATCCAAAATGCTGATGCTGATAAGTCAAAATGGTAAAAATGGTTTTTCCATCTTTTTCCCATAAGGGTACATCTTTCGGATAGCGCAGACGTACTTGCTCAACATCAACCAACCAAGACAAGTACACTACATTGCTGACCTGACTCTGCAAGCGCATAAAAGGCAGTCGTCGCATCATCATCCGGCGGAGTTGTAACAGCAAACCACAACTTAAAATAGGTGCTAAAAATCGAAGCACAGCGTTGGATATTGATAACTTTAAACGATGTCTATTCATTATTATTCAATAGATTAATACTCTGTTTGAGCATAAACTGCTACTTCCACTACGTCCAGTTCAAATCGCGTCCAGCTTCTATTCTGCATTTTCAATGTTATGATGCTTACCATTGATTCAATCAACATGGAATTTTAAAAATGGCTCAAAGCTTATTGGCACAACTGAAAGATGGCTCGGCAAAATTTGCAGATGTATTGGCATTTATCGAAGCACGTTATCAACATACTCCAACTGCCTTTCAGAATGGTGCACAATCGAATGCTGCGACTGAAAACCAAGGCAGTGCCAAAGTACTCAGCTTTGCCAAAATTGAAGGCTTGAATCAAGCAGATACGCTCAGTTTATTTGCAGAGCATTATGCGTCTGTATTGGCAACGCCAGAAGCCACTGACCATCAAAATATCCGCCAGTTTATGCAACATGGCTGGGATGGTGTCAAATTTGAAGCTGAAGCACTCACTACAAAATAAGAAAAAGGAGGTTTAACCTCTTTTTTATCATTTTGATTTATCAAAATTCTTTCTGTGTCGCCTGTTCAGGCATTAAAACCACCATCCACATCAATCACTGCACCCGTGATATAACGCCCGCTTTCACCCGCCAGATGGAGCACAGTTGCGGCAATATCATCAGGTTGTCCATAATCAGCCAATGCCAGAGTCACTCGTGCAGCGTCGGCATGTGATCCATCAGCAGGATTCATATCGGTATCGGTTGGTCCTGGCTGGACAAGATTGACTGTAATTCCGCGCTTGCCCAGATCTCGCGCAACCCCCTTAGTCAAACCAACTAAGGCAGCTTTGCTGGCTGCATATAAACTAATTCCTTCACGACTTGCCCTTGATGCAAGACAGCTACCAATCGAAATAATACGCCCATCATCAGGCAAATACTTGCTTGCCTGCATGGTCGCGGCAAAAACTGCTCGTAAATTAACCGACATAGTACGGTCATAATCCTCAAGTGTAAGTTGATCTATCTGCCCCGTCAGAAAATTACCCGCATTGTTGACTAAAATATCCAGTTGTCCAAGTCGGTCGACCGTAATGTCTACCGCGGTGATTACCTGACTGACATCAACCGCATCAGCAGCAATAACTTCTACACGTCGACCCAAGGCACGAATTTCTGTAGCGACAGCCTCAGCTTGTTGCTTCGAACGACTATACGTAATCGCCACATCTGCACCATGTTGCGCAAGCATACGAGCAATAGCCGCACCAATACCACGACTTCCACCAGTCACAAGAGCAACTCTACCTGTAAGTGTATTCATTATAAAAATCCCTGTTTTAAACATAGTCAGATATTCAGTACTGTTCCAATTCATTGCTCAGCCGACTTAATTAGCTGGACAAATAATGATCGTTAGTGGGTCTTGGGTCAGCACCAATATATGTATCGATCGATACAAATGTAGGCTTAGTATTTCTGATTGTCAACGACTTTTGTATCGAATAGTATATATCTAAAAAGGAGTATCAAATGGCACAAATGGGCCGACCTAGGACCTTTGAACGTGATCAAGCAATTCAGCAGGCCATGCATCTATTTTGGCAATACGGATATGACTCGACATCCTTGGCCCTGCTCAAAGCTAATATTGGCAATGGTATCAGTGCTCCTAGCTTTTATGCTGCCTTTGGTTCCAAAGAAGAATTATTCCGAGAAGTCATTGAGCATTACATCGCAACGCATGGTCAGGTCACGAACAGTCTCTGGGATGAAAGTCTTACACCAAGAGAAGCGATTGAAAGAACCCTGCGCCAATCCGTGAAAATGCAAACCGAATCTAGTCATCCAAAAGGCTGTTTATTGGTTCTTTCAACGGCGACCTGTTCCCCCGAAAATATCCACATTCAACAACTCTTAACCCAGCATCGCCTAACAACTCACGATAGATTTACACAATGCGTTCAACGTGCTGTGGATACAGGTGAATTAACGGCGGATACGAATATCACTGCTTATGCGACTAGCATATATAGCTTTTTACTTGGCATATCCATACAAGCGCGTGACGGAGTTTCTGGTGCCTGTTTAGATGCAGCAGTAACAGAAATCATGTGTCACTGGAACTCACGCGTTGCCACATCACAAGCCAAACGTCATCATGATTAAGTCTTCACCTAAAGCGTTTATTACAAAATAAAACGGAGGCTCAACACCTCCTTTTTTCTTTCATTTTTTACCATTCAAGGACGCGACAATTTCCGTAAGTCGGTACTTAAACTATAAAAATCTCCACCCATTTTGCCGACACTCTGAAGTTGCTGCTGATCAATCATCTGCCCATCCCAAAGTCGATCATCAACATAAATCGATTTCACATCCAATAAGGCCACAGTACCACCCGATGGTAGGCTACTGAGTTGAATCACCTCTCTTAAATGACATTCATAACGCACAGGCGCATGCTTTACCGCTAAGGCTGCGACCGCATGGCTCGGTTCAGACTCAATCTCAGCAAACTCAAATTCACTTTGCTCTGGGGGTAATAAAGCACAGGATAAATTCATCTTTTCAAGCAGGTCAGTATTGGCAATATGCACCACACATTCTTTGGTCGCAATTAAATTTCTGATGGTGTCTTTATCTTGCCCATTTCTTGGATTGACTTGTGAATACCACAGAATAGGCGGATTACAGCTGGCGACATTAAAGAAAGAATACGGGGCAATATTGGCAACCCCATCTGCCGACAGGGTACTGATCCATGCGATCGGTCGAGGCGTAATCCCTCCAACCAACAAACGATAGATTTCATTGGCATCTAAATCAGACGTTTCAAAAATCATGAGAACAACACAGCCAGTTTAGGGACGTTCGGCATATTGCGGTAAATCATCGGCAATACAATCCCATTCGGCTTTAGAAGCCGCAAAAATATGCATGCTTGGTTTCTGCTGCAAAGGTGTATCTAAAGTCCCGATTCTTAAGCGATAAAGCTCAGGCTGTGCATCGCGCGAACTGATCAGTGGAGAGCCACATTCACCACAGAACCAGCGATACACGCCCGATGCAGCAAACTTTTTAACCAACTCTTCACCCTGAGTAATTTTAAAAGCTGCACTGCTAATCGGTGCATTGGTCGCATAAGCCGTGCCATTGGCTTTTCGGCAACGCTGACAATGGCATTGTATGATCTCACCGATTTCACCATGAATCTCATAATGAATCCCATCACATAAACAACTGCCACGATATACAGATGAAGCTTGAGACATATCCCTATTCCTGATGAACATTTACTCAAAACTAGCATTTTTAAATGCTGAATCACAAGGCAAATCTGCTCAAGAAATATGACCATATTTAAGAGGAATCACAAAGCCTTTTCCAACTCAACTGATCAAGGCAGTAAATGCGCCAATGATTAAAATATAGAACAGGATAGGCAATCCTAAAAACCAAAATTTTGCCCAGCCATTGGTAGGAAACACTTGGGTAGCACCACGATAACTCACCCAACATGACAAGAATAAAAATGGAACGGGAATAAAGCCTAAAAATGTAGATTGATTATAGGCTTCAATATAATTTGAATATAAAAATGTTTGGATTGCCGTTGTAATCACGATAGGCAATACAAAGACCAAGGATTGCAATACATACACGTGTCGGGAAAGTTGTGGATCAGCCTCTTTTGCGCCTGAAAACTGCAATCTTTTTTTATACCACCAGCCTTGTACCAACCACGCAATCGCTGCTGAAATAATTCCTATACCCAACACCCATAACCAGTAACTCAACCAGGATGCTGTAATCCAGTCGATCAATGGCCTAATGCCTCTTGTTTCTGCACTTAATAATTTTTGATCGACTCGATCCATGACCGCAACGATACCAATCAGATAAGCAGCAAAAAGGATACTTTGATGATGATAGTTTTTAGATTGTGAAAAGAATTTTTTCGGTTGGAAAAACAAGCGAAATAAGTTGTTCAGTTGAAATGGTTTGATGATCTCATTGTTTTGTGTTTCCAAAGTCGGCTCAATATTCATATACCCTCTTCATCAATTGATTTAGATTATTTTTATTTAAGTATTTTAGCTTATTTTATCATTTGATAAATATATTAACCCCTTCTGCTGCCGCTCTTCCAGTTGCGAAACAAGCTGTCAATAAATAGCCACCTGTCGGTGCATCCCAATCTAGCATTTCACCACAACAAAACACATATGGATTAGATTGCAATTGCAATTGTGGGGATACAGCAGTTTGCTTCACACCACCTGCACAGCTTATAGCCTCTTCGATTGGACGGAAGCCATCCAAAGCAATACTCAACTGCTTAATTTGCTGAGCCATTTGCTTGGCATCTGACCATAAGCTTTTTTCGACAATTTCTCGGAGTAAATTAATTTTGACAGTGTCCAAACCTACTTTACGCCAGAGATTGGTCAAAGACTGCTTTTTATTACCCTGTAATTTCTTTTCTAATTGATCAATGCTGACATCAGGCAGTAAATCCAGATGTAATTGTAAACGCTGTTTTTGGGCAAGCTGTGCTCTGAGATCACGACCCAGTTTATAAATCACGCCACTTTCTAAACCGTAGTGAGTAATAATGATATCACCATGGCTTTGCTGTTCGGTATGCACCCACGCATTAACGCGCTTCAACGGCTGACCGAAACACACCTGTATGAACGGCGACCATGTTTTGAGCACGCCTGCGTTACTGGCTTGGAAAGGTTCAATCTCGCTTGAAGCCAACCATTGCTGCCATGCACCATCACTGCCTAACTGCGACCATGATACTGCACCACAGGCCAAAATAATCGCATCATAAGTTGCACTAAAGCGCTGGGTTTGGTTCTCAATCGTGAGTTGATTTTCAGATAAATCCACACAACGATGACGATAGTGGAACTTCACCCCATCGGCCATTAAGCGTTTTAACCATGCACGAAGTAAGGGGGCAGCTTTCATTTCAATCGGGAAAATTCGACCAGAGCTACCGATATAAGATTCGATACCAAGTCCTTGCATCCATTTCTGAATCCACTGCGCATCCCATTGCTTCACCCAAGGCCCCAACCATGCCGCATGGTCATAGCGCTGTATAAACCTATCGACAGGCTCAGCATGTGAAATGTTTAAACCTGTTTTACCCGCCATTAAAAACTTACGTGCTGCGGAAGGTTTCTGTTCAAACACGTCAATCTCATAGTCATATTGGCTTAGAACTTCAGCAGCCATCAATCCTGCTGGGCCTGCACCAATAATTGCAACACGCTTAGGCATCAGCTTGCTCTTGAGCATTTTGACCTTGTAACGGTTCAAAATCATCAAAGCGGGTTACATAGCCTTCTGGTTTTCGAATGATCAACTGTTGGCACAACTCGCCACGCTCTAAATATTTGATTTCAAAATGTGTTCGGGCAGAATCTGCTGCAATTTTTTGCTTCTCATGCGGCAGCTTCCACAATTCAATCAATTGTTGTTCTGCTTCATCAATATATTCAGGAATATTACTCGCCAAAGTAATTGTGCCATTCGGCTGAAGACGAGACAGTAGGAACTCGAAGAATGGCATATTCAGCCAACGCTGTGCAGGATTATGCGGTTCTGGATTCGGATAGAGAATGAAAAATTGTTCGACTTGTGCAGGGAATAACGCATGCACCACCCAAGGAAGTGCATCGGCATGAATCGGATTTAAATATTCACGTGGTTCTAATTGATGCTGTTTCTGCATTGCCACAAATTTTTCTTTGGTTCGCTCAATTGCATACAACGTGGTGTGCGGATTTTGCCCAGTAAACAATAAGGCATGTTTACCTTTTCCTGCCCCAATTTCAACGCAGATTGGCGTATTGGGAATGGCTATAAAATCACGAGGGGCTTGCATACGTTGTGCTTGAAATTGACGAATCGACATAATCTCATCAAACTATCTAGAAATCGGCATAAGTCTAACAACTCACCTTACTTTTGCCTAATCTATTTAGGGTTTGTTAACATTTCACAAATGCTTGCGACAGAGAGCATTTTTTAGCTGATGCAAGGCATGACTTATGAAGTTTAGCTATTCTAAATGAATAAGTCATAACACAGTAGCAGCAAAAAATGCTCCTGTCCCATAGGGTTATGGCTAAAACCTCCCTAAACTTCGTTATGAAACTTGACAAGGGAATCGCCATTGTCTACGTTTCATGCCTTGTTTATGTCGTTTTAGCTAATAACGCAATGCATGGTTGAAATGTCAACAAACCCTCTTTGTTTTAGGAATTTTCTATGCCACGTACATTCCCCTGCCCGCGTTGCGGTGAAGCCAGCACTTGGGAAGGTAATCAATTTCGTCCTTTCTGTTCGGAACGCTGCAAATTGATTGATCTCGGTGCTTGGGCCAGTGATGAATACAAACTCCCGACTCAAGATGCGCCACAAGCAGATCAAAAACGCAATGAAGATGATTATGAAGATTAATCATCTTCATTCTTTCAAACATTAGAAAGTTTTCCCCAATCCAGATTGATGCATTTTAATAAAAATTTACACATTTTAGATATGTGAATTACATCACAGTAATTTACTTTTTTTTGACCTTATGCAAATCTTAATTCAAACATTGTAATGAATAAAAATAGCAAATAACTCACGACAACTTATATCTCATACTGATCCAACCTTGATCAAAATTTTATAGGGATCAGTTTGTTTAATAAAAATATTTAGACTTACTAGGATGTAATAATGAATCAATCTATTCCTTATCAGCTCAGGGTTTTAGTCACTCAAATTGATCCAAATCTAGATGCCAATTGGCAGCTAAATTTACAAACACTTTTTTCCACCTGCGCTGCTGAAGACCGTGAAAATATTTGCCAGCAGATTTTGCAACTCAAAAAGATTCACTGGAATCGAAAAGATCACAGTTTTTCTTATCTTGCCAAGCATGACATCCACCTATTGGCAGAAAAAATTCAAGATGCGCCCATGAAAGTGTTAGTCAGAAGCATTGCCAATTCTTTGGAAAAATTAAAACAATACCAAGATATCTATGCCATCTCCGACTATTTAGAGAATATGCTCGGTCAGATTAACCGCATCAATACAGAAGATGACTTTGATCTACAAGAACAGAAAAAACAGGTGTTAAAAGAATTCATCTATGCCTCTGCAAAGATCATTTTGCAGAAAGAAGTCATTCAATTACCTATCAATCAAAGACACATCAATACGGATGTCATCAAAACCTTTATTACTGAAGTATTTTTAAAACAACAGCTACTCAAATATTCATTTAACATTATTCGTTCTCATCAACTACGAGAAGAAAAGCCACATATTCTTAAATATTTTTTATACCAACAGCAAAAAACAAAACAGCTTGATATTGTTAAAACGTCTCAATATATCTTTGCACTCGCACCGAGCAAAGAAGGTATCGCAAATACTTTTTCGATTCGACGCTTTCTGCAGGAAGAAAAATTTGAAGCCTGTGAAAATATTTACTTCAATGCCGCTTTTTTGGCTTTAGATCAAATCGAAGATGAATCACAGCATCAGCAATTCCGATGGCAAATGGATCATATCATTACGATTGATAAACAAGTCAATCACTATGTCTCTGATATTGTTCGTCATATCGAGCTTTATGCCAATAAAACCCTGATTCCCTTTTTGATGGAACCGCTTAATCCCCACGGCGTCTTTATTGAGAAGCTAGTTGAACAACGACTAATTGATTTTGAACAGAAACTCTGTCGCAATATTCTTGAACCGATCGCAGATGCTTTAAAACATGCAGTGCATCATAGTGATGAATGTCATTATCTTTACATTAGCGTCAAACAAACCTTGGATGATCTGATTAGCCATTTTATTGCCTTTCAATCACAACCTTCAATTATCTTAAATAAACAGGTCAATCTATTTATCGCGCGACTTAAATCCTACGCCACCTTATTGCAAAAACGCCATAGCGATGTATTTACCGTGTTTTCTTATGATGACTGGAAAAAGCACCATACAGCAGCATTAGAGCCGACCAATATTCTCAAAGACTTAAGCATTAGTTGTTTGCAAGAATATAAAGATGCATTTTCAGAGTTAAAAGAGAATCAGCGTCAACTGAAACAAAGTGTGTCTTTTCTCAGTAAGCTGCTTAATAAACCACAGAAAATAAAAGATAATATTATTAAGTTAAAAGAGAAAACCTCACAAATCAAAAGACATGCCCATCAGGAAATTATTCGCATTCAGCGGCGCTTTCCATCCCTGATTGTGTATTTAGAATTTGAATCACTGATTTCAATCAATCATAAAGAACGGCATTATGCCTTCCCCACAGGAGACAATGGCATTACCCGTCTACCGATTTTGATTCAGATCCCAGAAGATAAAGCGTCTTTTGATTTACAAAGTATTTGTAATAGTTTGAATTTTGATTTGAACTTAGCCAATCAAAAATGGCTAGAAAGCATTTAGTCAGCAATAAAACAGGCTTAGCCTGTGTATAAACACTGATTTATACACAGGCTCAATAACCAATTAACCCGCTTTACTTGCCACAAAAGGATTGAATTGCTTTTCATAACCGATGGTGCTCATCGGACCATGACCTGAGATAAATTGCGTTTCATCTGGCAGGCTAAAGCATTCGCGCTGAATCGAATCCAACAGCTGCTGGTGATTGCCTTTTGGGAAGTCAGTCCGTCCAATCGAACCCTTAAACAATACGTCACCCGTCCACAACAAGCCATGCTTGGCGTTATAGAACATCACATGCCCTGGGGTATGCCCTGGGGCAAAACGAACCTCAAATTCATCCTCACCCAGCTTTAATACTTCGCCACCTTCAAGCCATTGATCAACTTTTACAGGCTGTGGGATTGGAAAACCATAACGTGCCGAGACTTCCTGAATCATATCCAACCAGAACTGATCTTCTTTATGTGGACCAATCACAGGGATCTTCCACGCTTCAGCCAACTCACCAACTGCACCTGCATGATCCAAATGTCCATGGGTCAACCATAGTGCTTTCACTTTTAAGCCCAAGGTTTCTACTTCTTTTTTAAGTACCGCAGCATCACCACCCGCATCAATCAAAATCGCTTCTTTGCTTTCACTGTCCCACAGGATTGAGCAGTTTTGGGCAAATGCAGTAACAGGGACAATTTTGACTTGTAGCATAGAAACCTCTGGCGAAATAAAGCGTCGATTTAACGATGGGCTAAGGTATGGGTCAGTGCGTCAAGATTAGCCTGAACCAGACTGGCAAGCAAATCTATATGTGCCTGATCTGCATTTAAGGCAGGAATATAGGCATATGCCCCACCACCCGCATGCTGGAAAATTTCTTTATTCTGCATCGCCAGCTCTTCTAGTGTTTCCAGACAATCGGCTGAAAATGCAGGGCTAATCACCTGTACAGACTGTACTTTTTGCTCACCCCATTGTTGTAATAGCTGGTCGGTGTAGGGTTTGACCCACTCTTGCTTACCAAATCTTGACTGGAAGCTAATCGCCCATTCATGCTCTTGCAGATGTAAAGCCTTCGCAACGAGACGCGCGGTCATTCGACAACGATCGGCATAAGGATCACCTTTATCGGCATAAGGCTGTGGAATACCATGGAACGACATGAGTAATTTTTCAGGTTTTCCATGCTGTAATTGATAGTTTAATACGCTATCTACCAAGGCCTGAATAAACAGAGGATGCTGATAATAATCCTTAATCAGGGTAATGCCTGGCAAATGACGTTGCTGTGGAATCCATTTGGCAAAGGCATCGTATAAAGGTGCAGTTGAGGTCGCAGAATATTGTGGGAACAAGGGTAATAAAATGACATGCTCTTGTGGTGTTTGCGCCAGTTGATCAAGTACATCATGAATACTGGGTTGACCATAGGTCATTGCAGGGACAACGCTAAGCTCAAACTGATGATTTTCTTCTTGTAGACGCTGCTTAATCAGCAGTGTTTGTTCCAATACAATTTCACGCATTGGCGAGTCATTTGACCAAACCGAAGCATAAGCTTCAGCCACACGTTTTGGACGAAAGGTCAGGACAAATAAGTGTAGGATAATCCACCAAAGCAACTTGGGAATTTCAATCACACGCGTATCTGACAAAAATTGCTTTAGAAAGCGTCTTACTGCTGGCACAGTGGCTGCATCTGGTGTACCAAGATTGGCCAGAATCACAGTCACTTTTGGTTTTTGTGTTGCTAACATAGACCGCATCCGCTTTTCATTGAGTTCATTCAATTACTTTAGCAGTTTTAAGGCTTTTTTCTAAATTGGATTAATGCATGGTCTTAAATTGAAAAACCCGATTACTGTCCAAAACATTACTTTCCAATAATTTCTGCCCTTTTGCGGTCAGTTGCCACAGCATACGCTGACGATCATCACGTCCTGTCGGCATGATCCATTCATTTTGACGCATCTGTAATTTAATTTCATGCAACGCCCGAATATTGACTTGAGCACGAGAAACCGCATGTGCTCTTGGCATCTCTTTGCGTGCATCCTCCAAACCCGTTTCATTTAGATATTCATTCATGCGTTTAGAAAAATATTCTTCAGGTGTTGGAATGACAAAAGCCGAGCCCAAAACATTCAGTAATTGTGCCCACGTCATTTTACGATGCGGTTTAACTTCTTTGAAATTACCATCTTGATAAGCATGCATGCGGTACTCAAAAGAATACAGTTCATGCATCGAAACTTTAGCAACATTGGTCAATGGATCTGTTTCACGATTACCGAGCTCTGTTTCCAGCTGTTTGACTTTGGCTCGCAATGCATCAATTTCATCACGTAGTACCTGTGTGTTTTGCGGACGCACCCAACCCACGACAGGATAACGCTCTAACATCTGCGGCATACTTGAACGCACTGCCAACTCTAAATCTCTTAATGTGCGATAACAAAAGACTTGGTCAACTTCATGTTGAAGCTGCTTTCTAAACTCTTTAAATTTTTCTTTTAACTCAGATTTATGATCATGCAATTTTGTATCACGCGATTCCGGATCTTCATGCATAAATACAATGACTGGCTTCTGTTTGGTCATCGCATAAATATATTCCAGATGCATATAACCCACACCTGAAACCGACTGCTCGCCATATTGGCTACCCAACAGAATCACCACATAATCACAATCATCAATTTGACGACGGGCAATCGAGGTACTTAAAGGCGTACGTTGCTCTAAACCCCAAGACAGGAATCCCATTCCCACAAGAGTTTGTGCCAAAACCGCTCGCTCTGGTTGCATTTCATTGCCAGAGGTAGAAATAAAGACTTGATAACGAGTATCTTGCATAGGCGAAGCCCCAATTCATTTATCAATAATATCAAGTATGCATCTTGATTTTTATTAACAGCTAACCCCAATAAAATATATAAAACTGGCTCAATTTAGATATGAGAAACACCTAGATCGTCCAAATTTCTAACTTTCCATGTTAATTGTTCTGGTATAAGGTGCTGAAGGACTGATTGCAGTGCGACAGCATTGTTACCACTGACATAACATTCAATACGTGTAATATTATGACGCAATTTGTCACATAATAACCCATTTTTAATTAAAATATAGGTTGTTTGTCGTGCAACTGCTTGTCCAGAATCAATTAATTTTAATTTTTCTGCAAAAATCTGATGAATCGCTTGTTTTAGAAATGGATAGTGCGTGCATCCCAACACTAAATAATCAGCCCCCAGCTCAACCACAGGTTGAAGTATCTGTTGCAAGACATTTAAACACGCCTGACTCATCTCCTGACCCGCTTCTACAAACGGCACCAAGTCTAAATTCGTCACTGTTAAAACATTAACCCCAGCAGGCTCCGCAAATTTAGCGATGACATCTTTAATCAACTGACCGCGAAAGGTTGCAGGTGTCGCCAGTACTGCTACAACTTTTGACTGGGTTTGGATCACTGCGGGTTTCAATGCAGGCACTAAACCAACAATTGGAAATCGTTCACCATAATGGTCACGTAAATAATCCAAACTAAATGCCGAAGCTGTATTACATGCGACTACCGCAATTTTGCAGCCTTGACGATACAGCCATTCAATCGCTTGAGCCGTGAGCTGGCGGATTTCCTGATCGCTACGTGCCCCATACGGGACATGTGCCGTATCTGCATAGTAGATAATCCGCTCATTGGGTAAATGTCGGGCAATCTCCTGCGCAACCGACAATCCACCTACCCCTGAATCAAAGACACCAATAGGCGCATCTGATGACGCATGTGGCATAGGATTGAGTAAAAGAGGCATCGATTGAACAGCTGTCATACACACTTAGGCATTGGTTTATTCGCTCTTTTAAGCTTAAACCTCAGGTGCTCAAATGCAAGACCAAATCACCACTTTTTAGTGTTAAAACCGTCTCGCCCTGCGCATTTTCAGACAAACTGCCGTAGTTCACGAGATGATAAAAACTCTGACGTTGAATCAAGGCATTCATACCAAAGCGAACATGTACATAGGGCCTTAACTCACCGTCATATTCACGCATAAAAATGGGATGTTGCTCATCAACAATCACCACATCCTGATTGATCGTCGTCAGCTGCAAATAGGTTTTACCTTCGATTTCCACCTGATCTGCCTGATTAACGAGCAAAGGCTCATCTTCGACTTCAATTTCAATCTGTTCAACTGGGGTTTTAAGATAGAATTTGCCATCTTCTTTCCACAAGACTTTGCTAAACAGGTCGAGTAGCGCTTGTCGTTTGACCAATTGACCTTCGTGCCACCATTCGCCATTGGCTTTTATGCGTAGATCCATTTTGCCGCAATGCTTTGGATGCCACTGCTCCAATGGAGGAATTGACCTTTTGTGACTTTGCTGTACATCTTTTATGTATTGTGCAATGTCGATTAAGTTTTTATCATCAGAAAACATGATTTTTCCCTGATTTTCTAAAGGGTTTTGTGGAGAATCATTTTCATTTATCATAGTTTATGCCTTGATGACGAGAAAATATGACCGCTCAGCCAATTGGCGAGACCAAGGTTTAAAACTATACTAGCCCAAACGTTTGCGAGCACATACTATCATTTGTGTTCGGCAATTCAGAACACTCATGGCAGCACCGAATCGCAATATTACGGTTGCCACCCTTAAAAATATGAGGAGTCCTACATGGAACACATCGAACGTGAAGCGATGGAGTTTGACGTAGTGATCGTTGGCGCAGGACCTTCGGGTTTATCTGCTGCGATTAAAATTCGTCAATTAGCGATTGAAAACAACCTACCTGATCTTTCTGTATGTGTTGTTGAAAAAGGCTCTGAAGTAGGTGCGCATATCCTTTCTGGTGCTGTACTTGAACCACGTGCCATGAACGAATTATTTCCGAACTGGAAAGAAGAAGGTGCGCCACTGAATGTCCCTGTAACAGGCGACGAAACATATTTCTTATTGTCTGATAGCAAAGCACAAAAAATGCCGCATTGGATGGTGCCTAAATCAATGCACAACGATGGAAACTATGTGGTTTCTCTTGGTAACGTTGTTCGCTGGTTAGGTCAAAAAGCCGAAGAACTTGAAGTTTCAATCTTCCCAGGCTTTGCTGCCGCTGAAGTGCTTTACCATGAAGATGGTACGGTAAAAGGCATCCAAACAGGTGATATGGGGATTGGCAAAAATGGTGAGCCAACACATAACTTCACGCCTGGCTATGAACTGCATGCCAAATACACATTATTTGCTGAAGGCTGCCGCGGCCACCTTGGTAAGCGCCTGATTGCCAAATACAATTTAGATAAAGATGCTGATCCGCAACATTACGGTATCGGCATTAAAGAACTTTGGGAAATTGATCCTGCAAAACACAAACCAGGTTTAGTGATGCATGGCGCTGGTTGGCCTTTGTCTGAAACAGGTTCTACTGGTGGTTGGTGGTTATATCACGCAGAAAACAATCAAGTTACCATGGGCATGATCGTCGATTTATCTTATGAAAATCCACACATGTACCCATTCATGGAAATGCAACGTTGGAAAACACACCCAACCATCAAGCAATTCCTTGAAGGCGGCAAACGTATTTCTTATGGTGCACGTGCTGTTGTGAAAGGCGGTTTCAATGCTTTACCTAAACTTACCTTTCCAGGCGGTTGCTTGATTGGTGATGATGCTGGTTTCTTGAACTTCTCAAAAATCAAAGGCTCACACACTGCAATGAAGTCAGGTATGTTGTGTGGTGAGGCAGTATTCGAAGCGATTGCAGCGGGTGTTGCAAAAGGTGGCGATCTTGCGATTGCACGTGTGCTTGAGGGCGAAGACCACTTCGATAAAGAATTAACTGCTTACACAGATAAATATAACAATTCTTGGTTAAAAGAAGAGTTATATAGCTCGCGTAACTTTGGTCCAGCGATGCATAAGTTCGGTCAATGGATTGGTGGTGCATTTAACTTTATCGATCAAAACATCTTTAAAGTGCCATTCACTCTGCATGATCTTAAACAAGACTTTGCCGTGCTTAAAACAGTGGATGCTTCAACGTTTAAGCCAAACTATCCAAAACCAGATGGCAAGTTGACCTTTGACCGTTTATCTTCTGTATTCGTATCCAATACCGTACATGAAGAAAACCAGCCTGCTCATTTGAAGTTAACTGATCCTTCAATTCCAGTGGATGTAAACCTACCAAAATGGGATGAGCCAGCTCAACGCTACTGCCCCGCTGGTGTTTATGAAATCATGGAAAATGATGACGGTTCTAAACGCTTCCAAATCAACGCAGCCAACTGTGTCCACTGTAAGACTTGTGATATCAAAGACCCATCACAGAACATTACGTGGGTAACGCCTGAAGGTGGCGGTGGTCCGAACTACCCGAATATGTAATTCAAAATAAAAAATCCGAGTTTAGACTCGGATTTTTTTATGCTTTTGTTTTATTTGGCTGAAATGACAGTTAACCCTTCTGCACTAAATAACGATATTCCGTATTGCTGTTTTCATCTTGGCTTTCTTCTTTGAGTACCAACTCATGCCCAAGATGCATACAAAATTTTGGAATATCCCATGATGTTGATGGATCTGTAGCCAAGACCTCAACAATATCGCCCGACTTGGCTTTGCGAATGGCTTGATGCAACATCATCACAGGTTCAGGGCAACGTAAACCTCGCGTATTGATTTGCACAGCAGGAAGTTTTGGTTGTTCAGACATCATAAAACTCAAATATTCTAATTTTCACATTTTAGCATAAACTGCTGATATGAAAATCATCAGCAGCTTTTTGAAAAACTGTACGTTTTTTACATAGTATTATTGATGCATATCCGCTTTATCTTCGGTATGATGAAAATCATCTAATTGATATAGAGAGTCTTTAGGAAAGATCATGGTCGAGGAATCCAGTCCATCGTGGGGTATGCGTGGCTTAAGAAAATGGTTAGGTACCGCACCTGAAACCCGCGATGAATTACTCAAGTTAGTTCAAGACTCACGTCGCTTTTTAGAGCCAGATACTGTTGCTATGCTTGAGGGTGTTCTCGATCTGCCAGCAACCAAGATTCGAGAAGTCATGACGCCGCGTACAGCGATTATCAGTTTGCAGGAAGATGATCAATTACTTGATATTCTGCATGTGTTGATTGATTCTGCACATTCACGCTTTCCAGTATTCTCTGCGGATCAAACGGATAATGTCGTTGGTATCTTATTAGCAAAAGATCTATTGCCCTTCTTAACCGAGCGCAATGTCAAAGTCGATATTCGTTCATTGATGCGTCAGCCTGTATTTGTACCTGAAAGTGCACGTTCAGACCAAGTGTTGCGCATGTTGAAAAATACCCAAACCCATATTGCGATTGTTATCGATGAATATGGCTCGACTTCTGGTTTGGTTACCCTCGAAGATATTCTCGAAGAGATTGTCGGTGAAATTGAAGATGAGCACGATATTGCAGATGAAGAAGCACTGTATATCGTCCCAGACAATGACCCGACCACAGCCAATACTTGGATTGTGCAGGCACTTACACCAATCGAACACTTCAACACTATTTTAGATGCAGATTTTTCTGACGATGAAGTTGAAACTATGGGCGGTTTACTGCTGCAAGAGATTGGTTTAGTGAGCGATTTACAAGGTCAAACCATTGAACTTGGAGATTGGCAATTTACCATTATTGAAGCAGATGCACGTACTATCCATCTGATTCGAGCTGTCCGTCAATGAGAACCTATTTTGAGAAGCTGTTAAATCCATCTCAAGCACACACTCAGCTTCCTTTTATTTTTCCCCTATTGATTGCACTAATTTCTGGTGCAATCTTTAGTTTGGCTTTAGCCCCCTATTATTTTTGGTGGCTTGCGATTCTGTCGCCTGCACTATTGTATGCGGTATTACGTCAACGTAGTCCACGCCAAGCCTTTGCGCTCGGTTGGGCTTATGGTTTTGGTTTATGGTTTGTCGGCGCATTCTGGCTGTATACCTCAATCCATACCTATGGCGATACCAATGCCTTTCTAAGCATTTTGATGATTGTCTTTATGGCAGCCGCAATGGGCTTATTTACCGCATTTCAAACTTGGTTGTATCGTCGCTTTTTCCCAGAAACACCGTTAACTTTCGCGCCACTCTGGGTGTTATTTGAGTGGGCAAAAACTTGGGTCTTTACAGGTTTCCCATGGTTATTTGCAGGTTATGCCTTCACTGAACGCTTACTCGATGGCTATGCACCTTTATTCGGGGTCTATGCCGTTTCATTTGTCGTGATTGTATTGGCCTGTGCCTTGGTTGAGATTTTAAACCGTCGTTGGTTCTGGGCCATTCCTTCTGCACTTCTCGTATTAGGTGCTTGGGGCGCTGGTTTTATTCAATTTGTGCAGCCTAAAGCAGCGAAGCCGCTGAGTGTTTCACTGATCCAAGGGAATATCCCGCAAGATCTGAAATGGCTGACTGAATATCAGATTAAAACCTTAGAAATCTATGCCACCCTGACGCGCGCAGAATGGGGCCGTGATCTTATCGTTTGGCCTGAATCCTCAATTCCAATGTTCCAGACCGATATTCAAGAGTTCTTGGATGCAATGTCGGCACAAGCCAAGAAAACCGATAGCGCTTGGGTCACAGGTATTCCCTATTGGGATCTAGCCAAATCGCAGCAAGTGGGTGAGCCGTTATATTACAACAGTATTATGGCATCGGGTAGCGACTCCTTTGGCTTGTATAAGAAACAACGTTTAGTACCCTTTGGCGAATATATTCCATTGTCAGGCATGCTGAAATGGGTACTGCCTGCGATGCAGAACGATGTCAGCATGAGTGGTTTTTCACGCGGTGAAGCCAATCAAAAACCGCTGACTGTAAAAGGTCATGCACTGGCAGCCGCCATTTGCTATGAAGTAGCCTATCCAAACCTGACTCGTCGTAATGCTGCTAATAGTGACTTCTTAATCACCGTATCGAATGATGCTTGGTTCACGGGGACGGCTGGACCTTGGCAACATCTACAAATGGTACAGATGCGTGCCAAAGAAAATGGTCGTTGGTTTATTCGTGCCACCAATACAGGTGTGACCGCATTTATCGATCAGCATGGTCATATTGTTAAACAGGCGCCAATGGATCAAGAAGCCGTGTTACGTGGCGAATTACCTGCCATGCAAGGGCAAACTCTCTATAATCGTTTAAGTGATTACCCGATCTTGATTTTCTCATTGCTTTTATTAATCGTAGGCTGGATCTATCGTCCACGTAAAGTTGATATTAGCTTCAAATCACGTCGATAAATTACAGTAACTTTGTGCCCAGAGGAACATCAAACTCTGGGACACAAAGCGCGACATCCCCGTCTGCATTATGAAAACCTGTCACCAGACATTCGGACTGAATCGGCCCAATCTGCTTTTTCGGAAAATTGATGACAGCAACCACCAATTTTCCAATCAAATTCTCAGGCTGATACAGCTTGGTAATTTGTGCACTGGATTTTCTGATCCCCAGCTCTTCACCAAAATCCACCTGCAAAATATAAGCGGGTTTTCGCGCTTGTTGAAACACTTCCGCTTGAATGATTCTACCCACACGTAATTCAACCTTAGTAAAGTCATTCCATTCGATCTGTTGCATGCTTTTTCCTTTTCTCTCTTTTAAGCCCAGTTGCAGCATAGCGAATCTATCCAACTCAATAAATACGCTTATTTTTATTTTCAATTGCGCAACTCCATGCTAAATTAATTTTGCTGATCATAAAGCCGTAAACGTTTACGTCAATCAACGTGCTAACATATCTCCAACAAGGCTTGGAGCTATTTCATCAAGATATTTTTATCTTTGATCAGGCACTGGCGTTTGTTGGTTTACGGAGTAAAAAATGCAGAGTTCAAAATCTTCTAGTTTTAATTTTCAAAAAATTCCTAATCGTTACGCATCCATTGTTTTACCCTTCTTCTTGTCCATTATTATGACTTTTATTGTGTCTTGTATTAGTACGCTCAGAAGTATGGGGTTTGAGCAGTTCTCTTTTGCAACGTGGATGTCAGCATGGGGAATTTCTTGGCTGATCGCATTTCCTGTGCTGCTCTTGGTGTTGCCTATCGTGCGTAAAATGACAATGCTCTTGGTGCGACCAGTTTAAGTTTAGACCATAAAAAACGTAGATCTTGGGTCTACGTTTTTTGAATATCTCCGGCTTAGAAATTAATCGACAATTGCACCGATAAATACGCCACCAGACTCGATAAAAACAGCATCGGAATATATCGATAGGCTTTAAATACAAGCTGCTCATATTTAGAAATCAGCTCTTGGTTATCCCAGACACTGGTTTTTAAGGCACTTAAAAAACACAATACAAACCATGCACTCAACATACTCAATGCAAAAAAGCCGATCATGATTTGACTACTTCCTTCTGAAGCTTGCCACAAACTTAAAGCACCTTCACTAAAGGGTAATAGGCTTAAGATGAGCAATACAGATTTAAGCATTGCCCAATGAAACTGATTCAGTTCATCCAACATAAAGAATGCTTTCATCTGATTTCTCCACATCTTATTTTTCAATGGCTTGAATTTATTATGCAAAGCTTTGATCTAAAGAAATAGTCTATTTTTCTGCATAATTTCTTTTTCTTGTAACTATCAAATATGGGAATAATTCTTATTATAACTCTCACATATTCAATATTTTATTCATTTTATATTTTTCAAATAGTTATGTTGTTTTATTGAATTAAGAAACATTATCACTTCACTCTCTATTTATTTAATGCAAAAGTGAAGTGATATTTTATTCAAGCATTATGGCTGATAATAAATATCCGCATCATTGCCTTCGCCACCTTCTTTACCATCCGCGCCAAACGAATATAAATCAAATGGACGACCTTCACGACCTGGGATCACATACTGTAAATCATTCTCCCAACTGTCTTTTGGATAGCCGCCTTTGACATAACCACCCGGTAACCAGTTCTTTGCAGAAGCAGGTTGATTCACCAACGCATCTAGACCACCATCTTGCATCGATGGGTAACGACCATTGTCCAACTTATACTGATCCAAAGCACCCGCAACACCTTTTAAGGTAATACTGGTGGTATCCACTTTGGCCTTTTCACCACGACCCATCACGTTCGGAACGATCAGTGCAGCCAGAACACCTAAAATTACAATAACAACCATCACTTCAATGAGTGTAAATCCTGAGACCCGATTAAACCGAGCAGCGCTCGGTCGGGTCGCAAGACGAGAAGCTATGCTTCGAGTGGCAGGATTCAAGCTTTGTTCAACATTGTGCTTATTCATTGAATTATTCATATTCATCTCTTACATGTCACTCATTAAATCATATTGTTCATATTAATAATTGGCAACATTACCGCAATCACAATCACCAATACTATTGCTGCCATAAAAATCAGCATCAAGGGTTCGAGTAACGCCAGTAATGTGGAAATAAAGGTGGTGACCTCACGATCTTGCATGGTCGATGCCCGATCCAACATCCGATCTAGCTCACCAGACGCTTCACCACTTCGAATCATTTGTACCATCATTGGTGGAAAATAACCGCAACGCTCCAATTGCGTTGCCAAATTACCACCTTCTGTTACACGCTCCATCGCCACTTCAATGGCATCACGAATCACCCAGTTATTACTGACTTCAGCACCGATACGGAGGGCTTCAACCAAAGGCACCCCTGAACGGGTTAGAATCGATAAGGTGCTGGCAAAACGTGCCGCATTTATACCACGTGAAAGTTTACCAAATAGTGGCAGTCTGAGTGTTAATCGGTCAAATGCATAATGTCCCGCATTGGTTCTTAAAAAACGGGTAAATACAATAATGGCAATAAATGCAAGAATGAGCATGCCAATCCAAGTATGCCGAATAAAGGCACTGGCCTTCATCAATGCAACCGTGATCCAAGGCAAGGCTTCTTTACTTTGTTCAAAGGTTTTGACGATTTCAGGCACGACGTAGGTCATCAGGCCCATCACGATCCCGAAAGACATCAGCATCAGTACAATCGGATAGATCATCGCACCCTGTACTTTCTTCTGCATAGCAAAACGATTTTCGGTGTAGTCCGACAGCTGATCTAAGATTAAATCAAGATGACCTGAGCGCTCGCCTGCAGCAACGGTGGCAATATACAGTTCGGGAAAGCGACCCGATTGCTGCATACTTTTCGCCAGTGAATGTCCTTCTAGAACCTTGGACCGTACGGCGATTAATAGGTTTTGCACATGTGATTTTTCACTTTGCTTACTCACTGCACGTAGTGCTTCTTCAAGTGGAATACCTGCAGCAACTAACACAGAAAGCTGTCGGGTCATTAATGCCAAATCATAGGCACTAAAGCTTTTTTTAAACCATGAACGTTGTTGCTGTTTGTCTTTTTGCTCAACGGCATCGACCGCAATGGGTGTCCATGCTTTATCGCGTAACTGTTGACGAATTTGGCGTGCAGAATCCCCTTCCAGCACACCTTTATGTTGCTTTCCTGAGGCATCAAGCGCGGTAAATTGATAAGCAGGCATGGTTCTGTTCTAATTGTCCCAAAATAGTTGTTGTTACAGTTGCATCCGTGTTTGAAGTGAAACCTGAGCGTTTCACAAGAAATTCATCGACATAACACTTCGCACTTTAGCATAATTCCATGACATGCAGTCATGCCATTTTACCCATGAATGAAGCCTATATGCCTAGCCAAAATTCTAACGCTATTCTCTACCGTATTCGAGTCGCGATACCCGTCTATGTGTATGACACCTTTGACTATACAGTCAGTGCTGAGCAATATGCACAAGCACAAATCGGTGCACGCGTTGCCATTTCTTTTGGGCGGCAAAACCTCGTGGGAATTATTACTGAAAAAGTAGATCCTCACGAAGTATTTACAGGACAATTCAAACTTAAGGCCATCACAGAATTACTTGATCAGGAAACGATTCTAGACCAACAAGTTTTAACTTTGTTGACATGGTCAGCACAATATTACCAATTCCCGATTGGTGAAGTGATGCAAAGTGCCCTGCCCAGCTTATTAAGACAAGGGCGAGCCTTAGATATCCTGTTTCATTTATGGAAGATCATTCCCCATGAAGACCCAGCCTCTTTATTAAAACGCTCTCAAAAACAATATGATGCTTATCAGGTTCTTAAACTGCATCCAAACGGCACCACTGAAAATGTGCTCAATCTAAGTGGTGTAGAAACCTCAACCCTCAAAGCCCTAGAAAAGAAAGGCTTGGTTGAATGCTGTCTTGAACCACATGATTTCACCCCAACACCAGTACAACTGGCACAAGTACCTTTGACACCGAACGAAGATCAAAAGAAAGCGATTCAACAGATCCTCAAAGTGCAGCATCAATACCAAGCATTTTTATTGGATGGTTTGACCGGCAGTGGTAAAACTGAAGTCTATTTGCAAGTCATGTATGAGGTATTAAAACAAGGTAAACAGGTGCTGGTACTGGTACCTGAAATTGGCTTAACCCCGCAAACGGTCGCTCGTTTTAAGTCACGCTTTCATTGTGATGTTGCCTTACTACATTCAGGCTTAAATGATTCAAAACGCATGCAAGCGTGGCAACATGCGCAAACGGGCAAAGCCTCGATTATTATTGGTACACGTTCTGCAATTTACACCCCACTCCCTCAGCTGGGTTTAATTATCTTGGATGAGGAGCATGATCTCTCCTTTAAGCAGCAAGAAGGTTTCCGCTACCATACCCGTGATGTAGCCCTATATCGTGGTCATTTACAGAACTGCCCTGTCATTCTCGGATCTGCAACACCAAGTATCGACAGTTATCACTTAGTAGAGTCGAGCAAGTTACATTTGCTTGAACTGAATCAACGTGCGGGCGTGGCGGTACTGCCGAAAATGCATGTGGTTGATTTAAAAATCGCAAAAAAGAAGCACGGACTCAGCCAAACGCTCATCGAACAGATCAAGCATACGTTAGAGCGTAAAGAACAAGTGCTGATCTTTTTAAATCGACGCGGCTATGCACCGATCCTGATGTGTGAAAGCTGTGGTTGGCAAGCCAACTGCCCACATTGTGATGCGCATTTTACTTTGCATTCACAGCCCTATCATTATTTACATTGCCATCACTGCGGCACCATCAATCGCCTGCCTGATCATTGTCCTGCATGTCAGAAACAAAGCTTAAAAACCATTGGTGCAGGCACAGCAAAACTTGAAGAACACTTACAAGAGTTATTCCCACACCATGAAGTGATTCGGGTCGACCGTGACAGTACCAGCAAAGTGGGTAGCTGGCAGAAAATTTATGATCGCATTCAACAAAATAAACCCAATATTTTGTTGGGCACACAGATGCTGGCCAAAGGTCACCATTTCCCACATGTGACGCTCGTTGCGATTTTAGATATTGATGCTGGCTTGCTCAGCGTTGACCCGCGCGCGCCTGAACGTACCGCACAACTGATTGTTCAAGTTGCAGGTCGTGCTGGACGCGGTGAACATAAAGGCAGTGTTTATTTACAAAGCCTGCGCCCCGATCATCCAATGTTGACCACTTTAATTGAGCATGACTACCGTACTGTCGCCAAACAAATGCTGGCTGATCGTAAAATCGCACTACTTCCACCCTATCGCTATGCGGTATTAGTTCGGGTCGAATCTAAAGATCGAGACTATAGTCAGCAATTCTTAGCGGATATTGCACAACAATTACGGACAATGGCTGGAGATTTAGTCGACATTTGGGGACCGATTCCCGCACCGATGGAACGTAAAGCAGGCCGTTATCGTGCACATATGGTGATTTTGTCTAGCGATCGAGCAAAACTGCATTTTTATTTGCGCCAGTGGTGGCAACACGTCGTACACTTACCTCGCCAGCATCTACTGAGGCTATCGATTGATGTTGATCCGCAAGAGTTTAGTTAGAGGCTTAATCTGAGCGTGTTCAAGTTATCGAACGTTTTCCAATATCATCTTTTCAGATCATATTTTTACAGACGACTCATTTGAGTTAGTCTAGACAAAATAGAAAAATTTGAGGCATTCAATGTCTTTACTGCTACCAATTATTTTATTACTGGCTGCGACTTTAATTTTTGTTCCATTAGCAAAACGCTATGCCGCCAATACTGTTCTGGGTTATCTGATTGCAGGGCTGTTACTTGGCTCCAGTGTTTCGGGCCTGATTGAAGATCCTCAACTCATCAATCAGTTGCTGCATTTTGGTATGATTGCAGTGATGTTCTTTGTCGGCTTTGCTTTTCGACCACAACAACTTTGGCTCGAGCGTAGAGGCATTCTAAAAAACAGCGGATTACAACTCCTAATCATTACTCTTGTTCTGATTGGCGCATGTTTTTTACTGTTTAATGATGTGCTAACCAGTTTGATTCTCGGATTTGCTTTAGCACTATCCGCAGTCGCTTTACCATTACAACTCCTAGAAAAAAAACAGCAGCTCAATAACAAATTAGGACAAGCGACTTTAGCAACCTTGCAATTTCAAGCCTTTGTTGCCCTCATCTTGATTGTGTTATTTCCATTACTCGAAGACACTGCTTCTACACGACATGGCATTGCCTATTTTGCAGCAATCATCGCGACATTTTCAGGATTATTCTTAGCCAGCCGCTATTTAGTTCGGCCGGCATTCCGTTTTTTAGCCCGTAAACACAGTATTCATTTGATTCCTGTACTCAGTTTACTGGTCTTTCTTTCTGTCATCCTCATCATGGATATTTTAAATATCCATATTCTAATTGGTGCATTTCTGGGGGGCTTATTACTCGCAGAGACAGAATTTAAAAGTGAAGTTGAACGCATTCTTGAACCATTTAAAGATGCTGCAACAGGACTATTTTTTCTGGCCATCGGCTTGGGGCTTTCACTGCAACCCCTTATCCAAACACCATTATTGATCATCGCATCAATCTTTGGTTTAGTTGTGATCAAGGCTGCTGTTGTTACAGCTATCTGCTATTACCAACAACGTCATGCCAAGCTCAGTACCCTGTTTGCAATCATCTTGGCTCAAAGTGGTGAACTCAGTTTTATTTTACTCAAACTGGCAGAAAGCGAAAGTTTAGTTAGCAAAGCGTTACTAGAATCGATGTTCCTGATTATATTAGGTTCAATGCTCTTGACCCCACTGCTGTATTGGTTATTTGATTCAAAAGTTTTGCCAAAATTGCAGAAGCAGGTGGCAGTACAGATTGACGATGTCCCTCAACACCCGATTCTTATTTTGGGCTTTGGCCGTTTTGGGCAAGTCATCGCACGGGCCTTACACGCACAAGGCAAACAATTCAGTGTCATTGATAGCAATCAACCTGACGCTGATTTTATTGAACAATATGGACATCGTTTCTTTGATGCTGATGTCACCCAAGTCGAGAACTTACGTGCTGCAGGCATTGAATATTGCAAATTATTGATTATTGCAATTGATGATGTTGAAGACAGTATGAATCTGGCGCGGCATCTCCGTTTGAACTATCCAGATTTAACCCTGTTTGTACGAGCACGTGACCGCCATCATGCGCATTTACTCAATGATTTGGGCGTACAACATATTTGGCGTGAAACCTATGCTTCATCGTTAAATATGGCACAACAGGCATTGATTGAAACTGGTCTCTCCGTTGAAGATGCACATATTCAAATTGAGCGCTTTAAACAGGAAGATGAACAGCTGCTGATCCAGCAACATTGGTCCCATGATCAACAAGATGTCCTTGAAAACTATCCAAGTGCGATTGCAGAACTTGAGTATTTATTTGAAAACACAAAAACTTTAAGATCAGATCGCTTGAGCAATGATCAAAACACACAAAGTGATGCAAATTCACTCAATGAAACATCTTGAGTTTTGGCAAACTGACACCATTATTGACTGCATACCATGCACCTTTTTATAAAGCCTGAAGTGCTTTACAAGGCAAAGCGTTGCTTTGTTTTCCCCTTAGGGGGTACTGGAGAAAAATATGTCTGATTTACGCCAACGCTTTTTTATCGAAGACTGCCCTGTTCGTGGTGAAGTCGTGCACTTAGAAGAAGCGCTTCAAACGATTTTGGCGCAACGTGAATATATGCCTGCGGTACAAAGCCTGTTAGGTGAAATGCTCAGTGCAACAGCCTTACTGGCCAGTACACTCAAGATTCGTGGCCGGATTAGTTTACAGATCCAAGCAAATGGAACTTTTAAATGGGCCATGGCTGAGTGCAACCATTTAGGTGAAGTTCGCGCATTGGCCGATTATGAAGAAGATCCTCGTTTCGTTAAAGGTGGCGACAGTCGTACTGTGCTTGCAGCTTTAAGCAATCCAGTGCTGTTCATCAACATTGAACCTGAACACGGCGAACGCTATCAAGGGATCGTCCCACTTGATCAACCGACCTTGGCAGGTTGTTTGACACAGTATTACGATTTGTCTGCACAGATCCCAACCCATATTGTATTGGCAACCAATAACCAACGTTCGGGTGGTCTATTGATTCAGCTGCTTCCTCGTAATGATGAAGAAGAGCAAAAGTTGGTTGATGAAGATCTATGGCCACGTTTGACCATGCTCACTGAAACCCTTAAACCAGAAGAGTTAACCGATCTTCCTGCAAATGAAATCCTCTATCGTTTGTATAATGAAGAAGAAGTGCGTTTACCTGAAGTTGAGCAGTTAAAGTTTGGCTGTACCTGTTCGAAAGAACGTTGTGCCAATGCCTTGATCCAAATCGGCG
Source organism: Acinetobacter sp. Ac_3412 (assembly GCF_013072675.1). NCBI lineage: Bacteria > Pseudomonadati > Pseudomonadota > Gammaproteobacteria > Moraxellales > Moraxellaceae > Acinetobacter > Acinetobacter sp. Ac_3412. The sequence goes on along the minus strand of NZ_LXUJ01000014.1, from coordinate 215,579 downwards.
TGACTGCAGTTCATGAAACACTGGAAGCTCAAAATCCAATCCAAATGGATTGTCAGTTCTGTAATACACGTTATGAATTTACCGCAGAAGAAGCTTTGGGCTTGTTCGGTGAACATTTAAGTTAATTAACTAAATGTTAAAAAATAAAAAAAGACGGGCTTCCGTCTTTTTTTATTTTGTATTAAGGTCTATGCGATAAAACAATGCTCAAATCTCCCAATAACATAGACCTAACATTTGACTTATGAATTACTTCGAATACTTGCTGTTTATTATTAGCGTGGTTGTACTGATTGCGACCCCTGGTCCTGTGATGATTTTGGTGGCCAGTGCTGGCCTTAAGGGTGGCTATAAAAAAGCACTAGAGACAATTTTTGGAACTAATTTCGCCTCTTTAATCCTAATTTTTATTTCCGTACTCATTCTCAAAGGTTTTCTGACTATTGATGAGAATTACCTAAAAGCCATTCGGGTATTGGGCTGCCTGTATATCGCCTATCTGGGTTATAGCATTATTAAAGAAGTACTTCAGGCACCACATCCAACCGCTATTCAAACCGTATCTGCACAAAGCGGTGGTTTTAAAAAAGGCTTTCTGGTGGGGATTTCCAATCCGAAAGACATCATTTTCTTTTCGGCTTTTTTCCCGCAGTTTATTCATATCTCACCGAACATCAATTTCAGTTTAAGCCTACTGACTGTGACTTGGATTATTTTGGACTTCCTCACCTTGTCTTTGGTGTATCTGTTCTTCCGCAGTCTCTCTCAAAGCAGTATCTATCCGAAGATTCTGGGACTATGTGGCGTCCTGCTAGTCTTGATTGCACTTTATGGTCTGGTTGATACCTTTCTCTAAAATCGACCTCAAGTCCACATTAAAAGCCATAGCGGTGTACATTTTTAGCCAAACAGAACAAGTCTTATACAATCGAATCCATTGAAATCTCTTGGATTCGTTTCATAATGAAACAAACACATCATTATATTTATTATAGATCATGGCAAAAAATTATTATGAAGAGCTGGGTGTTTCAAGAGACGCCACAGCAGATGAAATCAAAAAAGCCTATCGAAAATTGGCACGTAAATATCATCCTGATATTAGCAAAGAAGCCGATGCAGAAACTAAAATGCAGGCCATCAATGTTGCCTATGACACCCTAAGTGATAGCACCAAGAAATCAGAATATGACCAAATGCTGGATCACCCACAAGGCTTCTCTAATTTTGGGCAAGGCAATCAAAGTGGTTTTGATGGTTCACAGTTCTATCGCCAAAGTTCGGGTGATGGTGCTGACTTTAGCGGATTTGAGGACTTATTTGGCCGTTTTGGTTCTGGCTTTGGTGGAGGTCAGCAACGCTCTCAACGTCAACAACGTAGCTATCGTGGTGAAGACCAGCACGCCAGTATTCAAGTCGACGTAGATATTGCTTATCACGGTTCAACTCAACAAATTACCCTACAGATTCCGACTTATAACGTTTATGGTGAACCTGAGGTACAACGTAAAACCTTAGAGGTTAAAATTCCAAAAGGCATGAAGGAAGGTCAACAAATCCGCTTAAACGGTCAAGGTCAAACGGGTATCAATGGCGGTGAAAACGGTGATCTTTACATTGAAATCCAATATAAAGACACGGATCGAATTCGTGTCGAAGGTGCCGATGTGTATCAAACCATTGATGTCAGTCCTTGGGAAGCTGGTATAGGGCAAAGCATCGAGCTCAGTACCCCTGCTGGGCAGCTCAAAGTTAACTTACCGAAAAATGCCAAGAATGGGCAACAACTGCGTTTAAAAGACAAAGGCATTCCAAACAAAACTGCAGGACATTTATACCTGATTATTAATATTGTTTTACCGCCAGTGCACAGTGAGCAAGAGCAACAGGCCTACCAACAATTTGCCGATGCCTTTGCTTCATTCCGACCTCGCGCCTCATAAGGAGTAAGATCATGACAACCATTCAATACAAAGAAATTCAATATGACGGTCATAGCCAAGTTGAAATCATTGATGAACAATTGGCACTTGATCTTGAGCACTTCGCTGAGGCATGCGGTCAAAGTACCGACTGGGTGTTAAAACTGATTGATTACGATATTTTGCAGATTTCTGTGGAACCGCAAAGCTATCAGTTTATTGGTGAAGATGTCAGTCGGGCTAGACGTGCTTACCGTTTACAACGTGACTTCGATGCAAGCTTATCAGCCGTAGCGGTGATGCTGGATTTAATCGATGAAGTGCAACAGCTGCGTAAACAGCTCAAGCATTTTCATTAAGCCATCCTGTAAATGACCAAGCCCCTTCTATTTCAGCTTGGTCATTTTCTCCACTTCTTTCAGCGTTTGCTTAATCGGTTCATAATCCAAAAACCACAACAGATTAAAATTACGCTGCCGATGCTGCTGTGCCAGTAAATCAATCACACTGCGCTCACCACGTCCAACCAAATGCTGTCGATAAAAATAATACAGCAACATCACCGTACTCATCAGCATCACACCCAGCATAATCCAAAAACCAACAGGTGACTTCAGCCCAGGGATAAACTCAAAGTTCATCCCATAGACCCCAGTCAATAAAGTCAGTGGTGCAAAGATGGCGGTAATAATCGCCAAGATGCGCATGTTTTCATTGGTTTGATTGGCAATAGCAGAGAAATGCAAATCAATGGCCGATTGAATGGCATTTCTTAAGCGCAAAGTATGCTTTTGCACCCGCTCCACATGACTCATCAAATCGTTCAGACGTACCAACAGAATATCTTGCGCTTTGTGCTTATGTTCACCCACTACATGATGATAATTATCGACCAGTTCATCCCTAAATTCTTGCAAGGTTTCGATCTGCTCCTCACAGAGATTTTCGATTTGCTGAAAGGCCATATCTTCATGAAACAATTGATGCCACTGCTTAAAACGACGATTGCCCTGTAAAAGTTGTTGTTGCCAATATTCGACACGGCGGGTTAAGGGCGTGCGTAAATTCAGATAACCATCAATCATGCTATTCAATAAGCGTAGGCATAAATCTGCGGGGGTGCTGGCTAACTTACGTGGTTTATTCTGCTCTGTACTCGGTCGTCCCATAATGGTCTGAATACGCTGAATATAGCTCTCTACCGCCTGATTGCCCTGCTCTCTCACACTCACCAAAACCGTGGGGGTTAAGATAAAACTCATGGGTGTGGTCGCCAAACCAAAAACACTTTCATGCGATTCTGAAGCACTCTCATTTGCCAAAATCTGGTCATCTGGGCTAATCAGTTTACGGAATACCAACAGGTCATATTCCTCCACCGTATCAAATGCACAAGGATGCTCGATATTGAGTAAATCCCGCAAATGGAATTCATTCAGTACCAATCCTGTATGCTCATAAATATTCTTCTGCCAAGCCTCTGTATGATTCACCAGATCCTGCCTAAGACTATCAACCCATAAAAATTCAAGCGTATGTTCTGTTTGTTGTTCCGCACTGATAAAAATCGTATTTTCACTGTTATGACGATAAAAATAATAAAGTTGCATAGGACAATAGAAATTAGAATGGCGAGAGAAATGCTGCCACGAAGCCAGATAAAAAGCTACGGCTATTACAGGACTAAAACGACATCCAATAAAAAAGCCTCACATGCACAGCATGGAGGCTTTTCCGAATCTCAGGAAGATTACACTTCTTTCTTCTCAACCACACCATATTTAAGGGCTTGGTCAAGTTGCTCTTTGTCCAACGCATTATCCCATTTTGCCACCACGATTGTGGCACAAGCATTACCCACCAAGTTGGTTAATGCACGGCATTCTGACATAAAGCGGTCGATACCCAGAATCAATGCCATACCTGCGACTGGAATTGCAGGAACAACCGACAGTGTCGCAGCCAGAGTAATAAAGCCTGCACCTGTGATGCCTGCTGCACCTTTAGAGCTCAGCATCGCCACCAACAGAATCGTGATTTGTTGCGTGAGGGTTAATTCAATATTACAGGCTTGGGCGATGAACAATGCCGCCAATGTCATGTAAATATTGGTACCATCAAGGTTAAATGAATAACCCGTTGGAATCACCAGACCAACCACCGACTTTTCACAGCCCGCTTTTTCCATTTTTGCCATCAATGACGGTAATGCTGCTTCTGATGAGCTTGTTCCGAGTACCAACCAAAGTTCGTCTTTAATATAACGAATCAGATCAATAATCGAGAAACCATTATAGCGAGCCACTGCGCCCAAAATAATAATCACGAACAGCAAAGCGGTAATGTAGAAGGTCGCAATCAATAACATCAAATTACCGATTGAACTGATCCCATAAGCACCAATGGTAAAGGCCATGGCACCGAATGCACCAATCGGCGCAAACTTCATCAACATACCGACTAAGGTAAATACTGGCGTAGTGAGCTGCTGTAGAAAATCTGTGACTGGACGACCTAAATCACCTGATTTTGCCAAAGCCAAACCAAACAATACCGCGACAAACAGGACTTGAAGAATTTGACCTGATACAAATGGACTGACCAATGTATCTGGAATAATATTCATCAAGAAGCCCGTAATCGTCGACTCATGTGCTTTGGCAGCATATTCATCAACTTTGGTACTGTGCAAGCTACTTGGATCAATATTCAAACCGTGACCTGGCTCAATCACATTCCCGACAATCAATCCTACGATCAAGGCCAAGGTTGAAAACGTCAGGAAGTAGATCATGGCCTTCGCGGTCACCCGACCTACACTGCCGAGGTTTTTCATGCCTGCAATCCCTGTCACAACGGTCAGGAAAATTACAGGAGCAATAATCATTTTAACTAATTTAATGAAGGCTTCGCCGAGTGGCTTCAAGCTTTCACCTAATTCTGGGAAGAAATGACCTAACAATATCCCCGCGACAATCGCGAAGATCACTTGCACATAGAGAATCTGATAAAACTTTGGTTTCTTGGGAGGCTGTTGGTCATCTTGACCTGTGGCGACATGATCGACAAGCATGTGCGATATTCCTTCATATTGAGATGAACAAATAGACTTCCGACTGTCTATCTAAAACCACATAAACGCAGGCAGGCACGGAAATTTGGGGAATTCTACGTTAATTGTGAGGCACACAATTAAAGCATTAGACTAATGTCTAATATCAAGAAATTTTATGTTTATAGTTTCAGTTTTTTATGTTCTTAACAATCATTCACTTAATAAAAAAGCGCATTGTTAAAACAATGCGCTTTTTTTAAGCAAAATGCCTGCTAGCATTAAGCTTGTTCAATGTCTTTCATTGTCAACTTGATACGACCACGGTTGTCGACATCAGCAACTTGTACTTTAACGTCCTGACCTTCTTTTAATACGTCAGTCACATTCGCAATACGCTCATTTGAGATTTGTGAAATGTGAAGCAAACCGTCAGTACCTGGCATGATATTGACGAATGCACCAAATTCAACGATACGAATAACTTTACCCGCATAGATTGTACCTGGTTCAACTTCTGCAGTAAGCGCTTGGATTTTCGCAATCGCAGCTTTCGCAGCCGCTTTAGTTTCACCAAACACGCGTACAGTACCGTTATCTTCGATATCAATCGCTGCTTTAGTCTCTTCAGTAATCGCACGGATGGTTGCACCACCTTTACCAATCACGTCACGGATCTTATCAGGGTTGATGTTGATCACTTCAAACGTCGGCGCATGTGCATTGATTTCTGAACGTGCACGTGAAATGACTTTGTTCATTTCATTCAGGATGTGCATACGACCAGCAAATGCTTGGTTTAATGCCACTTCCATGATCTCTTCAGTGATCCCTTCGATCTTGATGTCCATTTGAAGTGCAGTAATACCGTTGGCAGAACCCGCAACTTTAAAGTCCATATCGCCCAAGTGATCTTCATCACCTAAGATGTCAGAAAGAACGGCAAAACGCTCACCTTCTTTAACCAAGCCCATTGCGATACCCGCAACTGGTGCTTTCAATGGTACACCAGCATCCATAAGTGACAATGAAGCACCACATACAGAAGCCATAGAAGATGAACCATTAGATTCAGTAATATCAGATACGATACGGATCACATACGGGAAACGATCAGCCGCAGGAAGAACGGCTTGAACACCACGACGTGCTAAACGACCATGACCGATTTCACGACGTTTAGGACCTGATTCACGACCCGTTTCACCTACAGAATATGCAGGGAAGTTGTAGTGCAACATAAAGTTGTCAGTTTTGGTACCAGAAAGCGTATCAACCATCAACGCATCACGTGTATTACCCAAAGTCGTTGTAACTAACGCTTGAGTTTCACCGCGTGTGAATAATGCAGAACCGTGCGCACGACCTAATACACCAACCTGAACGTCAATACCACGAACAGTCTTGGTATCACGACCATCGATACGCGGCTTACCAGACAAGATGTTGTCACGTACAGTACGGTATTTAAGATCTTCAAATAATTCGTTTACTTCATCAGCAATACCAGTTTCGTCATTTTCAGGAACGAACTGAGCAACGGCTTCTGCATAAAGTGCATCAAGTGCTGCATAACGATCTTGCTTTACTGCAATGGTATATGCTTCAGAAATTTTCGCTTCAAAAGCAGTTTTTAATTGCTCAAGAAGTGCTTCGTTTTTGCTTGGCGCAACCCAAGTTGATTCAACTGCACCAGCTGCTGCTGCAAACTCTTTAATTGCTTGAATCGCAATTTGCATTTCGTCATGACCGAAAAGAACTGCACCCAACATTTGATCTTCTGAAAGTTCTTTCGCTTCAGATTCAACCATAAGCACAGCAGATTCTGTACCCGCAACCACAAGGTCAAGATCAGATTGTGCAAGTTGTTCAAAGTTCGGGTTAAGTACGTATTCGCCATTGATTAAACCAACACGCGCACCACCAATCGGACCACGGAATGGTGTACCTGCAATCGATAATGCAGCTGAAGTACCTAACATTGCAGCAATATCGGCATCCATCGTCTTATCAGAAGAAACAACTGTTGCTGTCACTTGGATTTCGTTGAAATAACCTTCTGGGAACAACGGACGAATCGGACGGTCAATCAGACGTGAAATTAAAGTTTCAGCTTCAGAAGCACGACCTTCACGCTTGCCATAACCACCTGGGATACGACCAGCAGCATATTGTTTTTCTTGATAGTTAACAGTTAACGGGAAAAAGTCTTGACCCGCTTTTGCTTTAGGCTGAGCCACAACCGCAACGAGCACAGTCACGCCACCCATGGTAACTAAAACTGTATTTGCTTGACGTGCAACACGACCCGTTTCTAAAACAACTTGGTGTTGACCAAATTGGAATTCTTTACGAACGATATTAAACATTGACATGTATTATATTTTCCTAGTTTTATTCTAGTGAGACCCCTAAGGTTTGGCATTCAGACTACAACTGCTGTGTAGATAAATGACAAAGCTTAGAAGCCATCGCACTAGATCAAAATTTTAAATAAATTTAAACACAAAGAAGGAGCGAACAAGCGCCCCTTCTAAAAATCATCTAAGGTAAATTAGATGAAACTCTCTTTTCAGCGATAAAGCATTGCAACATGCGAAATAGCGAAAACAAAGTAAAATCGAATTAACGACGTAAACCTAATGCGCCGATCAAAGCAACATAACGACCGTGATCTTTACCGTTTAAGTAGTCAAGTAATTTACGACGTTGGTTAACCATACGGATCAAACCACGACGGCTATGATGGTCGTGTTTGTGTTCTTTAAAGTGACCTTGCAAATCATTGATTTGAGCAGTCAATAAAGCAACTTGTACTTCAGGTGAACCAGTGTCGTTTTCAGCACGAGCAAATTTAGCGATGATCTCTGCGCGATCAGTGTTAGTTAAAGCCATTCGATTTCTCCGAGATGCTTACAAAAATAAAATGATAATGATCAGTTGAAACCAACCGACTGCCGTGCATCACTACAGCAAGGCGCCCATTTTAAGTGATCTATCGCTATATTGCAAAATTGTTTTATATCTGCCGGCAATTCGGCAGCTGACAGCATTGAACAAAATAGGCACACTACCCTTGTTCTGTTTTCAATTTATGACAGAGAAGAAAGAAAACGAAAATATTGCGAGGGAATCGTGAAAATTTTATCAACCAATACCTGTTATGTACCACATGACTTAAATCAAGTGATTCGCAGTAAAGAAGAGGTCTCAGCCGAATCGGGTGGTATGACTGAGAGACAGATTCAAAAGATATGGAACAGTGTTGAAGGTCTATATAAAACAGGCAATTATCCACTCATTACTTTATGTTTACGTCGTCAGGGGAAAATTCTTTTAAATCGTAGCATCGGCTATGCGCAAGGCAACTCCCCAGATGGCTTAGCAACCAATGCCAAAATCGGCAGCCCAGATACACCAGTCTGCCTGTTCTCTGCATCCAAAATGGTCACGGCGATGTTGATTCATATGTTGGATGAACGTGGTGAGCTAAATTTACTTGATCCGATTAGTTATTACATTCCGGAATATGGCGTGAATGGTAAACGTCGTGCCACGATTTTCCATCTACTCTCCCATCGTGGTGGTATTCCACGTATCGACACTGAAGTCACACCAGAACTTCTGTTTAACCAAGATGATATTTTAAAACTGCTCTGTGCCGCTAAACCCGTTTCTCCTTCAGGGACTCATCTTGCCTACCATGCTGTTACCGCAGGTTATATTCTGGGTGAAATCGTTCAACGTGTAACAGGTCAAAGCGTTCGAGAGTTTTTGGCTGAAAATATTGAAAAACCAATGGGCTTGGATTATTTCAATTATGGTTTAAAACCTGAATATCGCGCTGATGTTGCCTTGAACTATGCGACAGGTATCCATCCAAGTTTAGGTACAGATCATTATCTCAACCATGTACTCGGTGGCGGTCTACAGCTTGCAGTCGATGTCACCAATGATACCCGTTTCATGGACACCATTTGCCCAGCTGGCAACATCTATACCAGTGCCGAACAAGCAGGACGTTTTTTTGAAATGCTATTAAGTGGAGGAGAATATCAGGGCAAACAAATTATGAGTGCTCAAACTGTATTCCGCTCCACCCTGCCAACCTCTGGTGTTAGCTTAGATCGGACCCTATTAGCTCCAATGCGCTATGCGTTGGGTCCAATGCTCGGCAGTAATCCTGTCGGCTTGTTTGGCCCAATGACAGGACAAGCTTTTGGACATATTGGCTTTTCCAATATTCTATGCTGGGCTGATCCTGAACGGGATATCAGTGTATCGCTGTTAACCACAGGCAAATCTGTGGTCGGTACCCACTTACCAGCCTTGGCAAAAACACTTTATCAAATCTCAACCAACTGCCCAAAGATTCCAAAAAATCAACGTCGCTCATTGTTCGCAACTGACAGTACTGAAGCAGATTTGGTATAAGGGCTATTCATCCAAATCACACGCACAAAAAAGCCCAAGTTAAACTTGGGCTTTTGCGCTTGAACTTATCATTCTTCTTAATTTTGTTATTTTTTATTCTTTTTTCCTATACCATTCAGACCCTCTGAATGCAGACTCCACACCCTTCTCTTTTATTGTTGTTTCTCTTGCTATTCGCTCTTCCTATACCGACTATTCTGTCAGATTCAATTGTGAAGAAAAATAGCATTTTTCTTATCTCTGTGTAAGAAAAAACGTACAAGTCTGTATAACATTTAACTTAATAATAACAAAAAATTGTCAGACAATAAGTTTTATATTTCTTCCTTTTATTTAATCATTTAATTGAAGCGAAATAGATTCATATTCCGAAAAGCATGAATTTTCACATATTCTCAGAATACTTTATGAGCGATATGGATTATGTTGATTTTATAGTGAATTTTGACATGAAAATAAAAAAGCCCTGTAGTCTCTCCCAAAACTACAAGGCTTAGCGGCTGTAAGTTTCCTCTTTTATCACTTACTTCACTGTAAGTTCGCTGTCATACGACGTTATTATTATATTTTTGCGATTTACCTAGCTTTCCATGCTAGGCTCTTTGTGTGTACATAATCTCAAAAACCTTGCGCTTGCTCTAGCGACAATATCTCGAATCCTTGTAAGCTTTTACTTACAAAATAGTGAATTCTAAAGAATAAGTTCACAATCTGTTCAAATTGATCTTTTGCACTAAACCGCTACGACGAACAGTCCGTATTGTCAATGCCTGCTGCAAAGCCTTTGAATCAGCCAAAATACTCACCACTTTTTTAGCACGGGTGACTGCGGTATAAATCAATTCCTGACTCAACAGCTTCTCGGCATGCGCATCTAAAACAATCGCGGTATGGGTAAACTCCGAGCCTTGTGATTTATGAATAGTTAAAGCAAAGGCGGTTTGCATACTGCGTGGCAGTCGATGTGCTGCAATCCACTTATTTAAGCTCGGGAAAAAGACTTCAAATTGCTGTGACTGGGTGCGATGTTTAAAACAGATTCCGATATCACCATTGGAAATTCCAAGCTGATAGTCATTATAGGTCATCATTACAGGACGCCCGATATACCAGTCTCCAACAGCGATTTGTTTGAGTTGCTGATTGAGCCAATGTCCGGCATAACGATTCAGTTGTTCAATCCCCAGTGGCCCATGTCGAACTGCCGTTAAGATTCGATAATCATCAAAGGCTTGAATCACGTTCTGAATCTGTTCGGCAGGTTCATCTGCCTGTATATAATGTTTCAAAGCTTCGATATAAGCTTGAAATCCAGCCATTAACTGATGTTGATAAGGTTCAATCTCCACATCCTGCTGCTCGGGTAGATATTCCAGCTGGATCAGGTCAGGCATATCTTTATTCAAGGAAATGGCTTGCAAAGGTGCAGCCTGAACAATTTCCGTCTCTAGTTTTGATAAGACTAAATCGGGGTCGCTTAGATCTTGTTGCGCCTGAATAAATCGAGCGAATTGCCCAATCTTGGCTTCACCAGAGAAACGACGGCTGGTCTGTAGCTGGACTCGGTTTTCAGCCAATGCCTGTACTTGCTGTAAATCAGCCAAAACCGAGCCGACATCAACCGAAGCCAACTGATTGGCATCACCAAGCAAAATAATTCGGCATTGATCTGGGACTGCCTCGAATAATAGAGTTGCCAAATTCAAATCCAGCATTGAGGCTTCATCAACCACAATCACGTCATAAGGCAAAAGCTGTTTTTGATTAAACCTCGGTATTTGTCGATTGCCCATGCCCAGTAAACGGTGCAAGGTCTGCGTGGTTTGATTACGCAACTCATCTGTAATTAAACCTGATTCCAATAATTTTGGATCATTCAATGAGTTCTGTAATGCTTCCTGCATACGTTGCGCGGCTTTACCTGTCGGTGCAGCCATGGCAATACGAATATCGGGAATGGTCTGGTTGAGGGCTGCAATAATACGTGCCAAGGTATAGGTTTTACCTGTCCCTGGACCGCCGGTAATAATGCTCAGACCTTGTTGCAGCACCATTTTCAGTGCAGCCTGCTGGTGCACGTCACTCAATAAGTCTTGATAATGTTCAGCATCAACCACCTGAATCGTTTGTCGCTTTAATCGACAAATCTGCTGTGCGAGGCGTTGCTCTAGATGCCAATATCGGTATAATGCCAAGCCCTGCTGATCATAGACACATGGGGCAACTTGAGTGACTGCATTTTCACTCGAAATGGCCAAATCGGCCAGTGCTTCAATCTGTGCTGCATCAGCCTCAATACAACTGTCTCCTTGTAAGCTGGCTTCAACCAGTTGTTGTAGTACCTGTGCAGCGTTAACGGTTTGAGTAGATTGAGAAAATGGTGCTTGTGAGAGGTAGTTACTCCACATATTTAACCATGTCATTTGTGCTGACTGATCATCAACTTGTTTGTCCACAGAGTTATCCTCAAACTTACCCACACGCTTGTCCACAAGGTTATAAACAGAGTTATTCACAACCTAAGCTTTTGTTTAATTTAAAATCATGCACTTTATCTACACCATTTTTCCAGCTTTATCCTCAGAAAAATATCCAAGTATTGCATCCAAACGCAAGATAAACTCATCCTCAGGCTTCCAATAGTAACAACCTTGCTGCGCCTGCCCATTCATGCCTCGCAAATACAGATAAGATGCGCCGCCTAAATGCTGCTGCATATCATAATCCTGCAATTTCACCGACAGATAACGATGTAGTGCCACCAGATATAACGCTGCTTGTAACCAATAACTCGACAGCGACATACTTTCTGCAATCTGAGGCTGCTGATAATCCAGTTGCTCCGCTCCCAGATAATTACTCTTATAATCGGCAATATGGTAACGCTGACCATCGAAGTAAACCAAGTCAATAGAGCCATTCAAGTAACGGGCAGATTTAGCCTCGAGTAACTCTGGCATTTCGATGCCATATTCCTCAAACAGCTGCTGTACACGCTGCATCGCCAGCACTCGATCCGATAAAGACAGATAGAAAGGACATTCAGACAAGTATTGTCCTGCAGCTAATTGCTTTAACTGAAAACCCTGATTGAGTGGCGTGTGTAATACCTCACCAAGCCAATCAGCAATCCATTGATACAGTTGCTGCTCGCTATTTTCTTGTTCAGGAAAATGCAGCTGATATTGCTGCAACAATTCTGACCATAAACTTTGATAGGTATTTTTAAAACGACGGCGAATTTCTTCCACCCACATGTGGGGTTGCTGAAAATCAATCTGCTCAAAAATCTCATGCAAGAAATTGCCAGCCAAAGTCCCTTTCGGGAAATACTGTTTAATCCAGGCAATCGGCTGAGCCGTGGTTTTATTTTCCAATTCAGCAAGATTCAACTCATCTTCAGCTTGCTCAAAATCAGTATCGATATTGGCCAAGCGATCAGCCCGAGTCGCTTTATGCTTTAAATGTTGTGCCAGATAGCTAAAACTGGTTTTTCCGCGTGCATAAAAACGTTGTGTCGGCAGTGTTTGGGCCAACAGTACGCGCTGTTGTTGAGTTTGTTGCATCTGTAAGGCTTGTGGTCGCGCTAAGATCAGCGCAGCATCGGCACTATAGGGATGTTGAAAGTTATCGCCCTGATTCTTCCAAAAAGCCAAACCTGAAAACTTATTTTTATCGCCTTTTTCCGGTTCAAACACGGCGTAAACACGGTGACTGGCACGCGTCAGTGCCACATACCACAACCGGTTTTGTTCCGCTAAAGCGCGTTGCTGATGTTGATCCAGCTCAGTTTGCTGTAAAAAATTTTTATCCGCCACGGCTACCACCCGTTGCGTCCGTATTTGACCCGTCTCAGGCAACTGGATTTCAGTGGTAGAAAAATTCAGTGTTTTCTGTACTTCAGCAAAAGCCTTATTCGCCCCCAGTAAAAAGACGATTTTAAACTCCAAGCCTTTGGACTGGTGAATAGTCATCAGTTGCACACCCGCTTCACTCGACAGCTTGTGTTCAAGCTCCCAATCGCGATCACTTGGCGAATTTAATTGTTTTAAATACCAGTGATACAGGTTTTGCATCCCTTGTACATGTTCACTGTGCTGACTCAACAGATCAGTGAGGTGGCGTAGATTCACCACGGCACGTTCATTGTCTTTACTTTGTGTGGCCACCAGTTGCTGCCAAAGACCAAACTGATTTAAGCAGCGCTGCCATGCCGATAAAAAGCCCTGATTCAGCCACATTTCACGTATATCATCAAACTGCTGAATATAATCACTCAAGCCTTCTGCACTTTGTTCTAAGGCCAATAGTCGAGCCAAATCAAAGCCAAATAAACGACTGAGCAAAGCCCGTTTGAGCTTGGCTTCATCATAAGGATGAAGCAACGCCGTGAGCAGGGCCCCCACATCCTGTGCAATGCTGGAATCAAACACACTGCGTTTCGATGGTCGATTGACCCGAATCCCCATACGTTCCAATACATATTGCACTTCATCCAGTTGGCGATGGCTACGCGAAAGAATGGCAATATCATCTTCATCAATCGCAGTCGGAACATCACCCTCTAAGTACAATTGCTTTAAATACGATTGGTTGAGTAAGTGCTGAATCTGCCACGCCACCTGTGTGGCATGTTCATTGCCTTCTTGTAGTTGTACCCAACGTAAAGGCTGCGGATTAAATTGTGCATTTTCAACCAAGGCGGGATGTGGACGTGAACCTGCTTGAATCGGGTCATAGCTGACCTGCTCACCAAAATCGATCTGGCGCTGAAATAGCACATCCACCACTTCCACCAGTTCTTTCACCGAGCGGTGGTTATGCACCAACTTATACTCACGCCCCTGTTTGGCCATAATATCCTGATAAGCATTCAGAAAGGTCAGCATGTCTCCACCACGGAAACCATAAATCGCCTGCTTACGGTCACCCACCATAATCATGCAGCCCTTTTGATAACGCTGTGGATGGCGCCAGATACTGGCCAACATATCATCTTGATCTTGGTTGGTATCCTGAAACTCATCCACTAGAATCAATGGATAGCGTGACTGTACAAATACCGCGAAAGATTGTCCTTGCTCACCTTTTAAAGCTTCAGACAGGGTTTTGATTTGCTGAGCAAAGGTGGTCTCCCCTTTTTGCTGCAACACTTGAGGCAAACGCTTTTTGACTTCAACACACAAATAAGCTTTTAAATAGACCTGTAACTGCTCAAATTCTTGCTGAGTCTGCTGTACAGCTTGAAACAGCTGTTGCAGTTGCAACACGCATGGATGTTGATAGAAGCCTTCGGCAATTTCTGCAGGACATTTCTTAAAAATTTTTTGTGCTTCGAGTTTGTCTAAAAACTTAAATACCGCATCACGTGCATCGGCAAAATAGGCATCAAAGATCTGTATATTCTCAGGACTGTTGAGTGCAGTTAATAAGGGCGGCAAGGATTCTGTAAACAGTTTATGAAAGGCATTGTTACGGAAAGAAGCACCATTGATATGTGCATAATAGGCGCCCTCTAACTGAAAGTATTCAGCCAAGCTGCTCAGGTCAATCTGCTGTGCTTGCAGTTGCCACTGCTGCAACTGAGCCAACTCAATTTCAGGCATGGCAGGTAGTTTAAATTGTGCCGAACTAAAATTCAGCGAGCTTTCCACCATCCCGACAAAATGATCGACACTTTTCAGCCCCCCCACACTATACAAGGCATTGATTACTTGCTGTGGTTGGGTCTGAATCCATTCCCGCAACACATCATGAATTAATTGACGGGTATAGCTTTTGGCATCCTCTGTGATTTCAGCGCGTTCGATTTTACCACTTTCAAAGGCAAACTCACGCAATAGCTTTTGGCTAAAGCTATCCAAGGTTCCGACGAACAATTCATCTAACTGATCAATCACCAATTTTAGCCGTTCACAGGCATAGGCAATCCGCGGCGCAAAGTTTTGTAAGACCTGTTGTTTTAAGGGATCAGACTCTTGTAATGCCTTGGCCTGAATATCTTGTTCCAATACATCACGGAAAGGCTCTAAAAATTCAAGGATTTCGACCAGACGCAAACGGATACGTGTTTTGAGTTCTGCGGCTGCAGCACGGGTAAAGGTGGTGGCAATCACCTGATTGGGCAAATATTTCTCTAAGAAAATCCGCACCATCAAACTGGATAGCGTATAGGTTTTCCCTGTCCCTGCTGAGGCTTCGATTAAATGCAGCCCTTCAAATTGAATATCACCAATCGGCCGATAAGATACGGGATACTTCGAGTTCATCTCTTACTCCACCCGTAAAAATTCAAAAATCGGTTGATACAACGCATAGGAATAATGATCACAGGCATACTGCAATAAAGCGGTTGCATCTTGTTCCTGCAAAATGAATTGCCAATCACGGTGCAATTTACAAGCTTCATTCTGGGTCATATCAAAACCCGAGAAATCACCCGTATCATTCCAGTCTTTCAATACTTGCTTTTGACTCTCTTCAGTTAACACCTGAGTTGAATCCAGCTCAATCCACACATATTGCTTGCCCTTTTCTAAAGGCTTTAACACTAAGGCAGCAGGCAAGACCACAGGCTGCTGCTGTGCATCGTGCCAAAGCTGTAACCATGCCTTTAAATAATGCTGTGCCTGTTGTGAACTTAAGCCTTCACAAATCACGGTCTGATCGCTAAACACTACAATTCGACGCTTCTCTGTAGCAGCGTCACTATTGATTAGCGCCAACCAAAGCAGATATTCCAGCCAGACTTTGGTAAAGCGCTTGGCACGTGCACTTGACGCCTCCAAACTGACCCAATCTTGGGTTAGTTGTTTCGGGGTCACACAGGCGATTTGTAATTGTTTCGAGACCCGCCAAACCCGTTGCGTGGTTTCAGTCGGTGCTGGGGCATATTGCTGCAAGCGCTCCAACAAGCGTTGCTGCTCTAAGCGACTTTGCTGCCAAGCACTGTGCTGAACTTTGCCAACGGGCAACTGATCTTGCAAAAGACTTGGAGAGAGCTGGTCATCCTGCAGCTGTAAAAAATGTCGAATGGCATATTTACCGAGACCATCGAGTAATAATGGTTCAGCTTGATCAAGCGATGCTTGTGCGGTTAAATTTTCCACACCTAATGTCTTTAAATACAGCCGCGCAGGGAAACTGATATCTTGAATCCATTGCTGACTCTCCAAAATGATCATTTCATTTTGTTCAACGGGATAGACGGTATTGGCCCACGCCTGTCGCTCACCCTTCACCTGCTGAATCTGTGAAGCGACCTTAAACCATTGGTCTTGAAAGCGCACAGGACGATCCGAAACAAAGCCGAGTGGATCGAACGGTTGTAGACGATGTAAATGATACAACGGATAAAGCTGTGCAGGGACTTGCAAAGCATTCAATCCGGCTAAATCCGCTTCGGATAAAGGAGGACCATCTTCGCGGCTAGTCGGTTTTACAATCAAAGCCAAATGCTCGCGGAAACCCTGCAACACACTGGATGGCTCTCTGACTTCGCCATCATTGAGATCAAAGCCATTATAAAACAGCCAAACCTGTTCTTGTGCCAATAAGATGGCATCCAAAAATGCCCCCTGATCATCCTCCAAACGAGAACGATCACCCAATTGCTGACGCAGTGCATCCATCAAATCAAACGGAATATGGCTATCTCGATTTGGAAATTTACCTGTATCCAAATTCAACAGTACAATCAGCCGATAAGGAATCGGACGAATCTGTCCAACCTGACTAAAGGTGATTTGTCCTGTCGGTTCAACTTGCGCAGACTGGCTTTCTAAAGTGCGTTGAATTTCTTCAACAATATAAGGCAAAGGCAAGGAAATTTGGCGTAACTGGGTTTCGGTATCTTCATAATAGCTGGCCAAAGTCAGCATACGTTCTTGCTTCTGAATAATTTCACGGATTGCTTTTAAAGCAACCACATCGGCTTGTTCAAACTCTTGCACATCCTGTTTGATGCGTTGTAACCAGACTTCAACAGGCAAACGCTGTCCTTGTTCATGCGCCACCAACCAGTCTCGCCGTGCCGATAGCTGGTGATAAATCTGAATCAAAATCCCAATCAGTTCAAAATCGCTTGGTTGCACCAGCGCATAACTTAAGATGTCTTGCACCATCACATGGGCTGGCACGGCAATCCCAAGCGCCAAACGATCGAGGGCAAATTTAAAACTATAACGGTAGTCTTGATCGTCATCACTGAGCGTTTGTTTTAAATGTTCAGCATCCAAACCACGCTTAAAGCCAGCATCATCGAGTAAACTCAGAATCCGTTGTACCTGTGTGTAATCCAACCCATAACGTTGTTGCGTCGCGGAAAGATTGAGCCAATCAGCAAAGTCATCCTGCGTAAAACGACCCTGTGTCAATTGCAAGCGTCCAAGTACAGCACGCCATGCATTTAACGCATCTAACTGCGCCACCCCAGCAATTTTAACGGGTAAAAATACTTCATGTTCATTTGCAACCGCAGGAAAGACACTGCGAATTAAAGGCTCAAGCTCGGCTAGATTCGGGGTCAAAACCAGCACATCACTTGGGCGACGCGGTGTCGTATCTGCTTGAGATAACCAATACAGCAACTGTTCTTTTAAGACTTCCAACTGTCGCACACTTGAGTGGCAAACATGAATCTGAATTGACTCGTCCTCAGGCGCAAGTTCATATTGCTGAGCCTGAGGTTCAGCTAAATAGAAAATATCAGACTGAATCTTACCGAGTAGCGTTTCAGGAAACTGCTCTACAAAGGCATCGACCCACTTTCCCTCCTCTCCTGTTGCCAGTTGTGATAACAGGGAAAAATGATCACGCGCTTGCTTACCTAACCGTGTCAGTAAGGGATGCCGAGACTCTCGATTTAAGGCATTAAACCCCAGACTAAAACTGTCGAAGAATGCGGTAATGTCTGCATCACTGGCATGGGGATGTTTGGCGATATAGCGCTCTTTCACGCCGAGGTCATAACGCTTTTTCCAGAGTGGATCGACACTGTCGGCCCAATATTCCTGCGATGGGTTATAGTGCAGAATCACCACATCCAGATACTGTCCCAAACGACGTAAAAATTGCAGTTGGCTCGGTGGTAAATCTAAAATCGTAAATACAACCACCTGACTCGGCAATTGTGCCAAAGCTCGTGATCGTGTCTGCTCATTGTCTAGAAGCTGCCAGAAATCAGCATCAATGCTTTGTATTTCAACAAAATCATCATGAAAGTAGTTTTGCCACAACCAACGCTGCCAAGCTTCCAGTTGTTCAGTTTGCTGCAAGCTAAAGGCTGAAGTGGGTTGATCCGTATGCGCAATCAATTGTTCGATATTTAAGGCTTTATTCTGTCCCCAGGTCGCTAACCAATTCCCTGCACAAGTACAATTGCTTTGGCAGCCGCGTTGACAATGACCACGATAAATCATGTAGTTGTTAAACAGTTGTGAAACCTGCTCCGCCACCCAATACAACATGCTCTGTTTTTTAAGTTGTTTTTCAGTGCCTTGTTGCAGTTGATCGGCGCTGTCGTAAATCCGTTGCACAATTGAATATAAAGGGTGCTCATTCGCAACAGTATTCTGTTCGGGTTGAATAAAAGGCTGTAAGGCTTGATGAATACGCCACTTTAAAATCAAACGTGGAATATTGGCTTTACGCACTTGCTCTTTATTTTCCAAAACTTGTTGGTAGGCATACCATTGAAAACCACGAATGCGTTGGTGAAATTGATAGTTGGCGGTCATGCCTTGTTGTTCGGCAACTTTTTGCGTCAGCCATTGTTCTTGTGCGGGGCTCGGGACAATAAAATGCTGGGTTTTAAACACCTGAAAGGGTGAGTTACTTGGCTGAGTGATTGATGCCATCACACCTTGTAATAACACGTCAAGGCGTTGACTTTGAATAACATGAATACCCATGCGTTAATATAACCCCATCAATAAATCACCATTTTGCTCTACCAAAATGTCTATCATCATCACTATACAACTTCAGATCACTATGTCACGCTAAACACACAATCCAATAAAAAAATTGTTTTGAATTTCACCACTCAATACGATTGAATGTACTATCAAGGGATAGACTTTAGGTATAACTTTATGAAAATTGAAAAAATTCCTGATGCAATTGACCCAAGTTTGAACTTGGAACAGATTCGTGATGAATGTTTGGAGCTCGCCAAGAAGCGTGCCTATTGGTCAGCGGGTGCAGCGATTGTACCGATTCCATTTTTTGATGTTGTTGTCGATTTAGGCATGCTGACACAAATCATTCCAGATATTAATGCACGTTTTGGTCTCGCTCCTGAACATATCAGTGTTTATGATCCTGAAACCAAAAAAGTTCACTGGGATGAACTACGTAAACGTGGTTTTGAGTTTTCAGGTTTTGTGGTGGCACGTACTGCCATGAAAAAATCATTTAATGGTTTTTTCACCAAAATCGCCACCAAACAAGTGACTAAATTTATTCCCTTAGGCGGGCAACTTGTTGCAGCCAGTTTAGGCTATTTCATGATGCGTAAAATCACCGAAGCGCATGTACAAGATTGCTATAACCTTGCCAAACGTATTCAGCAAAAAAGTCGCAGTACTATTGTGGCTTAAAGTTACAATGGTTAATTCGACCTGCCCTTCTTCTGCATCATTGTAAAATGAAGATATTTACAGTGATGCAACAGATCCATAAAAAAACCACACAAATACGTTAATATTCACTTAATTTTTTAAGCTTTGATAAAGATTGTATTTTTAACCTCCACATCTCGATGATAAATAGATGATGGAGCGTCATTGTGCAAACTAGCCAATCTCCTTCTCGGGTCCGTTCAATTTTCAACGTGACCAGCGGGAACTTCCTTGAACAATACGACTTCTTCCTGTTCGGACTCTACGCACAAGCCATAGGTGAAACCTTTTTCCATTCAGACAGCAGCTATGCCGCGCTGATGAAAACCTTCCTCGTATTTGCCGTCAGCTTTCTGATGCGGCCAATCGGCGCCTTGGTGCTTGGCCCTTATGTCGATCGCATCGGCCGTCGCCGCGGTCTGATGGTGACCCTGAGTATTATGGCCTTTGGTTCATTAATCATTGCCTTCACGCCCAGCTATGCCAGTATTGGCTTTGCCGCAACCATATTGATCTTCGTGGGGCGTCTAGCGCAAGGCTTTTCCGCAGGGGTTGAACTGGGTGGTGTCTCGGTCTATTTAGCTGAAATTGCGGAGCCGCATAACCGTGGTTTTATTACCAGTTGGCAATCGGCCAGTCAGCAAGTTGCCGTGATTTTCGCAGCCGTTTTGGGTTATATCGTCAGTGTGGTGTTTACCAAGGCTCAGGTCGATGCGTGGGCATGGCGGATTCCATTCTTTGTTGGCTGTGCCATCATCCCCTTTATTTTCTGGTTGCGTAAGTCACTGGTTGAAACAGAAGCCTTTGCCTCACGCAAAGAACATCCAACAACACGACAAATTTTGACCACCTTAGCGGCAAACTGGAAAATTGTATTGGCGGGTGTATGTATGGTGGCGACCACCACCACCATGTTTTATTTCATTACCGTCTATACCCCAACCTACGGCAAAGAAGTCTTGAATCTAACCCGTGCAGAAAGTTTGATTGCCACCATTATGGTAGGTGTGAGTAACTTTATCCTGTTGCCTATTGGTGGGCATCTCTCGGACAAATTTGGGCGTAAGCCACTGTTGGTCACGACCACGATACTCATCTTTATCAGTGCCTATCCACTACTCACGTGGTTGACACATACCATTAGCTTACCGCACATGCTGATGGTGTTATTGTGGTTCTCATTACTGTATAGCTTTTATAATGGTGCCTTGGTGGTTTCATTGGCTGAAATGATGCCAAGCTCGGTGCGAATTGCTGGTTTTTCAGTTGCCTATAGTTTTGCCACTTCAATTTTTGGTGGGCTGACCCCGATGATTGCAACTTATCTGGTACAGACATCTGGTAATAAAAGCATGCCTGCATTTTGGCTCATGTTTGCAGCGATCACCAGTTTGATTGCCACTTTAATCATTTTTCGCCAACAGCAGCGTACAGCGCCACAATTGGCAAATAACAATTAATTTAAATGTAACAACAACTCAAGGCAGATTAGTCCGCCTTGAGTTGTTTTAGAATCGCTTTTAATACTTCAATTCGTGCTGAATACTTATCATCGGTTGCAATCACATACCACGGTGCGTAATCCGTATTGGTTCGTTTAAACATATCTGCAGCGGCATTGAGATAATCATCCCATTTGTCACGGTTACGCCAATCTTCTTCAGTAATTTTAAAACGTTTATGTGGTGTTTGTTCACGTGCTTTAAAACGCAGCGCTTGCTCATCTTTACTAATTGCCAGCCAAATTTTAACAATCACCGTTTGGCTATCGACTAAGTTTTCTTCAAAGCGGTTAATTTCGTTATAAGCACGTTGCCACTCAACTGTAGAAGCAAAACCTTCAATCCGCTCAACCAATACTCGACCATACCAGGTACGGTCAAAGATGGTGATCTTGCCGCCATCATTCAACTTGCTCCAGAAACGCCACAAATAAGGACGGCGCAATTCATAACGCTCAGGGGCTGCAATGGTATGAATTTCATATTCTCTAGGGTCGAGCTTTTTCACGATGCGCTTAATCGCACCACCTTTACCCGCCGCATCCATCCCTTCAAAGGCAATCACCACTTTACGCTCGTCATAACGCAAGGTATCTGCCACTTTTTTGGTCAGCTTACTTAGCTCTTCTTTATAGTCATTTTTTTCTAAACTGGCTTGTTCAGGTTCAAGTAAGGCTTTGGGGATCGCAGCTTGCTGCCATTTCTGCGTAACTTTGGTTTGATGCTCAGGCAGCTCTTGCAAAGTCTGTAGTAAATACTGCGCAAAACATTGATCACGGTGTTTTTCATCTTCACCATCGACAATATACCAATCATCGGTAAAGCGCTGACTCAAACCTTGTAAGGTGTCGTACTGCTTTTTGTTGCGCCAATCCAAACCATGCAATTTATGCCAACGCTGCTCAGAAGCGTCTATCTGATCCAAACGCTTTTGTAGCGATTTCCAAGATAAATCAAACCAGACTTTGACGATATGAACGTGGTTATTTTGCAGATCATGTTCAAATGCGCGCATCTGCTCAACATAAGCATCAAATAAATTTTCATCCAAAGGGTTGGACACATGCATCGCGGTAGTTAAAAGGTCGCTATACCAGTTACCAAACATCACCACGATTTGCCCTTCCGCAGGAATAAAACGAGTATAGGACTGCCAGAAGGTTTGATTATTTGATAAGAGCTGAGGAGCATCCGCTTTCACACGTAAATAGCGAGGATCTAACCATTCTCGTAATTGTTTAACCGCCTCACCTTTACCAGCCAGCTCAATTCCACTCACTAAAACCAATACACTTTTAGCATTTTTCTTATCACGGCTATTTTTTAAGGCGTATTGTGCTTCAATCAATTCTAAAGAAAGTTCGTCTTCATCACGCAATTCAAATATTGGCTGTTGTTTACTCATATATTGCTCTAAGCGGCTCATTATTAATATTAAAAATGAGTATAGCCAAAACTAAGTTGATCCCAGAAAAACCCTTGTACAGTTTCTGTAGATTCATTTAGGTGTACTGTTATAGTGACCAATTGTTAAACATTTAGAGTTTATGCTGTCATGGTTCTCCGTTATGATGCAGCCTATGATTTTACTGTTTCATTTTAATTAAGTTTATATATGTCAAAACTCTCTGCCTTTGATGATCTATTACTCCAATACAAAGCTTTTAATTATCATAATGATGCTGTGCTTGAACAACGTTTACATGAAGTTCAAACCTGGATGAAAGAGCGTATTGCGCATACTCACCAAGAATTTTTTGCTCGCCCTGAAAATCAATTGATGGCCCAATATTTTCTCAAACGTCTTTATGGTGGACCCGACTTTGATGCTCTGGCACAACAGATTGAGGGATTACTTAAATTTGCACATAAAGTCGAAAAGTTTGTGCCTGAAAATGGGATTAAGACAGGAACCAAATCCGTTAGTCTGGCTGTGTTGGCAACTCAATTAGATGAACAGGTTGCACAGCAGTTATTAGCCGACTATCCTGCCGATACGCCACTTACCGATGAAATCATGCGCGATACGTTGGTTAAACTTGATCAAGGTGACGCACGTTATGAACAATTGCGTTTACTCGATGAGTTGGGTGTAACACTCGATAAATATATGCGTTCAACCATGATGTATGCGACCTTTAAAATGTGTAAAGGCTTGGCACATAAATACCACTTTGATGGCATGTATGAGTTTATTCAAGAAGGTTTTGCGGCAATGAAACCAATGAAATCTGCAGCGACGTTCATTCAAACCTTTACTGAAAAAGAGCGTGAGATCATTGATCGCGTTCATGCAGGACACCCAAATCCATTCCGCAATTAATCCATGTCTTATGTTCTGAGCTATTCTCAAGTAGCTCAGAACACGCTATTTTTCAAATCAACAACGCGATTAAAAACACTTTTGAGAAAGTGACTTTCTGTATATTATTCATAACAATTACATGCGAAAGCCTGTAAAAAAATACAAAATCTGTCATCATGCTTGCTGATTCGTGCCGCTAGAGCGAAAGTTTAGGAGAAAACTATGTCTAACGAAAACCAACAGCCTACCCCAGAAGTTGAGCAAAACCCAAGTTCAGACAAAGTCAGCCCTTTCTTAAACACGCCCCTTCCACAAGGCACACCACAAGGTCAACAGCAACCGATCCAACAAGGTGCAGCACAGACCTCAACAGCTTCTATCCCAAAATATAACTTACCGCGTGGTGCCAACACTGGCAACGTAGGTGCAACCACACACTTTGGTTACCAAACCGTAAATAGTGATGATAAAGCACAAAAAGTTGCAGAAGTGTTCCACTCGGTTGCTAGCAAATACGACATCATGAATGACCTGATGTCATTTGGTATCCATCGTATTTGGAAACGTTTTGCCATTAATATGTCAGGTGTTCGTCGTGGTCAACACGTGCTGGATATCGCAGGTGGTACAGGTGATTTAGCCAAAGTATTTAGCCGTGAAGTGGGTCCACAAGGTCATGTGGTTCTTTCAGATATTAACGAATCAATGTTGAATGTGGGTCGTGATCGTCTCATTGATGCAGGCTGTACCAATGTTGATTTTGTATTGGCCAATGCTGAAACCCTCGAACCATTTGCAGACAACAGCTTTGACTTATTAACCATCAGTTTTGGTTTACGTAATGTGACCGATAAAGATGCAGCACTCCAAGCCATGTACCGTGTCTTGAAGCCAGGTGGTCGTTTACTCATTCTCGAATTCTCTAAACCTGTATTTGAACCATTTTCAAAGCTCTACGATCTTTATTCATTCACCGCATTACCAATTATGGGCAAATTAGTTGCCAATGATGCAGAAAGCTATAAATATCTTGCTGAATCAATTCGTATGCATCCAGACCAACGTACCCTCAAAGGTATGATGGAAAATGCGGGCTTCCAAAGCTGTGATTACCATAACTTAACCGGTGGTATCGTTGCTGTTCACCGCGGATTCAAACTTTAAGGTTTAAGATATGTGGTCGATTTTAGCACTCGGTGCAGTCGAACGTATCATTCATCATGTGATTGATTTGGATGCGATCACTCGTATTCAAATCAATCAGTTACAAGGTCAATTATTACGTGTTGTGATTGATAGTCCACAACTCTCGGTTGATGTGTTTTTTGATGAAAATAGAGTTCGCCTAGAACCGACCGTGACGGGACAGAGTCAAACTTCTTCTATTTTTGAACAACGCCCGTTTGATCCTCAAGATAAAATCACGGATGCAACTGCAACACTCCATGTTGAAAATGTAGTTGAGCTGGTTAAATTATTGCTCAGTGATATGGATCAAATTGGTAATATTCCACTGCAAGGTGACTATCACTTATTGCAAGATATTCAAAAAATTATGCAGCAAGCTGAGCCCGATCTCGCAGCGCATTTATCGCCTTGGATTGGCCCCCAATTGGCACATGAGTTGGGTAAAATTCAACATGTACCGAAGCAATTGAAACGTTCATTACAAAGTCATTTATTTTTCGTTGAAGATGCCTTAAAAGAAGATAGCGGTTTATTTGCCCCACGTTGGCAGATGGACGATCTCAATCGTGAAACACGTCAACTCAATCAGGAAATTGATCGTCTAGAGGCAAAACTTCAACAACTCAATGCTCAATTCAATCCATCCAAACAACCCACACAAAACTAGGTAAGACTTTATATGATTCCGCATGTTACACGGTTACTCGAACTCTGGCGTATTGCAGCACACTATCGCCTTGATACCTTGTTCCCTGCGGAAGAATTACCAGTAAAAGCTCGTCATGCATTAAGCCTGATTAAAATGCATCCTGCAGCTTGGTCAAGTCGTGAGAAAAAGAATCCGCTTAAGCTGAAAGAAGCCCTAGAGGATATGGGCCCCTTAGCGATTAAGCTCGGCCAATTGCTGTCTACGCGTCGTGATTTGATTCCACCTGAAGTATTATCACAACTGGTGTTATTGCAAGATCGCGTCAAACCCTATGACACTCAGCTAGCCAAACAGCGCATTCAAGAATCACTCAAAGCAGATGTATCAACCTTATTCTCACGCTTCGATGAGCAACCGCTTGCCGCAGCTTCGATTGCTCAAGTGCATACAGCGGCTTTGCATGATGGTCGTGAAGTTGTCGTTAAAGTCACTCGCCCCGATATTCGCAGTCAAATTTTACAAGATTTTGAGATTCTGGCTTGGCTTGGCGATTGGTTGGAAAATCGTTTAGAAGCAGCGCGTGCCCTACATTTATCAGAAATTATTCAAGATTATCGTCAAATCATCTTAAATGAGCTTGATTTAAGTCTGGAAGCAGACAACACCCGCCGTATGCGTCACTATTTTACTGGCTCAAGCATGATGTACGTGCCAGAAGTCTATATGGACAGTAAAGACGTGATGGTGGCTGAACGCATCACCGGTGTCCCGATTTCGGATATTGCTACCTTTGATCGTTTAGGTATGGATCGTGCGGATCTAGCTGAAAAAGGCTTAACCATTTTCTTCACCCAAGTGTTCCGTGACAACTTCTTCCATGCCGATATGCATCCAGGCAATGTCTTTGTCGAAACCATTAACCCTAGCAATCCACGCTTTATCGCGTTGGACTGTGCCATTATGGGTGAGTTGTCTAAGCACGATCAAATGACGATTGCACGTATGCTACTGGCGGTGATGAATAGCAACTTCATGCAATTGATTCAAATTGTGCATCAAGCAGGCTGGATTCCACCAGGTACAGATCAAGATGCCCTATCCCGCGAAATGCGCCGTACCGTTGGCCCAATGGTATCCAAACCAATGGATCAACTCGATTTTGCAGGCATTTTAATCCAAGTGATGGATATTGCTCGTCGCTTCCATTTGGAAATTCCACCGCAGTTGATGTTATTGCTGAAAACACTGGTACACGTTGAAGGTCTAGGGACTGATCTCTACCCTCAACTGGATATCTGGAAACTGGCAAAGCCGATTCTAACCGAATGGGTCAAAGCCAATATGAACCCTGTCAAAAACGTAAAAGAACTGGGGCAACAAATTCCGGACCTGTTACTCGGCGCCCAAGATATTCCAGGTTTATTGATTGACAGCTTAAATGGTCTAAAAAACCAATCGGCTTGGCATGACAAACAACTGCGTGAAATTCAACAAATGCGCTTACAAATGCAACAACAGCAACGTCGTAGCTGGATATTTGGTAGCACGATGCTGATTTTGTTAACCATCGCGATTATTAGCCCATGGTTTATCTCAGTCATTCTGATAGTACTGAGTAGCTTGATTGCACTGTGGCGCATTGCTAAATAACTAGATATATACAGCAAAGGCCGTATCCATCGATACGGCCTTTGTTTTTATGCAACTTCAACATTTTTAGCTCCCCCTTTTGCCCATTTAAACACTTTCTGAAATTTCGGCAGAACCATCACATTTTAGGCAAGACTTCCATCCATCTCGGGCAAAGGCTTTTCATCCTTTAGTAGATAGACGATCATCGACCTAACATTGAGGTGCATCAACACAGATTTTAAAGGAAGAAAAGCGTGAGTTTAAGAAATAGCATCAATAACTATGGTTCGATTGCGAAATGGCTGCACTGGTCAACCGCAATCCTGTTTTTACTTGCTTACTGTAGTGTTTACTACCGCCAGTGGTTTACCGAAAAAGGCACACCCGACAACTGGACGGCTTTACAACTTCATCTTTCTATCGGTATCAGCATTGCCGTGATTATTAGCCTGCGGATTCTCTGGCGTTTGACCAATCCACAGCCCCATTTAGAACCTGCCAGCCCCTTGGCAAACTTTGCGGCACATGCAGGACATTTTGCCCTATATGCCATTATGGTCATTGCACCTTTAACAGGTTATTTGGGTACAGGCGTCAATACTGAGTTTTTCTTCTTGTTTGAGATTCCGAAATTTGAACATACCGCCCTGTTCCAGAGCTGGATGGCACAAGGCATGGGGCTCAGTTTTGAACAGTTCGAAAAACCGATTGATTTTATTCATAAGCAAGTTCTTGGAAAATGGCTGATTTGGATACTGATTTTAGGGCATGCAGGTGCGGCACTTTATCATCACTATATCAAGAAAGATCGCACCCTGATCAAGATGACCACAGGCAAAGATCAGTTAAAATAATCCGATTTGAGATTCATTCAATACCGGCAGGATGATCACGGACCTTGTAGCACGATAGATTTTATTTAAAAAAATCACCGAGATCAGTTAAGATCATGATTGACTGATCTATAAGCACTTTAAAAGAACAAATAATGAAAACACCTCATTTCGCCATTGTTGGCGCTGGCACAGCAGGCTTGGCAACCGCAATCCTGCTTGCACGTGCAGGCAATCATGTCACTATTTTTGAACAAGCGGATCAACTTTCTCCCGTCGGTACGGGTTTACTGCTGCAACCTGCAGGCTTGGCCGTGTTTGAGCATCTCGGTGTGCTTGAGCATGCTTTAAAGTTGGGTGCCAAAGTCACAGGATTGGAAGGCCAACTTCCCAATAAGCGCCTGCTAGTGAATAGTCACTATCATCAAGCAGGCCATAATCTCTATGGCCTCGGTATTCATCGCGCTACTTTATGTCATGTGCTGACCCACAAACTGGCTGAATATTCCAGTCAAGTGACATTGCGAATGGGTCATAGCATTGAACGTATTCAAGAACAGCAAAATGAAGTTCGTCTCTTCGGTTCTCAGCAGCAACAAAGTTTTGATGCCTGCTTCGATGCTGTGCTGATTGCCAATGGTGCACGCAGTCAATTACGCCCTCAAGCATGGGTGAAAGTTGATCAGGCTTATCCATGGGGAGCAGCTTGGAGTATCGTGCCTGAATGTCCGACACTCGATCCTGCAATTCTGCATCAGTTTTATGATCGCTCCAAAATTATGATGGGCGTGTTGCCTACGGGTGCCATCCCAACTGCACCTCAGCAACGACTTTCTAGCGTGTTTTGGAGTTTGCCAACTTCACAACTACAATCATTCTTAAAAGATGAGTCAGCTAAACAACAATGGTTAAAACAGGTAGCCGATCGTTGGCCCGATGTGGCAGAATGGCTCACACAACTGTTGTCGAATCAACAACATCAGCCGCAATGGTTATCTGCGCAATATCGCGATGTGGTGATGTCTCAATTTGGACAAGGTCGAATTGGAGTGATCGGTGATGCCGCCCATGCCATGAGTCCACAATTGGGACAAGGCGCCAATATGGCTTTGTTGGATGCTTGGGCCTTTTCTCAGTCACTACACGCAGCAAAACAAAATCAGCAAATGGATTGGTCAGCGCTGTGGCAGCACTATCATCAATATCGTGGTTCCTCGACCCAGTTCTATCAATTTTTAAGTCGTCTACTCACCCCACTGTATCAATCTAATCATTGGTGGGCAGGTGGCTTACGTGACTTGACCTTTCCGTGGATGTATCAGATCCCCTATTTTCGCAAAGAAATGGCAATCACCATTTCAGGCTTAAAAACAGGACTATTTCAGCAACTTGATTATCAACAAGTGGCGCAATATGCTGGGAAAGATCATGTTTTCAATGCTAAAACTGAATCACTACCTGAATATGAATGAGCACAGTGAAATATGAAAATTAGTCATCTAGATCATTTGGTTCTGACCGTTGCAGATATTGAGACAACTTGTAAGTTCTATCAATCAGCCCTGAATTTTGAGGTCATTCATTTCGGTGAAAACCGTAAAGCACTGCAATTTGGCAATCAAAAAGTCAACCTGCATCAAGTGGGCAAAGAATTTGAACCCAAAGCACTTCGCCCGACTTCAGGTTCGGCAGATCTGTGCTTTATTGCGGAAACGCCACTGAATGAAGTGATTGCGCATCTCCAAGCACAGCAAATTGAAATCATTGAAGGTCCAATCGAAAGAACGGGTGCGATGGGGAAAATTTTATCGGTTTATTTAAGAGATCCCGATCAGAACCTGATTGAAATCTCGAACTATATCAATAGTTAAAAAAATCAAAATTCATCAATAAAAATAAGACACTCAATATGAAATATAGTTTTTTATGGGCTTTGTATCGACAAGATAAAGGCAAAGCGATCAGGAAAGGATGCTGGTTTTTACTTCCCAGCTTTGCCAATTTTTTGTGTTTTCTAAATTTTCACTATCAACTCATTGAATGGCAAGTGAGCCCTCAATCTTCGATAGGAAGATTAATATCAGGGCCTCATTTTTGGTGGGTCATTTTATTTGACTGTATCCCATTTCTTTTATTAGCGACAGTCAGGCAAAGATATTTGCTTATATTATTAAAAATTTGGTTATTGATCGCAGTGAGTTTTTTCTTGATTAATGCTTGGTTTTGCGCCAGTTATCCCTACAGCACAATTCTACTTTTTGCGCTCTCTTTTGCCTCTTTAAAACAAGAACAAAATCAGCTGATGAATACCTATATTCGTCCGCATTCTTAAATGTTTTTACCCAACAAGCATAGCCAACCCTTGCCACAACCGCTACACTAGCTGCTCTCCACTCAATGGATTTTCACTCATGTCAAACTGGTTAGATGAAGTTAAATTTGATTCCAATGGTCTTGTTCCCGCCATTGCACAACATCATCAAACTGGTCGAGTGTTAATGGTTGCGTGGATGAATCGTGAGGCTTTACAACTGACAGCTGAAAAAAATCAGGCGGTGTATTACTCACGTTCACGTCAAAAACTCTGGCATAAAGGCGAAGAATCAGGACACTTTCAAACCGTGCATGAAATTCGTCTGGATTGCGATGCTGACGTGATTATTTTACAAATTGAACAACATGGTGGCATTGCCTGCCATACCGGTCGTGAGTCTTGTTTCTACCGTAAACTGACACCTCAAGGCTGGGAAATTGTTGATGCTCAGCTCAAAGATCCAAAAGCAATTTACGGTGCATCAGCTAAAGTTGAAGTCCATGATCATGGTCAAAGTGAACAAGTTGATGTACTCAGCTATTTAGGTCGCTTAATGCAAGAGCGTAAAACAGCTGAATCTGATAGTTCTTATATCGCCAGCCTGTATAAAAAAGGCATCAATAAGATTTCAGAAAAAGTCGGTGAAGAAAGTATTGAAAGTATCATCGCTGCGAAAGATTATGCAGTTCTAGCTTCACTGGAAAATAAACACGATCTAATTTATGAAGTCGCGGACTTATGGTTCCACAGTATTGTGATGTTGGGTTACTTCGATCTTGAACCACAAGTGGTGTTGGATGAGCTCGCACGTCGTCAAGGTTTATCAGGTTTAGTTGAAAAAGCTAACCGTAGCAAAGAAGTGTAATCAGAGCCTGTGTCAAATATAGAAAAACCCAAAGCCACTTATGAGCAAGCCATTGCGATAGACAATGCCCGTCTCGGCCAATCCTTTAAAGTGATTGCCTATGCTGGCACAGGTAAAACCACAACACTGCAAATGATCAGCGATGCCATGCCTGAACGGCGTGGCATGTACTTGGCATTTAACAAAGCCATCGCTTCAGAAGCGCAAAATAAATTTCATGGCAATGTAAACTGTCGAACCTTTCACTCGCTTGCATTTCGAAGTGCACCGCGTGGCGTGACCGACAAATTACGCTTACCGCGTCTTAGTCCTAGCTTTATTGCCAAAGAATATCGCCTGGAACCGATTACGCTACGTCGCCTCATGGGTGGGCGTTACGAAAAATATGTGCTGATGCCAAGTCGTTTGGCTAGCTTAGTTGCCAATGCCGTGAGCTACTTCTGCTCAACCAGTTCACAGTACCCAGCTCCTCGGCATATTCAGGCACCGAGCTGGTTACATCTAGACGATATCGACGCCTTACAACAACATCTCTACCCTGCAGTAGAACGCCGTTGGCTCGAATCAATTGATCCCAATCATCAAGCAGGTATTGGGCACGATATCTACTTAAAGCTTTGGGCTTTATCCGAACCAAATATTCCTGCCGATTATGTGTTGTTTGATGAAGCACAAGATGCCGATCCACTGATGCTTGGTATTTTACTGCGTCAGAAAAGTACCCAAGTGATTTATGTCGGTGATGCACACCAACAAATTTACGCATGGCGTGGAGCAATCAATGCCATGCAACAAATGCCATTGCCTGAAAGTCGTTTAACCACCTCTTTCCGTTTTGGCGATGCCATTGCAGATGTCGCCAACAGCTTGCTTGGCGCATTAAATGAAACCGTGCCCCTACTTGGTAATCCAAACCAAAAATCAAGTGTGGTGAATAAGCCACATACCAAGATGCGCGATGCGATTCTATGTCGGACTAATGCCCGTGCAATGGAGCTATTACTCTCTGGTCTCGTTAATGGCGATAAAGTCGGCTTACAAGCGGACCAGCAGAAACTGAGTCGTTTTGTCGATGCAGCAAGTTTATTGAAACAAGGCAAACGAATTACCGATGTTCCTGAGCTGGCTTGGTTTAACTCTTGGCATGATGTACACGAATATTGTGAAACCAATGATGGCAGTGATATCAAGCCCTTAGTCAAGCTGGTTGATGATCATGGCACTGATCCACTTAAGAAGGCACTGGCAAAAATCACCCCGATTGAACAGGCCGATTATGTGATTTCAACGGCACATAAAGCCAAAGGTTTGGAATGGAATCGTGTGCATATCGAAGACGATTACCAATTTAAAATAAATGGACTAGAACATAAAATTACAGATGAAGAGTTAAGATTACTTTACGTAGCCTGCACGCGTGCTAAAGTAAGTTTAAATATTCATCATTTATACGACTTAATACAACAATTAAAACGGTGCGCCCCCTCAAGTCTTCGTCAGTCAGCAGGTTAAAGCGCTTATGATTGAGGTCAGCTTATGCAGCTTGAATCGGTTCAATTCAAACACATCGGGATGTTTCGGGAGTTAAATCTCGAATTTCAGCCTGAGCGCTCTCCTATTACCCTGATTTTGGGTGATCAAGCCACAGGCAAAAGTACGATTTTAAAAAACATCTATCAAAGCCTGACTTGGTTTTCTGCGCGCTATAAGGATATTCGTACTGCAGGTGTGGTGATTGCTGATCAAGATATTATGCTGAATCGCTTACAGGCAAAAATTCAAATTCTAGTCCGAATGAGCAGTGAACTGAGTGGCTCTTTGACTGAAAGTAGCTCATCACAACAGACCGACACGCAAACTTGTGCATGGAAACTCTATAAAACATTTAATAGTCAAGGCGTTGGGATTAGCCAAGTGGAGACCCAACAGCTTGATCAAATGGTCACGCTCTATCAGAAAACAGGACTGCAAGATCCTTTATTCGGACTTCCACTGATTGCCTATTATCCTGCCGAACGATTTGTCCAAGACATCAATTTACAAAGCAAAAATACCCCGGGGACATTACAGGAAATTTCGGCCTACGATTTAACTGCTGTACCCTACACGACCTTTGCCCGTTTTTTTGAGTGGCTACGTGAAATCAGCGATGTTGAAAATGCACATTCAGCCCATATCGTTAGACGCTTGATGGGTAATGATTTTAATCAACAAAATCAATCAGAAGTACTGCAAGAATTACAACAAGAACTGATTAATCATCCGAAGCAACTCTCTGCGCCGAATCTTTATGCTTTGAAAAACAGCTTACATACGGTTTTCCCTGAATTAAGCGATATTTATATTCAGTATGTGCCAAAGTTACAATTAATGGTGCGTTATCACGATCAGTTGATTCCTTTTCAACAACTGTCTGCTTCACTCAAAACTTGGATTGCATTAGTTGGAGACATTAGTCGTCGGCTTTGCTTGCTGAATCAGCATTGTTTTAACCCTTGCTTAGAAGGTGAAGGGATTTTATTGATTGATCAAGTTGACCATCAACTCGATCAGAATCACTGTGCGGAAATTTTGGAGCGTCTCCATCAAGCTTTTCCACGTCTACAAATCATCGTCACAGGCAATCGAGATGCCTTGCTTGAACATGCATTACATTACCAGTGCTTAAAATTAGATCAAAAAGGTGTATACCAACTCAATTTAGAAGCATCTCAACAGCAGCTTTCAAATTTATATCAAGGTCTCACCCAGACCGAAACAGCACATTCCGTGCAAGCCCAAACCTTGCTGCAAGCCGATCCACTGACCAGCAAAGTCGATGATTTATTCCAACAAATTCAGGATTTAAACGAACAAGAAAAGAACAATTTACTCAACCTGCTCAAGATAGATGATACACCGCAAGAAACGCCCTTATAAAGACGTATCAAAAGACAGAAATTGAAATATTATCAATCAAATGATGTTGTTTGTTTCATGTAATAACATCAGATTTTTGCTGATTTTTTATAGTAAAATAAATCGTATTTTTTATTTTCAAGTTGTGCAATACAACTTGCTGCCTCCGTTAACTTGATTGGGCTTCAAGATTTAAAGTTTTTGGTATTCTCTTTGAGTGCCTGTAAGTCTTGAAAGAAAATTCACCCCTTAGGTCTTCGACCTAAATCATCGACATGGATACCAGTGTGCTACCGATTATTATCTTATTACCGCTCATACTCGGCACCACCCTTGTCTCACAATTACAGCGTATTTCGCGTGGCGTGACGGCACTTGGGGCGATTGGCATCAGCCTTAGTTGTTTTATTTTACTTTTAACTCAGGCAGAAACGGTTCTTCAGGGCAATACCCTGCAACAAAGCTGGGACTGGCTTCCACAGCTTGGAATTAATCTGAGTTTTCGCCTAGATGCATTAGGTTTATTGTTTGGTCTGCTGATTAGCGGTATCGGCACCCTAATTTATATTTATGCCTATTACTATCTCAGCCCTAAGAATTCTCTCAGTAAACTCTATCAATTATTGATGCTGTTTATGGCAGCCATGCTGGGGATTTCACTCTCAAATAACCTGATTATCTTATTGGTATTCTGGGAGCTGACCAGTATCTCCTCTTTCCTATTGGTGGGTTACTGGAGTCAATACGAGGCAGCGCAACGTGGCGCCCGTATGGCCCTCACCATCACAGGCATGGGCGGTTTGGCCATGCTGGGTGGCTTTGTCCTGATTGGACAAATCACCGGCACTTATCAGATTGATGAATTGGTGTTGATGAAGGATACCATTCAGCAACATGCACTATTTGTTCCTGCATTATTGCTGATCCTGTTAGGTGCATTCACCAAAAGTGCCCAATTCCCCTTCCATTTTTGGTTACCGAATGCGATGGCAGCGCCGACTCCTGTGTCAGCCTATCTACATTCTGCAACCATGGTCAAAGCAGGGATTTTCTTGTTGGCGCGTTTAGCTCCTATTTTTATTGGCGCTGCGCTGTATCACAATATCGTGACTTTTGTCGGTCTGTTCACCTTGTGTATGGCCGCAGGTTTTGCAATTTTCAAAGAAGACCTGAAAGGACTTTTGGCCTATTCAACCATTAGTCATTTGGGCTTAATCGTATGTTTACTCGGTATTGGCTCGCCATTGGCGGTTGCTGCCGCAATTTTCCACATCATCAACCATGCCACCTTTAAAGCGGCATTGTTCATGATTGCCGGGATTATTGACCATGAAACTGGCACACGCGATTTACGCAAGCTCAGTGGCATCTGGCAACTGCTTCCATTTACAGGCACTCTCACCATGATCACCGCTGCCTCAATGGCGGGTATACCACTGACCAATGGCTTTATCTCGAAAGAAATGTTCTTTACCGAACTATTGGCCAACTTATCTGGTCCAGTGATGGTGATTTCAGCCATCGTCGCAACGTTTGCTGGTATTTTCGCAGTCAGCTATTCAATTCGTCTCGTT
Organism: Acinetobacter sp. Ac_3412; assembly: GCF_013072675.1. Classification (NCBI taxonomy): domain Bacteria; kingdom Pseudomonadati; phylum Pseudomonadota; class Gammaproteobacteria; order Moraxellales; family Moraxellaceae; genus Acinetobacter; species Acinetobacter sp. Ac_3412. Next base: position 179,789 of record NZ_LXUJ01000014.1, on the reverse strand, counting down.
CATGGGGTGTTTTTTGATGGCCCGATTGGCAAACACGTACCGAATAAAGATGCACACGAACCACATTTAGGCATGCGCTTACCTGCCATTATTTTGGCAACACTCTGTATTTTGGTCGGTATCCTCCCTGCCCTATTTGCAGGGACAATGGTCAACAGCGTCACTCGTGCAAGTTTGGCGCAGCCTGAATTTGAAGGCGTTCATCTTGCGATTTGGCATGGCATTAACGCACCACTCATTATGAGTTTGATTGCACTGATTGGCGGATCAATTTTCTATTTTGTATTGGCAAAAGACGGACGCATTCGTAAAATCGACTTAGATCCTTATCTTGGAAAATTCCAAGGCAAGATTCTGTTTGATCTATTCTTAAAAAATTTATTACTGATCAGCCGCAAGATTAAGCAAAAGACCGAAAATGGTTCTTTGCAAAGCTATATCCTCTGGATTGTGTTGTTTAGCATCATCATGGTCGGCTTACCACTATTCAACCAAGGCTTAACCACAGGCACACGTGAACTGACCCATGCACCTTGGGTGGCAATTGTACTCTGGCTGACCCTATTCTCAGGTTGCTGGATGATGCTGTGGTTCCATCATGAACGTATCAAAGCCGTTCTGATCAGTGGTGCAGTCGGTTTGGTGGTCACCATGGTTTTTGTGACCCTCTCTGCACCTGACTTGGCATTGACACAGATTACAGTTGATGTGGTAACCACTGTTTTATTACTGATGAGTTTGTCTTTACTACCACAACTTACCCCGTATGAATCAAGCCGTTCACGCCGTTGGCGAGATGCCAGCCTTGCCATCGCAGGTGGTTTAGGTATTGGTTGGATTACCTGGTTGCTGTTAACTCGCGATCACAATTCAATTTCATGGTTCTTTTTACAGCAGGCGATTCCGTTGGGCGGTGGTTCAAACGTGGTCAATGTAATCTTGGTTGACTTCCGTGGTTTCGATACCTTCGGTGAAATTACCGTACTCGGCATTGCCGCCATTGGTGCGCTGTGTCTGATGGATGGTATGCGTGCACACGGGACCACCATGACCCAAGGCTTAACCTATCGTTTTAACCCTTCACCGTTGATGTTCCGTATCACGGCGTCATGGATCTTGCCACTGGCCTTGGTGGTTAGTGTCTATATCTTTATGCGTGGGCATAATCTTCCAGGCGGTGGCTTTATTGCAGGTTTGATTACCTCAATGGCACTGATTATTCAGTACATCGTATTGGGGCAAGATCAAACCGAACAGATGATCAAAGCCAAATCAGGTCGTCTTTATGAGTTATGGATTGGTGCGGGTTTAACCATTGCAGGTCTCACCGGTATTATCGCGTGGTTGTGGGCTCGCCCCTTCCTCACCAGTGCCCATATTTATGTAGAAGCGCCATTGCTTGGAAAAATGCATCTTGCCTCTGCAGTCGCATTTGATACAGGGGTCTACATTACCGTTGTGGGTGCTGCCATGTTGTTGATCTCCGTTCTTGGAGACTCTCGTCACTCTAGTATGGCTGGTCCGATCCCAGGTGGAGATAATCAAAATGATTAGTATTGAATTTTTACTCGCGTCAGGGATTGGCTTACTCACTGCAACAGGTATTTATTTGATTCTGCGTGCCAGAACATTTCCAGTGGTCCTTGGTTTAGCCATGATTGGCTATGCCGTGAACTTGTTCCTGTTTGCCATGGGCCGCCTGCAAATCAATGCACCCGCGGTGTTGACTCAGGCCACTAAAGTGACCGACCCACTCCCTCAAGCACTGGTATTAACGGCGATTGTAATTGGCTTTGCCACCACCGCCTTTATCGTGCAACTTGCCCTACGCAGTCGTTATGAATCTGGTACAGACCATGTCGACTCGAAAGAAGAACCCACCTTGACTTATGACCCACGTGAGGATGAGCCATAATGTTTGATTTTTACAGTTTCTGGCACGCTCACGCTCCAATTATCAGTATCTTAATTCCAGCATTTACCAGTTTTATTCTGGTGTTATTGGGCAATCCAGGTTCAGGTTCTTTAAAGCAAGATTGGCGTCAACCTTGGCGTCGCGGAATTAGTATTGCTTCGGCAGTTTTGGGCTTAATCACGGCAATCAGCTATCTGAGTATTGCCAGCACAGGCCAAATTACGGTTTATCAGCTCAGTGAATGGTCGGCGCCATTTGGGATTGTCTTAGTCCTTGATCGCCTATCTGCCTTTATGTTGGTCCTGACCTATATTCTTGCAGTACCCGTGATTTGGTATGCCAGTGAGAACTGGGATACCCGTGGGCGCTATTTCCATACCATGGTGCATTTCCTACTCATGGGAATCACAGGTGCATTCCTGACAGGCGACTTATTCAACTTATTCGTCTTCTTCGAAATCCTGTTGATGGCTTCTTATGTGCTGTTATTGCACGGTCAAGGTCGTCCACGTTTCCAGCTTGGGGTGCATTATGTCACCATTAACTTGCTGGCCTCTGCCCTGTTTCTGATTGGTCTAGGCATGATTTATGGCAGTGTCGGCAGCTTGAATATGGCTGATGTCGGTCGTCTGGTATCAAGCTTAGATGGCGATCAGCACAAACTTGCCGTTGCAGGTGGACTACTGCTGTTTGTGGTGTTTGGTATTAAAGCTGCGATGTTGCCTGTTGGCTTCTGGTTGCCGAAAACCTATGCGGTTGCAAGCACACCGGTCGCTGCGATTTTTACCATTATGACCAAAGTGGGTATTTATGCCATTTTACGTGTCAATGGCACTGTGTTTGATGATGCCATGGCACAAAGCATTTTCAAGAACTGCTTATTGATCATTGGTTTGGTGACTTCCCTTTATGGTGTGATTGGTGCAATTGGTGCTGAACGCTTACGCCGTTTTGTTGGCTTCATGGTGCTGTCATCGATTGGTACACTGCTGATTTCAATTGCCATGTTCAATACACAGGCATGGGCCGCAGCGCTGTACTATTTAGTTCACAGTACCTTGATTGCAGCAGCTTTCTATTTATTCTGTGGCTGGATGACCTCGCAGCGTGGCGCTTTTAAAGATCATTTAAAAGTTGCACCACGAATCAAACAGGAAAAAGCGGCTGCTTTTACTTACTTTACCATCGCCTTGATGATGGCAGGGTTACCCCCATTCAGTGGATTTTTGGGTAAAGTTTTCATCTTACAAGCCACTGCTGAGACACCGTATCAAGGCTGGATCATCGCAGTGATTCTAATTGTGAGCTTGCTCAGCATTATTGCCATGACACGCGTTGGCTTTATTTTGTTCTGGCGTGCAACACCACCTGAAGAAGATCAGAAAGAAGCGGCTTATGCTGAGTATCAAGCCCTACCCGAGCTTGCACCAAAGCGAAATGATACTGCGATCTATATTTTACTTAGTGCATTAATGCTTTATGTGGTTTGTGCAGCGCCGATTCAGAACTATACGCTTGCAACAGCACAGCAAATTCAGAATCACGCGCTTTATAACCAGACCATTCTGAAACATGATGCACAAGGTCGCCCGATCAGCGTACAGCCTTATGATCCAAGCTACTTACCTGAAACCAAATATGGCGGTGAGGTTGAAGATCCGAACGCCTTGCTGATTCCAGATATTATTTCTAAGCCAACCCTACAAGGCGAACATATTTCTGAATATAAGCAGCGTCAAATTGCGGAGCAAGTCCTCGAAGCACCGACCATTCCGAATAGCACACAGTTAAAGCCAATGGAGGATCACTAATGCAAAAATTATCTTTGCTTGAGCGTTGGTTCCCACATCCATTTGTGTCGGTGCTGATTTTCTTGAGCTGGTTGATGCTGGCGCATAGTCTGGATCTGACCGATATTTTAATGGCGTTGATTCTCGCTGTGGCGATTGCACGGCTGGTCAGTCCATTTATTGCAAGAACACCGCATATTCATTGGCTTCCTGCGATTAAACTGGTTTTTGTAGTGCTGTGGGATATTGTCATTTCCAACTTCCGTGTTGCCAAAATGGTGCTTGGTCCAATGGATCAATTACACCCTAAATGGTATCGCGTTCCATTAGAAACTGAACATGAACAAGTGAATACTTTGCTGGCGATGATTATCACCACCACACCTGGTACGGTTTCAGCCGGAATTGATCAGGAACGCGGGGATATTCTGGTACATGCACTCAGTTCAGATAATACCGAACTGGATATTCAAGACATTAAAAAACGCTATGAAACGCCTTTAATCGAAATCTTTGATGTCAAGATTACAGAAGGAGCAAATAAATGACCATTTTGCCTTATGCATTGGGTATCGGTTTAATTGCCATTACCATTTCTATGTTTCTGTGCTTGATTCGCTTGATTGCGGGCCCTTCAGTGATTGATCGACTCTTGGCACTCGATACTTTATTTCTCAATGCGACCTGTCTAATCGTGGTTTTAGGCATTTATTGGGTCAGCACTAATCTATTCGAAGGTGCGCTATTGGTTGCAATGCTCGGCTTTGTTTCTACTGCCGCGCTTGCTCGTTACTTCACTACGGGTCATGTAATTGACTAAGGAGCAATGCCATGCAACTAATTCTTGAGATTGTGGTTTCATTTTTTGTGGTGTTTGGTGCGTTCTTTATGCTGATCGGTTCGATCGGCATGATTCGCCTACCCGACTTATTTATGCGTCTACATGCACCGACCAAATCCAGTACTTTAGGCCTTGGTAGCTTTCTGATCGCTGCCATGATTTTCGCTGCAATGCATGGTCGTTTTGGGTTTGCTGAGCTTTTAATTACTCTATTTGCATTTATCACTGCCCCCGTATCGGCAAATTTGATGGCACAAGCAGCCATTCACTTACGCTTACGCTCAACCAGTGGTGAGGTACCAGAAGCCTTAAATCGCCCATTGCCTTGGCAACGTTATCGTCGCCACCCATTGAAAAAAGATTAATCCCATCAAGCCATAAAAAAAGCCACCCGAAGGTGGCTTTTTTTATATCGATTTACTTTTGTTCATCTTGCTCTTGTTCAGGCAAATCCTTAACCGCTTCAGCAATCAGACCAAACATATAGTTACCATAGGCATTGGTCTTATCGTAATGGAAACGCAATCTTGGCGTAATACGTGTTTTGATACGACGACTCAATTCATGACGCAAGAAGCCAGACGCTTTATTCAAGACATCTAAAGTTTCTTTATTTGCTGCTTCACTTTGATCATCACCCAGCTCACGGCCCATTACAGTGACATATACTTCAGCATATCCCATATCTGCACTGACTTTCACGGCTGAGATGGTCACAAGACCACCCAGACGTGGATCTTTAAGCTCCTGACGGATAAGCTCAGACAACTCGCGTTGTACTGAATCCGCCATGCGCTTTAAGCGTTGGCTACCCGCCATTAAAGACTCCGTTTAATCAATTGAACATCATACACTTCGATCTTATCTTGTGCTTTGATGTCTTTATAACCCTTAACTGCAAGACCACATTCCATACCAGCACGAACTTCTTCAACCACTTCTTTGTAGCGACGAAGAGATTCAAGCTCGCCTTGGAACACAACCACATCATCACGTAATACGCGAATTGGCTTGTTACGATGCAATACACCTTCAAGTACCATACAGCCCGCTGCTGCACCAAATTTACTTGAGTGGAATACTTCACGTACTTCAGCCACACCCAAGATCGTCTCACGATGTTCTGGTGCAAGCTTACCGCTCATTGCAGCTTTAACATCATCAATCAAATGATAAATGACGCTGTAGTAACGAATATCGATACCATCTTGATCAGATTTTTGACGAGCAGAGTTATCCGCACGTACGTTAAAACCTAACAAGACTGCTTCTGAAGACTCAGCTAAAGTAACATCTGACTCAGTGATCGCACCAACACCAGAACCGATTACACGGACTTTAACTTCATCAGTAGAAAGTTCATCAAGCGCAACATGTAATGCTTCCAACGTACCACGAACATCAGTTTTGAGTACAACATTCACATAAGGAATATCTTTTTTACCCATAGATGCCATGATGTTTTCAAGACGCATTGCACTTGCACGCTCTAAACGCTTATGACGTTCACGGTCAGAACGAGCATCAGCAACTTCACGTGCTTTCTTCTCATCATTCACCACAAGAACTTCATCACCCGCCATTGGCGCATCAGGTAAACCTAGAATCTCAACTGGAATTGAAGGACCTGCAGAAGTAATACGTTGACCATTTTCATCAACCATCGCACGAACACGGCCATAAGATGAACCAGCAAGTACCAAGTCACCAATGTTCAATGTACCGTTTTGTACAAGAATCGACGTTACTGCACCGCGACCTTTGTCAACACGTGCTTCGATTACAACACCTTGTGCCGCACCTTCAGCTGAAGCTTTAAGCTCCATCAATTCAGCTTGGATCAAGATTAAATCAAGTAAGCCATCGATACCTGCACCAGAGTGTGCTGATACTTTAGCAATTGGAACATCACCGCCCCACTCTTCAGGTACGATACCTTTGGTGGTCAATTCGTTTAATACGCGGTCTACATCAGCCGATTCTTTATCCATCTTGTTGATGGCAACAATAATCGGTGTTCCTGCAGCACGTGCATGGTCAATTGCTTCAGCTGTTTGCGGCATAACACCGTCATCAGCAGCAACAACAAGAACCACGATATCAGTCGCTTTTGCACCACGTGAACGCATAGAGGTAAATGCTGCGTGTCCCGGTGTATCGAGGAAGGTAATAATCCCTTTCTCAGTTTCAACGTGATAAGCACCGATATGCTGAGTAATACCACCCGCTTCACCCGCAGCCACTTTAGAGCGACGGATACGATCCAGTAATGACGTTTTACCATGGTCAACGTGACCCATGATCGTTACCACTGGCGGACGAGTTGTTTGCTCACCACGTGCTTCTTCAGCAGCAACCAATAAGTTATCTTCTGCTTGCGTATCCGAAACTAAAACTGGATTGTGGCCCAATTCTTCAACTACAAGTACAGCAGTATCTTGATCAATAGCTTGGTTCTGAGTTACAAGCTCACCCATTTTCATGAGGGTCTTGATCACTTCACGAACTTTAACCGCCATTTTTTGTGCTAGATCAGCAACGATGATTTTCTCACCGATCTCAACATCATAAATTTGCTTTTTAACTGGTTTTTCAAAACCATGTTTATTTGCTTGGCTGGTTTTTAAGCCGCGCTTATGATGGCTTTTGCTGAAGCTTTGCTCAGATTGAGCATCGCCACCACGACCGCCTTTCTTACCAGCACGTGGATTTGCAGTTGCACCACCACGTTTGATTTCACGGTCTTCCTTATTAAAGGAATCTTCATACGCTTGGCCAACAAGACCAGCAGCCAACGGTGAATCATCAATCACACGAATCGTTGCAGTTGCATCATCATTTGAATATTTTGATGCCATCTGACGCATTTGCTCAAGTGTACGTTGCTGCGCTTCTTCAGCTGCTTTACGACGTACTGCTTCTTCAGTCGCTTTCAACTGAGCAGTTTGCTCTTCACGTGCTCTTTTTTGCTCTGGTGTTTCTGTCGGGCGAATAACAGGGGCTTTAATCACCTTGTCGCTATTCCGCTTTTTCACCACAACCGCTGTTTTTGCTGGTGCTTGAGCCGCATTATCAGAAGTATGCGCTGCACGCATGGCTTCTAAAGTTGCATTGGCTTTTTGTTCAGCCGTATGACGTGCAGTTTGCTCAGCATCATTACGTACTTTTTGCTCGGCACGTACTTTTGCATCCGCTTCTACACGCGCTTTTGCTTCAGCTGCAAGTAATTCTGGATTTGGTTTAGCAAAAACTTGTTTCTTGCGAACTTCAACATTAATGCTTTTCGCTTTACCTGAAGTACTTGTAACTTTAGCAGTACTCGTTGTTTTACGTTTCAACGCAATTTTTCCTGTGTTACCACTTTCCTGACCATGTACTTTTTTCAAGTGATTGACCAAAGTATCTTGCTGTTCAGTGGTAATAATGTCATCTGCTTTACGCTGTGGTAGACCTGCTTCGCGAACCTGCTCTAGGAGTTTCTCTACAGGACGTTCTACGCTGAGCGCTAACTCTTGAATCGACTTGTCCGTCATCTATTATCTCCTAGTTAAACCATGATTCACGTGCTTTCATGATTAACTGACCCGCTTTGTCATGACCCAAACCTTCGATATCAGAGATATCATCAGTTGCTTGGTCTGCCAAATCATCAACAGTAACCACACCACGCGCCGCCAATGCATACGCAATCTCAGTCGTCATACCTTCCATACCGAGAAGTTCTGCACTTGGCTCTTGAATATTTTCTTGCTGTTTCAATGCATCCGTCAAAGCAGCTTCTTTCGCACGACTTTGTAACAGTTCAACTAAATCTGCTTCAAGCTCGATTTCGTCGAATGTTTCAGCTGGTACATAAGCAATCTCTTCGAGTGAAGTAAAGCCCATTTCTACCAATGCCATTGCCAAGTCTTCTTCAATATCCAGACGTGTAACAAACATATCTAAATATTGTTGTGCTTCATTTTGCTGACGAGCACGATACTCTTCTTCTAACATCATGTCGAGTTTATAACCCGTCAATTCCGATGCTAAACGAACATTTTGTCCTTGCGAACCAATTGCACGCGCTAACTGATCATTGGTTGCAAAGATAATATCTGCACTACGTGCATCTTCATCTAAAACAATACCTGATACATCAGCTGGCTCTAATGCACTTGCAATATATTGTGCTGGGTCATCAGACCACACCACCACATCAATACGCTCACCGTTCAACTCTTGTTGCACTGCTTGGATACGTGTACCACGCATACCAATACATGCACCTACTGGGTCGATACGATGATCATTGGTTTTCACTGCAATTTTAGCACGAACACCTGGTTGACGAGCAGCCGCTTTAATTTCAATGATTTCTTCAGAAATTTCTGGAATTTCTTTTTTCATCAATGCAATCAGCATTTCAGGACGTGCACGAGACAATAATAATTGTGCACCACGGCCTTCACGATTCACGTTATACAAAATCGCATTGATACGTTGTTTAGGACGTAAAATTTCTTTGTGGATGGTTTCTTCACGCGCTAAATAAGCTTCAGCGTTGTCACCAAGATCAATGATAAAGCCATCTTTAGTTTGCTTTTTCACTTCACCGTAGATCAACTCACCGACTTTAGACTCGTAGGCATCCGCAACCAGTGCGCGTTCTGCTTCACGAATCTTTTGTACGATTACTTGTTTTGCAATTTGTGCTGCAATACGACCGAATTCAATTGATTCAACTTCCAACTCACGCACGTCACCGATTGACCACTGAGCAGGGTCTAAATCAGAAATCGCGTCTTGGCATGCTGGCATTTCATGATCTTCATCCGCAACCACAGTCCATTGACGGAAAGTACGGTAATCACCCGTTTTACGATCAATCTCAACACGAAGTTGAGCTTCTTCTGAACGTGTGCCTTCGTAAAACTTTTTCTTCGTTGCCGCAACAAGTGCTTGCTCTAACGCTTGGAAGATCGCTTCACGACTAACACCTTTTTCATTACTAACCGTTTCTGCAACGGTAAGAATTTCGCGGCCCATAAGTCACCTACCGATTTCTTATAAAATTAAGTTAATATTAGTCTTGATAGATTAAATTTGCTTTATCAATATTATTACTATCAATTTCAAGCACATGATTACCTTCAACTTCAACTTGAATCATTTCATTTTCTAAGTCTACAGAAAGTAATTTGGCTTGGAATTTACGACGGTTCTCGACAGCAGCAATTAATCGTAAAGCCACTTGTTGCCCGATATATGCAGGCAGTTGGTTCAATTGGAAAAATGGACGATCCCAGCCTGGTGAAGAAACTTCTAAAGCATATTCACCCGAAATTGGATCATGAACATCAAGCATTGCACCCACCTGTTGTGTTACGAGAACACAATCTTGAACGCCAATACCACGCCCGAGTTCAACTTCACCATCTTCTGTTAAGACAGGTTCAACATTCTCATCGACCGCTTTATCAATATAAATGCGTAATAAAGAACGTTTCCCTTGTGGTAGGAATTCGATTCCCCACAAATCTACACCACACGCAGCTACAGCTGGTGCAATTAGATCATGCAATGCTTGAGATTTATTTGATAATTTCATTTACTCTCGTCGCTCTCATACGAGCCAATCAATCTTAACCGTATAGTGAAGCACGACTATTTGACCAATTGATGTCGAACAACTACACGATATAGCTAAACAACCAATAAAAAAGGGCGTAAATCGCCCCTATGTTACACAGAAAAGCAATGCCCACTGTGCAAAAAGGCCCACCTTATTGTGAGCCTCTTTTTAGAAACTTGGTAGCGGGAGCTGGATTTGAACCAACGACCTTCGGGTTATGAGCCCGACGAGCTACCAGACTGCTCCATCCCGCATCAACGTGCAAAAATTATATACAAATATGAAAAAAAGTCAATTTAAGTTTTTTCATATTTGCTTGATTAAGTTGCACCTTAATCAAATGGTAGCGGGAGCTGGATTTGAACCAACGACCTTCGGGTTATGAGCCCGACGAGCTACCAGACTGCTCCATCCCGCAACAATACAAACACTGCACACACCAAACTTACTGGTTATTAAGCTTGGTGCGGAAGGGGGGACTTGAACCCCCACGCCCGAAAGCACTACCACCTCAAGGTAGCGTGTCTACCAATTCCACCACCACCGCAGTATTGTGGGACGCATTCTATTCCCTTAAACGCAAAAAGGAAAGCGCTAATTCAACTTATTCAGTTGTTTTTGGTGCAGTTGGTGAAGTTTCAGGCGATGTCGCTGGTGCAGACGTTGACGTTTGAACAGTTTTTAAACTATACGCATCTGTCGTCTGTTTTTTAGCAAATACAGCGAGCGTTAAACTAGTGACAAAAAACAATGCGGTAAAAATCGCAGTTAAACGAGTTAAAAAGTTACCTGCACCTGAGGCACCAAAAACGGTAGCAGCACCGCCACCACCAAATGATGCTCCTGCTTCAGCACCTTTACCTTGTTGTACCAGAACCAAAGCAATAATTAAAATTGCTAAAATGATATGTACAACGAGTATAAAACTATACATTTCAACTCCTCGTTATTTGCTTTGTGCAAATGCTTTTGCGATTTGGTAAAACGATTGTGCATTTAAAGACGCACCACCAACCAAAGCACCATTAATATCTGGACATGCTGCCAATTCAACTGCATTTTCAGCTTTTACACTGCCACCATACAGAATCGCCATCTCAGCACCAAATGCCGTGATTTGCTTTAGACCTTCACGAATTTTTGCATGCATGGCTTGAGCATCAGCAGGAGAAGCCGTCTTCCCTGTTCCGATTGCCCAAATAGGCTCATACGCTACCACAATATTTTGCCATTGTTCAGTTTTTACTACAGCGGCCATATCACAAATTTGTTGTAATACCACTTGTTCTGCTGCACCCTGTTCACGTTGCTCTAAGCTTTCGCCCACGCAATAAATGACAGTCAAACCAGCTGTTAATGCATTTTGTAATTTAGCTTTTAAAATTTCGACATCATCGCCAAATAATTCACGACGTTCAGAATGCCCAATTAAAACAAATTCAATACCACTGTCTTTTAACAGTTCGGCGCTCACTTCACCTGTATAGGCACCTGTACCTGCGACACGAGAAACATCTTGCGCAACCGTATAAATCGTTCTCGCTGCATCTTTAAATTGTGTTTGAATGCCGCTTAACGAGATTGCAATTGGCGCAACACCAATATGACATTGCTCAGCTGCAATATCTTCCTGTTGTAATAACTGTTTAAATTCTTCTACTAATTGGAAAGCATTCGCATGCATTGGATTCATTTTCCAATTGCCAACAACCCAAGGAGTAATGCTCGAGTTCGACATACTTCGCCCACCCACTGTTAATTTCTCAAAAATGCTGCATATTTTACACGGATTTTTATAAAATTCAGTTTTTTCTTTTACTGATGTATAAATGACTAAAAATCATAAAGATCAGTAAAAGCTGCTATTCTACCGTCATAATATTATGGTGTTTCAGTGTAAAATTTAAAGCTTGCCACAATTGAATTAATTTGATTATGGACAAGATTTAATTCACTGAAAGAAAATTAATTTGCAAAAAACTCGATCAGTTCAAAGTTTTCGCTATGAATCAAGGCAAAAACAACACTTTCTGTAGTAGTATTTTTGCATAACAAAAGTATAATTTTTAGAATACATATTATAAACATTTATTGTCATAAGGCGGACAGATGTCAGGATTACATACGTCTCCAAAGTTTTCGGGGTTTATTCGACGGTTGGTTGAAGATGGACACATGTCCACCACAACCATGCAAACCGCAATTGATGCGGCTAAAAAAGCACAACAAGACATCGTTGCACATCTGATTGAACAGCATCGTTTATCTCCCCTAACCATTGCTGAAACGATTGCAGCCGAATTCGGTGAACCACTTTTCGATCTGGCTGTATACGATACGGCTTTGCTACCTCGCGATCTGGCAGATAACAAACTCATTCAGAAACATAAAGTTGCGCCGTTACTACAACGTGGGCAAATTTTATATGTCGCGACCAGCAATCCGACCAATATTGAAGCATTAGATGCCATTCGCTTTAATACCAAACTCAATATTGAGCCCATCATTGTTGAGCACACAAAACTTGAAAAACTGATTGAACAGCAGTTTGGTGATTCCGGCAGTTTCGATTTTGGTGAAAGTGAAGACTTTGATCTAGATATTGATGTGAATCAAGATTCAAGCAAAGAAGAGGATGAGGCACCACAAGGCGATGAGTCTCCAATTGTCAAATACATTAATAAACTGTTGATTGATGCGATTCGTATGGGGGCATCCGATTTACATTTCGAACCTTATGAAAAAATGTACCGTGTCCGCTATCGTGTCGATGGCGTACTCCGTCAAATTACCAATCCGCCTTTACAAATGGCCACTCGTCTCGCTTCTCGTTTAAAAGTCATGTCACAAATGGACATTTCTGAAAAACGAATGCCTCAAGATGGACGTATTAAACTTAAACTTTCCAAGACCAAAGCCATCGATTTCCGTGTCAACTCACTGCCAACTTTGTTTGGCGAAAAGTTGGTGTTACGTATTCTCGATCCATCCAGTGCCATGTTGGGGATTGAAGCACTCGGTTATGAGGATGAGCAAAAAGCCTTATTTATGGAAGCACTGGATAAGCCCCAAGGCATGCTATTGATTACAGGTCCAACGGGCTCTGGTAAAACTGTCTCTTTGTATACAGGTTTAAATATCCTGAATACCGAAGACACCAATATTTCGACCGCCGAAGATCCTGTTGAAATCAACTTAGAAGGGATTAACCAAGTTAACGTGAATCCCAAAACAGGACTCACCTTCTCTGCTGCCCTAAAAGCCTTTTTACGTCAAGATCCAGACGTGATCATGGTCGGGGAGATTCGTGACTTAGAAACAGCTGAAATTGCAATTAAAGCCGCACAAACAGGTCATATGGTGATGTCAACCCTGCATACCAATAGTGCACCTGAGACACTGACTCGTTTACGTAATATGGGCGTCCCTTCTTTCAATATCGCAACTTCTGTCAATCTGGTGATTGCACAACGTTTGGCACGACGTTTATGTGGGCAATGTAAAGAAGCCATCGAAGTCCCCAAACAAAGCTTACTAGAGCTCGGCTTTACGGAACAGGATTTAAATCATCCAGAATTCCAAATTTTTCAACCCATCGGTTGTGCTGAGTGCCGTGAAGGCTATAAAGGTCGCGTGGGGATTTATGAGGTGATGAAAGTCACACCAGAAATTTCTAAAATTATTATGGAAGATGGCAATGCCTTACAAATTGCGGCTGCATCAGAGCAAGCAGGGTTTAATAATCTACGTCGTTCAGGTTTGAAAAAAGTCATGCAGGGAATTACCTCTTTGCAAGAAATCAATCGAGTAACAAGTGAATAAAATCAATAAAAAGGATTAACAATCATGGCAGCTAAAAAAGCGCAAATGATGCCAACTTTTGCTTATGAAGGGGTCGACCGGAAAGGGGCAAAAATTAAAGGGGAATTACCAGCACGTAATATGGCTTTGGCTAAAGTTACATTACGTAAACAAGGGGTAACGATTAAAAATATTCGAGAAAAGCGTAAAAATATTCTCGAAGGTTTTATGAAGAAAAAAGTTACAACTTTGGATATCACCATCTTTACCCGTCAATTAGCGACTATGATGAAAGCTGGGGTACCGTTAGTTCAAGGCTTTGAAATCGTGGCGGAGGGATTAGAAAATCCATCTATGCGTGAGGTGGTACTTGGAATCAAAGGCGAAGTCGAAGGGGGTAATACCTTTGCAGGCGCACTCAAAAAATACCCTCAATACTTTGATAATCTATTTTGTTCTTTGGTTGAGTCGGGTGAACAGTCGGGGGCGCTTGAAACCATGCTTGATCGCGTTGCGATCTATAAGGAAAAGAGTGAGTTACTGAAACAAAAAATTAAAAAAGCCATGAAATATCCTATCTCGGTCATTGTGGTTGCTGTGATTGTGACGATTATCTTGATGGTCAAAGTGGTACCAGTTTTCCAAGACTTATTTAGCTCTTTTGGTGCCGACCTTCCTGCCTTTACCAAAATGGTCGTGAATATGTCCAAGTGGATGCAAGAATACTGGTTTATTCTGATTATCGTGATTGGTACGATCATTGCTGCATTTATGGAGGCAAAAAAACGGAGTAAAAAATTCCGCGACTTATTGGACAAAATGGCACTCAGAGCACCTATCTTTGGGGATTTGGTCTACAAAGCCATTATTGCCCGTTATAGCCGTACGCTTGCGACGACATTTGCCGCTGGGGTTCCGTTGATTGATGCACTTGAATCTACTGCGGGAGCCACCAATAACGTCGTTTATGAAGAAGCCGTCATGAAAATTCGTGAAGATGTGGCAACAGGCCAACAATTACAATTTGCGATGCGTGTTTCTAACCGTTTTCCGTCGATGGCGATTCAAATGGTCGCAATTGGCGAAGAGTCTGGTGCCCTAGACAGCATGTTGGACAAAGTCGCGACACATTATGAAAATGAAGTCGACAATGCGGTGGATGGCTTAACTTCAATGATGGAGCCTTTAATCATGGCGATTCTTGGTGTACTAGTGGGTGGTCTGGTCATTGCCATGTACTTGCCAATCTTCCAAATGGGCTCAGTTGTCGGATAATTTGGTACTTAAATGCAATCTTTATTTTCTTATTTTCTCGAGAACCTAACTGCACTTTATATTGCAGTTGGGATTTTCAGCTTATGTATTGGCAGTTTTTTAAATGTTGTCATTTTTCGTACTCCCCGCATGATGGAGCAGGAGTGGCAGCAAGAATGTCAAATGCTGTTACACCCAGAACAACCCATCATTGATCAAAGTAAACTGACTTTAAGCCAACCAGCCTCAACCTGTCCGAAATGTGACTCGCCTATTCGTTGGTATCAAAATATCCCAGTGATTAGTTGGTTAGCTCTTCGTGGTAAATGTGGGACGTGCCAGAATCCGATCAGTATCCGTTATCCACTGATTGAATTACTCACGATGATCTGTTCTTTGGTTGTAGTTGCAGTCTTCGGTGCAACCATCCAAATGCTGTTTGGTCTAATATTAACTTGGGTACTGATTGCCTTAACGTTTATTGATTTTGACACCCAACTGCTGCCTGATCGTTTTACCCTACCCTTAGCCGCTTTAGGTTTGGGAATAAATAGCTATGCGATTTACACGACAGCCAGTGCCGCAATTTGGGGTTATTTAATTGGTTTCCTGTGCCTTTGGATTGTTTATTATATTTTTAAACTGATTACAGGCAAGGAAGGTATGGGCTACGGTGACTTCAAACTCCTTGCAGCCTTAGGCGCTTGGATGGGGCCAATGCTGCTGCCTTTAATTGTGCTACTCTCTTCAATGCTTGGCGCAATTATTGGTATTATCTTGATAAAAGTGCGCGGTGAAAATCAGCCTTTTGCATTTGGCCCATATATCGCCATTGCAGGCTGGATTGCCTTTTTATGGGGTGATCAAATTATGAAAGTCTATCTAGGTGGTTAATATGCGTTTTATCTTGGGAATCACAGGCGGTATTGGAAGTGGTAAATCTGCTGCGACCCAATGGTTTGAATCCCAAGGTATTGCCGTGGTCGATGCAGATGTAGTAGCCCGAGAAGTGGTTGAACCCGGCCAACCGACCTTGAAGTCAATTCAAGATGCTTTTGGGGATTGGGTCTTATTGGAAGATGGTAGTCTCGATCGGCGTGCACTCCGTGAACATATCTTCCAATTTCCAGAAGCACGTCAAAACTTAGAAAACATTACCCATCCGGCCATTCGTCAGTCGATTATTCAGCAATTACAACAAGCTGAAAGCCCATATGTGATTTTGGTTTCACCACTCTTATTTGAAACCAATCAACATGAACTGGTCCAACATACTTTACTGGTCGATGCTGATGAGCAAACACAACTACAACGTGCCAGCCAACGTGATGGACAAAGCGAAGAACAAATCCGAAAGATTATTGCAGCGCAAATGTCTCGTACCCAAAAACAACAATTGGCAGATGATATTGTCCTCAATGATGGTCTATTAGAACATTTACACCAACAACTCAAACCACTGCATTTCAGCTACTTACAGCGTGCAGAACACGCTTTTTAGCCTTGCTTCTGTTTAGCGAGTTGAGTCGCTAAAGTGTCTTTACGCAGCCATCGCCATGGCTGTAGTGCACCGACTCCCATCCCGATCAAGCCACACACAATCGCGGCATTCAGCGGCTCATTCAATAAAGGAACTGCCACAGCAGCAGCAATAAATGGTGCCAATGTGACAATGCTGCCGGTCTTAAATGCACCCAAACGCTCAATCGCAGCTACATAAGTCAACGTTGCCACGATCACCACCAAGACACCATGAAACAGCCCTTGAATCAATAAATGTACAGGAGCTGCATCTTGAAAATGCTTAGGAATAAATAAAATATAAATCGGTAAATAAATAATCGCCGACCAAATCACCACGCCAGCGGTTGCATGCCAAGCTGATAATTTCCATTGTTTCAGCAATACTGTAAAAATCCCCCACCACACTGCACTGATAAAAAGTAGTAAATCTCCTACGCCTAATGCCGAAGCTTGATCATGCAGCATGAGATAACTCATCAGCATCAAAGCTGCCATCATAATTATCAAACTGAACCAAGTGTGTTTATCAAAAGGCTGTCTAAATAATACATAAGCAGCCACAGCGGTACACAAGGGAATACAACCATTGAGAAAGATAGCGGCATGCGCTGCTGGCGCATGTAAAAAAGCGTTATAGACGGTGAGACAATAAACCAAGCCACCGATCAGTGCCAAAATGATTGGACGTGAATCCCACAAAAATGCGAAATCTTTTTTATAGATTAAGACTGGGAGCAGAATCAAAGAAGCAATCGCAAAGCGCATTGCCACCAGATCCCAGACACTGACATGCCAATGTGCATTGAGACGGGAAAAAATGGTAAATCCGCCCCAAATACACATAGTAATAAAGACAAAGAAATAGCCTTGCGTACGGATGGTCATCTGAGTTTACATTGCCAACATTTGGCTAAATTATACAGCACTACGCTGACGACACGCCTCATAAAGTGCCATACCTGTTGCCACACTGACATTCAGACTTTGTAGATCACCAGACATTGGAATATAAACGGTATGATCACATTGTGACTGAGTAATTGGACGAAGTCCCGTATCTTCTGCACCCATCACAATCACGACAGGACCTTTGAAATCACATTGTTGTATCGGCAATGCTTTCTCATCCAGCATCGTCCCGATCACACGGGTATGAGTGGTGTCTTTTAAATGCGCTAGGGTCCGAGCGAGGTTAGTGACTTGAATAAATTTCACTTTTTCAGCGCCGCCTGCTGCAACTTTACGTGCTGTCGGGGTTAAACTGGCTGAACGATCACGGGGAACAATCACCGCCTGAACACCCATCGCAGCCGCAGTACGAATACATGCGCCCAGATTATGCGGATCAGTCACTTGGTCAAGCGCCAATAACAATGCATCTGGCGACTGTTGCATGATTTCGTCCAAATCTTTTTCATTTAAGGTTGGATGTGGACGCACAGCGGCCACTACACCTTGATGAAATGGTAGCCCTGCAAGCTTTTCCAAGCTATCACGACTGGCTTTTTGTACACTGATACCAAAAGGCTCTGCCAACTGCAAAATTTTTTGCAAACGCTGATCATCACGACCTTTCAATGTAAATAAAGTCAAAACGCGTTCAGGCTCCAACTCCAACAATGACTCAACTGAATGAACGCCATAATAATATTCGGGTTTTGCCATGAACGACCTCGTTTAGAAGCTCCTCTTTTATCAAGAGGGTATTAGGGAATTTTAAAAAAATAAAAATCCTGCAAAGGAACTTTACAGGATTTTCTTTGAGCGTAGTGTACTCGATTTAAGAAGGAATAGGTTAACCTTCTAAATGGCAGACATAATCGAGTACTTCATCTGCTTCAATGTGAAACATGCTATTTCCAGGTACATAAAAAGACTGACCTGCGCGGAATAATTCACTTTCAGTGCTATCTGCGATTTTGACACGACATTCACCAGAAATAATTTCCATACGCTCTGGCACATGTGTTTCGAACGTTAACGCTTGTTCAGTAGGTAAAATAACACCTAAAGTCTTTTTTGTACCATCTTCAAATTGTACAGTATGGCTAATACACGCCCCACCAAAATACACATTCGATTTCTTAATGACCGTTACATGATCAAATTGCACTGAACTCATGCGTACTCTCCAAATAATGCCGCATTTATATTAGATTATGCTGGACGTAGTTTAATTGTGCCGTGACAACTAATCAATCCATTTTCTAGGCTAAACATAGCAATTTTCATACCTGAGCGAGGATTAACAAAGCAACGCTTTGTCCGAGCGCAAGACAAGTAGCTATGCTACGAGTGACGAGGATTAACAAAGCGAAGCTTTGTCCTGAGGAACGTTCAAGTTCCGCAAGAAGACGAGCAGCTATACTACGAATGAAGAGGATTAATAAAGCTAAGCATTACCCACGCGCAAGACAAACAACTTTTTACTGATCGCAAGAGCTAAGCATAAGGCCTACCGCTTTTTTACCCATGACTCAGAAATACAAAGTGAAACGTTCTCTTAAACTTACAAACAATCAGCAATTCCTCAGTAAATCAGGAAAATCCTGTATTCCGCTCTTGTCGTCACTTTAAAACTTCTCTATCTTTAAGCAAAAGATTCCGTGCATTGGATGCGTTTATGCTCACCCATTTAACTTTAATTAATTTTGCACTCGCCGACCATCTGGCTTTAGACATTGAACAAGGCTTCAATGTGCTGACTGGTGAAACTGGTGCGGGAAAATCATTACTGTTAGATGCACTTTCAGCATGCTTAGGTGAACGCACTGATACCAATTATGTGCGTTATGGTGCAGACAAAGCCGATGTTACCGCTGTGTTCAGTTATCAGCCCCAAAGTGCGGAAGCACATTGGCTCACCGAACATGAATTGGATGATGATTCAGGTGAAATCCATTTAAGACGTGTGATTTTTGCCACAGGTCGCAGCAAAGCGTGGATTAATGGCCGCCCAAGCAGCTTGGCAGAACTCAAAGAAATCGGACGTTTACTAGTTCAACTCTATAGTCAGCACAGCCAGCAACAATTACTCGAACCGCCTTATCCAAAACATTGGCTCGATCGTTATCATAATTTTGCCGAACCTTCGCAAGCAGTCCGTGATGCCTATAGCACATGGCAACGAAATATTCGTCAACATCAAGCCGCTTTAGATGCACAAGCGACCCGCATTCAAAAAATACAAAGCCTCGAGTCTCAAATAGAAGAACTTGAAGAGGTTGTTCAAACCGATTATCGCGAAACAGAACAAGAATTTGATCGTCTCAGCCATCATGAACATATCATGCAGGACTGTAGTTATAGCCTCAATGTCTTGGATGAAGCGGAACAAAATATCACCCAAGAAGTTGCCTCAATCATTCGTCGCTTAGAATCTCATGCAGGTCGTAGCGAACAGTTAGCCAATATTTATAACTCTTTATTAAATGCACAAAGCGAAATAGACGATGCAACCGCAAGTTTGCGTCAGTTTATTGATCGTCAAAGCTTTGACCCTGAACGCATGGAACAGTTGAATGCGACCCTCGAAGTCTTCCATCGTCTAGCACGTAAACATCGCACTCAACCGGAATTACTGAAACAAGAATATGAAACTTGGCAGCAAGAATTAGAGCAACTGCATCAACTTGAAGATCCAGAAACGCTGGCCGAACAAGTTGAAGTTTCATATCAGGCATTTATACAAGCTGCGCAACATCTGGATGAAATTCGCCGTGCGGCCGCAATTCCATTGGCGAAACAACTGACGGAACAAGTAAAACCATTGGCACTCCCTGAAGCACATTTTGAGTTTAAATTTGAGCCACAGGAACCTAATGCAGAAGGTCTGAGCTTTATTCAGCTTCTCTTTACTGCAAATAAAGGGATTCCACCACAACCATTGGCACGCGTTGCATCAGGTGGTGAGTTATCTCGTATTGCGCTGGTAATGCAAGTGATGAATGCAGAAAAAACCGATGCAGAAGTGCTGGTCTTTGATGAAATTGATGTAGGAATAAGTGGTGGCACAGCAGAAGTGGTTGGTCGTTTACTGGCTGATCTGGCACAACATGTCCAATTATTGTGTATCACACATCAGGCACAAGTTGCGGCACAGTCTGATCAACATTTATTGGTGAAGAAGCAACAGACTGATCCAGCCAGCAGTACCATCATCGAGTTGGGAGAGGAACAGCGTATCCTCGAATTGGCCCGCATGTCTGGCGGGGTCGAAATTAGCGAAACCACCTTACAACATGCACGCCAACTGCGTCAGCTTAAGTTCCAAACGGCCTAATTAAAGCGATAAAATTTCAGAAAAAGATTGGCGAAATCCGATTAACTCTTGTATGTTGATAAAAAGAACCTATATAGATAAATCAACACAATACATTGATGGAGAATCGCCTAGGTGACGAAACAATACTTAACTCACCGTTGTCTCATCGCTCCACCAGACATGGCAGATGACTTTTTTGCCAATACAGTCATCTATATTGCTCGCCATGACGAAGACGGCGCTCAAGGCATCATTATCAACCGACCTTCAGACTTACAAATCAAAGAATTACTCAATGATTTAGAGATTGATGCAGATAACGTACATCCTCATGCTGTGTTGCAAGGTGGTCCATTGCGCCCAGAAGCTGGATTTGTGCTGCATACTGGTCAGCCGACATGGCATTCATCCATTGCGATTGGTGAAAATGTCTGTATCACCACCAGTAAAGATATTCTGGATGCGATTGCACATAACGAAGGTGTTGGACGTTATCAAATTGCCTTGGGTTACGCCAGCTGGAGTAAGAATCAGCTCGAAGAAGAAATGATACGGGGAGATTGGCTGATCTGTGAGTCGGATATGGATTTAATTTTTAATTTGCCTTATCACGATCGCTGGGATGCTGCTTACAAGAAAATTGGGGTAGACCGCACGTGGTTTGCTTCTGAGATTGGCCATGCCTGATATGCAAATACCTCAATCCATCATGGCTTTTGACTTTGGTACCCAAAAAATGGGGATGGCGATGGGTCAATCCAGTATTGAAAGTAGCAATCCCCTACCATTATTTCCAATGAAAGATGGTATTCCAGACTGGGATAAATTATTAAAGATTGTCAAAGAATGGCAACCCAATTTATTTATCGTGGGCTTACCACTGAATATGGATGATAGTGAATCTGAACTGTCTGCTCGGGCGCGAAAATTCGCTCGTCGTTTACGCCACCAAACCAATATTGAAACTTGGATGGTAGATGAACGCCTAACCACACGGGAAGCCAGAGAAGAACTCGAATTTTATCAAAGTAAAGGTCAGGCAAAACGTTTATCGGCTGATAGCTTTGCAGCGGCGCTATTGATTCAGAGCTGGTATCGCGACCCAGTTGGAATTACACCTTAAAAATATCCCCATAAAATTCAATCGCCTAGTACTATGAATACCACTAGGCGATTATGCGAAACTCAAAGCACGTTTCACGAATAAAATAAGATTTTTAACCTTAATTGAATTACTTCTCGATAATTCTAACTGTTGCCGTCCGCCCAGAAACAAAGGCCAATGGATTTTTCGGCTGCTCATCCAACACAATTTTCACTGGTACACGTTGTGCTAAACGCACCCAACTAAAGGTTGGATTCACATTGGCCAATAAGTTTGAACTGCCAGAACGCTCACGATCTTCAATCCCGCTAGCAATACCTTGCACATGACCGCGAATTCTTTGCTTATCACCCATCAACTGTACGGTTGCAGCATCACCGACATGAATACGGTTCAGTTTAGTCTCTTCAAAATAACCGACGACATAGAGCTGATGACGGTCTAATAAAGCCGCAACCGCTTGCCCCACCTTCACATAATTTCCCACCCGTAAGTCAAAGTTCGACAAGGTGCCATCCGCAGGTGCAACCACTTCAGAACGATTAAGATTCAACTCAGCCAAATGTAGACTGCTGGTTGCCACTTCGATTAATGCTTGCTGCTGTTGAATGGCAGCATTGGCTTGCTCAATACTGGCACTGAGCTGCTCACGCTCAGCAACAGCTTGATCGCGGGTCGCAAAAACCTGATCTTGCTCTTGTTTAGAAATCGCACCATCCATCAAGCTGGCATAACGTGCTGCATTTTTTTCAGCCAGTTTCATATTGGCTTCAGTTTTCACTAAGCTCGCTTTCGAACCTGCTAAATTTGCATGTGCTTGTGCTAAACCTGCTTTGGCTTTGGCAAGATCTGACTTGGCTTGTTCAACATCCAAAGCCTGACGTGCCACATCAATCTTGAACAGAACCTGCCCTTTTTTTACCGTCTGGTTATCTTGTACCAAGACTTCAGTCACCAAACCATTCACATCAGAAGCAACCTGAATCACATCACCACGGATACGCCCATCACGTGTCCACGGTGCTGCATTGTAGTAATTCCATAAATGCACGATGGTGTAAACGGCAATCACAACTGCAACCAGCAATACAATTGGACGTATAACTTTTCTTACATCAAATGCACTCATGTTTATTACCTCTACCACCTTTCTTTAAATCATTAAATTTTAGAATGAGCATTTTGTTCAAGACCTCAGGCCCACAGCCAAACAAACAGACAATGCACCAGTAGCATCAAACCCAAGTAAAAGCACAAATTGAAAATACTGGGCAATGCAATCCAGCCTTTGATGACCAAACGATCAACCAAGGGGCTGAGTAGCTTAAACAGCACATAAGCAACAATGGCTTGTACCAAAAGGATTGGGATATAAACCCCATACAGATTCATTTCACCCATGAGATACCCCTAAACCATATCTGTCCGAATACATCTGTTCGATTGAGACATGACCAATACTTTCACAAATATTATTCAGTGAAATGAGCAGCCGTTGCCGCAACTGCACATCTTCAATCTGATGAGAGATGTCTTGTAAACGTTCTATTTGTTGCACAATCTGAATCGGAAAATGATGAATTGAAAGTTGCTTTTCTTGGCTTTGAAAATAATCTGCCAACTGCTGTTGTAACTGGTTCAAGCCATTTTGTAGTTCCAACAATTGTGGCAATTTTTGGCTAATTTCCTGTAAACGGACTAAATCAACAATCGAACTACTTTCAACCAATGCATTTTGAATCGCTGTTTTTACCTCAGGGTTCTGCACCATCTTGGTATTTAATACCCCGACACGGTCGAGCATACTGCGTAAATGAATTTTAAAATCACTGCCATAAGACAAATGCAAGGCTTGGCGCATTGCCTGATAATGCAAAGCTAAAATTCGCGTCGCACTGGTATCTGGTGAAACCGCTCGCACCAAATCAATCACAATCAGGGACACCAAAACGCCTAACACCATGGCAAAGGAACTATCCAGATAAGACACGGCATCCATGGTGTATTTGTTGTGTAGGTTCAGCCCCATCATGGTATTGATCCCCAGTACCATTCCTACAGGCATCAGCATTTGATTGGCCATCATGGTGACCGCAACCAGAAATACAGGAAATAGCACCAATGCCAATTGCCAGAAATGAGTGATATGCGGGAAGATCCCAAAAGCATAGATGAAAACTAAACCCGCCGAGACAATGCTGCCCCAAATAAAAATACGTAATACAGGTACAGGATTATCCAAGGCCGTTAAGATACAGGCCGTAATCGCACCCATCTGCGCCATCATAAAGCCTGCTTTCCAGCCCGAAAGAATCCAAGCTGCGGTCACAATAAAAGTAATCAACACCGCACTGATGCCACCACGAATGGCAATGCCATGATCCCGATGCAAACTCGGATACTTGGTGGTGATGGCAGTAATTTCAGTTGGAATCTCTTTATTACCTTGCTGAATCTGCTGCCAAATCAATTTCACCGCCAGCATATTGGCAATAAAGTGGCGAACGTCCATCTTCAAGGCACCCAATACAATTTGCTGTTCAGCTGTGGCTTGCGCAATCAGCTCGGCAAAATCTTCTTCGAATCTAGTGGGTAAACCCTGCAAATCACTGGGTTGAACCATGCGCTCTTGCTTTAAAAAAGCCAATGTATCTTGGCGGATACGATTTAAATGCGGCCTAAGATTGCTCAATTGCATTTGTTCAAGTTGTTTCACCCGTTGCGATAAAGCCACCAGATTGGCCACCACCAATGACACCTGGTGCAGCATTTCCTGCAAGGTTTTGGTCATGCCCTTTAACTCGCCTTTTTCATAAGCCAAATGTACGGCTAAAGCATGAATATCAGCTGTATCACGGGTAATCACCGACAAAATTTGCGTATAGTTTTCTGGTGTTTCTTGAACAGTGATCAGCTTTTCAAAGGTACTTTCCAAATCATTCAGGGTTTTATTAACCCGCTGTTTAATCATTGCACCGACATGCACAGGGAAAAAGGTTGCTGAAACCACGGCGGTTGAAATCACCCCCACAGAAATTTCAAGCACACGAGCCAAGGCAATATCAAAAATATTATAGGTATCAATATAGGTAATCGCGTTATACACAATCATGGCGGTTGAATAACCCGCTAGCATGAATACATAGCTTCGTGGTGTCCGATCAAGTAAAGAGACGTAGAGTGCAAAGCCCACCCACAAGGACAAAATAATGGTAAATAACCAAGGGGTATTAATAAAATGGGGGGTCAAAAACAAGGCAATCATGGCCCCTGCGACCGTTCCAACCAAGCGATAGACACATTTTGAAGACACCATCCCCGAATAGGGACTGGCAATAATCAACACCGTACCAATCGACCACATTGGATTAATCAAATCTAATTCAAACGAAATAAACAGTGCCAACATGCCTGCTACAAATGTTTTGCAGGCAAAGATGAGGTCAAGCCGACTCGGTCTAAAAGCCAACAGCTGTTTAAATAGCATGAGTATGTCTCGGTTCAGCGTCAGTTTAATCACGCATGTCATCACTAAAAAAGTGACAAGCTCTCCAGACTGATTTGAAACAATTCAGATCAGGGCAAGTGCGATGAGTGAAACTGGATATAAGGAGTGATCTGCAAGACTTAGCATTTTTAGGCATTTTCAGCTAAAAATAATTATCCACATAAGACATTGCATAGCTTATTTTTTCAAAATCGAGTAAATTAGTCAACATAAATTATCACCATTTGATAATTTTTCATTTTAATTTAAAATAATCACAATAAAATTTATCATTTTTCTCAGTATTCACCCTAAACGATTGATCTCGGATGATCAGATTTAAAAGTACATACACGACCTTTCGCTTTTCTGTTATAAAGCAATAAAAGTTCGGTTTTCACGTTATTTTGTAAGGAGTAGGCGTCCCATCATGGCAATTTCGAGTTTTGGTAAAATTCTTACTGTGCTGGATTTATTTTCAGTTTCACGTCCGATTATCAATGTCGATATCATTTGTGATGAGCTTGCGCTATCCAAACCTACCGCCTATCGTTATCTCAAAGAACTGGTTTCGACGGACATCTTAAAACGAATTAGTGGCACATCAGGTGACTATACACTCGGCTCTAAAATTGCCGTTTTAGATTATATTTCACATAGCACTGATCCTCTGGTTCAGATCAGTATTCCCTTTATGCGCGATATCGTGGAACGTACCGAACTGTGCTGCTTATTAACCTATTTAAATCATGATTATTGTATCGACCTACATCATGAGACCTTTAAAGATGCCGAATTACTCTCTTTTGGCCGAGGTTGTCCACGCCCTGTTTACGTCGGTGCTTCGCCCAAGATCGTGATTGCACATTTAAGCAAGCAACGTATTCAAGCCTATTATCAGCAGTTTTCAAAAGAATTGGCACAAGTTGGATTTGCTCAGACTCAGGATGAATTCATCCAGCACATGCGGAAAATCAAAAAACAGGGCTTCTACTTATCCCAAGGTGAAATCGATCCTCAACTGTGCAGTTTGTCTGTGCCGATCCGTTTCTCCAACAAAGAAGCGCCGATTGCGCTCACATTAGTGGCTTCAAAGAATCGTTTTGACTTCATCAACATTCAAAAGTTAATTGAAATTTTGCAAAATAATGCGGCTCAAATTGAACATAAATTTGCAACACTGTCTGAGAACCAAGGCAACCCCATTTGAGAATATTAAAAAACATTTACATTTTACACGGTTGTAAATTTCAGCAAATTCTCATATGATGATTATGTTCTTCAGCATACTCTCCCAAAAGAGCATGGCTTTCCTCAGAGAACTAAGCTCATCGTTGTATGGGCTTTTTTCTTGTCTAGCCATTCATCAGGCAATAAAAAAGCCCTCTTTCTAGAAGGCTTTTTAAATATTAGCTTTGTAATACGATTAAGGCTGTTTTAAGTACGGCCATGCTGCTTTCAAATAAATAAACATCGACCATAGGGTGAGAATCACAGCAGCGTACAGTAAGGCATAGGCCCATATTTCCAAAGGCTTCCAGTTCAATAAGAACACACTAATCGCAATCATTTGGAAAGCTGTTTTGTATTTTCCAACAGTCGACACCGCAACACTGGTACGAGCACCTAACTCTGCCATCCACTCACGTAGCGCAGAAACGGTAATCTCTCGCGAAATAATTACAATCGCAGCAAAAGCCATTGAAATATTTGGCTGCCATTGCACCAATACAATCAGTGCTGCTGCAACCATCAACTTATCTGCGACTGGATCAAGGAACCGCCCAAAAGCAGAGCTTTGATTTAAAGTTCGTGCCAAATAGCCATCCAACCAATCTGTCACCGCAGCAAGTACAAATACCGCTGTCAGTATCAGATGACGCATCATTCCCCCATGATGCTCAGCAATTCCAATTGCCGGTGGCCAATAAGCAATCACCAAGAAAACAGGAATTAGGGCAATACGTGCCAAAGTTAAAATATTAGGAATGTTCAGGATTTGCCCTGTACTCATAAACACCGCCATGTTGTTCGCATCAAATATGCATGTCGCACAAAGGATGTGCCGAGATTATCCATGTGTAAGCAACTTTATACGAAATGCACCGCAGTGTCGACTAGGCAAAAACGGCAACTGTCTGTCTAAGTACCGCAATTAAGCGGTTTTCACGATCCCAGATATACGCATATTCCGTTGAATAACCATGTTCTGCATATTCAGTCACAACTTTGTATTTAAACCAATCTTGAATTTGATCCACAATCGGCTGCAAATAGGTAATCTGCCAAGTCAAGGAGCTGGCTGGTGCAGGCGTTTTAAACATGGGTAAAACCCCAGGTGGCCAGACATCCATGAGTGCAAACAGATCTGCCAATTGCATGTTACGGTTTGGATGCAAACTAGGTGCAAACCGCCCCCAGCCACCAAAATCAGGCACCTTACTGCCTGCCATTGGATAACTCCCTTCTGCCCAACACAATTCAAATTGCTGTAAACATTCGGGCATTAACCCCTCAATATAGAAGGTTTTATCCAGTTGTTCGGCCGTTGGATAGTCAGGAACTGTAGGTAAGTTTTGCACATGAATCCGCGATTCACGTTGTAGGCCAAAACTGGCCACCAAAATACTTTGTACCGCATCATCCTGCCAGAGTCGGATTTCTAAAGTCGTGACTGATTTTCCTTCACGTAATATTTCAGCACTGAGTCTGGCTCGTCCTTGTTGCACTGGGCCGACAAAAGTGATGTTACAGCTTAACAGTTGTTTTGCTGCATCTTGTACCGTACTCAGCGCCTTTTGGATCATCAGTCCGGCAATCAACCCGCCAAACACTGTCCGGCCTTGTAGCCAACCTGATGGAATATCGATCCATTCTTGTTGTTCAACCTGTTGATAGAGCGGAAGCAAGGACATCATTTTTCCTTCATCATCGAAATACACTATCTTTGAATGTTTTTCGCCATTTGTGAATGATCGTTTACACCGCAATATTGGGAAGATTGTGTCAATCGGTCAAATTACTCATGTAAAATTTTATAAATCGTCCGCGCCAGAACCTCACCTAACCCCGGGACTAACATCAACTCTTTTTCCGATGCTCTGAGTACCCCTTGTATCCCCCCAAAATGCGTCAATAAATCACGACGACGCTTTGGTCCAAGTCCGGGAATGGCTTCTAAGACTGAGCTACTACGGCGCTTATCGCGCTTGGCACGGTGTTTGGTGATCGCAAAACGATGCGCTTCATCACGCACCTGTTGAATGAGGTGTAGCGCTTTATGATCTTCTGGAAGCTGAATCTTGGTGCCATCGGTAAAATGTAATGTTTCCAATCCTGGCTTACGACCTTCACCTTTAGATACCCCGATCATAAAGGCATCCAGCTCTAGCTCTTGCATAACCTCCATCGCCATATGTAATTGTCCTTTACCTCCATCAATGAGCAGAAGATCAGGCAACATATTCTTTTTATAGCGACGGATCAAGGCTTGCCGCATTGCAGCATAATCATCGCCACCCGTAATATCCTGAATGGCAAATTGACGATAGTCCCTCTTTCGTGACCCACCTTGATCGAACACCACACAGGAAGCAATTGGTGCTTCGCCCATGGTATGACTAATATCAAAGCATTCAATCCGATCAATCGGACGTCCCACCACCTGTTCAAGCTGATGAAATCGTTCAGTTAACTCTAAATGATTACTGAGCTTACCTTTAATGGCATGCTGTACATTCATTTGAGCCAACTCTAACCATTCAGCTCGAGTCTCACGGACTTTATGCTTGATCTGTACCTTTTTATTAAAAGTTTGCTGTAACGCTTCTTCCAATTGTTTTTGATCTGGCACATCAACATTCACAATCAACTCTGTCGGCACTTCATCGGCAACTTGGAAGTAAAAGTTCGCCATAAAGTCACTGAGCATTTGTCCCAAATCATCACTTAGCATATCGGGGAAATAGCTTTTCCCGCCGAGCATGCGTCCATTACGCACATACATAATCTGGACGCAAGTCACCCCAGCTTGATAAGCAATCGCCAGAATATCAGCTTCACCTTTGATTTTAAACACCGCTTGTTGCGCCTGCACTTCACGAAGTAAAGACAAACGATCTCGATAGAACACCGCCTTTTCAAATTCCAGTGCTTCAGCCGCCTGCTCCATTTTCCCAATCAGTTCTTGATTTAGTTCTTTGGTATCGCCCTGAAGGAATCTAATCGAGTTATCAACATCTTCTTTATATTCTTCAGGACTAATCAAGCCGACGCAAGGCGCGGTACAGCGTTTAATCTGATATTGCAGACACGGACGTTTGCGCTGTGAAAAATAGCTGTTCTCGCATTGGCGAACATTGAACAGCTTCTGTAACACCAATAATGTGTCACGCGCGCTATAAGCACTTGGGTACGGCCCAAAAAACTTACCAATTTGATGCTTGCCCTTACCTCGTCCACTGGCAATCCGAGGATAGGGCTTGTCTGAAGAAACAAAGATATAGACGTAGGATTTATCGTCCCGCAGCATGATGTTATAAGGCGGACGATGCAGCTTAATCAGGTTTTGTTCAAGTAATAAGGCTTCGGTTTCTGAACGTACCACCAAGCTTTCAATATCATAAATACGGGCAACCAAGGCCTGTGTTTTCGGATGCTCAATGGTTTTTACAAAATAGCTCGACACACGATTTTTTAGGTTTTTGGCTTTGCCTACATACAACAGCTCTCCATCCTTACCCAGCATTTTATAAACGCCAGGTAACTGAGTCATATGCGCCAGTATTTTTTCAATGTGTTCTCGAGCGTTTGGGTTCACGACATGCCTATTCTCTCTATTTACATCACATGATGTGATGTTTGCTTAATTTTTTTCAAGTTTTAAATGTGAATATCATGTAATAGCTAAGCTTAGAAGTGATTCAATGCTTCGAAAGGGTTTGATTTAAGGCCTTGCAAAACGTCTGTTTATCTTTAGGTGAAACCAGAATATAACTTGCAACACCATTTTTTTGATAATCAATACGCAGACGATCCAAAGATAAGGCAGGAGATGAAATTAAATGGTGACTTGTAGAGATTTTGGTAATATCTGACAGATTGATCTGCCATTTAAAACACATCGAACGAATCGTTAAAAGTTGTTCTGTCACAATATAACGCGTATTAAAAATCGGCCACCACAAAAGCGCAATGGTCAGAAAATATAGGACGGCATGTTCAGGATACTCCTGCATGGTGCCTTTCATATACATGGTCCATAAAAATTGCAGTAACAAGCCTGTCGTTGCAATCACTACACCCCAGAACCACCAATCAATTTTAGAACGAAACGTTTGCATAGATTTTCAAAGTGAATTGTTATGAATTAAAAATATTCTAAGCCAAATCCCATAAAAAACGCCCTTTCGGGCGTTGATGTTATTCAAACTTAAAAAACATAAGGACGAATAAAAATGAGGAAGAACAGACCGAGCATGATGAACCACTTCAAAAAGTAATACAGGGAACGGTTCGATTTCTTCAAAGCTTTGGCTTTAATACGAATCTGGTAAATATAGCCAAATGCTTTGTTTAAACCACCTGTTTGGTCACCCGCTTCATTGGGTGAGCTCGCAGCCGTCATCACACTTTTACCAAACCAGTGATTAAACTTCTCCATAAAGCGGGTCTTTAATGGACGCTCTACATCTGCGAAGAAAATAATGCGGTTTTGGTCAGTCGTATTTTCAGCATAGTGAATATAGGTTTCATCAAAAACCACACTCTCACCATCACGCCAAGAATAGCGCTCACCATCGACATCGATAAAGCAGCGATCATCATTCGGTGTGATTAAACCTAAGTGATAACGTAATGAACCTGCATACGGGTCACGGTGACGAACCAAACGGCTATCGGGTGCCAGCTCAGTAAACATTGCGGCTTTAATCGTTGGCAATGTCTTTAACAAAGCGGTTGTTTTTGGACAAAGTTCGGCCGCTGATGGATGCGCCGAGTCGTACCATTTCAGATAGAACCGTTTCCAGCCTGTTTTAAAGAATGAGTTAAAGCCTAAGTCATCATAGCTACTTGAAGCTTTAATACCACCTTTGTCGTACAAAGCTTTAGCTTCATCACGAATCATTTCCCAATTTTCATCCAGCACTTTTAAGTCCTGAAAATGTTGAGTGTCGATATACGGTTGATTCGGCACTTTGGAAAACATGTACATTAAAAAGTTAATGGGTGCGAGAATCGTAGAATGGTCAAAAAACTGACGATAAAACGAATGCTTTACTTTACCACGGCGCTGAATATACAAAGCCGAAATGATAAAAATCGCTAATATGATCCACTTAATCATAGATTACTCTATCTTCTTAGCTGAAAACCAAATGCTCAGTTTGATGAATCAAATCTCAAAATCGCACTCAAAATAAGCCTGCTATTCTAGCAAATTTGTCGACTTAAATACCAATGAGCTTACCTAAATCGGACAAAAGCACTTTTAAAATTTCTCATCACAATCAAAGAGTAAACGCTCTATTTTAGTCGAAAAATTTATTTTTATTCATGATTTAGCAGTTCAAGTCCAAGATTACAATAAATTGATGACCCTAGCGTCACGGCTTGATACAACTTGTTATGTCCTTTTTGGATATAGTTATCGTAAGATTAGCGAAGCTTTTTTGTGTGCTGAAGCGCACACACGCTTTATGACATCCACTCAGAATCCTCCACAACAAGGGAGATCAGGCATGATCCACGCTGGCAATGCCATTACCGTCCAAATGCTTGCGGACGGAATTGCAGAATTCCGCTTTGACTTACAAGGTGAGTCGGTTAACAAGTTTAACCGTGCAACCATCGAAGACTTCCAAGCAGCGATTGCTGCAGTGAAAGCCAATAACGATATTAAAGGCTTAGTTGTTACCTCTGGCAAATCAACATTCATCGTTGGTGCTGATATCACTGAATTCGGCCAAAACTTCGCTGCGGGTGAACAAGCGATTGTTGATTGGCTTATGCCTGTACACGAAATCTTCAACAGTTTTGAAGATTTAGATCTACCTAAAGTTGCTGCGATCAATGGTACAGCGCTTGGTGGTGGTTTTGAAATGTGCTTGGTGTGTGACTATCGTGTGATGTCAGAACAAGCACAAGTTGGCTTACCAGAAATCAAATTGGGTATCTATCCTGGTTTTGGTGGTAGCGTACGTTTAAGCCGTTTAATCGGTATCGACAATGCCGTTGAATGGATGGCAATGGCGAACCCGAAAAAACCTGCTGCTGCACTAAAAGATGGTGCTGTAGATGCGGTTGTTGCTGCGGACAAATTACAAGAAGCTGCTGTTGACTTAGTTAAACAAGCCATTGCTGGTCGTTTGAACTGGAAAGCAAAGCGTCAAGAAAAATTAGACGCAATCAAATTGAACCCACTTGAACAAATGATGGCGTTCAATACGGCGAAAGGTGCGGTTCTTGCGAAAGCAAACCCTGCTCAATACCCTGCGCCAAAATTATTGCTTGATTCTTTACAAGCTGGTGCAAGCTCAACACGTGATGACGCGTTAAAAGCAGAAGCACAAGGTTTTGCAAAAGCAGCGATTACACCACAAGCAGGTGCATTGATTGGTTTATTCATCAATGACCAAGTCGTAAAGAAAACTGCGAAAAAATATGAGAAAGGTGCTCACCCTGTTAACCAAGCAGCTGTGTTAGGTGCGGGTATCATGGGTGGTGGTATTGCTTACCAAGCGGCAAGCAAAGGCACACCAATCATCATGAAAGACATTGGTAACCCACAACTTGCACTTGGTATGAAAGAAGCGAATGGCTTGCTCACTAAGCAAGTTGAACGCAAGAAAATGAAACCTGCGCAAATGGGTGAAACACTGGCTCGCATCCGTCCAACTTTAAGCTATGACGAGTTTAAAGAAGTGGATATCGTGATCGAAGCCGTGACTGAAAATCCAAAAGTAAAAGAAATCGTGCTTGCTGATACTGAAAAGCATGTTCGTGAAAATACGATCATTGCATCGAATACATCAACGATTTCAATTACACGTTTAGCAAAAGCATTACAACGTCCTGAAAACTTCGTTGGTATGCACTTCTTCAACCCAGTACACATGATGCCACTTGTAGAAGTGATTCGTGGTGAAAAGACGTCTGAAGAAGCGATCGCAACAACTGTGGTTCTTGCTCAAAAAATGGGTAAAACACCAATCGTTGTTAACGACTGCCCAGGTTTCCTCGTGAACCGCGTATTGTTCCCTTACTTTGGTGCATTTGATCTGCTTGTAAAAGACGGTGCAGATTTCCAACAAGTTGACAATGTGATGGCGAAATTCGGCTGGCCTATGGGTCCTGCGTACTTGATCGATGTTGTTGGTATCGATACAGGTGTTCATGGCGCAGAAGTAATGGCTGAAGGTTTCCCTGACCGTATGAAGCCAGACTACAAAGGTTCGATCGAAGCGATGTACGAAGCAAAACGTCTTGGTCAAAAGAATGACGTTGGTTTCTACAAATACGTGTTAGACAAGAAAGGCAAGAAAGCGAAAACTGTTGATCCAACAGCATACGAAATTATTGCACCTTTCGTGACTGGCGAAAAACGCGAGTTTGACAACCAAGAAATCATTGACCGTATGATGCTTGCATTCTGTAACGAAACAGTTCGTTGCTTAGAAGACAACATCGTTGCCACTGCGTCTGAAGCAGATATGGCGATGATCATGGGTGTAGGTTTCCCTCCATTCCGTGGTGGTCCATGCCGTTACATCGACCAAACAGGTGTTGCTGAATACGTTGCGCTTTGCGACAAATATGCACACTTAGGTAAGGCTTATGAAGCGCCACAAATGTTGCGTGACATGGCTGCTAACAACACAAAATTCTACGGTTAAGGAGCGACGTGAATGGCTACTTTAAATCCACGTGACGTTGTGATTGTTGATGGCGTTCGTTCTGCCATGGGCAAATCACGTAACGGTATGTTCCGCAATGTACGTGCCGACAGTTTATCTGCTGAATTAGTACGTGCACTTGTTGCTCGTAACCAGTTTGATACCAACGAAGTTGAAGATGTAATCTGGGGCTGTGTCAACCAAACTTTAGAGCAAGGTATGAACATTGCTCGTAATATTGGTTTATTGGCTGACATTCCAAAAACTGCTGGCGGTCAAACAGTAAACCGTCTTTGTGGTTCTTCAATGCAAGCAATCCACACGGCGGCTGCACAAATTGCAACTAACCAAGGTGATGTATTCATCATTGGTGGTGTTGAGCACATGGGCCACGTCGGTATGATGCACGGCATCGACCTTAACCCAGAAGCATCTAAACACTATGCAAAAGCATCTAACATGATGGGCTTAACTGCTGAAATGTTAGGTCGCATGAATGGTATTAGCCGTGAAGAACAAGATGCGTTCGGTGTTGAGTCTCACCGTCGTGCTTGGGCTGCAACTCAAGAAGGTCGTTTCAAAAACGAAATCGTGGGTGTTGAAGGTCATGATGCTAATGGCTTCAAAATCCTTTGCGACATCGACGAAGTGATTCGTGCTGATGCCAACCTTGAAGCATTCAAAGCATTGAAACCAGTGTTTGATCCTAAAGGTGGTTCAGTCACAGCAGCAACTTCTTCTGCTCTTTCTGACGGTGCATCTGCAATGTTGCTTATGTCTGCTGAACGTGCTCAAGCATTGGGTTTAAAACCGCGTGCTGTGATTCGTTCAATGGCAATTGCAGGCTGTGATGCTGCGATCATGGGTTATGGTCCAGTACCAGCAACTCAAAAAGCACTTAAGCGTGCTGGTTTAACGATGGCGGATATCCAAACCATCGAATTAAACGAAGCATTTGCTGCTCAAGGCTTATCAGTCATGAAAGGCTTAGGCGTTTATGACAAACAAGACATCATCAACTTGAATGGTGGTGCGATTGCATTGGGTCACCCATTGGGCTGTTCTGGTGCGCGTATCACAACAACCTTGTTAAACGTGATGGAACAACAAGATACACAAATCGGTCTTGCGACTATGTGTATCGGTCTTGGTCAAGGTATCGCGACCATTATCGAACGTGTTTAATCAACACTGAGATAAACGAAAAATCCCCGTGCTAAGCGGGGATTTTTTTATGCGATCAAAATTCGTTTCATGGTTGTATAGAATTCTTAAAATACAAATGCCCACTGTAGACAGAACAATACACGGCAAATTATGATCGCTATTCCAACAAATAATAAGGTTCTAACAATGTTTAAAAATATGGCAGCCGATCTAATGGGAACCAGTGATATCGGTAAGATTATTGAACCTCAAGATTATGATAAAACGGATATTGATGACTATATTTTCCATGAAGACAATGAAAAAATCTTCTTCCTCATCAAAGCAAAAACGGATGAATACTGCTTTACCAACACCGCATTTATCCATCTAGACGGTACAAGTGCTGTCAGCAAGAAAAGAACCCTAAATCGTTATCCCTACAAACACTATCAAATCAGCCGAGTGCTACTTGAAACCGCAGGAACCATTGATCGCGATGTTGAAATCAAGTTCCAGTTGGGTGGTGCTGCCTATTCGATTGATATTGAGAAAGCTCAAATCGAGAAAGTGCGCGATTTATATAAAGCGTTGTTTAGTATTGGTGAAGCTTGCAAAGAAATTGAACGCCAATACACCACTCTGGTTCAAACACAGCAAGCCGTAAACAGTATGTTCTCGCTGCGTGAGTTGCCAGAACAGGTGTTACTGAATCTACCTGATATTATTTCGCAAACGACCCTGCAAGTTGAAAACAAGTTTACCGAGCGCCGCAAACAAATTGAGGACTATGATTTCTCTGCTATTTTTGAACGCTATCTAAAGCAATAATATAAAAATCCCCGTAATGTGCGGGGATTTTTCTTTATTCAATCCGGTAATTTAATATGGCTGTTTAAAACCTCTAAGCCCATCTTGAATTTGTTGTTGTAATCGCAAAATATCATCGGCATTCAACTTAATCGTACCATTACGAATCCCATCAATATTGTTTCGATTAATATTCAATGGTTCTAGCATTTTAAAAATGCCATTGGTTGGGTCTGAAGACTGTAAACCTGACGCAACAGCAAGAATGTATTGCTGCAAAACCGGCGAATATTGAGATAGATCTGGCTGTGCTGCTGCAGGCTGATAATTAACACTCACAGGGTTTTCACTGACACCCGCATTCTGCATGTCATTATGCATTTTATAGACATAATGCTGTAGCGCCTGACGAACCTGCTTGTCTTCTTGAAAGGGCACAAATCCCACTTCTTCACGTAGCTCAGATTCAGCCATGACCCGAATGGTCGGCAATGAAGTCACTTCATCATTTGCCTGTACGACAGGTATGCCCATAAAAGCCAATGCAGTGATCAGGACGGATCGTTTTAGAAAATTCATCGTTTGCTCCAAACATCCCTCATCCATAAGAAGATAATGAGTTAAATAAAAGCATCTGATAAATAGGCTACAGCAAAGTGATGTTTGATTCAGTAGAGGTCAGATAAACGGTAAATATCAATCAAATTTAAATTCAGGCACAAATGTATTCTGTCACTGCAAGTTTTGGTTAAAGCTCATAAATTAAACTAAAAGTAACTCACTTGAATGTGCGATTCATATTGTTGGAATTTTTGTTTATAGTGACAGTTCGAATCAAATTTAAAAAACAAACAATGAATTTTAAACTATTCAATCAGAAAATATTTAGCTGCTGTTTATTGTCTTGCTTATTTATGACAGGTTGCTCAAGTAATCGAGTTATTGGTGAAACCACACGAGATTTATTCACAAAATATGAATCAGGTCATCAATGGACAACATTAATCGAAGATGACGTAGTTGCCTTTGCTAAACCCTCCATTCCCCTACCCAATGAACCGACGGATAGCATTATCATTGCAGGAAAACAATATAGCTATGTGATTAACAAAGGCGGAGCCGAATTTGTGCAATTGCTTAACCAGCTTAATCCTCAGTATATTCAGATCAGTCGTGATTTAGATTTTATTGCACCCGCGGCTGATAGCAATCGCTTTAGTGGGAAATTTAGATTTGCTTATACTCCTGCAAATGGAAATCTCAGCGAAAAAGAGCAAGCACTATTTAAGCAATATGGTGTAGCTCCCTGTCACTGCATCAACAAACAAGAACCGCATCGTTTTGAATTAAGTCTTGAAGGCACGGTTTATCCTGCGATCAGTACCATTCAATCCCTACAACCACTATCGAAACCATATCACGTTAGAATTCAATATCTTGACTACAAGAGTGGCAAAGTCCCATTATCGACTAAAGAAAAGTTGGCGCATTTGCCACTACTTCCCTTTACACTCACCCTCGATGCAATTGTTTTGCCTTCTAAAGTTCTGGGTGTTATTTATCAACCCTAATATGATCGATCCTCACCATACAATAATGACAACCTTCAATCCAATCTAAGGCGCAGCTCTAAGCTTTAAAATATAAGGAACACATGGATGTTTACATCTCAAAGAAAGACTGTAATCGCACTAGCAACAATAGCAGGACTCGCGACAGGCTGTGCCACTTCAACCCTGATCAAAAAAGACAACCGCTCCTATACCCGTACCGCCAAAGTCACACTGATTGAGGACAATGTGGTGGCTTTTGGCCGTCCTGCTCAAGCAGCTGCCGATTTGCCGAAAGACAGTATCGTGATTGCAGGGCAAAAGAACAGCTATATCCTGACCCAAGGCGGCGCTCAGTTCGTCACTTTAATTGGCAAGCTGGATCCGAAAAATATTCAGATCACGCGTGACCTCAATTTCTATTCAGAAAAGAATGATGGTCATTTTTCAGGAACCTTGCCACTTTCCTATGTGAAGCTGAAAGAAGATTTAAGCAAGAAAGATCTGGAGTTTTTCATTGAAAATGGTGCCAAAGAGTGTTCATCCTCAAGTGATGAGCGCATGCAGGCGCAACGTTTCTGTTTTGATCTTAAATTGAAAGGTGTGGTCTATCCTGCAGCAAACAATCTCACCTCGTTAAAGCCGTTAAGCAAGGCTTATCAAGTCACAATCTATACAAACAAAGAAGAAAGTTATAAATCCAAATCTGGCTTGAATCCTTTTGAAAAACTGGTACTGCTGCCTTTTGCAGTCGCGATTGACGTGGTGAGCCTTCCTTTCCAAGCTGCGGACAAGATTTTTGATTAACGCTACAAAATAAAGCCTTCTCTAACAGAATGATGAAGTGACTAACTATGCGTTTCCTCTTCATCATCCCCTTCAAAGGTCTTGGAAATCTTCTCGATATTAAGACTCTTCGCCATCGCATCAAAGATGTTCTTATACACCCCTTGTTGCTGATAGAGTTGATGATGCTCACCATGTTCCACGATCATGCCATCCTGCATCACATAGGTATAATCCGCATCAATAATCTGTGACAGACTATGTGAGATGATGATCACGGTACGCCCCTGCTTGATCTCATCCAGACTATGTTTGATCTGCTCGGTTGCAATGGCATCCAGACTTGCAGTCGGTTCATCCAGAAAAATAATCGGTGGATTTTTCAGGAACATGCGGGCAATGGCAATACGCTGTTGTTGTCCGCCTGACAGTAATAGTGCATCGGATTGATAGGCCAGCGGCAATTTGAGAATCTGCTCATGAATCGAGGCTTTCTTCGCCGCAAGGATGATTTCATCCTGCGTTGCCTCCATCTTGCCGTAACGGATATTTTCCTCAATTGTGCCCTGAAAAATATGATTTTTTTGCAGTACCAGACCAATATGGTCGCGTAGATATTGGGTATCGATCTCGGTCAATGGACTTCCATTCAGTCGAATTTCACCTGACTGCGGTAAATAAAATTTATCGAGTAGACTAATTAAGGTTGATTTACCTGCTCCCGACAATCCAACCAACGCGGTAATCTTATTCGGCTGAATAGTTAAATTAATATCTTTCAGCGCATGATAGCCATTGGGATAAAAAAAATTCACCTGCTTGAGTTCAAACTTACCTGTCAGTGGCTGAGGTTTCAGTTCTCCAGAAGTTTCAATTTCATCATCTGCTTCTAAAATTTTGAAAAAACTTTCCGCATAAATCATCGCATCATTCACTTCATCATAGATGCGATGTAGGGAGCGAATCGGTGCTGAGACATTGTTGAATAACAGAATATGAAACATGATCATACCGATGCTCATATCACCAACCAGAACAAAATAGGCCGTTAAAATAATAATAAAGACCACGCCGATCTGTTCAATAAAGGTTTTTAAGCCATCAAATAGAAAACTGAGTTGGCGGGTTCGCATCTGATCATCGGTCAGTTGTTTTTGCAAAGTCAGCTGTTTTTCCGCCTCAATTTGCTCACGGTTAAAGGACTTAATCACTGTGATCGACTGAATGATACTTAAAGTCCCCTGACTTTTACGTTCGCGACCATCACGTAAATTACGTCGTGTCCCGCTGAGTTTCTGCGCCTGCTTAAAGGTAATCCAGAAATAAATTGGCACAATGCTCAACGCCACTAAACCAATCCAAAAATTGGCATAGAACATTAGGCACAGGGCGATGATGGCACTGCTAAACAATGGAAAAATATCAATAAAGAAGATCTGTACCAATCGGGTAATCGAACCGATCCCTCGATCAATCCGAGTCTGTAATTTTCCTGCTTGGTTATCATCTTGGGTAAAAAAAGCCAGACGGTATTGTAGAAACTTCACGATGATCGACTGTGCCACATCTTGTGAAATCAAAATTCGTAATTTCTCGCCAAAGAACTTTTGTCCAAACTGAAGAAAAATATTCA
Organism: Acinetobacter sp. Ac_3412; assembly: GCF_013072675.1. Lineage (NCBI taxonomy): Bacteria > Pseudomonadati > Pseudomonadota > Gammaproteobacteria > Moraxellales > Moraxellaceae > Acinetobacter > Acinetobacter sp. Ac_3412. The sequence goes on along the minus strand of NZ_LXUJ01000014.1, from coordinate 139,375 downwards.
GTACTTCTTTGCTCAATAAAATAACACTGATGGTGAGCAGAATATGCCAGCCTGCATTTAAGCCCTGCCCTGACTCCACCACCGCATTGATCTGATCGACTGCATATTGCAAAGTCAGTGCATTGACCTGTGCGGTTAATGCACCAATCAAAGTTAGTACCAATGTCACTGCAACCAGCCACTTATAGGGAAGCACAAATGGTTTTACTTTATGAAACAGCTGCCATAAATTCATATTCTTGAGGTCTACCTCTTCTACGTCTAGGCTGAAAGCTACCTGATCGATCTTGATTACAGTTCTTCTTCTAAAACCTCAGCATTATTTTGTTTAATCTTCTCCATCTTGGCATTCAGCTTTAACACATCTTGATAGAGTGTGTTGAACTTTTTCACTTGAGCGGTCTCGCGGAATAAGATCATTTTATCCTTCCTTTGCCACTGATATGTCTTCAGCATATCGAACATGGCCTGTGCCTTTTCAATGATTTGCTGCTCGATTGGGAAAATATCATGCGCTTTATCCGCTTTCAGATTATTCTCCAATTTAGCTTGGAGCGAACTTCTCATTTCATTCTGGATTGCCAGACTTTTTGCCTGCTGCATTGAACTGGTCTGAATCTGTTGCCGTGCTTGTTCATACTCCGCTGATGCTTTGCGGACATTCACAAACATCTGTTCAGTGTCCTTATAGTTCTGCTTGCGGTCCTGATCCAGACGCTCAACATCTAAAAAGGTATCCCAATTGGTGGCTTTGAGTTCACGTAAATAATGATTACGGGCTTCTACATTTTGCATCCAGTAGTTCAGAAGAAACTCAGACATCAATTTATAATCGCCAGATAAGCGATCATCATGAATATTCAGTTGTACTGGGGTCGACCAGTCTTGTGCCTGATCATAAAGTTCGCGCATTTTCTCAGACATAACCACCTCAAACATCTGCTGATTATTGATGGCACGCTGTTTCAGGCTATGCTGATAAAAGAAAAATGAACCAATACAAAGGACTACAATAGTCACAAAGATTAAAAAACGGCGCATATTGCCTCCAAGTATAATTATATTTTTTATGTTCTGAATCTGAGTTTAATTGATAAAACACATGCAGTTATAGTCCTTTTTATTTCACTTCTCGTAACGGAGCATTACATTTTCATCGCTTTAAATTCTACACGTTCGCCCCTATTATCTGTTTAACGAGAATTGAAGAGATCCACCATGCGTGTAGATATTTGGTCAGATGTGGTCTGTCCGTTTTGTTATATCGGTAAAAAACGTCTTGAACATGTTGCCCAAGAAGCGGGTATTGAATTAGACATTCACTGGCATAGCTTTGAACTGGATCCAAATGCACCTGCTAAACACGACACCTCAAATACTGAACGCTTAGCCAAAAAGTATGGTCGTAGTTATGCGGAAATGGAAGAAATGGAACGTAATGTTGCAGCCATGGCCGCAGTAGAAGGTATCGACTTTCAATGGCAGAAAGCCAATTCAGGCAATAGCTTCAATGCACACCGCATTATTCACCTTGCACAAAGTAAGGGTTTGGGAAATGAAGCGGAAGAAGCATTCTTCCATGCTTATATGACTGAAGGTCTTGCGATTGGTGAACGTGAAGTGGTTGAAGAAATCGCCTCACGGATTGGTCTAGACAATGCTGAAGTGGAATATGTACTGGACTCGGATGAACTTGCAGATTTTGTGCGTCATGATGAACAAATTGCCCATGAACAACTCAAAGTGACTGGCGTACCATTCTTTGTCTTTGATCAAAAACTGGCACTTTCAGGTGCGCAACCTCGTGAGATTTTCTTACAGGCGATGCAGCAAGCACAGTCAGAATCAACTGAAGAAATTGAGCAAACCGATGCAGCTCAATGTAATGATGATCAATGCGAAATTAAGCCTTAAGCTTGATTAAGCCTAAAACCGTTTTCACCTCCGTATGAAAGCGGTTTTTTAATCTTTAAATTTTTACATTCCCCTTTTGTTTCAGTCTTTTATCTTTGAATAAATACCGTTTATCGACAGTCATAATTATTTCAATAATGACATATTTTTATTTGCTGAGCTTTTCACCAAGAGATATGTGAAAGTGATCACAACTCATCCATAAATTTATAGATAATTTTTTATCTTATGATCTATTTATTCGATTCATTATTTTAAAATGTTTTTATTTTCAAAGAGAAACCATGATCTATATCTCGATTTAGAATACGTAAATGAGATTTTATACTAACTTGACCGCTATAGATTTTACCTCCTTTTCTTCTATAATCGTCATAAAGTGACAATCTTTTGTGATGAAAATGTTGAGTGGTGATCTCTTTTAACACAGGTCAAATTACAAATAGATCCAAAGATCAACGCACTTGTCACACGTATAAGACAGCATACTTTATCGACTATAACTGATTACAACCTGTTTGAAATTGCTGTCACTTTGTCCTAATTCATGATTTAAAAACAGGCTCAAGCCTATCTCTAAGGAAACAATCGATGGACGTATTAGAGAAAGCACTCTTGGTTGATGAGCTCAAAACCCTCGTCGACGGGCTGAATGATGATAAAACATCACTTTTTGAAATTGCTAAGTCAAAACAACGCATCAAAGACATTTGCGCATCTTGCGACGATCCTCACTTTCAGGATCAGCTCAGCCCATTTAAAGAATTTATTCTGAATGAAGAATTCTCTGCCGATGACTTAGCGCTTTATGGCTATACCTTGACTTACCGCGGTACTTATAACTTTATGGGACGCGTAGAAAATGCCTTGTTTGCTTCGGCAGATATGGGCTGGGCCGCATTACGTCAAGCACAGCATTGGCAAGTTTGGGTGATTCGCCCTGCACTTTCATTCCTAAAAAGCCCTTGGCTCAACTCATCTAAAGATGCCTTACAATGGTTACAGAGCCATGCCAGTGAGTATGTTAAAACAGACTACGAATTACAGAATTTAATCCCAATATTAGAACCCATTCAAGCTGATGATGCTGAAAAAGCTGCAAATAAAGATAGCCTATCCATTATTAAGGAACAAACAGCTCAGTTTAAGTCACAACTCGATGCCATTATTCAAGAAAAAATTCAACCGGCTCAGATCACACCTTCTGCTCAAGCCACAGCACGTGTTAAACCGAGTTTTAGACAAAGTCCTGTTGCTTCTGCAAATCTTAACAAGGCCAAACCCTTGGCATTGAATGATTTTAGTTTAGATGGCTTACTCTGTAGATTGGAGCGGATTGATGCACGTACCTTTCCATCGCTATATCGGGTCGATCTGCATAACGAGATCGATCAGAATATAAAAATTGATTGGCTCTATCTCAAAGCAGAGAATGAAGCCCAACCACTTTGGGGATCAGCACAAATTTTTATTGCTGAGCAACTTTACGCACAAGGCCAATTTTCACATTACGTGGTCTTAGTCGGAACTCATAGTGTTGAATATGCAACCACGATTTTACAGGCCTATACCGATCAACGTCATACGCGAACCAGTTCTATTCATCAAACCAGCTGGAATAATTTTAAACAACATTATCATCAACATGAGACCTTGTTTAATGAGTGCATTATGAATGGCACTTTGGTCTGGCAGCGTGATCAACGCGTCTATCCATATATTCCAGCATCCTTTATTAACATACAGAAATTCATTCCCTTTGATGAGACTGCTGCGACCTTCTTTACGCCCGTGATTTTACTACGAGAGCGTCAAAAAATACGTGTCATCCATGGCTTAGAGCGTGTGAAGTTGTCCAATGAAGATCAAGCCTATCCATATCTACTACTCGATCGTACCGATGGCTATACATGGCAGCTGATTCGTCAAGTCATTAGCCGTTTACCGCAACCCATTTCGGTACATGATCTTTATCAGGCACTCGAAAATAGCGCTCTGCCTGAATCATCTTAACAAGGCATAGCTATACTTTTTAATTCAGGTTGCCTTATGCTGTGACTCGAATATTGGCTGTTTTTTCCAAAAGGATTTGGATCAGCTAGTCTACTTTTATTTCACTAAGCCCTTATGATTTCTAGCATTTTTATACAGCTAAATTGCTGTTTTTTGTTTCTAATACTTGATTTTATTGCCTCAATCATCAAAAGTTAACACAAGAACAATATATAAGCCTTCATTATGAATAATTTACAGCAAATGGTACCGACACGTATCTTTTTTGCTTTGCTAACACTTTCACTGGGTACGTTGAGTGTTACCAACGCAGAAAGCAACGCTCAAAACCAGCAGCCGAATTCTGCTACGAATGCGACCACAGTAAATAGCGATGAGAATGCATTGGACTATATTCCACGCTGGGTCGATGCCACGCCAACAATTTTTCCTCCACAATCCAATCAATCCACAGTCCCAGCAACTGCCGAAACTGAAGACAAAACTTGGGCGGATAAAAAACAACGCAGTATCCGTGAATGGGCGGATCGTACTTCGGTCAAAATTGATGATTGGTTTGGCGATGTCGATCCAGAAAATCCGGCCTCAGCCACTATCCGAGTGATGCTGGATAACTACTGGAACGAACATGATGGTTATGAAGTCAAGCCACGTATTCGCGGTAAAATTAAATTACCAACCTTAGAAAAAAAAGTCAGTGTGGTGTTTGGTGATGACTCTTTAGACGACGAGTTTAAAAATAACGTTGCCAATACCAATAACCAGCCCAATTCAGATCCGGATAAAAAGTTTGACTCCAAACAAACCCGAGACAGTAACGGATCCTTAGCCTTACGTTGGTCAAATTTTTCCAAGAAGCTGCCTTTTGAAACCGATGCTGACCTTGGTATCCGTTCAGGCAGTGATATTTATGCCCGCCTAAGAGCAGAAAAACATTGGGATCTACGCAATGATTTCCGCTTTAATGCAGAACAAATTTATCGCTATGGCAGCAAAAGTGAAAATTATCTGCGCACCAATTTAGAGTTGATCCACGCGCGTCCGAATCAACCCTTTATCTCCAATCAGTTCAGTTTGACCTACGCGGACAAGCAGGATGATGATCTATGGTGGGATAACCGTCTTTTCCGTCAACACCAGTTCTTTGCACATAACAACTTCAATTATGGCATTTATACCGGTGGCTATTACAATAAAGATGAACTCCGTTTAAACAGTTGGGGACCTTTCGTATCTTGGCGACAACCGCTTTGGCGTGAATGGTTCTATGTGCAAGGCGATCTGAATTATTTCAATGATCATCGAGAAGACCGTAATCATTTTGTCAGTACATTCGTTCGGCTCGAGACTTTATTCTAGTACTGAAATGATCTGTCTTGATGCCCAGTTGGAATTCCAATTGGGCATTTTTATTTAAAAAAATGAAGTCCAGTAAATAAATGATTAAGCTTAAACTGCTATGCTTGTTTTCTTTTATTTTTCTTCACTTTAACATGGATCAACGATACGCTTTGGCTGTGTATTTATTGATTGTAGGCAATCTTTGCCTCGGTGAGCTACTTACACCCTTCTTTCCAATGTTCTTACCGCTCAGCAGGCATTTCACCCGCACATCACATGTATTTTTAGATCAAAAGACCTGGCATCCTCACACTCAGAAACAAGCCACAAAAACGCTTGCTTGCGATGTTGCAACAGAAAGGCCTGAAGATCAGCTCAGTGATGCACAACTAAGTCAGGAATTGATGGCCGTTTTTGGTGAAGACTCATTATGGCAACGTGCACAACAGCCGCCACTCATAAAAAAGCTTGGTAAAACCAGTAAGCATCCATCGCATAAAAATATCAATACGCCCAATCCCGTCAGCGCGAGTTGGAGTACGATTTCAAGCTGGTTACCCTTTAACAATGATCTGGACTTAGGTTCGAACTCCAATACTGATATTTATGTGCAATTTCTTGCCAAGAAGCAATGGAACTTACATTCAGGACTGAATCTGGATACGGCGCAAATCTTTCGTTATGGCTCAAGCAGTAAAAACTATGCCGAAACCAATCTGAATTTAACCCAGAACTTTCAGCAACAGGCACTATTTTCGACTCAATTCAACCTGTCGAAGACCCAAGATGAAGACTACACTTGGCGTAATCGAACTTTCCAAAAGTTGCATTTGCTCTCCAAAGACAACCTCAGCTATGGCATCGTCAGTGAAGGCGATTATGAAAAGAAAGAACTTCGAGTCAATCAATGGGGACCTTATTTTTCTTGGAAACGTCCGATCTGGCGTAACTGGCTGTATATGCAAAATGATTTGAATTATTTAAATGTTCCTGCCGATAAACAGGACAATCATTTCAGCTATCAAATGAGCTTTGAAGCGCACTTCTGATGAAAATAACAACACCACTGTGGATAACTTGAAAATTATCCATACACACAAAAAACCTCCGCCGAAGCAGAGGTTTTTTGTGATCAAAACACTTATTTCAATAACAAGCTATTAATACGTTTAACATAAGCTGCTGGATCTTCTGGTAAGCCACCTTCTGCAATCACAGCCTGATCAAAGATCACATTAGCCAAATCATCAAACTGCGCTGAGTTCTCTAATTTTTTCACCAACGGATGCTCAGGGTTGATTTCCAAAGTAGGCTTAATTTCAGGAACAGCTTGCCCTGCTTGTTTCAACATACGAATCAGCTGTGGTGAAAGCTCCCCTTCACTAGTGACTAAGCATGCAGGAGAATCCACCAAACGCGTGGTCACACGGACTTCTTTGGTTTTGTCTTTTAACGATGAACTTAAACGATCCACCACAGGCTTAAACTGTTCAGCCGCTTGCTCTAAGGCCTTTTTCTCTTCAGCATCTTGTAGATCACCGAGATCGACTGCACCTTTAGACACGTTCTGTAGTGGCGTACCATCGAACTCAAATACAAAGTTCATGGCCCACTCATCAACGCGGTCCGCCATCAGTAACACTTCAATGCCTTTCTTCTTGAATACTTCAAGTTGTGGCGAGTTTTTCGCAGCGGTTAAATTATCCGCAGTCACATAATAAATCGCTTTCTGCCCTTCTTTCATGCGTGCCTTGTAATCGGCAAAAGAAGTACTGATCTCATCATGATTTGAAGTCGCATAACGTAATAATTTGAGGATACGTTCACGATTGCCCGTGTCTTCACCTAAACCTTCTTTCAATACTGAGCCAAATTCAGTGTAGAAGGTTTTAAATTTTTCTTGGTCTTTCTCATCTTCAGATTTTGCCAAGCCATCCAGTAAGGTCAATACACGGCGCGCATTACCTTCACGAATGGTTTTTACATCACGGCTTTCTTGTAAAAGTTCACGGCTGACGTTCAGCGGTAAATCCGCACTGTCGACCACACCTTGTACGAAACGTAAGTAGTTTGGAATCAGGTTATCTGCTTCATCCAAGATAAATACGCGTTTTACATACAGCTTGATGCCTGCTTTTGCTTCGCGAGTAAACAAATCTTGTTTGGCCTGACTTGGGATATACAGCAACTGAGTATATTCAGTGCTACCTTCGACACGGTTATGTGCCCATGCCAAAGGTTCTGCAAAATCGTGGCTCAGGTTTTTATAAAACTCGATGTATTGCTCATCCGTGATTTCACTCTTGTTACGCGTCCATAACGCACTGGCTGAGTTAATCGCTTCCCATTCATCCGTCTTCACCATTTGGCCGCCTTTCGGTTCTTCACCTTCAACGACCTCTTCCTCTTGCCACACTTCTTTTTGCATTTCGATTGGCAAGCTGATGTGGTCAGAATATTTATTGATGATTTGTTTAACTTTCCACGACTCTAAATAATCCAGTGCATCATCACGTAAATGCAAGATGATATCCGTACCACGCGTTGCTTTCTCAATCGTTTGAACTTCAAATTCACCCGTACCACCACTGATCCAACGCACAGCTTCAGCTGCATCCAGCCCTGCACGACGCGATTCAACGGTAATTTTATCGGCAACAATAAAACCTGAATAGAAACCAACACCAAACTGACCAATCAACTGGGCATCTGACTTTTGGTCACCTGTCAGTTTAGACATAAAGTCTTTGGTACCTGACTTTGCGATGGTCCCTAAATTATCAATGGCTTCTTGTTGGCTTAGACCAATCCCGTTATCTGAAATGGTTAAGGTTTTATGGTCTTTATCTAAAGTGACGCGGACACGTAAGTCTGGATCATTTTCATAATATTCAGGGTGATTAATTCCTTCAAAACGTAACTTATCGCAAGCGTCTGATGCATTTGAAATCAATTCACGTAAGAAAATTTCAGGGTTGGAATACAGTGAATGGGTCACTAAATGCAACAACTGAGCAACCTCAGCTTGGAAACTATAATTCTGTGCGACTTGTTCACTCATAAATCACTCCTTATCTGTGCTTATATCTTTGGAATGATTTATGAATGGTGCATATCTTAGATTTTTCAATCCTTGATGCTTATTTTTAAGCTAAAAATCGCACAAAAGTTACAATTAGAATGGGCCTTGGCTCAAGACGCGTGTTTGTAGAAGTTGATCTAACTGTTGCTGTCTTTGTGCATAAGCACGCTTCAGACAAGGACTATTGGCAGCACAGGAATTACGTTGTTTTAGCCATTTAAATTGTTGATCTTTCTCTGCATCACGCCCACCCATCGGTAAAGCATGCAGAATAATTTGGTAGGTGGTTGCGAGTTTGACATCAGCATCATTTAAACTGCGGTCATTGCAGATCTGTTGCTCAGCTTTTAGCTTCGCAGCTTTACAAGAGAAACTGGCTGCCTGAGCTTGGGATAAAAAAAATAAGGGTGTCAGTAATAATGCTGTCGTTATCAATTTTTTCATCATGGATCATTCACTTTTATTTAAGCTTATGTCTCAGCATACAAAACTCAAGTGTTGAGGCCTGTATCGGTTTTATATTCAAATTGCAAAAATAAAAAACCTCACACAAGGTGAGGTTCTTCAATCATTCACTGACTTAGAATTTGTAGCTATAACCTAATGTATACACCACTGGATTGAGATCTAAATCAAATTTAGTCCCATCAACCAATGTCACTTCTGGGCTAATATCTGCGTAACGTACATCGACATAAACACCCCAGTTTTTAGCATCTGCAGGTTGGAAGTTAAAACCCAGCTGACCAGCAAAGCCAAATGCCTCTTTCACATCTTTCGCTACGCCCTTTTCATTCCAAGGGATGAAGGCTGTACCACCCACACCGATGTAAGGTGTAAAGCGAGTTGAGTTTTTGAAATTATATTTTGCTGTAATCGTTGGTGGTAATTGACGAACACTAGCAACTTTTTCACCATTTAATAATACGTCATGGTTAATTGGAGTTGCTAATAATAATTCCGCTGAGAACGGTGTTTCACCAAAAAAATATTCAACTGACGGTGTAAATGCAAACTCATCATCACCTTTAACCGTTGCACCTGGGGCCAACGTTGTATCCGCAGTTGGGTTAATAACACTCGCACCCACTTTAACTTGAAAGCCCCCTGCAAATGCAGTTGAAGATAACCCCAATAATGCGACAACCAATGCTTTCTTTAACATTAAAACAACCTCTTTAACAATTTATGTTCTTGTTCAACATAATAGGCACGGGTTTTTACATTATGCAATACTTATTAATTCCGACTATTTAAATACATTTTGTAATATATTGAATATTAATAAAATATAATTGTTAAAATATGTAATATTTATTAATTCAGACTATTTTAGTCCACTTAAACCACTATAAAACCTAGTATTTTGATCAGAATACCACAATTCATAATATTAAATAAAGTTTTTAGAAAAATTCTATTTAGATGAATTTAAAAATATAATTACGCAAAACTTAATATTAAAAATACATTATAAAATTAGATTAAAAAAGAGACAAAAAATGTCAAATACTGGTATTTTTTATATTTTAATTACTAAAATAATTATGCATAAAAAATGGCTCTTAACGAGCCATTTGCATTATAAAATCATTGCGGCAATCCAGCCAAAAATAAGCAACGGGATATTAAAATGTATAAAAGTCGGCACAACTGTATCCCAAATGTGATCATGTTGACCATCTACACCTAAACCAGCTGTTGGTCCTAAGGTCGAATCAGATGCAGGTGAACCCGCATCACCTAATGCCGCAGCGGTACCAATGAGTGCAATCGTTGCCAATGGTGAGAAGCCAAACTGTACGCACAAAGGCACGTAAATCACCGCCAGCACAGGCACACTTGAGAACGATGAACCAATACCAATCGTCACGAATAAGCCGATAAAGAGCATCAGGAACGCGGCTAATGCATGGTTATCACCAATAATATGCACCACGCCATTGACCAGATGTGTGATATCGCCTGTATGGGTCATCACTGAGGCAAAACCTGCCGCAGAGATCATGATAAAGCCCACCAGCGCCATCATACGCATGCCTTGTACAAATACGTCATCAGCATCTTGCCATTTAAAAATTCCAGAAGCAGATAACACAGCAAAGCCGACCAAACCACCAAGAATCATCGAACCTGAGTACAGCTGTGCAACCAGAGTTAAACCGATCGCCAGCACAGCCATAAACATGGTTTTCTTGGAGATATAAGGTACATTCTCAGCTTCTTGTTTGAGCTCTTCCGCATCAGCCTTGAGATCATATTCTGCCTGTGTGGTGACTTTGAGTGGCTTGTCTAGGTCAATGGTTTTGACTGGCGTAATTGAACGATCCACATAAATACGTGGCTTACGATAGCTAATAAATACCGCAACTAAAGTACCGATTACCATCCCTAAAACTGGAATCGCCATACCGATTGGCATCATGCCCCGTTCAACATGCAAGCCGTAAGCTGCGCCAATCTTGTTGATATTGCCCATCAGAATCTGTTCAAGGAAGATCGCACCAAAGCCAACTGGCAGGAAAATATAGGTCCCGACTAGACCTAATGTCATCACACATGCTGCCGCTCGACGATCTAGCTTTAAATGATTCATCACTTTTAATAAAGGTGGAACCAAGACTGGAATAAACGCGATATGCACAGGAATCAGGTTTTGAGAGAAGATTGCAGCAATCAACAGAATGGTTAATAACAGATATTTCACCTTTTTCTGTTGATTTTTACCTGCTTCCATCCCCAATAAACCAATCAATTTATGCGCAAGTAAATCGGGCAATCCAGACTTTGAAAGTGCCAATGCAAATGCACCTAATACCGCATAAGCCAAAGCAACTTCAGCACCATCGCCTAAGCCAGCATTAAATGCTTCTACAGTTTGAGAAAGACTTAGACCAGCGACCAAGCCTCCAATAATGGCTGAAATCACCAAAGTGAGAACAACAGAAACTCGTGCCAGTGACAAGATAAACATCACGGCAATCGCAATTACGACAGCATTCATGAACAAATTCAGGAGCAAAGAAAAGGCGATATTCTAGCAGATTCATGATCATGAAGCTGAAAATATCGCCGAATTGTGCTGCATCTCAAGTGATTTTTAGATTAATAAATCCACTAAAGCATTAAGCAGCTTGGCGTTGCACGAATTGACGGATCAGTTCAGCAATTTTTTCTGGCTGGCTCAATACTGCCCAATGGTTGGCATCCAGTTCAACATACTCAAATTTTTCTACCCATTTTGGCATCGATTCAGTAATGTACTCTGGACTGACAAATGCATCGCGTTTTAACACAATCGCCTGTACAGGACATTGTGCATAGCGTTGACGTGGTTGAGTCAATGAAGGAATAAAGTTGGCGCGATACAGGTTAATCCCATATTTGCCATCCGCCACAATATTGGCATTCAATGGTAAATTTTTCTTCTTTTCCAAACCACTCAAAATCTTGCCCCATTTCTCAGGACTAAAGAAAGTCCATACTGTAGGTGCAACTAAAGGTAAATGGAAAGCGCCGATATACCAAGATTTGGTCAGCATTTTTAATACATTGCTTGGTGCAGATTTAAATTTTTCACGCAGATACAAAGAAGCATGATCTAAGCAAGGACCTGAAATCGTCGTATAAGATAATAAACGACCTTTTAATTTTGGTTCTGTTGCAGATTCCCAAGACTGTAATGAACCCCAATCATGTGCTGCCATATGGAAATTACGATTTGGAAGAACTTGATCCACAACCTCTTGCAAGTCTAATGATAAACGCGGCAAACGGTAATCTTTAATACGCTTAGGAATCGAAGACAGACCTGCACCACGCACATCATAAGTCACCACGTAATAATCATTGACCAGTTTTTCAATGATCGGCTCCCAAACTTCCTGATTATCTGGATAGCCATGCACTAAAACCAAAGGTGTTTTTTTCTCATCACCCCATGTTTTAACACAAAGCGTTTGCTGATCAGATGTTGTTACTGTTTTGACTTGTGCTTGCATAATTCTTTCCCATTTTGTTTTCTATCGGCTGTTCATAAAACAGCCATTGCCAGCGATGCAATAAAAATGATACTTATGGAGTATGAATAGAGTTGCAAGAAAAAAAATTGACCATGAAAGACTTTTTCAAAAGAATTCGAACCATTCCCGCAATATCCAAATTTATGCTCAATCATTACTCACCTTATCGCGGTGCAGGTATTGAGATTGAAACTATTGATTTAGATGATTATTACATTCGTGTCAAAATGCCACTGACTCGGCGTAATCGAAATATTGTCGGGACGCATTTTGGCGGTAGTCTATATTCAATGGTTGACCCCTTTTATATGCTGATTCTGATTCACCATTTGGGACATAAATATATTGTTTGGGATAAAAGTGCCACCATTAATTTTCTTTCACCAGGCCGAAACACGGTCTATGCTGAGATTCAACTGAGTCGCGATGAAATCACTGAAATCAAAAAACTGGCAGAGAATCATGAGCCCGTTTTACGTCATTACACCTTAAATATTGTAGATGATGCAGGAACACGAATCGCAGAAGTCGAAAAAGTTCTTTATATCCGCCGTAAAAAACCCAAAGCCAGTGCTTAGCACCATTCATATAAAAATGCCTGCAATCATTTGCAGGCATTTTTGAATCTGATGATCAAAAATTATCTCTTTTTCTCTTGGATTGCGGCACCAGCACCACCACCGATTGCACCACCAATTGCAGCGCCTGAGTCTCCACCAAAGATTGCTTTACCAACTACTGAACCGATACCAGCACCGATCGCGCTACTGGTGGTAGAGCTACTATTCGCGCCCTTCGCATTGGCACCTACACCTGCACCCGCAGCGGCACCAACACCCGCACCTAATCCACCACCAACATGGTTACCTAGACCACCACCGACAGCACCACCAAGGGCTGCTGTACCAATACGCTGGTCAGCGGCACTCATATTTTGACAGCCTGTAAACATTACCGCCGATAACACTAAAGTTGAAACCAAACCAATTGTTTTTTTCATGACTATACTCACTTCTATACGTTCTATAGAAAAGCATAATCTTCTTTTATGGGGAATTTGATCACATTGTGTTATCGCTATGTCCCAATCGATTGATATTTTGTAAAGGTAAATGGTCGGCCCAAGCCAGCTAATGCGGCTTATGAGCTGGGAAATACATAAAAGTAGAAATAATTTGGATATGCTGAATTAAAAATTTGGTGTATTCAGAATGCTTAAAAAAAATAGTAAATAGGCTAGATAAATAATAAATATTTCAGCTTAAAGCTCTCTCAGCAATCTTAGTTTCATCACTGAGAAAGGCTCTTTTTAAAATGACAGAGATAGAAATAACCTGATTTAAACAGTTAAATCAGCACTACTGTCATCAGCAAGTTTAAGCTCAGGCTTAGTACTTGCCTTTTTTCTCACCATAAGCAGATCCTGCACTACCACCAAGTGCACCACCTACCGCAGCACCAGAGTCTCCACCCAACACTGCACCACCAATCACCGCACCTAAGCCAGCACCGATCGCACTGTTTCTGGTATTTTTACTATTTGAACCTTTAGCATTCGCAGCAACACCCGCGCCAATTGCAGCACCAAGACCAGCACCCAAATTACCACCAACGTGCTTACCTACCGCACCGCCTGCACCACCACCAATTGCAGCAGAACCAATACGTTTGCTTTCTGGGCTCGCATTCTGGCAACCCACAAATAGCGTGCTTGACATTAAAGCAACACCTGCAATCATCATCATTTTTTTCATTTGAACTATTCCTCTCCTCAGATGTGCATAGGATAGTATTGTTTAATGAACTGTTTATTTTGATTAAGTAATCAAATACTGATGCTGTAAGGTGTTTTTGTAACAACTGCTTTATTTTTCCACAAAAAAAGGCACCCGAAGGTGCCTTTTTAATGCGTTAAGACTTAGAACTGGTCTGAGTTCAGCGCTTGACTAAATGCTTGATCAACTTCACTGAAATCGTTATGAAGTTCAAATTCAGCAGCTTCCGATTCTTGACGACGACGCTCTAAGTGATACGCAAGACCTGTACCCGCTGGGATCAAACGACCCACAACAACGTTTTCTTTCAAGCCACGTAAATCATCTTCTTTACCTGTTACAGCAGCTTCAGTTAACACACGTGTTGTTTCCTGGAACGATGCAGCAGAAATGAACGAGTCTGTAGAAAGCGATGCTTTGGTAATACCCATAAGCAGACGTTCAAACTTCGCAGGGAACTTGTTCTGAGCCAAGACAGCTTGGTTCTCTTGAACAACGCGGATGTAATCCACTTGCTCACCCTTGATGAAGCTTGTATCGCCACCATCAGTGATATCAACTTTACGCAACATTTGACGTACAACAACTTCAATATGCTTATCGTTGATTTTTACACCTTGGAGACGGTAAACGTCTTGAACTTCATTCACGATGTAGTTCGTTAACGCAACTTCGCCTTTCAAACGTAAGATGTCATGTGGGTTTTGTGGACCATCAGAAATAGTCTCACCACGGTTCACATGCTCACCTTCGAACACGTTGATCGTACGCCATTTTGGAATTAACTCTTCATAAATCTCAGAGCCATCATCCGGACTGATCACTAAACGGTTCTTACCTTTGGTCTCTTTACCGAAGCTCACAATACCAGACACTTCTGCCAAGATTGCATGTTCTTTCGGCTTACGCGCTTCGAACAAGTCAGCTACGCGTGGAAGACCACCGGTAATATCACGAGTACGTGAAGATTCTTGTGGTACACGACCAAGTACATCACCTACACCAATCGTTGCGCCATCGCGAACGGTTACGATCGTGTTTTGTGGTAAGAAGTAGAACTGTTCGCCGCCATCTGTTGTATCCAACACAATTGCAGGACGTAAATCTTTACCAGAAGCAGGACGAGCTGTTACAGGTAAAATTTCAACAGTGGTCATACCTGTTGCATCATCTGTCTTAGAAGTAGCAGTTACACCATCAGCGATTTGGCTGAAACGCGCTTTACCCGCAACTTCGGTAACAAGTGGATGTGTATGTGGATCCCAAGTCGCCACGATACCACCAGCTTCTACAGCTTCACCATCTTTCAACAAGATGCTTGCACCGTAAGGAAGTTTATAGCGCTCACGCTCACGACCTAAATCATCCGCAATACCAATTTCACCTGAACGTGAAACTGACACCAAGTGACCTTTAGCATGTTGTACAGTTTTCACGTTGTGGAAACGTACAGTACCTTTGTTACGTACTTGAACACTGTTTGCAGCAGAAGTTCGGCTTGCAGCACCACCAACGTGGAAGGTACGCATCGTTAACTGTGTACCAGGTTCACCAATTGACTGTGCAGCCATTACACCAACAGATTCACCTGGGTTTACCAAGTGGCCACGTGCTAGATCACGACCATAACATTTCGCACATACGCCGAATGCAGATTCACATGCAATTACTGAACGTACTTTAACTTCATCGACACCCGACTCTTCAAGCTGAGCAGCAATTTTCTCGTCAATTAACGTACCACGTGGAAGTACCACTTCATCATCAGATGCACGACGTACGTCTTCAGCAGTTACACGACCCAATACGCGATCGCGTAATGGTTCGATCACGTCACCACCTTGGATGAATGGTGTCATGACTAGGCCACCAGCTGTACCACAATCAGATTCAGTAATAACTAAATCTTGTGCTACATCTACTAGACGACGAGTCAAGTAACCAGAGTTCGCAGTTTTCAATGCGGTATCGGCCAAACCTTTACGCGCACCGTGTGTTGAGATGAAGTACTGAAGTACGGTCAAACCTTCACGGAAGTTTGCTTTAATTGGTGTCTCAATGATCGAGCCATCCGGCTTCGCCATCAAACCACGCATACCAGCAAGCTGACGGATCTGCGCCGCACTACCACGAGCACCCGAGTCAGACATCATATAAATTGAGTTGAATGACTTCTGTTTCTCGTCTTCACCTTGCTTGTTTTTCACAAGTGTATAAGACAAGTTGTCCATCATCGCTTTTGCAACTTGGTCATTGGTACGTGCCCAAATATCGACCACTTTGTTATAGCGCTCACCCGCAGTTACGAAGCCTTGTTCAAACTGTTGTTCGATTTCACGAACTTCAGTTTCAGCTTTGTCAATAATAGTGTGCTTATTAGGTGGAATAAGCATGTCTTCCATACCTACAGATACACCTGAACGCGTCGCTTGACGGAAGCCCAAATACATCAATTGGTCAGCGAAGATTACAGTATCTTTCAAACCAAGTTTACGGTAGCAAGAGTTGATTAACTTCGAGATGTTTTTCTTGGTCATCTCAAGGTTGATTGATTCGAAGCTTAAACCTTGTGGAACAACTTCCCATAACAAGCAACGACCAGGTGTTGTATCAACAATGATGGTTTGCTTTTCGCGCTGACCATTTTCATCGATTACAGTTTGGTGTACACGTACTTTAACGCGTGCATGGATCGCAACTTTACCCGTCGCTAAGGCACGGTTAACTTCGTGTGTATCCGCAAACACCATGCCTTCACCTTTGGCATTTACCGCATCACGTGTGATGTAGTAAAGACCCAAGACAACGTCCTGAGAAGGAACGATGATTGGCTCACCGTTTGCAGGTGACAAGATGTTGTTGGTTGACATCATCAACGCACGCGCTTCTAACTGTGCTTCAAGTGTCAATGGAACGTGTACCGCCATTTGGTCACCATCGAAGTCGGCGTTAAACGCAGCACAGACGAGTGGGTGAAGACGGATCGCTTTACCTTCGATCAGAATAGGTTCAAATGCTTGAAGACCTAAACGGTGAAGTGTTGGCGCACGGTTCAACATCACTGGATGTTGACGAATCACAGAAGCAAGAACGTCCCAAACTTCTGGTGTCTCACGCTCAACCATTTTCTTCGCAGCTTTAATGGTTGTTGCTTGGCCAGAGGCTTGTAGTTTCGCGAAAATAAATGGCTTGAATAGTTCAAGTGCCATCTTCTTCGGAAGACCACATTGATGAAGACGTAAAGTAGGACCAACGGTAATGACCGAACGACCAGAATAGTCAACACGCTTACCAAGTAAGTTTTGACGGAAACGACCTTGTTTACCTTTGATCATGTCTGCCAAAGATTTCAATGGACGTTTGTTCGAACCTGTAATTGCACGACCACGACGACCGTTATCAAGCAATGCATCTACAGACTCTTGTAACATACGTTTTTCGTTACGTACGATAATGTCTGGTGCAGCAAGATCAAGAAGACGCTTCAAACGGTTGTTACGGTTAATCACACGACGATATAAATCGTTCAAGTCAGAAGTCGCGAAACGACCACCTTCAAGTGGTACAAGCGGACGTAAGTCTGGTGGAAGTACTGGAAGTACATTCATCACCATCCATTCTGGCTTGTTGTTCGAATCGTTAAAAGCTTCCATCAATTTCAAACGCTTAGACGATTTCTTAAGTTTCGTCTCAGAAGTTGTTTGAGGAATTTCTTCACGTAAACGTGTAATCTCTGCTTCAAGATCGATATCTTTCAATAGATCTTGAATTGCCTCTGCACCCATTTTCGCAGCGAATTCATCACCGTGTTCTTCAAGTGCATTGTAGTATTCTTCGTCTGTTAAAAGTTGGTACTTTTCAAACGGAGTCATACCAGGATCGGTAACAACATAAGATTCGAAATACAATACACGCTCGATATCACGTAATGTCATATCAAGTAATAAACCAATACGGCTCGGTAATGATTTCAAGAACCAGATGTGTGCAACTGGAGACGCAAGCTCGATGTGACCCATACGTTCACGACGAACTTTCGCAGTTGTTACTTCAACGCCACATTTTTCACAAATGACGCCTTTGTATTTCATACGCTTGTATTTACCACACAAGCATTCGTAATCTTTTACTGGACCAAAAATTTTGGCACAGAACAAACCGTCACGTTCAGGTTTAAAAGTACGGTAGTTAATGGTTTCAGGCTTTTTAACTTCACCGTGAGACCATGACTTAATCATCTCTGGCGACGCAAGACCAATACGGATACGGTCAAATTCAACAGGTGCATGACCTTCTGAATCCGTTTTCTTACGCATGATATCGAGCAAGTCTTTCAATTTTTTTCTCCGTGTGTCGGGAAGCTAAGCTCACCCGACTGGGTCACAAATATTGTTTTTACTGAAATTTGAAATCTCCCCTAACCCCTCTTTAAGAAAGAGGGGAACTTCCCCCTTTAATAAAGGGGGATCGAGGGGGATTTAGTCACCATTTTTCAGTTCAATGTTGATACCTAAAGAACGGATCTCTTTGGTCAATACGTTGAACGATTCAGGCATACCCGGATCCATATAATGGTTACCATCTACAATATTCTTATAGATGCGTGTACGACCTTCGACGTCATCCGACTTCACAGTGAGCATTTCTTGAAGTGTATATGCTGCACCGTATGCTTCAAGTGCCCATACTTCCATCTCACCGAAACGCTGACCACCGAATTGTGCTTTACCACCAAGCGGCTGTTGTGTAACAAGTGAGTAAGAACCTGTTGAACGCGCATGCATCTTGTCATCAACCAAGTGGTTCAATTTGAGCATGTACATGTAACCTACAGTTACAGGACGATCAAACTGCTCACCTGTACGTCCGTCAAACAATACCGTTTGACCTGTACGTGAGATGTCTGCTAATTCAAGTAAGTCTTTGATCTGGCTTTCTTCAGCACCATCAAATACAGGTGTTGCTAATGGAACACCAGCACGTAAGTTACCTGAAAGCGCCAAGATTTCGGCATCAGTTAAGCTATCAAGCTCTTCTTGCTCACCACCGACCTTGTTATAAATCTTGTCTAAGAAGTCACGTAGTTCTAACACTGTACGTTGTTCTTTCAACATTTTTTCAAGTTTATCGCCAAGACCTTTGGCCGCCATACCTAAGTGAGTCTCAAGAATCTGACCCACGTTCATACGTGACGGTACACCCAATGGGTTCAATACGATATCGACTGGTACACCATTCGCATCGTGTGGCATGTCTTCAACAGGCAAGATGTTTGATACAACACCTTTGTTACCGTGACGACCCGCCATCTTATCACCAGGCTGGATACGACGTTTAACCGCAAGGTAAACCTTAACAACTTTCAATACGCCAGTGGTTAATTCATCACCTGTAGAAAGTTTACGCTTCTTCTCTGCAAACTTCTCATCAATTTCATAGCTCTTCTCTTTCAAGAACACTTGAATTTGAGTTAGACGCTCTGCAATTGCTTCATCAGTCGGTTGGATTTCAAGTAAATCAACAAGCTCTAAACCAGACAATACGTCTTCAGCAAGTTTATCACCGCGTTTAGTTGAACCGCCACCGTTAGACTCTTGACCTTTCAACAAACGAACAATACGTTCACGTGCTGCTTCTTCGAAGATTTTGTATTCTTCTTTCAAGTCTTTACGGTATGCATCAAGCTGAGCTTTCTCAATTGCTTGAGCACGTTCATCTTTTTCCAAACCATCACGTGTGAAGACTTGAACGTCAATCACAGTACCTTTAGTGCCAGATGGAACGCGTAAAGAAGAGTCTTTTACGTCAGCAGCTTTTTCACCAAAGATTGCGCGAAGTAGTTTTTCTTCAGGTGTTAACTGAGTTTCACCTTTAGGCGTTACCTTACCAACAAGGATGTCACCCGCAGTCACTTCAGCACCGATATAAACAATACCTGACTCATCCAACTTAGACAGTGCAGCTTCACCTACGTTAGGAATATCGGCAGTAATTTCTTCTGCACCTAACTTAGTATCACGCGCTACACATGACAATTCTTGAATGTGAATCGAGGTTAAACGGTCTTCTTGAAGTACACGCTCAGAAAGTAAGATCGAGTCTTCGTAGTTATAACCGTTCCATGTCATGAACGCGACGCGCATGTTTTGACCAAGCGCAAGTTCACCCATATCAGTCGATGGACCATCAGCCAAGATATCGCCACGAGCAACTTTGTCGCCCAAGTTGACGATAACGTTTTGGTTGATACATGTATTTTGGTTTGAACGTGTATATTTGATCAGGTTGTAGATATCTACACCTGCTTCACCCGCGATCATTTCATCTTCGTTTACACGAATCACGATACGAGATGCATCTACATATTCAATCGCACCACCACGGTCAGCAATCACACACACGCCAGAGTCACGTGCTACGTTTGCTTCCATACCAGTACCAACAAGCGGCTTGTCAGCACGTAAGGTAGGAACAGCCTGACGTTGCATGTTCGAACCCATCAATGCACGGTTCGCATCATCGTGTTCAAGGAATGGAATCAATGATGCTGCAACAGAAACAACCTGCTGTGCAGAAACGTCCATATGTGTTACGCGCTCAGGCGACATACGTACGAATTCACCTTGATGACGTACAGAAACCATTTCTTCAGTCAGGTGGCCATCTTTATCAACAGCAGAATCGGCCTGTGCAATGACAGTCCCTACTTCTTCAATTGCAGATAAATATTCAACATCATCAGTTACACGGCCATCAACAACTTTACGGTAAGGTGTTTCCAAGAAACCGAAATCGTTTGCTTTTGCATAAACAGAAAGCGAGTTGATCAAACCAATGTTTGGACCTTCAGGCGTTTCAATTGGACAAACACGACCATAGTGAGTTTGATGTACGTCACGCACTTCAAAGCCCGCACGTTCACGTGTCAAACCACCAGGGCCAAGCGCAGATACACGACGTTTGTGTGTAATCTCAGACAATGGGTTGTTTTGATCCATGAACTGAGACAACTGGCTTGAACCAAAGAATTCTTTGATTGCAGCAGCAACTGGTTTTGCGTTGATCAAATCTTGTGGAGACAAGTTATCTGTTTCTGCTTGGCTTAAACGCTCTTTAACAGCACGTTCAACACGGACTAAACCAACACGGAATTGGTTTTCTGTCATTTCACCAACAGAACGTACACGACGGTTACCCAAGTGATCGATATCATCGACTTCACCTTTACCGTTACGGATTTCAACCAATGTACGCAGTACATCGATAATATCTTCGTGCGATAAAATACCTTCAACTTCACGCGACTTCTGATCAGTACCGACTTCGTAAGGACGACCCAAACGACGGTTGAACTTCATACGACCCACTGGAGAAAGGTCATAACGCTCAGAAGAGAAGAACAAGTTGTTGAATAAGTTTTCAGCAGCTTCTTTTGTTGGTGGCTCGCCTGGACGCATTACTTTATAGATTTCAACAAGCGCTTCTTCACGGCCTGTTGTCGTATCTGCACGTAATGTATCTGCAACGAAAGAACCACGGTCGATGTCATTGGTGAATAGGATGTTAAATTGTTTAACACCACCTTCAGCCAATTTCACCAAGATTTCATGGCTAAGCACGGTATTCGCAGCAATCACATCGCCATTTTTCAATGGAATGTCTTCAGCTGTAATACGCTCATATAAATATTCATCAGGTACAGAAAGCTTCGCTAAGTTAGCAGCTTCCATTTGACGTACGTGACGTGCATTAATACGTTTACCTTGTTCAACGATCGCTTTACCATCATTGTCCAAGATATCAAATTGCGCCATTTCACCACGTAAGCGATCTGGAACAAGGTCAATCTGATAGCTACCCATATCAAGATATACAGGCACTTTTTCGTAGAACAAATTCAAGATCTGTTCATTGCTGTAATTTAAGGCACGTAAAACCACCGTTGCCAATAATTTACGACGACGGTCAATACGTACAAAGACTAAATCTTTAGCATCAAATTCAAAGTCTAACCATGAACCACGGTAAGGAATAATACGTGCTGAATACAACACTTTACCGCTTGAGTGGGTTTTACCCTTGTCATGGTCAAAGAATACGCCTGGTGAACGGTGTAATTGAGATACGATTACACGCTCTGTACCGTTGATAACGAAAGTACCGTTATCGGTCATGAGTGGCATTTCACCCATGTAAACTTCTTGTTCACGAACGTCTTTAATTGATTTCGTTTCACGATCTTTAATGATCAAACGAATTTTCACGCGCATTGGTGCTGCATAAGTTGAACCACGTAAAATACATTCACGTACGTCAAACTCAGGCTTACCAAGACTATACTCAACAAATTCTAAAGCAGCATTGCCAGAATAACTTTCAATAGGAAAAACTGAACGAAATGCGGCTTGGAGACCGATATCTTCGCGATTTTTTGGAGTTTTACCGCCTTGTAAGAATGTACGGTACGAATCGACCTGAATCGAAAGTAAGTACGGTGCTTCCATTACGTGGGGCAATTTACCAAAATTCTTACGGATCCGTTTCTTTTCGGTATATGAGTATGCCATCTGGAGTCCTCGGAAAGTAAACTAAACCCGCCTGCAGAACGGGTCTAGAAGGAATTACGCAGGCCGATATGGCCACCACTGTTTACAAATGCTGCAATTTTTAGTGGTATTAAAACGCTTAACAATATTTTTATAAGCAAAAAAATATTGGTAAGCGTTTGATTTCATGTATTTTGTTCAAATAATACGCACGCTAAACGTAAAACTAACAAAAAACGAGCCGATTATTGTAACGCAAAAAGGCTGATGACCCAAGAGCCATCAGCCATTTTTTGGAGCCGATTTTCAAAAAATCGACTCCCTACAGCATTACTTAAGTGTAACTGTAGCACCAGCTTCTTCAAGCTTCTTCTTAAGTTCTTCGCCTTCTTCTTTAGAAACGCCTTCTTTAAGAACTGCAGGAGCGCCTTCAACAAGATCTTTAGCTTCTTTAAGACCAAGGCCAGTAGCTTCACGAACTGCTTTAATTACAGCAACTTTGTTAGCACCGAAAGAAGTCAACTCAACGTTGAATTCAGTTTGTTCTTCAACAGCAGCAGCAGCTGGACCAGCAGCAACAGCTACAGCAGCAGCAGATACGTTGAATTTTTCTTCGAAAGCAGAAATAAGTTCAACAAGTTCAAGAACAGTTTTTTCAGCAACTGCGTTTAAGATTTCTTCGTTTGTTAAAGCCATGAGAGTAACTCCAAATGGATATTGAATGGTGTGAAAGTAGATTTAAGCTTAAGCAGCTTCTGACCCGTTTTTCTCTTGAAGCGCTGTAAGTAAGCGACCCAATTTCGAAATAGGAGCTTGAAGAACAGAGGCAAGCATAGTAAGCGCTTTTTCTTGGTTCGGAAGATTCGCGATAACGCTAACGTCAGCACCTTGATAAAGTTTGCCTTCAAATGCAGCAGCCTTTAATTCAAATGCTTTATTAGTTTTAGCAAATTCTTCGAACAAGCGTGCAGCTGCACCCATGTCGTCTTCAGAAGTTGAGAATGCTAAGATTGTTGGACCAACAAGGTCGTCATTCAAGATAGCGAATGGCGTATCTTGAAGAGCACGTTTAGCTAAAGTATTACGTACAACACGTGTAGCAACACCTAGTTTACGAGCTTCAACACGAAGAGCAGTTAATTGCTCAACAGTTAAACCTTGGTAGTCAGCAACAACGGCAGCGAACGCTGTAGAAGCAATTTCACTTACTTCAGCAACGATCTGTTTTTTGTCTTCGATAAGAAGAGCCATCGTAAAACCTCCTAACGGTGATTTATGCACTCATACGAGTGCACTCCCAATTCGTAAGCCCTATTCAGACTTACACGCGGAGGAGCAACAAATCACACCACCGCGTCTACTCAGACTGGATGATTAAGAAAAACATTCGAAAATATTTTTCGCCTGAGGTCTTTGACGCTGATAAACATTCATTTATCAATTCAAAGTTTGCTTAGACTTCCTCAAAGAGAAAATCTAAGGCTTCAAAATTCTTACTAATTACTTAGAAACGTTGCTTACGTCAACGATCAAACCAGGACCCATAGTTGAGCTCAAAGTGATCTTTTTAACGTATACACCTTTAGAAGTTGCAGGCTTTAACTTTTTCAAGTCTGCAATTAAAGTTTCAACGTTTTGACGTACAGCTTCTTCGCTAAAGCCAAGTTGGCCGATCGCAGCGTGGATGATACCCGCTTTGTCTACACGGTAACGTGCTTGACCAGATTTAGCATTCTTAACCGCGTTAGCAACGTCAGGCGTCACAGTACCCACTTTCGGGTTTGGCATTAAGCCACGTGGACCAAGAATCGTACCCAGCTTACCAACAACGCGCATTGCATCAGGAGCAGCAATAACGACGTCGAAATCAAGGTTTCCACCTTGAATGCTTTCAGCAAGGTCATCAAAACCAACGATATCAGCACCAGCAGCTTTCGCAGCTTCAGCAGCAGCACCTTGAGCAAATACTGCAACACGTACAGTTTTACCAGTACCCGCAGGTAAAGTTGTAGCACCACGAACAACCTGATCAGATTTACGTGGATCTACACCAAGGTTTACAGCGATATCTAAAGATTCTTTGAACTTCGCAGCTGGAAGGCTGTTAAGAACTTGTACTGCTTCTTCCAAAGTGTAAACTTTGTTTGCTTCTACAGCAGCAGCAATGGCTTTTTGACGTTTAGTTAACTTTGCCATGTCTTATAGCTCCACTTCCAAGCCCATAGAACGTGCAGAACCAGCAATGGTACGCACACGAGCGTCTAAATCAGCACCAGTTAAATCTGGTTCTTTAGTAGTCGCGATTTCTTCTAACTGAGCACGAGTCAACTTACCAACTTTAGTTTTGTTAGGTACAGAAGAACCCTTTTGAATACCAGCAGCTTTCTTAAGAAGAATAGATGCAGGTGGAGTTTTCATGATGAAAGTGAACGACTTATCGTTGTACACAGTGATCACGACAGGAATTGGCAAACCCACTTCAAGTTTTTGTGTAGCAGCATTGAATTCTTTACAGAATGCCATGATGTTTACACCACGTTGACCTAAAGCAGGACCAATTGGTGGAGATGGATTCGCTTTACCAGCTGGAACTTGCAGCTTGATATAGCCGTCAATCTTCTTAGCCATTGAAAATTACCTCTGGGTACAGACGCCGTTAGGCTCCCCAAAAAATTAAACAACACCGAAGTGTTAGAACAACAATGCCCGATCAGATCGGGCGCTTCTCAACCGACGCAGATTAAATCGTTTTTTCGACTTGGCGAAACTCGAGTTCAACCTGAGTTGGTCGATTAAATACATTAATCGTCAACGTTAAACGTGACTTTTCGTATTGAACTTCCTCCACGACCCCTTTAAAGTCAGTGAACGGACCGTCAACAACGAGCAATTCTTCACCAGGTTCAAACATCGTCTTAGGACGAGGTGCTTCACCTGTATTACGCACACGAGCAAGGATCGCATCAGCTTCACGTTGTGAAATCGGCGCTGGTTTCTCTGGTGTACCACCAATAAAACCAAGAACTTTTGGACACTCTTTTACAATGTGCCAAGTATCATCATTCATTTCCATTTCGACCAATACATAGCCAGGAAAGAATTTACGCTCAGACTTACGCTTCTTACCATCCTTCATTTCCACTACTTCTTCAGTAGGGACAAGGACTTCACCAAAGCTTTCAGCAACAGTACTACGCTGAATTCGATCATTAAGCGAACGCATCACTTGTTTTTCAAAGCCTGAATAGGCATGAATAATATACCAACGTTTCATCGCGTTCTTACCCAATAATTAACTTAATAAACCAACCTAACCCGTAGTCGAAACACCATAAAACCAATGATGCAACAAGTACAACTAAGAGAACTTGCCACGATGTCGTGATCGTCTCTTGTTTTGTTGGCCAGGTCACTCGACGCAGTTCAATTCGCGCATCTTGCAATAAACGCACAAAGCCTTTGCCTTGATGGGTGGCGTATAATAAACCTAAAGCGACTACGACACAAGCCAAAATCACCCCAACACGCACCCAAATATCATTTGCTGGTGCCCAATAGGCAGGTAAATGCTGATTGACCAATGCTGAACCGACTAATAAAGCTATAGCAATCAACCACAAGACAACATCTAGCGGTGAGCCAGAACTTACAACTTCTGCAACATTATTTCTTTGAGGGATTGGCGCGTCGCTTAATGCGTCACGCGATTTATCATTCGACATTTTTTTACTCGTCGTAGAATTCGCGACTTATTATATGACAACTCAGCCAGAATTAAGCTTTTTTATTTAAAAAAAGTGGCAGGCCAGGAGGGACTCGAACCCCCAACATTCGGTTTTGGAGACCGACGCTCTACCAATTGAACTACTGACCTAACGTGCAAATCGAAAGCCGGAGCTTTCGATTTGAGTGTAACACATGGTATTGGGCTTATGCAGTTACTTTAGCAACAACACCAGCGCCTACAGTACGACCACCTTCACGAATCGCAAAACGTAGACCTGGGTCCATTGCGATCGGGTGGATTAACTCTACTGACATCTCAACGTTGTCACCAGGCATTACCATTTCTACGCCATCTTGTAATTTGATCGCGCCAGTTACGTCAGTTGTACGGAAGTAGAACTGTGGACGGTAACCGTTAAGGAATGGAGTATGACGACCACCTTCTTCTTTAGAAAGTACATATACTTCTGCATCGAATTTAGTGTGCGGCTTGATTGTACCTGGCTTAGCAAGTACTTGACCACGTTGTACGTCTTCACGCTTAGTACCACGAAGAAGAACACCACAGTTCTCGCCTGCACGACCTTCGTCAAGCAATTTACGGAACATTTCTACGCCAGTTACTGTAGTTTTAACCGTATCTTTGATACCTACGATTTCAACTTCTTCACCAACTTTTACGATACCAGCTTCTACACGACCAGTTACAACTGTACCACGGCCTGAGATAGAGAATACGTCTTCGATTGGCATCAAGAATGCTTTATCGATAGCACGTTCTGGCTCTGGGATGTAAGAGTCAAGTGCAGCAACTAAGTCGATTACAGCTTTCTCGCCATAAGGACCATCGTTACCATTTAATGCTTGAAGCGCTGAACCACGGATGATTGGAGTGTCATCACCTGGGAAGTCATAAGTAGAAAGAAGTTCACGAACTTCCATTTCTACTAATTCAAGTAATTCTTCATCATCAACAAGGTCACACTTGTTCAAGAATACGATGATGTAAGGTACACCAACCTGACGTGAAAGAAGGATGTGTTCACGAGTTTGTGGCATTGGACCATCAGTCGCAGCACATACAAGGATCGCGCCGTCCATCTGAGCAGCACCAGTAATCATGTTTTTAACATAATCGGCGTGGCCCGGGCAGTCTACGTGAGCGTAGTGACGGATTGGAGAATCGTATTCTACGTGTGAAGTATTAATTGTAATACCACGTGCTTTTTCTTCAGGAGCTGAGTCGATTTGTGAGTAATCTTTCGCTTCACCGCCGTAAGTTTTTGCACAAATAGTTGCAATCGCAGCAGTTAAAGTTGTTTTACCATGGTCAACGTGACCAATTGTACCCACGTTTACGTGTGGTTTATTACGTTCAAACTTAGCCTTAGCCATTTTGATTTTCCTCGTTTACGTCGACACCAGTTTAGAGAAAAACAACCCTGAAAAACCTTCTTTATCGACATTCGCCTAAAAAACTAGACACCTAATACTTGAAAAGCAGACTATAATAGCCTGCTTCTTTAAAAACTTGTGGAATAACCACTAAACTGTATATCTGGAGCTCTTATCGAGATTTGAACTCGAGACCTCTCCCTTACCAAGGGAGTGCTCTACCACTGAGCTATAAGAGCGACATCTTCGATGGAGCGGGAGACGAGGATCGAACTCGCGACATGCAGCTTGGAAGGCTGCCACTCTACCAACTGAGTTACTCCCGCATGTTGGTACTGACCACTTCAATCGAAGTTAGATGGTGGTGAGAGAAGGATTCGAACCTTCGAAACTTTCGTAGCAGAGTTACAGTCTGCCCCCTTTGGCCGCTCGGGAATCTCACCATATCACACTTACACAGTGCTGTTCTTTCACTTCATACTACCACACTTTTAAGATGGTGCCGGCACACGGATTCGAACTGTGGACCTACTGATTACAAGTCAGTTGCTCTACCAACTGAGCTATGCCGGCTCTTTCTTAGTGTTTCGTACGTTTCGTATCGGAACGGTGTGCAGTTTAGCAAAACTCTGAATCGATGCAAGTGCTTTTTTCAAAAAAATCGCTAAAAACTCATAAAATCAATCCGTTTGACGATAATTCAACCGCTTTGATCACTGCGCGAGCTTTTATTTGGGTTTCATTCCATTCAGATTCAGGATTTGAGTCCGCAACCAGCCCTGCTCCTGCTTGCACATAGACCTTTTTATCACGAATGACACAAGTACGAATCGCAATCGACATGTCCATTTCACCATGCCAGCCTAAATATCCAACAGCGCCGCCAAATACACCACGTTTCACAGGCTCAACTTCGTCAATGATTTCCATGGCACGAATTTTTGGCGCACCTGAAAGTGTCCCCGCTGGAAATGTTGCTTTAAACACATCCAAAGCATCTACATCATCACGGACTTCACCCTGTACATTAGAGACAATATGCATAACATGTGAATAACGTTCGATCACCATACGATCCGTGACTTGCACTTTCCCAATTTTAGAAACACGTCCCACATCATTACGACCCAGGTCAATCAACATCAGATGTTCTGCAATTTCTTTTTCATCCGCCAATAGATCTTGCTCCAAAGCAAGATCCTCTTCTTTGGTTTTACCTCGCGGGCGTGTGCCCGCCAAAGGGCGTACGGTTGCGATGCCATTTTCTAAGCGAGAAAGAATTTCCGGTGACGAACCCACAATATGGAACGGCTTTTGATCCGTTAAGGTTTGTCCTTGTACCAAGAATAAATACGGCGATGGATTTAAATGGCGTAATGCACGATACACCTGCAAGGCTTCACCATCAAAATCAGACACCATACGTTGTCCAGGCACTACCTGCATCACATCTCCAGCACGAATATATTCTTTGACCTTTTCAACCGTCTCAAGGAATTTTGCTTTGCCTGTGATCGATTCAAAATGCGGTGCAGTATGTGGTTTTGCCTGCAAGCTGACGGGTATTGCGAGTAACTGCTCAAGCTGATCCAGCTTTTGCTGAGCTTGAGCATAAGCATCAGGCTGATTCACATCGGCATGATGAATTAAAAATAGGGTATCTTTTAAATTATCAAACACAATCACGGTTTGGGAGAGCATCAACCAAAGGTCGGGTAGTGTTACAGGATCAGCAGCAGGTACGTTTTTCAGTTTTGGTTCAATATAACGTACAGCGTCATAGCCTAAATAGCCCACCAATCCTCCAGTAAAGCTTGGTAGATCAGGTAATTCAACTTGAGTCGGAACTTTAAACTGGCTTTGAAACTCACGTATATAGTCAAAGGGATCAGCACAAGCTTGCTGTTTAACCGTACCATCTGCCTGTTGAATGGTGAGTACACCTGCATTGCATGAAAAAACAGTCGACTCACCTAGGCCGATCATCGAATATCGCGCCCAGTTTTCCCCACCTTCGACAGACTCAAATAGATAAGCTTGTTTTTGTTGTTTAAAACGTGCAAAAACAGAAAGTGGCGTTTCAGTATCCGCTAAACGTTGGCGGTAAACAGGAATGGTGTTATAGCCGGCTGCTTTTAATTGTTCAAATTGTACGAATGTGGTCATGAATCTTCTCTATGGTTTTAATTTCTGTGCGTTGTTTCTTTAGTGCTATCTCAAGCCCGCCATCGAAAAACCATAACCATCTTCACCTATCTCCTTATTCAATCTGCTTAAACCAATTCCACCAAACGATCGACCACTTGTTGTGGCTGGCAGTCATAGATACTCTCTCCATGATTATAGCCATAGCTGACCACAATACAATCAATACCTGCACGTCTTGCCGCTTCAACATCATTACTTGAATCACCAATCATCAATGTCGCTGACGTTGTCGTATTCTGAGCTTGCACGCAATGCAACAATGGCAAGGGATGTGGTTTACGTTCAGCTAAACTATCACCACCAACAACCATTTTAAAATAAGGACTCAATTGCAGAATATCCAAAATGCCTTTCGCTAAATGTTCAGGCTTATTGGTGACACATGCCATGGCAATATCATGATTTTGACAATAGTCTAAAAAAGGCAGAACCCCTTCATAGACTTGAGTATTTACACAGAGTTCCTGAGCATAGACGTCAACAAATGTACTGAGGAGTTGTTCTTGCTGTTGCGCACTAACGTGTCCAAACAAATGCTCCAACACAGCCTCACACAGTTTAGCTGCACCCTTTCCGACCCAAACACGAACTTGCGCTTCAGTCACTGTCGCGAAGCCCAGTTTTTCCAAACTCAAATTCATCGCTCGATATAGATCAGCGGCGGAATCTACCAGTGTCCCATCCAGATCAAATAAAACTAAATTACGGCTTTGTAACTGAGCAACAGACATATATTTCGACCCAAGAAATGAAAAAGGCATACCAACGTGGGCATGCCTTGATTGTAAAAGCTTCGCCCGATTATTTAAAGAACAGCCAGGCAATCACCGCCAGAATGATCAATACAATAATAGAAATGAGGCCAACCGAAGCATTCTTCTGTTGCTCTTTTTCTGCAGCGACACGCGAAACAGGCTCTTCAATTGCAACAGCTTGTGGCTCTGGTACTGCCTGCACATTGATTCCTTCAGGAATCGGTGCTGGCTTTGGAATCGCCACTTGCTGCGGCATGCCATCACGCGTGATCGGTGTCTCAACTGCGCGTTCAGCAATGCTTGGCATACCCTGATCCGTAGAATTTGATGCTACAGGCTCAATCTCGATTTCTGGTAATTCAGCTTCAGATCCCGCTGGCGCAAGTACAGAGAATACAAAGCTGGCAAATTGCACGATATCGCCATCATGTAATTCGGTTTCCTGCTCAATACGCACATCGTTGATAAATGTACCATTTGACGAATTGAGATCTTGTACCCAAAGCTGCTTATCTTTTAACACTAAAGCTGCATGACGACGCGAGATATCCGCTGATTGCAACAAAATATCGGCATCTTGGTGTCGCCCCACCAACATGTCACCTTCGATACTCAGTTCTTGCCCCGTAAATTCACCTGTAATGGCTTGTAATTTCCAAGTCATAGATGCATATCCTTATAGAATTTCTTGCAATCATAGCATTGTGACATAAGCGCTTCTGTGCATCTACTGTGAAGACGCTGGTCGAATCGTCGTAGTGGTGACCGTGTTTTTACTTCGCTCTGTTTCCTTGACCGGAAGTTGTACCGTTTTCTGCTGCACTGGAGGTTCTTCAATCGCAACAGGTGTGGTCACCACAACCGTTTTTTTCGCGGGGGTCGCAGTGGGAACTTTCTGATACGAAGAATTCACGACTGGCGCTTGCGGGTTATAAATATCTGCTACATTTTCCGGCAGTTTGGCAAAGTTGCCATTTTTGTCCATTGAAAGTTGCAAACTATAGAGCTGGTTATAACGCTGTTGAGAAATACGGCGTACATCATTGGCATCGCCAACAATCGTCGGATGGATAAACACCAATAGATTACGCTTGATATTACTCCGCGCATCGGCACGGAATAAACGCCCAAGATAAGGAATACTACTCAGTCCAGGAATACCTTGACGCGACAATGACGTATTATCTGCAATCAAGCCTCCCAATACCACTGTTTGTCCATGTTCCGCAAGTACAGCGGTTTTAATGGCGCGCTTATTGGTAACCAAGTCTGTTGCTTGTCCTTTGTTGTTCTGGACATCCGAAACTTCCTGTTCAACCTCAAGGCGAACCGTACCATTGTCACCAATATGTGGAATCACTTTTAGCGTGACACCCACATCCTTACGCTCAACCGTCGTATAAGGATTGACTGTACCCGAAGTACCTGTCGATACCGAACCCGTCACAAACGGAACGTTTTGACCCACAACAATATAAGCTTCTTCGTTATCCATCGTCACAATCGATGGTGTAGACAAGAAATTAGATTTGGTATTGGTTTTCAAGGCCTGGATCAGCGCACCATAGGCTTTACGTGAGTTTTCAAAATTACCAATCCCAAGTGTGGCACCATTGCCTTTATTGGCATCTCCTGCAATCGCTGCAGCTGCGCCACTCGCCCCACCAGTGGCATAACCTGCAGCAATGGATGCCAGACTCGCGCCCACATTACTAAAGCTAATCAGACCAACACCACTGCTTAAATCACCCAAGGCCCACTGAATCCCCAGTTGATCCGCATCATCGCCTGAGACTTCAATAATTGCAGCTTCAATGAGTACTTGTTGACGGCGAATATCCAGCTGTTGAATAGCCGCTTCGACTTCGCGCATTAATTGTGGTTCAGCTTTGACCACCAATGCATTTTGCGTTGGGTCAGCAATAATACTGATACCCGCACCATTAAAGCTGGTGATACTGGAGTTTTGACTACTGTTTGAATTGCCATTTAGATTAATTGAAGGCGTCGAAAAAGAGGAAGACGACGAACCTGTTGTCGAGCTTGAGTTTTGATTGTTCGAGATCAGGTTATTAATCGAGTTAGATCGGTTATTACTATTTGACGAGGACGATGATGATGACGCAGATTGCCCTGTTACCAGACCCTGTAAAATCTCAGCCAAGTTCTTGGCACTGGCATATTTCAAGCGGAAGACTTTAAGCCCACCCAAACGATCTGCCGATGGCACATCCAGCATTTCAACCATTTGACGTAAACGCTTACGTGAGTCTGGATCGCCCTTGATCAAAATACGGTTGGTTCGATTATCAGCAATGATACGTACCCGCGAACCAATAAAATCTTTTGAAGCACCTGTTGCACTCATTGTTTCCAATAGGCCAATAATTTCTTCAGCTTGGCTCGACTGTAAGCTAATCGCTTCAATGTCATTTTGACCCGTGCCATCTAAATTACGCACGATATTTTCAAGCTGATAAATATTGGTTGCACGATCAGAAACAATTAAGGCATTGGTCCCCGCAACCGCTGCCAAATGCGCAAATTGCGGCATTAACGGACGTAGGGCCGGAATCAAGTCATTTGGATTGGTATTTTGCAGCCAAATCACTCGCGTTACAATTTGATCCCCACCCGCACGACTACGTGCATCGTAAGGAATCCCAGAGTTCTTTGCATTACTGTCAGGGACAAGTTTAACCGTATTGCCTGAAGGGAGCGCCACCACACCATTAACGTTGAGTACACCTAAAAATAGGTCATATACTTCATCTTTATTGAGAGGCTTATTGGAAATAACCGTCACATTACCGCGCACACGAGGATCAACAGCAAAGTTCTTCCCTGTAATATCTGCAACTTCATTAATAAATGCGGTTAAGTCTGCATCACGTAGATTAATCTTCCATGTTTGTGCTTGCACATTGGTACTGATTGTCGCGACCAAAGGTGCTGCGGCAAGTAATGCCCAAAGTGGACGTTGATGATTTAAAAAAGCCATAACCTGCACTTATTCCTAACTGATGTGTGACGTGTGATCACTAAAAACTTTGTTGTATGGTCATCACTTGATCACCACGTTTTATTTCTATTTTGGCATGCCCTTCACGACGTACTTGCTCTAATAATTGTACTTCGTTGAGTCCCTGCCCGACGCTTTGACCATTGATCGATAGAATACGATCACCAGAACGCAAACCCAAGGTATTTTTTAAATTCGATGGCGTCTTATCCGATATTTCATAACCATCTGTGCCACCCCCGCTCACTCCCATATTTTTCAGATATTGATCGCGATTGTCCTGCATTTGTTGAATTGCCTGACCTAAAGCGGATTGTGGTGTGTTCTGTGTCGGTGCAACAGTTTGAGGCTGAACATTATTGGCACTATTAAGTACGGGTGCAATGGGTTGATATAAACCTTTATCCAATCCCTTAAATTTAACTTCTCGGGTAGCACCATTGCCTTGTTTCAAGATCACATGATCCCAATACACTTCTGCCAGTTGATATGACGTTGATCCCACCGTTTCACCAACACGATAACGTTCAGCAGTATCATTTAATTTAATCACAGCAGAAGACAAGTAATTGGGTTGACCTAACAATACACCTTGCAATTCCAAATTAACATTATCATCTGCCGAGGTCGCTGCTGGCTCATTAAATAGCGCAAAGGAGCTAATATTAGGGACTTGAGCTTGTTGTGAGCCTAGATCAACCCGATCAAATTGCATCGGTTGTGGCGGCGCAACTACCCACCAAAATAAAGAAGCCAGTTTCCAACATAACCACAAGATGAGTAGTGCTAAAATCAGACCACTGAGCTTGTCCAGCTTTTGCCAACGCAGTTGTTGCATTTTTTGAGTGATTGCTTTCATTAGAAACCACCTTGCAGCAGTGGCTGACGCGAACTGATCACATAAGTATCTAGCCCAGCCTTACCTTGGTAAGATGGAATATTCAACAGCATCCTTTGTGTTAGCTGCACATCCAACATCAAATTTGTATCTAGGCTTAAATTTGCCATTTTCTGCTGACGTTGATCTCGGACATCAATTTTTAACTGCCCATTTTCATCTTTCAGATCAGCCACTAAAGATGGCATATTCATACGGTCCTGACGCTGACCAAAAGTATAGCTCAACGCGCCACCACCCCAATTCAATTGACCTTCTGTCGCACTAAAGCCTTTTTCCTTTTGATAATTCAATTGTACGTCTTTCAGTTGAATTGAATTTTCAGGCCACTGCCAGTTGGCAAAATATTTTAATGTTTCAGGTGAAATTTTACCCTGCAGGTCTTTGATCATCATTTTTTGACCTAAACCATAGGCAAAAATTCCATTGAACTGGGTATTACCACTATGAATATCGAGATCTGCGCCAACGCGTAGTAACAGCAAATCGAGGGGACGGGTTTTCCAATGCACCGATCCACGCAATTGACCGCGCTGCCAATCTGCTTGCCCCTGCCAGATATTGCCACTAACATTGTGTAATAATTGATTATCTTTTGAAAATTTCGCAATTAACCATGTTGCTGGAATTTGTAAAATAATAAAAATTAAAAATGCAAAAATGGCGAAAAGCCACCATCTCCATTGCTTGGTTTTTTTCTTCATTCCACCCTTACCAACATGCAAATATCATCCTTTTTGAGACAATCGCCCCCTGAATGACATTATGCATACTTTTTCAACATCGCCAATTCTCTCATATAAAAAAACCAAGCTTTTTAAGCCTGGCTTTTAATAAAGGATAAAGTCATCGTATGACAGAACGATGACTTTTAAACTTGTTTAGATTAAGAAATCTTCAAGTTTTGCGCCTTTCTCTAACTCAGCAACTAACCAGCGTGGCTGTTTACCACGACCAGTCCAAGTTTCTTCAGCATTGCTTTTATTACGGTAGCGTGGCTCTACTGCTTTACGCGTTGTTTTCTTACGCTTTTGCTCGCCCACTTCCAATAATTCTTCAACACTGAAGCCAATCGCATCTGCAATTGCAATAATTTGATTATATGCATCTTCAATTGCTTGATCTTTTTTACTCGCAATTAAAGCTTCAGCTTCAGCTTGTAAACGTTTTAAATCTTCTACAGATAACTCGCTAATATCTGGTTTCATTAGAACCACTCCGACTTAATAGGGGAAATATATCACTCAAAAAATAAAATGAATTTCAAATTCGATTCAATATTAATTTATAAATGATTAAATAATCAATATAAGATTACCCCACTTAATCATATATCAAGCACTAAATCGCATTTTATTTACAATAAACCCCAAAAAAGCAGCCGTGTTATATAAAAACATATTTTATAAAAGTGAATAGCAGACTAGTAGCAATACGATTTATATTAATTTACTCTTAATTTTATCTAAAAAATTCTAATTTTATTGGGCTTATCAAGGTTCAAATACACCAATTTTTCAGAAGCAGCGTATTTGAACCTTATTATATGAATTTACTATATAATCAAACAAAAATAGACATAATCGTCTTTATAATAATTAATGAGATATTAAAGAGTGATCCACGCTTTGCTCGAGTTGAATTATCTTTTGCCTAATCGTATCTGGGATATTTAATTTTTTTGAAGTTAGCTTATCCACACAGACCATAACCGCCTCACCAGTCGCGACCACTTGATTCTGTGTTTCACTCCATAACACATAATGCATACGAAAAGCGCTATTTCTTAACTCTTCAATCCTCGCACCAATATGTAGCACATCAGGGTAGAATACCGGGCTTAAATATTTACATTGGCTTGATGCAACGACTGTCAATATATCCTGATCAAAGATATTCAACGCCATTAAATAAGCAATGCGTGCACTCTCGATATAACGATAATACTGCACATTATTTACATGACCAAAAGCATCCATATCTCCCCAAGCAACCGTTTGCTTAAGCACAACCGGATAGACAGACAGTTCCTTCATATTTTCACTCATATCTTAAAATTAAGAAAATTCACATCATTTTCAAATATTAAATTTAACTGCCTGATTAAATCAGGATTATCACCCAAAGTTGATTTAATCCTTAAATAGCTCATTAAAATATTATCTGGATATAAAGTTAATAATTGCTCTGCTTCTGCCTGTCGTTGTGTTGCCACATAAATATGCCATTTTGCAAAGCTAAGCATCGGCACACTGGTATAACGCTGTTCAAGCTGCATAATGCGCTGCTCGACATAGGCATAATCTGGAATCTGCTTCAATAATTGTTGCTGGAACCACAGATAAAATACTTCTGGATCAAACTGATCTTGCAATAAATGCAAAGCCAGATCTTCATGCTGCAAACTCATTTCTGGCATACGTGCCAATAATTTCAACCAGAGGACTTTACTACTGTACGGACGAGTTTGAATTTCATCCTGTAAAACCAGATAACGTTGCTGTAAGGCAGCAAGATCATCCACAGAAGCCTGATCAAATCGTATAAGTAACTGCTGTAACCATAAGTCACGATGTTCTGCATCTAACAAACCGTATTGGGTTGTTTGCAAGAATAACCACGGCTCTTGTAAGGCAAGCTTCCCCCATAATGCAGTAATACGTTGCTGATAAGCTGTTTCAATCTCATTCAACCACGGAGAAAGCTGATGTTGAGCAAGAAACTCTAAATGGGTCAGCGCTTTCTGTGTTTCCTGCCGCTCAAGATAAATATCTATGCGTTGTAATTCAGCTAGCTCAAATGCCATCGGTGCAGATTTTTCCAAACTCTGCAAGGCAGTTTCATAATCACCATTCTTATAATCAAATTGCGCATCAATAATATGATTAAGCAATCCTGACTGAGTATAAACCCGCTCAATAAACACTTGCTGATCTTTTGCCGCTTCCAACAGCCAGACAATGCCAAGCTGCTCATAAGGATGCAAATCTTTAAAATGAAGGATCGTTTCTTTTTTTCGCTGCTCGCGGGCAAGATAACGTTTACCGAATAGCCAAGTTAATTGTGCCAATAAACTGATCAGAATAAATAGTCCAATGAGCCCTAAAACACCCGTTTGAAATTGCCAATCTCGCCAATAGATATAGACATAGCCATTTCCATAGCCATAACTCAATACAGAAAACAGTGCGAATAGCACCAAACTTGCAAGCACATAAATCAACAGTAAACGTTTCATAATGCCTTATCCCAACAAACCCAGTGTGGTTAATTTCGGTGTTGGTACTACAGGTAGATTTGAAATTTTCTCTAAGCGTAATTTCATTTGTTGGCTATTTTGATCTGGCAATTCAGCAAGTAATTGCATCACTTCCAGAATAGATTTTCGATATTCTGTTCGTTGCCCTTGTTTTAAGGCTTGAGAAGCGAGTAACAAACGTAATTGTGCTTCTTTCAAGCTAATATTACGATTCATCAAGTCAGGTGAGTTGCGCTGCACTTTTTCTAATTTAAACCACTGCCACCACGATGCCGTTTCATTTTTGGTCATAGACACTTTCGGATTTCGGATTTCATGTTGAATCTTTTGATCTAGTTGCTGCAACAAATTATCCAATTGCTGTTGTTGCTGTGTCTGACTCAATACATATTGTTGAATGGCTTGTTTATCCTGCTCAATCGACTTAACCAAGCTATGTTGTAACGCAGGAGATACTGCATATTGCACAACATGCTGTTGCACTTGATTGAGTTGATCCAACGCATAGATAAACTGTTGTTGATCCAATGCAAATTGAACCAATTGCATTTGCTGCTTAATCAAAATAACTGGTGCAATCCCTGTCACCGTAGTCGGGATGGAGACACTATCTGTAGGCTCTACCGAGCTGGTATTTTGCAACTGGCGTTGTACTGCAACAAATTGATCATTCAATAAAGCATAACGCTGCTCGGTTTGATCTAATTGCTGTTGTAACTGCGGTACAGTTTGAGAATATTGCGCAACATCGTAACTGAGTTTAGCTAACCACAATAAACTCAATCCTAATATTAGATAACCAATTTTTCTCATACATGTCCTTGCCAATCACTCATGCGTTGAATGATCTCTGATGCAGATAAATTTTCAAGCTGAATAATGTTAAATCCTTGAGCCGTCTGATCCCGAACCTGTCTCAGAATCTGGGCCAAACGTGAGCCTAAAACCAAATAAACCCACGCTGCTTCACATGGATGCTGACCACATAGCTGTTGCCAATAGTTCCAACTCGCTTCACTACTGATCAACACTGCAACAGACTGATTTAAACTTATTTTTTTTACAATTTCAGGAAATTTGGTAAAACTTTGTGCTGGGCATTGGCGGCGATAGAGCACAAAATTCAGAATCTCAACACCTTGTTGCTGCAATTGCTGCATCATAAACTGCCGCCCTCCCAAACCACGCCAGAATGCAATTTTCTTTAAATGCATCTGCTGTTTTAGGATGGGAAGCTCCAGCATTCCCTCTGAAGTTTCCACCTCAGGAACAACACTTGCTATTTTAAATTGGGCTAAAGCCTTTGCTGTAGCTTGCCCCACTGCGACCCATTGGATATGTTTAAGCTGATCAAGGTGTAATCCCGCTTGCTGCAAATAGCGCACCCCAATCTCAACAGCAGTCGGACTAACCACCACAATCACTTGAGTCTCAGCCAAGGCGAAGTAAAGTTGTTGCAAAGCTTCAGAAAAAGGCTCTGCAACCAATTCAAGCAAAGGTAATGCTTCAACCTGATAGCCCACCTCGCTCAATGCTTGAGTTAAAACAGAAGCACGGTCATCAGGACGTGTATTAATAAACAGCATTAATACAACGCTTTGAGCAATTCACCCGCACCTTGCGCTAGCAATCGCTGAGCGAGCTGTTCCCCCAGTTGCTCAGCATCGACTGTTGCACCAACCAATTGCTCTTTCAACAAAGTCTTGCCGTCCACACTACCAACACGCCCTTCAATGTGTAATTGATCATTGGCCAAGATTGCATAACCTGCAATCGGCACTTGGCAACCGCCTTCAAGATAGGCATTAAAGGCACGTTCTGCACGCACACAAATCGAGGTTTCTTCATGCTGTAACGGTTGGATCAATTTTAATAATTCCACATCATCCGTGCGACACTCTAAACCAAGTGCACCTTGACCCACCGCAGGCAAACTTACAACAGGGGTTAAGCAATGACGAATTCGATCCGCGAGACCTAAACGTTTTAAACCAGCACTGGCCAAGATGATTGCATCATACAAACCATCATCCAGCTTAGCTAAACGTGTCCCCACATTTCCACGTAAATCAATAATCTCTAAATCAGAGCGGAGCTGTAAAATTTGACACTTACGGCGTAGGCTCGATGTACCTACCTTCGCACCTTGTGGTAACTCATCAAAATGTGAGTATTGGTTTGAGACAAACGCATCTAAAGGATCTTCACGTTCACAGATCACGGCCAAGCTTAAACCTTCTGGTAAATGCATCGGTACATCTTTCATTGAATGTACAGCTAAATCCGCACGACCATCCAGCAATGCTGCTTCCAGCTCTTTTACGAATAAACCTTTACCACCAATTTTAGCTAACGGCGTATCTAAAATCTTGTCGCCTTGGGTGACAAACTTAACCAATTCAACCGTTAAATCCGGATAAAGCGCATTTAAACGAGAACGAATATGTTCAGCCTGCCAAAGTGCAAGAGGGCTTTGTCGAGTCGCAATTTTTAAGGTTTTCATAAATTCAAGTTAAGTATTGATCAAAGCAATTGTTCCAAACTTAACTTGATCACCTGAAATTGCAAGTAAAAATTCATAAAGTGATCAATCATTCAGCTGAAAAGCGGGGTTTTATAATTGATGCATACACTCTCTTAAACTTGGCAAGTGGCGACGGCTGACAGACAATCGTTCCTCCAACTCACGCAAACGCACCTGATATTGCCCAGCGGCCACCAACTCCAGCCCTTCGAGATAGTCGAGCGAAACTAAGGCATTACGATGAATACGGATAAAACGGTCTGCAAATTCTAATTCCAAGTCTTTCAGTGTTTCATCAATCAGCACACTGCCATTTTTATGGCGAACAGTGACATATTTCTGATCTGCTAAAAAATAATAAACATTTTCCAATGGAATCAGTTCTACCCCGCGATAGGTTTTCGCAGCAATTTGATGGCGTTGTGTTTTGGTATCGTACATATCGTCTTGTTGTTTTAAACCAGTCATTTGTGCTTGTGTAAGGTGAGTTAAATGATTAAACACCTGTTGTAAATCTTGTTGTGCAACAGGTTTAAGTAAATATCCTTGTGCTTGAAATTTGAATGCTTCCAATGCATGTTGATCATATGCCGTACAAAAAATAATCGCAGGTCTAGGATTGAGCTGATTGAGTTGTTCAGCACATTCCAAACCATTCATTCCTGGCATTTGAATATCTAATAAAACGACATCAGGTGAGTCGTTTTCAATATGATTTAACACATCCTGACCATGATGCGCCGTCGCAATGACTTCGTGCCCCATCTGGGTCACTAAACGTGACAAACGCTCTACTGCGAGAGGCTCATCATCAGCAATCAGAACTCTCATCCTCTCCTCCTTGTCACCGTTAACTTCATCCATATTTTTTATGGTTAACTTGACTTATTATTTTACTCGATAGTGGTAGCTCACCACCGTCGTATATAACGACGTTCCCCCATAAATCTGAAACTTAACCGTTTGCCCATAATAAGCTTTCAGGCGCTGCTTCACATTGTCTATCGCAATACCATTTCCCTTTCTCGATTTTATTGTATCGTGAGAATAAGGGTTAGTAATGACTATACTGACTTGATTTTGCAATATTTCAACCAATACGCTAACGGTCGAAGGTTGCAAAACTTTCTCCACCCCATGAAAAATACTATTCTCAAGCAAAGGTTGCAACGTTAATAACGGAATCGTCACTCGTTTTAATTCAATGGGTGTCGCCTGTATGTTCCATTCTACATTCAAACGGGCACCTAAACGCATCTTTTCTATACTTAAATATTGCTGACATAAGTCAATTTCCTCAGCCAAGCTCACCAACTTCAGTTCTTGAAAACTCGCTCGAAATAAACGCGACAAATTAATCAACATATTTTCAGCTTTTTCAGGGTCAATCGCAATTAAGCTCACCACACTATTCATACTATTAAATAAGAAATGAGGGTGTATCCGTGCCTGCATCGCCTGAATTCGCGCATTCAATTCACTATATTGCTGATTCATCCATTGCTCACGCATATACAAGTAACGCAAACAGAATGCGCCTAACAAAACCCCATAGCTTAAATGTAAACTGCTCCCATGAAATAAGATCTCCTCTGAAAATGAACCTGAACGTGCAGCCCAATATTGAATAATATTGATCGCACAGGTGGTCAACAGTACAATCAGTTGCAAC
Organism: Acinetobacter sp. Ac_3412; assembly: GCF_013072675.1. Taxonomy (NCBI): domain Bacteria; kingdom Pseudomonadati; phylum Pseudomonadota; class Gammaproteobacteria; order Moraxellales; family Moraxellaceae; genus Acinetobacter; species Acinetobacter sp. Ac_3412. The sequence goes on along the minus strand of NZ_LXUJ01000014.1, from coordinate 97,223 downwards.
AGTACAAAGCCCATTATCAAGGCGACTTTCTGACTAAACTTAGCAAAAAAATCCTTAAAATAATCAACTAGTGTTGCGAAAGACAAAATCACCCAATTAATAAAAACCATATATTGCAGTACACGGAAGCCCTCTAAGGCTTGCCATGAGCGTGCTTCAGCCAAAGCCAACACCATTGCCAAGACATTACTTGCAACAATTAATTCTAATAAGTATTGCCATTGCCCAATTTTCGTAAAAAAATAGGAGCCTGATGGATTCCCCTGACGAGTTTGCGATAACTTCTTACGTCGAGTTTCGGCAACTGCGTTTGGATTTGCTATACTCTTTTTTATTTTGCTGAGCCGCCATGACCACATCTTCTCAATCCTCTTCTTCAGCCAGCCCGAATCAAACCTCTGGAATGTGGGGCGGTCGCTTCTCTGAAGCAACAGATGCTTTTGTTGCAGAATTTACCGCATCTGTGCAATTTGACCAACGTTTTTATAAACAAGATATTGCAGGTTCAATTGCGCATGCCACCATGCTTGCCAAAGTAGGTGTCCTCACTGAAGCTGAACGCGATGACATTATTCAAGGTTTAAGCACCATTAAAGCTGAAATTGAAGCTGGTAACTTTGAATGGCGCATTGATTTAGAAGATGTACACATGAACATTGAGTCTCGTTTGACTCAACGTATCGGCATTACAGGAAAAAAATTACATACTGGCCGTAGCCGTAATGACCAAGTTGCAACTGACATCCGCTTATATTTGCGTGATGAAATTGACGACATCTTAGGTTTATTACTGCGCTTACAAAAAGGCTTACTGGGTTTGGCTAGTCAAAACACCAACACCATTATGCCAGGTTTCACTCACCTACAAACGGCTCAACCCGTGACCTTTGGTCATCACCTGTTAGCATGGTTTGAGATGTTAGTCCGTGATACTGAGCGTCTACAAGACTGCCGTAAACGTGTCAATCGCATGCCACTTGGTTCAGCCGCTTTGGCTGGAACAACCTATCCGATTGATCGTGCTTATACCGCAGAACTTCTTGGCTTTGAAGCAGTTTCGGAAAACTCATTAGATGCAGTTTCTGATCGTGACTTTGCCATTGAATTTAATGCAGCCGCATCTTTGATCATGATGCATTTATCACGTATGTCTGAAGAACTTATTTTATGGACTTCGGCACAATTCAAGTTCGTGAATATTCCTGATCGCTTCTGCACAGGCTCATCCATCATGCCACAGAAGAAAAACCCAGATGTGCCTGAGCTGGTTCGTGGTAAGTCAGGTCGTGTTTTTGGTGACTTAATTAGTCTATTAACCTTAATGAAAGGCCAGCCATTGGCCTATAACAAAGACAACCAAGAAGATAAAGAACCATTGTTTGATGCAATTGATACCGTGCGTGGTTCATTGATGGCATTTGCCGATATGGTTCCAGCCTTATTGCCAAATATCGAAATTATGCGTGAAGCCGCTTTACGTGGTTTCTCAACGGCAACCGATCTTGCAGACTACCTCGTCAAAAAAGGTGTTGCTTTCCGTGATGCTCATGAAATTGTTGGTAAAGCCGTAGCTTTAGGCGTTGCAGAAGAAAAAGATTTATCTGAATTGACACTGGAACAACTGCAACAGTTCTCTGATTTGATCACAGCAGATGTATTTGACAAAGCATTGACGCTAGAAGCTTCTGTGAATGCACGTGATCATATTGGTGGAACCTCTCCAAAACAAGTTGAAGCTGCGATTGCCCGTGCGCACACTCGCCTAGAACAGTTATATTAATCTCCCTATATCCCTCTTTTACAAAGAGGGACTTTCACTGGATGCCATAATGACTAGACAAGTATTTTGCCGCAAATATAAACAAGAGCTTGAAGGCTTAGACTTTGCACCATTTCCAGGTGCCAAAGGCCAAGAGTTCTTTGAAACAGTTTCAAAACAGGCATGGCAAGAATGGTTAAAACATCAAACCACGCTGATTAATGAAAAACGTTTGAATGTATTTGAACCCGATGCGAAGAAGTTCCTCGAAGAACAACGTGAGAAGTTCTTTAATAACGATGAAAGCGTAGAAAAAGCGGAAGGTTGGACTGAACAAAAATAAGTCGTTTCGTCCCATCCTGCTGTAAAAAGAGAGCTGTTTTTAGCTCTCTTTTTACATGATATTTACATAAGTAATAAAGCCTTACAGAGTATACACAGTTGTCTACATGACTCTTTCGGGTAGCGTGTTTATAGTTGTATTCAGAAGGACAAAGAGATACGTTGATATCTCACGTAACGCATGATATTTCTCTCCCAGACTTTCCCCCGAAGTCTGGGATTTTTTTTATTACGCCTCTCTCAAAATTAAAAAACCGCTCTAGTTAGAGCGGTCAGTGATTATTTTACTTTTACCATTATTTTTGATGCACTTTCTGTTCAATTTCTTCAATACTGGTATGACGTACATCGGTACCTTTCGCCATATAAATGACTTGTTCTGAAATATTACGTGCGTGATCACCGATGCGCTCTAATGAACGCAATACCCACATCACGTTAATCACACGTGAAATATGACGCGGATCTTCAATCATATAGGTCATTAAAGTACGTGTTGCCGACTGATATTCACGATCAATATCCACATCCGCCATCACCACTTTCAAAGCTTGTTCTACATCTAAACGTGCAAAAGCATCCAATGCATCATGAATCATGACACGTACTTGGTTTCCAATATGACGTGTTTCCATATAACCACGAGGAGACTCACCTTCTTCACACAGGTTTTGCGCAATGCGTGCAATTTTTGCAGCTTCATCACCAATACGCTCTAAATCGGTATTGGCTTTACTCATTGCAATCACCATACGCAAATCAATTGCTGCAGGGTGACGACGTGCGAGAATTAAGGTTAAGCCTTCATCAATATCACGTTCGAATTGGTTCACTGCATTGTCTTTAAACTGCACATCAATGGCTAAGTTCGCATCTGTGTCTAATAAAGCATGAATTGAGTTAGCAACTTGTTGCTCCACTAATCCACCCATGGTCATAAACTTGGTGTGAACATCTTGCAAGTCTTCATTAAATTGTGAAGAAATATGATGACTTAACACAGGATTGCTTGGGCTCACAGTATGCCTCCACTAGACACATGGAAAAAATGATTGGTGATTAAAACATAGAAATGATGAAACTTTTATGACAATAGCACGGATTCGGCCCCAGTTGATTGGTGTGAATTGATACAACAAAAATAAAAAAATCTGTTAGTCTAAGGGTCTGTTAGCACTTTATAGCTAGATTGCGTTGTAGGCAAAAATTTCATCAGACGAGGCATGAAATGCAGGTAATGGCCACTCCCTTACCAAGTTTCATAACGATGTATGAGGGAATTTTCGCCACAACCCTGCGGGACAGGGCGCTTTTTTGACGTTACTGTGTTATGCCTTGTTCATTTAGAATAACTAAGTTTCACAAGTCATGCCTTGTACCGCCTAAAAAAGATCCACTGTCGCAATCATATATAAAATGATAACAGACCCCAATTTAGCTTGACGGAGCGCAGTTAACAAACTGCTGAGATTATCTTAATTACGCAATTTAAAGATAAGTACCGTTGAACCTGATCAGGTTAACACCTGCGTAGGAATCAAGCCCAACAAAAACTTCGCCTGCATTTATCTCATTCACGAGGTGAATCCGCCATGGTTTTTGGTCGTGCTTGATTCGTTAATGCCATACATAAGGATCATGCCATGAACCAATTAACGAATCTTTCCCCTGCTGATATTTCTGCTCAACATGAGCAAGCTGCAAAAGATTTAACCCGAATATTACCTGCATCTCGAAAAGTCTATGTTGAAGGTTCTCGCCCTGATATCCAAGTTCCCTTCCGCGAAATTAGCTTAACCGAAACGCCGACCGGCTTAGGTGGTGAACACAATCCACCCGTCATGGTCTATGACACTTCAGGCGCATATACCGATCCAAATGTACAAATCGACCTAAACAAAGGCTTGCCTTTAGTGCGTCAAACATGGATTGAAGAACGCCAAGATACCGATGTACTTTCTGGTCTTAGCTCTGAGTTTGGTCAAGCACGTTTAAAAGATATTCGTACAGCTGAAATTCGTTTTGCCCACATTCAAAACCCACGTCGCGCACAACTAGGCAAAAATGTCACGCAAATGCATTATGCCAAGCAAGGTGTTATTACCCCTGAAATGGAATATATTGCCATTCGTGAAAACCAGCGCCAACGTGAAAATGTGGATATGCGTCAGCATCCAGGGCAAAATTTTGGTGCACAAAATTTAAGAGAGATCACCCCAGAATTTGTACGTCAGGAAATTGCCGCAGGTCGTGCCATTATTCCAGCCAATATTAATCACCCAGAATGCGAACCGATGATCATTGGTCGTAACTTTTTGGTGAAGATTAATGCCAATATTGGGAACTCTGCACTTGGTTCATCTATTGATGAAGAAGTTGCGAAGATGACGTGGGCAACCCGTTGGGGTGCCGACACTATCATGGATTTATCGACAGGTAAAAATATTCATGAAACTCGTGAATGGATTATCCGCAACTCACCTGTTCCAATCGGAACTGTACCGATCTATCAAGCACTCGAAAAAGTCGATGGTGTAGCTGAAGACCTAACCTGGGAAATCTTTAAAGACACCTTGATTGAACAAGCCGAACAAGGCGTTGACTACTTCACCATTCACGCAGGCGTATTACTGCGTTATGTACCCATGACTGCAAATCGTCTCACGGGCATAGTGTCTCGTGGCGGTTCGATTATGGCACAATGGTGCTTGGCCCATCATGAAGAAAACTTCTTGTACACGCATTTTGATGAAATCTGCGAAATCATGAAGGCCTATGATGTGTCCTTCAGTTTAGGTGATGGTCTACGTCCAGGCTGTATTCAGGATGCCAATGATGAAGCACAGTTTAGTGAACTAAAAACACTGGGTGAATTGACCCATCGTGCTTGGGAACATGATGTACAAGTCATGATCGAAGGGCCTGGTCATGTGCCAATGCATATGATTAAAGAAAATATGGATCTTCAACTCGAAGTCTGTAAAGAAGCGCCTTTCTACACCCTTGGCCCACTCACCACGGATATCGCACCGGGTTATGACCATATTACCTCGGCGATTGGTGCTGCGATGATTGGTTGGTACGGTACGGCGATGCTGTGCTATGTCACACCAAAAGAACACTTAGGTTTACCGAACAAGAAAGATGTCAAAGACGGTATTATCACCTACAAAATTGCAGCACATGCGGCTGACTTGGCCAAAGGCCATCCAGGCGCACAAGTCCGCGATAATGCCTTATCTAAAGCACGCTTTGAATTCCGTTGGGATGACCAATTCAATTTAAGCTTAGATCCAGACACAGCACGCAGCATGCATGATGAAACGCTTCCCAAAGAAGCGCATAAATCTGCACACTTCTGTTCGATGTGTGGACCAAAATTCTGTTCGATGAAAATCACCCAGAATGTGCGAGATTACGCGCAAAATCAACACAATGCCAAGCAGTCAAATGATGCCGAAACAGAAGTTGAAGCAGGTCTCAATGCGATGAAAACCGCTTATCAGGAACATGGTCAAAAATTGTACCACAAGGTGTAAATCAACTAAAAAAAGATTTTCCTGCGAATCATTCTCGGTTAGGATGAGATATGTACAATCTCATCCTGATTGAAGATGACTATTCTTGACCACGCCAGCTATTCAGCAACCGACGTTACGATAGAATCTCGAGAGCCTTTGTTTCGAGGATTCATTCAAGTTGAGAAAGTGAGTTTAAAACATCGGTTATTTCACCGAGAAGATTTTTCACCTTTAATTCAACGTGAATTGGTTCATCGTCCAGAAGCCGCTGGCGTTTTACTATATAATGACCAACAACACCGCTTTGCACTGATTGAACAATTTCGTGTCGGTGCATTGAGTGATCCAGTGTCGCCATGGCAACTCGAAGTCATCGCGGGGGTACTTGATGGAGATGAATCGCCTGAAAGCTGTATCCGCCGTGAAAGCCTAGAGGAATCTGGCTGTGAGATCACCACATTAAAACATTTATTTAGCTTCTACCCTTCTGCTGGCGCATGTTCTGAATTTTTTCATTTATATGTAGCAGAAGTTGATTTGCCAAAGGACGGGGGCATTTTTGGGATGCCAGATGAAGGGGAAAATATTCAACTTCATCTATTTGATTATTCCGCATTAGAAGCATTATTAAATAACGGGCGGTTGAGAAACGCACCTGTAATCATGGCATTGCAGTGGCTGTCTCAACATATACAACTACAACAAAGATAAAAATCTGAAGGGGCTAACGACGGTGACTTTCCAAGTCTCATCATTATCGCAACAAGATTTTGTGATGATACAGATTACTGATACACATTTATTAGAGTATCCACATTTAGAATTTGTCGGGATGCAGCCCGAACAAAGTTTTCATGCTGTAATCGACTTGATGCGCCAGCAACATCCTCATATTGACCTCATTGTGCACACCGGTGATTTGGCACAATCGCCAACACCATTGACATATAAACGCTATGTACAACATATGCAAAGCGTGGGAATCCCCTTTTTCCATACGCCGGGCAACCATGACGATGTGGCGCATTTTCCATTTCATGAAACAGATCCAACTCAGCCAACGGTGATTGAGCTGGGTCAATGGTGCATTATTTTATTAAATAGCGCACAACCAAAACGTATTGATGGAAAAATTGCTGACGCACAATTGCAGCAACTTACCCAATTACTTGCAAAACACCATGATCGTCATGTGCTGATTGCTTGTCATCATCATCCTTTTGCGATGCAATCGGCATGGATTGACCAACATAAGCTCAAAAACTCCTCAGACCTGTTGGAAACAATCCAACCATTCTCCAATGTCAAAGCCATTGTCTGTGGTCATGTGCATCAAGATTCGATCAATACATGGCAAGGTGTTGAATTTTTATCTACCCCTTCAACTTGTATCCAATTCAAACCAAGAAGCGATAAATTTGCACTCGATGAAGAGCATCCTGGTTACCGCTATATCTGCCTTAAAGCGAACGGTGAACTGGAAACTCAGGTCTATCGTTTACCGACATCGCAACGAATGAGTAGTTCTGAAGTTTTAGGATATGATTAAACTTTTGATTACAAATTACATTGTCAATTTCAGACAAAATCTGGACGGGAATGACTACCATCTTGCTCAAAAACTCTATATGATGTCGACCCTTGATGGGAAAAACCATCTCAGGTTTCTATAAAAACACTTGCATATCACCATATTTTTTGCGTATAGATAGTACGTGTAAGATGAGGAATGCCCTATATGGCGAATGACAACCAAAATCAAGTCTTGGACGAACAAACAGACGTGATCGACGATCAAAAATTGGCTGTGAAACGTACACGTAAAACCAAACCTAAAGCTTCAGAAGGTGGTACGACTGCGAGCTTATTTGGAATTGCGCCTTATCAGCCAAAGAAAAATGAAGAATATATGTCTGAAGGACAACTTGAGCATTTCCGCCAAATTTTAAATGCATGGAAAGCAGAGTTAATGTCTGAAGTTGATCGTACTTTAAATACGATGCAAGACGAATCTAGTGCACTTCCTGACGTCAATGACCGCGCGACGCAAGAAGAAGAATTTGCGATTGAATTACGCACACGTGATCGTGAACGCAAACTCATTCGCAAAATCGAACAATCGATTGAAGCGATTCAAAACGAAGACTACGGTTTCTGTGAAACTTGTGGTATCGAGATTGGCTTACGTCGTTTAGAAGCTCGCCCAACTGCGACTTTATGTATCGATTGCAAAACTTTGGCTGAAATCAAAGAAAAGCAAAATAACGGTTAATTTTGAAAACCGTGTTGAGCCATGAAGTTAAGCAAAGTAATGCTTTGCTTGATCTCCGCTCATATGTGGGTCGGTTTGCGCCATCGCCAACCGGCCCATTGCATTTTGGCTCCCTGCTCACCGCAGTTGCCAGTTATTGTGATGCCAAAGCCAATCACGGCCAATGGCTGGTTCGGATTGAAGATACCGACATCCCTCGCATTTATCCCAATAGCGAAGCACACATTCTCTCTTGCATTGATGCCTTTCAATTTGAACCCGATGCAGAAATTATTTTTCAAAAAGATCGTTTCGAGATCTATGAGCAGGTGCTTGAGCAACTCAAGCAATTCAATGCGATTTATGCCTGCCAATGTACCCGTAAAATGCTGGGTTCCAATCATATCTATGCTGGAACCTGCCTCAATCTCAATCTTGATTTTGCTGATCAGGCCATTCGCTTAAAAGTTTCCGGCCAACTGATTTGCTTTCAAGATCGATTACAAGGCCAGCAGTGTTCTAACTTACAGCATGATCTGGGTGACTTTGTCTTAAAACGTCGTGATGGCATTATCAGCTATCAATTGGCAGTGGTGGTCGATGATTATCTGCAAGGCATCACGCATGTTGTACGCGGTGCGGACTTACTCGATAACACTGCCCGACAAATCTGGTTAGGTTCTTTACTGGGTTATCCAAGTTTAAGCTATATGCATTTACCGCTTGCCATGAACGATCAAGGGCAAAAACTGTCTAAACAGAATCTAGCGCAAGCACTGGATATCACTCAAGCCCCCAAACTGTTACAGCAAGCGATCTTGGCTTTAGGCCAACCTGCGGTGGAACTGAATCAACCCCATATTATGTTGCAACAAGCAGTGCAACAATGGGATTTAAACTCGATCCCTCTCGGCATTCATTTAGCAGGAACTTTTCAATAAATCATAAAAAACCCTGAACATTGTCAGGGCTTTTAATTTAAATGTAGTTAGAAGTTCGACTCTTCTTTTACAGGATTCAACTCTTGCGTTGACGCATCAATTTTGAGAATCAAGCTAATCATCGCCGCACACATCATGAGTGACGTACCGCCATAACTAATGAAAGGTAGAGTCAAACCTTTGGTTGGCATCAAGCCCATATTCATGCCTGCATTGACCAAAATCTGCATCAGGAAGATGATACTAATCCCGTAGGCCAGATAACCTGCACGTAAGTAATTATGCTGTAAGGCACGGTGACCAATACGGATACAACACGCCAGCATAGTAAACGACAGCACCATCACGATCGACACGCCAAAGAAACCAAACTCCTCACCTAACACCGCCAACATAAAGTCGGTATGTGCTTCAGGTAGATATGAGAGCTTCTGCACACTGTGCCCTAAGCCCGTACCAAACCACTCACCACGACCAAAGGCCATCAAAGCATTGGAGAGTTGATACCCCACACCCAATGGATCTGCCCAAGGGTTAGTAAACGAAATCAAACGCTGGAAACGGAATGGTTCGAAAATAATTAATGCACTGACACCCGCAAAGATTGCACCCAGCATAATCAAGAACTGTGTTGCAGGTGCACCCGCCAAGAAGAATACACCTACCATCATTAATACGATAACGACTGTTGCACCCAAGTCAGGCTCAGCAACAATAAAACCAACGGTTAAGGCCATCACCCCACTTAAACGCAATAAACCTTTCCAGTGGGTACGGACTTCTTTGGCACGACGCACCACATAGTCTGCGGTGAAAATCGCCATCACAATTTTGGCAATCTCGGTTGGCTGCAAAGTAAAACCACCGACCTTAATCCAGCGATGTGCACCATTCACTTCAGAGCCCACAACCAACACGGCTAACAACAGCACAATGGTGATTAGCCATAAAGGAAAGGCATTTTTAAACCACAGATTTAATGATACCCGATAGGTCAGAAACGCCACCAGCGCAGCCACGACAATCGAAATACCATGACGAATCAAGAAATAAAATGGGCTTTCATGAATATATTCTGCATATGGCATCGAAGCAGATGCCACCATAACCGAACCGAAACACAGTAAAGAAATCACACAAAAAATCAGGATATTCCGCGCTGTCATTTCTGCTGGAAGCTTGGGTAAACGATTCAGCAACTGCGAAATCTTTTGCACCGTATTTTGGGCTAAATCAGCCATAGTCTTGTTCCTAGTTCTTCTTTTCGTTCAAGGCATTTACACATGCCACGAATTGATGCCCACGATCATTGTAGCTTTTAAACATATCAAAGCTTGCACAAGCTGGTGAAAGTAAAACGACATCTTCCGCTTGTGTGGCTTTTTGAGCCAGTTCGACCGCTTCTTTTAAGCTATTTGCATGCTGAATAACTGTTGTACCTTGAATCGCCTGTTCAATCACCGCAGCATCTTCACCAATGAGAATCACTGATTTCACATATTTTTGAATCGCATCACGGAGAGGCTTGAAATCCTGCCCCTTGCCTTGCCCACCTAAGATCAAGGCTAACTTCCCTTTGTTCACTTCAATTGCAGCACCAAGGCCATCAATTGCAGCTAGCGTCGCACCGACATTGGTGCCTTTAGAATCATTGTAATAGCGTACACCATCAATCGTTTCGACATACTCACAACGATGTTCCAAGCCCTTAAAATGCTTAAGCGTTTCAAACATCGAATCTGTAGGCAAACCAATCGCCTCACCCAATGCCAAACACGCCAACGCATTAGCAACGTTGTGCATGCCTTGAATGTACATCTCAGAGGTTCTCAGCAAACGCTCTCTTCCACGTGCTAACCACATGCTGCCATCGGCATCACGCAACACACCATATTGATTTAAATCAGGTGCATTCAGACCAAAACTTTGCATTGGGGTAACATCTGGAACCAATGGACGGCTTAGATTGTCATCACGGTTATAAACGACCTTTTTCACACCCTGAAAAATGCGATGTTTGGCTTTGTGATAACCCAACATATCACCATGACGATCTAGGTGATCTTCACTCATATTCAACACCACAGCAACTTCTGCATTTAAATGTGATGTGGTTTCAAGTTGAAAGCTCGATAACTCTAAAATAATCAAATCAGGTTTATCTTTTAATAAATCTAATGCAGGGCGACCTAAATTGCCACCGACAGCCACCTTTTTACCAGCATCTTGTGCCATCAAGCCGATTAATGTGGTCACGGTACTTTTTGCGTTTGATCCTGTAATTGCAATAATCGGCGCCTCAGTCGCACGGCGTAATAATTGAATATCACCAACCACTGGAATACCTTTTTCAATGGCCTGTTGAATTTCTGGAAGTTGAGGTGCAAGCCCTGGACTCAGAATAATTTCTTCTGCTTGCAATAAAAGCTCGGTATCGAGTTGACCAAAACTGGTACGAACACCTGCTGGAATCTGATCATGTCCAGGTGGGGTTGCGCGTGAATCTGTTACTGCAACTTGGTAGCCCTGTTCATGTAGAAAGTTAACTGCTGAAACACCGGAAATACCCAAGCCAGCCACAACTTTTAATCCACCACGTTGTATTAACATTTTCGCCCCATTTTTTGCAGATTACAGAATGGCAAAAATGTTAGCACTTTACTGTTTTAAATGCTTTTTCAGTTTTGGTTTTATTCAATCTTTTTTGTGTCAGTGCGTAAAAGCTTAGGCAGGTATGAAAAAGCCAATCCCCAATAAAACTAGGATCACAGCACCCAGCCAATCTACAGATTTAAATGTATAGTGCTTGAATTTAAGTTCAATCAATTCGGGTCTTAACCATAGATACGTCAAGATGGAACATGAAAATAACCATGAAACTGTTTCTTTATAAATATTTAGACCTTTAGACAAAGCAGAAAGATAAAGCAGTGTCATCAATAGCACAAAACCCAATAAAATCCATTTATGTTTTAAGCTTAACGATGTCTTCTCACTCATATCCGTATGATTCATTTTTTTCTTTTCCAAAAAAAATTGCCCATCTTAAGATGGGCAATTTTAAGATTGCGCTTAACGCCATTTCACTGTTTGAACAGGCTCTGCTTTTTTGTTCTCCGCTTCATCCGTAGAACAACCACAATTTCCGCCACAACCAGCTGCCATTTTCGGTTTTAACCATGTCGCCAAACGTTGCCAACCTAGTCGCTGACAAAGATTTGACAGACTCAGAAATGCTGAACTTGCTGTTTGAGGAAGCACCTTCTTAAACACTACAACAGCACTCCACAGCACCAATACAGCAACAATCAAGTACTCAAACATAAGCGTCTCTCCAATGATTCCCTCCCTTTTTAAAGGGAGGCGAGGTGGGATTTCTTAACCCCAAATGCGTGATGCAATTTGGTAGGTGAAGAACGACATTAAATAAGCCAAACCAAATAGATAAACCGTCATGACCGCGACATGTTTCCATGAGCCTGTTTCACGGCGTACTGTTGCTAAAGTGGCTAAACAATGTGGTGCATAGATAAACCAGACCAATAATGACAAGCCAGTTGCCAATGACCAACCCGAACCATCAGCACTGATCAGATGAGTCAAACCTTGTGCAACTGCATCATCATCTGCCCCTGATAAGGCATACACGGTACCCAAAGCAGCAACCACAACTTCACGTGCAGCCATAGCTGGAATAAGTGCAACGACAATCTGCCAGTTAAAACCTAAAGGCGCGAAAATTGGATGTAATAAATGCCCAAGCATACCCGCCAAGCTATAATCAATCGCAGGTTGTGTCGCACCTTCAGGAGCTTGTGGGAAAGTACACAAGAACCAAAGAATTACGGTCAAGGCAACAATGATTCCACCAACACGACGCAAGAAGATTTTTGCACGCTCTAGTAAACCGATTGCCACACTTCTCATATCAGGAAAACGATAGCTTGGTAATTCCATCAACAAAGCATGCTGGGTTTTGTCCTTTTGCAAAAATTTCATCACAAATGCAACACAGAGCGCACTTACAATGCCCCCCATATATAAACCGAACAGCACGAGACCTTGCAAATTAAAGATCCCCAATACCGTTTCACTTGGAATAAATGCACCAATCAACAAGGCATAAACAGGCAAGCGTGCAGAACAGGTCATTAACGGCGCAACCATGATCGTGGTAAAACGATCACGTGGATCACTAATACTGCGGGTTGCCATAATGCCCGGAATTGCACAAGCAAAACTCGATAACAACGGGATAAAAGAGCGCCCACTCAAACCCGCTTTGAACATCAATTTGTCAAGCAAAAATGCGGCACGTGGTAGATAACCCGACTCTTCCAGTACAAGAATGAAGAAGAATAGGATTAAAATTTGCGGTAAGAATGCAACCACAGTCCCCGCACCAGCAAGCACACCATCAACCAACAAGCTTTGCAGCACAGGATGACTAATTGTTTCCGTCAACCACTCTCCCAACCATGGCACTACACCATCTTCGATTGCGCCCTTAAATGGTTCTGCCCATGAAAAAACAGCTTGGAAGACGATGAACATCATGATTGCAAGGCTAAGTAGGCCAAGCACTGGATGTAGGAAAATCTTATCTAGAAAATCAGTACGCTTATCTTCCTGATCAACAAAGTTCACCACATCTTTGAAAATTACTTCAATTTTTTGATGTGGAGTGCCTGCCAGACCACTGAGCTCAGTCTGAGGAACAGAGTACTTTCCTTGATCCAATGCGTGCAATAAGTTTTCAATGCCCGAACTACGTACTGCAACCGTTTCAACCACAGGTACACCGAGACGCTCAGAAAGTTTTTGTGTATTGATCTGGATACCGCGACGACGCGCTTCATCCATCATATTCAACACCACAAGGATAGGACGACCCAACTCAATAATTTCTAACACCAAACCAAGATGTAGCTTTAAGTTGGTTGCATCCACCACACACAAGAAGGCATCTTGTTGCCCTTCTTCCACAATTTTACCTTGGCAGACATCACGGGTAATTTCTTCATCTGGGCTGGTCGCCTGTAAACTATAGGTTCCTGGCAAATCCAGAACACGCACCGCTTTCCCCGAAGGAAGCTGAAAGTGCCCGACTTTACGTTCAACCGTCACACCCGCATAGTTGGCAACTTTTTGGCGTGTACCAGTCAAATGGTTAAATAAAGATGTCTTACCACAGTTTGGATTTCCCACAAGGGCAACACGTAACGCATCACTCATGCAGGTGCTCCTTCAAGTTGAATTTCAATTTTATCCGCTTCCGCTTTTCGTAACGCAAAACGCGTAAAACCGAGCTGGATTAGAATCGGATCTCCACCAAAGATGCCTTTGGTAATCACCTGTACTTGTGTACCTGGCACAAAGCCTAAACTTTCTAAACGAACTGCAACTAAATCTGGCTGTTCTGTCTCATCGACCACGCGATTTACTTTCGTAATCATCGCTGTTTGCTTGACTTTTAATGCTGACAATCGCACCGCTTCTAACCCTTAACCCTTTTTTGCTAGTATACAAGCAAATGAGAATAATTACCAAAACCAATCTCAGTGGCATTTGCTTCTGTGACAGATCGACAACAATTCATTTTTCTTTTACAGTGCAATTCAACCAAAAATAAATCAGGGCAGTGTTCTCTCTAAAATACCCGGCCCTCTTTCACTGAGAAATATCTTCAACGCCTTATGTTAAATAAAAAGCCTCGTATTCCCGCTGCGGTTAACATCCCCGAAAATTTGAGTTTTTTACAGGGTTTCCGGGATTATCTAGTGGCTCAAACCGTGAGCCCACATACCCGTAACGCCTATTTATCCGACCTGATTCAATGTGCTGAATTACATCAAACCGCCGCATTACCGCAATGGTCTAGTGATGACATTGCGGATGTTCTTATCGCCCTCACCAAAGCAGGAAAAAGCCCTCGTTCGATTGCACGTTGTCTCTCTGCTTTAAGGCAGTTTTATAAGTTTTTAAGAGAACAAAAATTACGGGACGATAATCCTGTTGCCACCCACCATTCCCCTAAAATTGGTCGTGCCTTGCCCAAGGATTTATCTGAACAAAATGTAGAAGCATTAATCAATGCACCTGACATCAATACAGCATTAGGCCTACGTGATCGTGCCATGTTCGAAGTCCTGTACGCCTGTGGTCTACGTGTTTCAGAATTACTAAATTTACGTTTAGAACTGATCAACTTAAAACAGGGCTTTGTTCGAATCACAGGTAAGGGCAATAAAGAACGTCTCGTTCCGCTGGGTCAATTTGCCTGTGATTGGATCGAAAGATATTTGGCTGAGTCACGTCCACAGCTGTATAAAAGCAGCACGGACTATCTGTTTCTCACTCAACATGGCGGTATCATGAGTCGACAGAATTTTTGGTATGCGATTAAGCGTTATGCCCTACAAGCTAATATTCAAGCGGAATTGTCTCCCCATACCTTACGCCATGCTTTCGCAACTCATCTACTCAATCACGGCGCAGATTTACGTGTGGTGCAAATGCTACTTGGACATAGTGACCTATCTACTACGCAAATTTACACCCATGTCGCGCAACAGCGGATGCAGGAATTGCATGGTAAATACCATCCACGGGGCTAAAACCACCTTTTATCTAGGATTCAGGCAAAACTTGATGCTGTTCACAGAGCCTATGCAAGATTTAACGAAGTGATTCATTTTTTTTGTTATGCTAGGCCCCTTATACAAATGAATTCGTACAAAAAAGGTTCTATATGTTGTTTACTCGGTCTCAGCTTGTAATTGCTTGTACATTAGCATCAACATTATTAGTCAGTGCTTGCTCAAAAGAAAACTCAGCACAAAAACAAGATGCGCTCACAGCAAGTGCACCAGCGACAGGTGAAGCATCAACATTAAACGAACGCAATGCACAACAGCGTTTGGTCTCGACCTTAGAAAAAAACTTTAAAACAGCCAATATCAACGCGAAAATCCTGAACATCAAAAAAACTGAAGTTCCAAACCTTTATTGGGTGAGTCTGGAAGGGATGGGTTCAGTCTATGCCACTGCTGATGGTCAATACATTATTCAAGGTGATGTAGTGCGTTTAGGTGATAAACAACTGCACAATGTCAGCGATGCCTTACAAGCAACCGAAAATAAAAAACATTTAGCCTCACTCAAAACTGAAGACTTAATCGTTTATCCTGCGCAAGGTGGCAAAGCTAAACATGTGATTTATGTGTTTACAGATTCAAGCTGCCCTTATTGCCATAAACTGCATGAACACTTATCAGAGATTAATGCCAAAGGAATCGAAGTTCGTTACATCGCCTGGCCACGTGGCGAACAATTCATGCCAACCATGCAAGCGATTTGGTGTAGTGAAGACCGTAAGGCTGCCTTCGATCAAGCTGCCAAAGGCTTACCAGTTTCGGCTGCTGAATGTAAGAACCCTGTTCGTGACCAGTATCAACTGGGTTTAAATATGGGCGTGAACGGTACGCCTGCTATTTATAACGTCGATGGCGAATATTTAGGGGGTTATATGACGCCTGAAGAAATCGTACAACGCTTAAACAAATAAGTTCAAACTACACCACACATTCGCAAAGACTCGGGCGACAGATTAAAGATGATCGGGATAGGGTCTGTTACAACTTTATCTATGATTGCGACAGAGGAGATTTTTAGGCGATACAAGGCATGGATTGTGAAATTTAGTCACTCTAAATAATGAGCAACGGCTAAAGTTGCGCAAGATAACGCAGAAGCGCCAAAAATCTCCCTGTCCCACAGGGTTGTGGCTAAAACTCCCTCATACGTCGTTATGAAACTTGGCAAGGGAATGCCATTCCCTACGTTTCATGCCTAGTCTGAAGGATTTTCAGCCGTCAACGCAATTCATTTATAAAGTGACAACAGACCCTAGTGTCTGCGCATTTTTTTAGCTATGATCAAGCTTCATTAAAATGATTGAATATAATGGAGTGTAACGTGAAACCAGTTCGTCTGGCGATACTCGGTCTTGGTACTGTAGGTGGTGGAGCCCTTAAATTACTACAAGAAAATGCTGCGGAAATTAAACGCCGTACCGGTCGAGAAATTCAAATTACACACGTAGGCACACGCCGTCCACGTCCAGATTTACAACTCGAAGGCATTAAACAAAGCGATGACTTGATGGAGATCGTCCGTCAACCAGATGTTGATATGGTGGTCGAAGTCATGGGTGGCATTCATCCTGCTTATGAAGTCATCATGGAAGCCATTAAACATGGCAAACAGGTTGTGACTGCAAACAAAGCTTTACTGGCTGAACATGGTAATGAACTGTTTAAAGCAGCAGAAGACAATGCTGTTCAGATTGCCTATGAAGCAGCTGTTGCGGGTGGTATCCCAATCATTAAAGTGATCCGCGAAGGTCTTGCTGCGAACCATATCGAATGGCTTGCAGGCATCATTAATGGTACAGGCAACTTCATTCTGACTGAAATGCGTGAAAAAGGCCGTGCCTTTGAAGACGTTTTAAAAGAAGCGCAAGAACTTGGCTACGCTGAAGCTGACCCAACCTTTGATGTTGAAGGCATTGATGCTGCACATAAGCTCACGATTTTGGCGTCATGTGCTTTTGGTATCCCATTGCAATTTAATAAGGTCTATACCGAAGGCATCAGCAAAATCACTGCGCAAGATGTGAAATATGCAGAAGAACTTGGTTTCCGTATCAAGCACTTAGGTATCGCACGTCGCGCAGATAAAGGCATTGAGTTACGTGTACATCCAACTTTAATTCCTGCTGAAGAATTGATTGCTAACGTCAATGGCGTTAAAAATGCAGTCTTGGTACAGGCCAATGCAGTTGGTCCTACTTTGTATTACGGTGCTGGTGCAGGCGCAGGTCCAACCGCTTCTGCTGTTGTTGCTGACGTGATTGATATCGTTCGTGATATTTCATATACCGAAGACGGTGCAGGAACAATTCCTCAGCTTGCTTTTGAAGCATTGACTAACGTGCCAATCTTGAGCCGTGAAGAAATGACCACTGGTTATTACATCCGTCTCAATGCTGAAGACCAAACTGGCGTATTGGCTGATGTCACGACGATTCTCAGCCGTGCAGGCATTAGTATTGATGCCATCATGCAGCAATCACGCTTAAAAGACTTGATTCCTATTGTGATTTTAACGGATCCGATCGTTGAATCAAAAATGGATGAAGCACTAGCACAAATTCAAGCATTACCTGCAATTCGTGGCGAAATCGTAAGAATTCGTTTAGAATCGCTCGATAGTTAATCAGGTTGAGGGAAAATGACTTCCCTCACCCCGCTCTACCTCATATTGGAACACCATCATGTCGAATGCCAATCGTTATACTGGTCTTGTAGATCGTTATCGTGACCGTTTACCCGTGTCTGCAACTACACGCGCAATTTCTTTAGGTGAAGGGAATACCCCACTGATTAAACTAGAGAACATTCCACGTATTATTGGCAAAAACGTAGAAATCTATGTGAAATACGAAGGTCTGAACCCGACCGGTTCATTTAAAGACCGTGGTATGACCATGGCGGTGACCAAAGCAGTTGAAGAAGGCTCTAAAGCGATTATCTGTGCATCTACAGGCAATACTTCAGCAGCCGCAGCGGCATATGCAGCGCGTGCAGGCATCAAAGCATTCGTATTAATCCCAGAAGGCAAAATTGCCATGGGTAAAATGGCGCAGGCAATGATGTACGGCGCGATCACTATGCAAATCCGTGGTAACTTCGATGACGGCATGCGTCTGGTCAAAGAAGTTGCAGATCAAGCACCTGTAACGATTGTAAACTCAATCAACCCATACCGTCTGCAAGGTCAAAAAACTATTGCTTATGAAATCGTAGAAGCATTGGGCCGTGCTCCTGATTATCACTGCTTACCAGTCGGTAATGCAGGTAACATCACAGCACACTGGATGGGTTATACCGAAGCGGTTGCAAACCAACCTGCAGATCAGTTTGAGCAAGTGATTTACGATGCTGCAACAGATCAATTCACTGGTCCTAAACCAGAAGGCTTACCAACAATGGTCGGTTATCAAGCTTCTGGTGCTGCTCCATTCTTACGTGGTGCACCTGTAGAAAACCCAGAAACGGTTGCAACAGCAATTCGTATCGGTAATCCACAAAGCTGGAACCATGCTAAAGCAGTGGTACGTGATTCTAAAGGTTGGTTTGATGAACTGACTGATGCTGAAATTCTAGAAGCACAACGTTTGCTTTCAATGTATGAAGGTGTGTTTGTTGAACCTGCTTCAGCAGCATCTATCGGTGGTGCGATCCGTGACCTTAAAGCAGGTAAAATTGCTGAAGGTTCTGTGATTGTATGTACTGTTACAGGCAATGGCTTAAAAGATCCTGACACTGCAATCAAACAATGTGCTGATGCCGTGATGTTGTCAATTGACGCGACGATGGATCAAGTGAAAGATTCAATTCTTTCAAATATGTAAGCATACATACCGAAATAAAAAAACCAGTTGCCTGCAACTGGTTTTTTTATGGTCTGAATATAGAAATTGCTCTTTGCAGCAACCATAAAAAAACTCCCCATAAAGAGGAGTTTTTTGACTTAAGAGAACTAAACGCGTTTTGGCAAAGTGCTTAACCAGCTTAATAAATTCGTTGCATCACTATTACGTGCTTGCGAACTTGGCGCACCTAATAACACCACAACCGCTGGGCGTGAATTCACAGTGGTATGCATCACTACACAACGACCTGCTTCATTGATATAGCCTGTTTTTGACAAATTAATGTTCCAACCGCCATTACGTACCAACGCATTGGTATTATTGGATTTCAGCACACGATAACCTAAATTAAAGTCGTAGGTCGGTGTGGTAGAGAATTGACGAATCAAGCCGTATTGTGAAGCGGTACTCACCAGAATACCCAAATCACGTGCTGAAGAAACATTATGTGGATCTAAACCTGTAGATTCAGCATAACGCGTAGATGTCATACCCAATTGCCTCGCTTTTGCATTCATTGCCGCAATAAATGCAGAACGGCCACCTGGATAGGTACGTGCTAATGCAGCTGCAGCTGGATTCTCAGACTTCATTAATGCAAACAAAAGTGCTTCTGCGCGATTCATGGTATCGCCTGCGCGTAGGGTTGAACTTGAGTTCTTACCGCCTGCACCTGCAAAGTCGATTGACTCTAGCGTAATTTCTTCTGACATATTTAAACGTGCATCTGCCGTGACGACAGCCGTCATCAACTTAGTAATCGATGCAATAGGTACCGACATATTACTGTTTTTACTGTACAGTACTTCACCCGTTTGCGCGTCCATCACCAAAGCAGCGCGTGCATTGACTGAAGGCTGACTGCTATACCCAAAGGTATCGCGAATCTGTGTCGACGACTGTGGCGCCGTTGAAGATGTAATTGTTGCTGAACCGCCATTACGCAATGTCGTGGTAACAGAGGTTGAACCTTGTGGGCTAATTTCTACTGGATCATCATCTTCCATAAACTGACTTGCATCAGTTGCAGACCAATTCATCGAAGCTGAACCGCTCACACGCGAAGAAGCTGGATTGTTATTCACAACCAGTTCAGCAAAACTTGTTGAACTCCAGGCCAACAAGATAGACATGCTTAAAACATGCATGATAGATTTTTTAGAATTTTTCACGACACAATACTCAACTCAGGACGCTGCACATTTGCGCTTAATACCATTATGCCTTACATTTAAACAAATCGGGTAAAGCTTTTATAGACACAATTGTGTACAACTATTCGCTAAAAACGAAGAATAGGATTGCTAATTTTGTCGTTTCATTGCAAGCTAATTTTGCTTTATGTAACAAAAAACCAGTTTTTTTGAAAAAAGGAGGTCTTCTTGATCACTGTTCTCGTTGTTGATGATCATGAACTCGTACGCACAGGAATTTGTCGTATGTTGGAAGACCACCCCGATGTAGAGGTCATTGGGCAAGCTGAATCAGGTGAAGAAGCCATTGCGTTAGTCCGTCAGAAACACCCGCAAGTGGTGTTACTAGATGTGAATATGCCAGGTATTGGTGGGGTGGAAACTACTCGCCGCTTATTACAAAGTGCACCTGAAACCAAAGTGATTGCCGTCAGCGGTCTTGCTGAAGAACCCTATCCATCCCTGTTATTAAAAGCAGGAGCGAAAGGCTATATCACCAAAGGTGCACCGATTTCTGAAATGGTTCGTGCTATCAACAAAGTCATGCAAGGCGGAAAATACTTTAGTGCAGATATTGCTGAACAATTGGCCAGCTCCTATCTTTCAGATACACAACAATCTCCTTTTGATGCACTATCAGAACGTGAGATGCAAGTTGCCATGATGGTGGTGAATTGTATTAGTGCTCAAGAAATCGCTGACAAATTATTCGTAAGCGTCAAAACTGTAAATACCTATCGTTATCGTATTTTTGAAAAATTGAGCATTGATAGTGATGTCAAACTCACCCATCTTGCGATTCGTTATGGACTCATTAAACCTTAAAATAACAGTAAGCGCCTATGTTAGGGAAAATTGCGTCGTCAGTCTCACAAACTGTCTATCGGCTTGGGGTTTGGTATAGCGGCTATCGGCTAATCATTTCGATTAGCCTGCTGTTAATTTATTTACTGACTGCTGAACAACTTTCCAGCAACTATGTTTATCCCTTCTTATATTTTTATACCTTGATTTGCTATATCGCATTCAACATTTTTCAACTGTTTTTACTACATCTTGTCCCGATACAGACCTCAAAGCAGTTGATTTTTATCTTTCTGATTGATGTCATTTGCCTAAGCTTAATCACCTTTTCTGCAGGTGGTCCAAATCTGCAACTCAGCTTGCTTTACGTCATTATTATTTTTTCTTCTGCGATATTATTAAACGCTCACCTGTCGCTGATTATTACTTTATTTGCCGTCATTATGGTGGTTTACCAACGTTTTTTAGGTGACTTTTTTGAGGCCAATAATTTAAATCACCTCGGAAATAGCGTTTTTCTGGCGTTTTTATTTTTTGTAGTTCATGCCATTGGTCGTATTGCAGTACAGCGTTTTAAAATTCTAGAAACTTTAACTTTTCATCAATCCATTGAAATCCATCAACTACAGAATATTAACCGTTATATCTTAGAACAAATCGAAGATGGCTATTTAGTACTGGATGAAAGTAACCATATCGTATTAACCAATCCTGCAGCCAATGCGCTATTAGGTATCCATTTACCGATTTCCTTAGAAAAAACGCCACTGATCAAATTACAACCCGACTTATTTGAACTGGTTCAGTTTAGTGACTTAGAAGATGGCGAAGAATTCAGTTTTGAATCACAGCAAAGTTCATACACCATCAACGTTCGGGTTAAGCATCTAATTGTTCCTGAACAAGCCTTAGTGTTATTGATCTTAAAAGATGCACAGAAACTGACTCAGCAAGTTCAGCAATTGAAACTCGCCGCACTTGGTCAGCTGTCAGCCAGTATTGCCCATGAAATACGCAATCCTTTGGCTGCTATTGTGCAAGCCAATGAATTATTCAAAGACAGTGATACCCACCAACAAGAAATGCTGTCGCGCATGATTAGCAAACAAGCCAAGCGGATTGATAGCATCGTGCAAGACACCTTAGCAATGGCACGAAATAAACCGACAGAAGCACAAGAAATTGATCTGAGCTCCTTCTTTGAAAGTTTACTCAATGAAGATCTTGCAGATGCTAAACAACAAATTCAAATTAAACTCACAGAGCAAACCAACATCTTATTTGATGAAAAACAATTACGCCAAGTGCTGATTAATTTAATTAGAAATGCATTAAGACACAATGCAACTGATGCACCTTATATTGAAGTCGAGGTGCACGAAAAAGACGGACGAACTTGCATTGATGTCATCGATTTTGGGACGGGTGTCTCAAAACGGGATATTTCTCAACTGTTCAAACCATTTTTTAGTACCGAAATTAAAGGAACTGGTTTAGGATTGTATTTGTCTCATACTTTTTGTGAGGCAAATCATGCAAAGCTCACTTATATAGAGCGACAACAAGGAGCATGCTTCAGGATTGAATGCTCAAAAACTCATTGATTTATAGATTAGGTTTCTCGGGGAAATGGCAACAAAACAACCACTCGTCTTATTGGTAGACGACGAAGAAGATTTATGTCTTTTAATGCAGATGACGCTGGCGCGTATGGGCATCAAGACACATCTGGCCTATCGGGTCGAACAGGCAAAAAAGTTCTTTACTGAATTCCAGTACGATGCTTGCTTAACAGATTTAAATCTTCCAGATGGCAATGGTTTGGATCTGGTCAAACACGTGACACAGAACTATCCCAATACGCCTATTGCGGTACTGACTGCCTACGGCAATATGGATATTGCCATTTCAGCCTTAAAAGCAGGCGCATTTGATTTCGTCAGTAAACCTGTCAACCAGATGCATTTGGATCAATTGATTCAGAAAGCATTGAACCGTCCACAGCCTGAACAAGAGGCTGCCGAAACAGCCTTAGAGAACAAGCTGTTAATTGGACGTTCTGCACCTATTCAACAGCTCCGCATCGCCTTAAAGAAAATTGCACGTTCCCAGGCCCCAGTATTCATTACAGGTGAATCAGGAACAGGCAAAGAAGTGGTTGCGAATCTGGTCCACCGTTTAAGTAATCGCAGCGAAGGCCCTTTTATTGCGATTAACTGTGGGGCGATTCCAACTGAATTGATGGAAAGTGAACTATTCGGGCATAAAAAAGGCAGTTTTACTGGCGCGACTCAGGACAAGCAAGGCTTAATTCTGTCTGCACACGGCGGGAGTTTGTTCTTGGATGAAATTGCCGAACTACCTTTAAATATGCAGGTCAAATTGCTGCGTGCCGTACAGGAAAAGAAAATTCGTCCCGTTGGTTCAGATCAAGAGATTGATGTAGATTTCCGTGTGATTAGTGCCAGTCACCAAGATTTGGAACTGTTGGTACAGCAAGGTCGTTTCCGTCAGGATTTGTTCTTCCGTATTCATGTGATGGATATCGTACTGCCACCTTTACGTGAACGTGGACAGGATATTTTGTTATTGGCCAATCACTTTATTCAAAAGATTAGTCAAGAATGGGACCTCACTGCAAAATCGTTATCTTCACGTGCAGAGCAGTTCTTATTACAGCAATATTTCCCAGGTAATGTGCGTGAATTGCGCAATATTATTGAACGTGCGATTACGCTGAGTGACGATGACAATATTGATTTGGCACATCTCCAAACTGCACCTTTACGTAGTTCATTGGCAAACCCAGCACCTTCATTTTCCAATACGACAACTGAAGAAGTTGAAACACCGCAATATTCTGCAAGCCCAAACATGAGTTCAAAGAAGCTTCCTCCGGAAGGTTTGGAGCGCTATTTGGAGAATATTGAAAAAGAAATTCTTCTGAATGCATTGAATCTTACCCATTGGAATCGAACCTTAGCCGCGAAGAAGTTGGGAATGACCTTCCGTTCGTTACGCTACCGTTTGAAAAAATTCGGTTTAGATACGGAAGATGATGAATAATCAATATTAAAAAAAGCCCCTCAACTGAGGGGCTTTTTTTAATATCTACTTTTTAAAACCAGATCTGTGACATGCTCAAGATAATTATCTTCTTTCATCTCGGCAGACAAAGCATAGGTCTGATTTGGCTGAATGCCTTGACCTTCAATCATATTGCCATTGGGAGTGTAATAGTGTGATACCGTCATCTGCAATGCAGCGCCACTTGGTAAGGGAAATAACTTTTGTACCACACCTTTGCCATAACTATTTTCACCGACCACCCATGCACGCTTATGCTCTTTTAATGCTGCTGTAAAGACTTCAGCAGCAGAAGCAGAACGACGGTTGATTAAAATGCCTAATTTCATATTTTGAAATTCATTAGAAGGAAGTGCTTGGAATTGCTGATCACCTTCAGAACGGCTTTTAGTCGTGACAATTAAACCCTGATTTAAAAATAGATCAGCCGCTTCGACTGAGGCTGAAAGCAAGCCCCCTGGGTTATTACGTAAATCGAATACCACGGCCTTAAGTTTGGTCGAACTATATTCTTCAATCAAACGTTTAATCTCATTCGCCGTATCTTGCTGAAAAACACGTATTTTCAGCACCAATACCTGATTGTGCAATAAAACGGGTTCAATATCAGTTTCGACTTTCTTGTTTCTCACCAAAATGGTCGTACTATTATTCTCTGTTTGTATCTGGACAGTACTTCCAATCGAGCCATAGAGCAGGCCTTGTACTTGGTCTTGATTTAAGCTTTTCAGTTCTTGGTTATCCACTTTTAGGATAACTTGTCCATTGCGTAAACCGAGCTTACTCGAATCCGAACCAGACTTCAGATCCTGAATTTGCCACATTTTCGAATGTGCATCATAATTTAAATTGAAATCGACAGAAGCTAAATCGCCCTCTGTATACTGAATCAGTTGACGGTATTCTTCTGCAGATAAATAACGGGAATAACGATCTAGACCACTGACCAAGCCCTTAATCGATTGTTGGAATAAAGCATCATCCGACTTTTTATCGACATAGTTATCTTTGACGATGCCGTAAATCTGTACAAATTGTTGAATAGATTCAATCGGGACTTCAGCATTACCAGACTTGGAGTCTTCATTCGACCACCCAGAAGAATGGGTGATTGGTGCGGCTGAGAGACTGTGTCCCCAACACATCAACACACTTGCACATAACGCTCGGTAAATGTTGTTGTGTTGGGTCATTGATTCACCTTATTTTAAAGTAATTAAGTTCTTGCCTTGCATTTCAGGCGGCACAGGAATGTTCATTAAATGCAAGAGTGTTGGTGCCACATCCGCTAATACGCCATCTTCAGCAATCGTTGCTTGTGTTGGACCAACATAAATAAATGGAACCAACTCTGTGGTATGTTGGGTATGAACCTGTCCACTATCATAGTCTTGCATTTGCTCTACATTACCATGATCCGCTGTAATTAACATATGCCCTTTGTTTGCCATCACAGCATCGTAAACACGGCCTAGACAGCTATCGACGGTTTCAACGGCTTTCACCGCAGCATCAAACACACCCGTATGCCCAACCATATCACCATTGGCATAGTTCACGACTAAAAGGTCAAACTCACCAGAATTGATTGCATTGACTAACTCATCAGTTACTTCATAAGCACTCATTTCTGGTTTTAAATCGTAGGTTGCAACATTCGGCGAAGGAATGAGAATACGTTTTTCACCTTCATATTCATCTTCACGACCACCACTGAAGAAGAAAGTGACGTGTGCATACTTCTCAGTTTCAGCAATACGCAATTGGGTCTTACCCAAACTTGACAGATATTCACCAATCGAGTTTTTAAGTCCTTCTGGCATATACGCCACAGGTGCATCAATACTCGCTTGATAACGGGTCAACATGACAAACTTAGACAGGTTTGGAACGACTTTACGGGTAAATCCAGCAAAATCTTTTTCAACAAAAGCACGCGTAATCTCACGCGCACGATCGGCACGGAAGTTCATAAAAACAACACTGTCACCATCTTGCACTTTAGCAATTTCGCCAATACGTGTTGCTTTAACAAACTCATCATTTTCATTCGCAGCGTAAGCAAGCTCTAAACCTTCAACTGCTGAGTTGGCGACACGTACTGCCTCACCTTCAGTCATGAGGCGATAGGCTTGTTCAACACGATCCCAACGATTATCACGGTCCATCGCAAAGTAACGACCAATCATCGAAACGATACGACCCTGATTTGGATATTGTGCAAATAAAGCATCTAGTTTTTCTAATGACGGCTTTGCACTTCGTGGTGGAGTGTCACGTCCATCTAGGAAGGCATGTAGATATACTGTCGCACCACGTTTTAATGCCAGCTCACACATTGCCACAATATGGTCTTCATGTGAATGAACACCACCTTGAGACAACAGGCCCATCACATGCACAGCACCCTTTGCTAGTTTGGCTTTTTCTACAGCATCAACTAAAACTTCATGCTCAAAAAAAGCACCAGTGCGGATATCTTTAGTAATTCGAGTGAAATCTTGGTACAGCACACGACCTGCACCTAAATTCATATGACCGACTTCAGAGTTGCCCATTTGACCATCAGGCAAGCCGACATCTTCACCTGAACCTGAGATTAAACTATTTGGATGCTTGGCCTTCATCGCAGTGAGGTTTGGCGTTTTTGCCGCTAAAAAAGCATTATCTTCAACTGCTTCACGATGTCCTACGCCATCCATAATCACCAGAACGTGAGGAATTTTGCCAGCATTTGCATCCGTCATAATGGACTCTCTGTTTGTCATTTGATCGGTCTATTTTACCGAAATTTAATCGAATTCTCCATGACCTGACTGATGGCTTTCATCAATCCTGATCATAGAACCTCTCCATCAAGCTTAGCGTGCTCGATAGAGCAGATAGCTTCCCACCATAAAGATCAGCACCACTGGCATCAGCACAAACCATGCAGGTGAAGGTGCATACACTAAGCTTGCATAGCCCAAGAAATCTTGAAGATAGAAGAAGCCTAAACCTGTGAACAGTGAAATCACCAAACGGAAACCCATTGACTGTTGACGTAATGGCCCAAAAATGAAGGAGCAAGCAATCAACACCAAGGTAATTAAAGAAAATGGTGAGGTCACTTTCTGCCAGAAGGCCAATTCATAGGTCTTCGGAACCTGGCTATATTCATCCATATAGCGCATGAAACTAATCAATTGGCTTGGAGATAAATCTTCAGGGTCCAAGGTCACCATATGTACATATTTCGGCTGTAATGCTAAACCAAGCGATTGCTGCTCATGATCCGTTTTAATGGCATTGCCTTGCGCCAGTAAATCCACTTGATGTGATTGGGACAACTGCCATTCACCATCTTTAATAAACTGTCCTTTTTCAGCGGTCACAAAAGACTGCAAGCGATGGTCCTGATCAAAATCAATGGTTTGAATATTGCGTAACTGACCTTGTGAGTTGGCATAATCAATATAGATAAAGCGCTGCCCTTCACGTGACCAATAGCCTTTGACTTCGCCCAAAGCTGCTACACTGCGTTGTTTTTTAATACTTTGAGCTTGTTCGTTGGTATAAGGAATCACCCATTCACTCAACACAAAAGACAGTACGATCAATAACAGCGCTGAACGCATGACCCAGCCAACAATTCGCCATAAACTGATACCAACAGAACGCATTACGATCAGTTCACTATTCGAAGCAAGTGCGCCCAGTCCTAAAACAGAGCCAATCAATGCAGCAACAGGCAGGATTTCATATAAATAACGCGGCGCACCCCACATCACAAACAGAAAAGCCTGCCACGCATTATAGTTAGGTTTCAGCGAACCCAATTCACCAAGGTACGTAAATAATACTTGTAGGAAAGATAACACCAGCGTTGTTCCGAGCATGGCTAGAACCGTGGTTTTTGTCACATGTTTGGCGACTATTCGACGTGCTAACATCACAACCCCACTCGCTGCATACTTTTCTTAATTTTAGGCGCTAATTTTTGTTTACGTGCAAAAATTGCGGCTGCAATGGCATAAACCAAAATCACAGCTGGATAAGCCCAAATGTCCAACTCATCTTTACTGATTCGAGTCTTAATCGCGATCAATACCACAATTAAGCTGGCAAAAATAAAGATCGCAGGAATCAAACGATAATAACGCCCTTGACGCGGACTCACTTCAGACAATGCGACAGCAAGCATCAAACCCACAATAATGATAAATGGTCCAAAGATCCGCCATCCCAGTTCACTGCGAACCACGGAGTCATCCCGTTTCTGCCAAAGCTTGGACATTGACAATGCTTCTACATCATCACTTTCAAATTTCACATCTTTATCATTTTCTAAACGTAAGCGATAAGATTGAAATTCTGCCTGAAGATAACGTGGCTGATTAGGATAAATCTCGTAACGGCGGCCTTGAACCAAGTCCACAACATTAGCCGTATCATTAGCAACTTCAACACGAGTGGCTTCTTTCGCCAAAATCATGATGTCTGGTTTATCTTCTTGGTTGGATTTTTGATAGAAGAAAATCTCTTTTAAATTCTTACGATCTTCAGACAATGAGTCTGCATAAATCGTAAAAGGTCCTGAAGAAATAAACTCCTTGGGACGAACCAAGTCAAAGCCCGTGCGTACCGCTTGTGTGCTGGTCAGTTTTTCAAACTCACGTAAGCCCCATGGTCCCATCCAAATCATTAAACAGGTTTGCACCACCAGATAGACCAACGTCATCGGTAACAACATGCGTGCCAACTGGTTACGACTCACACCACTGCCATTTAACACCGCCATTTCATGGTCAACATAAAGACGACCAAACACCAGCATCAAGGCAATGAAGAAACCCAAAGGAAGAATCAGCGTTAAAAATTCGGGCAAACGATAGCCGATGATGCTAAATAAAATGCCTGCATCTAAACGACCTTGAGCTGCCACGCCAAAATATTTGATTAAACGACCACCCATCATAATCAGGGTTAATAAACCTATGACGACGAGAGATGTCGAAACCACTTGTTTGACGAGATAACGCCGAATAATCAAAGTAATACTTCCAAAAAGCCCAATTGAAGGTAACGCTAGTTTACCCGAATGTTAAAAATATAAAACCTATCGCTTGTTGCGGATTGCAACCTCATATCTGAAAGTGTTTAATGGACTTATCTTTATTTTTCACTCATCAGGTTCCATACAAACAATGAAATTTACCCTTCATAACGCATTCCCAACTCAGGCGTCTAGCGAATCTTTGTGGATTTTGGTTGATTCAGAACAATTACAACAGAACTTAAATACATATCAAATCAATCACCTAGAAGAAGTGCTTAACGCAACACAATTCAAAGCAGGTTTTAACGAAAGCTTAGCCTTAATTGCCAATATTTCCGCACAAGCCAATGCTCACCTGCTAGGACTCGGAAAAAGTGCCGAGTTAAAAGCCACAAAATTAGCAAAACTCGCACAAACTATTATCAAATCATCACAAAATAAATTTAAACAAATTAGTGTCGATCTTTCAGCACTCCCAACCGATTTACATTCACTGTTTGTCTTAAGCCTGACTCAAGCAGCCTATGGTTATGATGAATTTAAATCGAAAAAAAATGAATTTGTATTAGAAACAATCCATCTTGTTGCCAATCAAACCACTTTAGATGATGCACAACTGAATCTAATTCATGCAGTGCAATCAGGCCAAAACTACGCACGTGATCTCGGCAACCGTCCAGGTAATATTTGCTTCCCTGAATATTTGGCAGATCAAGCAATTGCACTTGCAGCACAATATCCAGCGCTTTTAAAAGTCACAGTGCTTGATGAGCAGCAAATGGCGGACTTGGGGATGTATGCATTCCTTGCAGTCAGCAAAGGCTCTGACCGCCCGGGTCGCATTATTACACTCGAATACAATGCCAAAGTAGATCAAGCACCTGTCGTGCTTGTCGGTAAAGGTGTGACCTTTGATACAGGTGGTATTTCATTGAAACCCGGCTTAGGCATGGATGAAATGAAATTTGATATGTGCGGCGCAGCTTCTGTTCTTGGAACCATTCAAGCACTATGCGAAGCACAATTGCCAATTCATGTGGTCGGTGCGATTGCAGCTGCTGAGAATATGCCTTCTGGCCATGCCACTCGTCCGGGTGATATTGTGACCAGCATGAGCGGTCAGACTATTGAAATCCTGAATACCGATGCAGAAGGCCGTCTGGTTCTCTGTGATACCTTAACGTATATCAAGCGCTTTAACCCTGCGCTGGTGATTGATATTGCAACGTTGACTGGTGCTTGTGTGGTTGCGCTAGGTAAAGTGGTGAGTGGCTTATTTACGCCAGATGATGAACTTGCCCAAGACCTACAACAAGCAGGTGAACAGTCACTAGACCGCGTATGGCGTATGCCAGTGATGGAAGAGTATCAAGAATTACTCGACTCTCCTTTTGCCGATATTGCCAACATTGGCGGTCCATATGGTGGCGCAATTACTGCTGCTTGTTTCCTCGAACGTTTCACCCGTGATTATCGTTGGGCACACCTCGATGTCGCAGGTACAGCGTGGTTATCGGGTGCAGCTAAAGGTGCTACAGGTCGTCCAGTGCCATTACTGATGCAGTTTTTAGCAAATCGTGTTGCAACGAAAAACTAAAACATGCCACAAATCAGCTTTTATCTATTTGAAAATAGTAAAGAACGGCAAGTCGAAAGTGCTTGCCGTTTATGCCGTAAGATTCTGAATCAGCATCCACACATCTGGTGGTATTGCGCTGATTCAGGGCAGCAAACGGAGTTAGATGAGAAACTTTGGAACTTTGATCCACTCAGTTTTATTCCACATGGCATTGATCAACCGCATAGTCCTGTGTGTATTTCAGCGGAATTACCCCCTTCGAATGATTGGATCGTGTTTAATTTTAACAATCATGCACTTGAACAAACTCAAGATTTTCGCCACATTATCGAAATTATTGAAAATAATGAAACGGCAAAACAGATCGGGCGGGAAAAATTTAAAATGTATCGTCGTTTAGGTATTGAACCGCGAACCTTTAAATTATAAATCGGCAATAAACAGCATCATTTGAGGAGTGTCTTGTGGCATTAAATGTAGGTCAGGACTTTAAAAAACGTTGGTTAAATGCACCTGAGGCTGTCCGTCAGACCTATCAGGATGATTTAGCACGTATTTGTGATCTACTGTTACCACAAACACTGACTCAGACATGGACACAACATGAGGAAAATGCGCAGCAACTTTCTCAGCAGCGCATTGATCAAGCCTATGCCGACTTAAAAGCGGACTTGATTGAACAAGCACGTATTCGTAAACAACTGGCTTTGGAAAAGGCATTGGAAGAAAAGCGTGCAGCTGAAGCCGCCTATGCAGCACAACTGCAAGCCGATGAAGCCCGTCAATTTGAACAACAGACTGAAAACCTGCTTGCCTTACGTGGTCATATTGATCAGGAAATTGCACAGCAAACTGAACGCTATCAAAATAATCCTGAACAGCCAAGTATCGATTATTCAAAGGCTCAACGTGTTGTGATCGATGATCAGCAAATTCTTTCAGAGTTAGAAAGTGTTCGTGTACGACTTGAATTAGAAGCCGAAGGTTTAATTGAGCAAGCGGTAACTGTATTCCGCGCCAAGTTACATGCCCTCGCGCAAGATGAAATTGACTATATCTTGAAAAATAGTGAATTTTCAGACGAAAAATAATAAAAAGGCCCAGTTCGAACTGGGCTTTTTTATACTTCATCTTTTATTTTAAAAAACCATTTTCAGCCAAGAATGCCATACTGATATTCGATTCAGTTTTCTGTTCCGCAGCCTTATCACCTAGCAATAAACGCTCGATATAACGTGCCAAGACATCCACTTCCAAGTTGACTTTACTGCCGACCTGCCACGTGCCGATATTGGTACGTTCTGCAGTATGTGGAATCAAATTCAAACTTAAAATATTACCGCGTAAATGGTTAATGGTTAGACTGATCCCATCGACAGTAACTGAACCTTTTTCAGCTAAATATTTAGCCAACTCAACAGGCGCTGTCACTTCAAAATACAGTGAACGTGCATCATGTCGCACTAAGGTAATTTCACCTAAACCATCCACGTGTCCACTGACAATATGCCCACCAAAACGTGTGGTTGGTAGCATCGCTTTTTCGACATTGACGGCTTGACCGACTTTCCATTGCCCTAATGTGGTACGGTTTAAACTCTCACGCGAAACATCAGCTGCATACCAGTTTTCACCCCATTCAATCACGGTCAGGCAGATCCCGTTGGTGGCAATCGAATCCCCCAAATGTACATCAGACATATCCAAATCAGTTTGAATACGCAAACGAACATCACCACCTACACTCTGTAGGCTCTCAACCTTACCTAAACTTTCAATAATGCCTGTAAACATGGGAGTTTCAACCTATCTTTATTGCAGTATGTACCACTGTAAAGAAGATACCTTAAAGCAAAGAACTAGAGATAACAAGGCATGTACAGTCCAAATACAGGCAAATAAAAAGGGCAATCCGTTGACTGCCCTTCAGATTCTTGATCTGGTCTTTATTACATTTCAGACACTGGCTTTTCAGCAATTTCTTTTTCTTTTACTACAACAGGATTGTTGACTAAAAAATGACTAAAAAACAGCTTATAACCAAGTACGCCCAAACAAGCACCCACGATTGGTGCAATAATCGGGACGATGAAATATGGAATATCGCGTCCACCGGTAAATGCAACAGGTCCCCAGCCAGAGAAATAAGCCACAATTTTCGGGCCAAAATCACGGGCAGGATTCATAGCAAAGCCAGTCAATGGGCCAAAAGATGCACCAATCACTGCAACCAATAAACCGACCAAGATCGGTGCCAAAGCACCACGCGGTAAACCATTGCTATCATCCCCAATCGCCATAATCAACCACAGCAATAACATGGTGATAAACATTTCCACCATAAAGGCCTGACCAAGCGAGAGCAGATGATGGGGATAGGTTGAGAAAATTCCCGCCAATTCTAAACTTTCAACACTGCCCCGCACCATATGATGGGTTTGCTCATAGTCCACAAATAAATTGCTATACAGACCATAAACCAGAAGTGCACCTACAGCAGCACCAGCAACTTGTGAAACGATATAGAAAGGCACTTTACGTTTTTCAAAACCAGCAAACAGTGCCAAAGCGATGGTCACTGCGGGATTAAGATGTGCCCCAGAAATGCCAGCAGATAAATACACTGCCAATGCAACAGCCAAACCCCATACAATACTAATTTCCCACAAACCTAAACTCGCTCCCGCAAGCTTAAGTGCAGCCACCACACCAATACCGAATGATAAAAAAATTGCGGTAGCAAAAAATTCAGCTACACATTGCCCCAATAAGGTGGGTTCCGAGCGACTCATAACAACCTCTCTTGGTCATCGCTGCAAATAGGCAAGACCCTAAATTAAGCTCGGCAAACTATAGTTATTTTTAGATATGGTCAATATCATTTGGTAAAAATTTGAACGATTGGTTAAAGTATTCCTAGCCTTATATTAAGTGAACATGACGATAAAATCTAAAGACAAAAAATTCTATATATTTGTTTTAAATCATTATTTCTTAATTGTAATTTTCTAAGCTCTAATTTAAATGTATGACTTCGCATGTATAAACCAACTCAAAATTGGTAGATATTTACTATAAAAACATAGGCTTATCTTACAAATCGATCACAACAATCTAATTAACCGATACTCAGCAAATATTGGATACAAAAACACCACTTTGTTGCCAAAATGGTGTCTTTTTTCTTTTACCAAAGTGCCAGTTGAGTACTGTTACCCGTGGTATCTACACCACCCAATTCAGCGAAATGGTACAACTGCCCCAAGAGCTGCCGTAATGGTGGTCCAGACTTGGCATGGGTGTCCGTGATCACAATAAACTCAAGAACGCGAGCACGTTCAGACTGGCGTTGTTTACTGACCCGATAACGTGGAACATCTTGGGTCAATAAGGTCACTTTACCGCGCTTCAAATTGGCAGTCAGTAAGTCCTTCGGCTCAATATTTCCATCAGTCGAATAACTGGTCAAAATATAACGTGCATTAATCGTTTCCAATAACTTTTCATAGGCCTCTTTGGCATATTTAGAAGAGTTATAAGGACTTGGACGTTCTTTACGCCAAGCTCGATCAATACCACTTTTAAAACCTTTGGTGTCTGGGGATGGCAAGTCAACTTGGTCCCATAAAGTCAGTGCATTTAGAACATGATAGTTACTGCTATAGGCATGCTGATTATAGGGTGGATCAAGATAGGCGACATCAACCTCAAAACTACTCATTTGATTGGCCAGATGCTGTGCATCAACACACCACATTTCAGCAGCAGGACGCTTAGCATCTCCAATCTCACAGAAACGACTTGGTGTCAGCCACAATAAAGATTCAATCCGCTCCAAGGCAGTTTGGGTACGTCCGCCCCAGCCCTGATGGAAACTTTTAAAGACACCACTGGTATTACTGACGAAACTTGCGGAATACAGTAGCGGTGCCAATAAAGCACTCATCTCTATATCATTAATTGCACCTTGTGCTTGCCACGTTGCAATCTGCTGGCGAATCGCATCAATCCGCATACCGTTACGGCGTTTGAAGAACAAACGATCACGGGCAGGATCATACACATCATCATTACGCGGACATAAATTATGCGTGACCCAGCCTTTAACTTCAGGTAAGCGATTCAGATAATCAATGGCTTTCTGATAGCCACCTAACTCTTTAAAAGCAGGTGCATCAACACAAGCTAAAATGGCATTGTTCAACGCATGACTATACGGTTCCCAGTCATTGGCAATCACGCGATAACCATTCTGGCGTGCTAACCGCGAAACAACCCCACTCCCCGCAAAGAAATCAGCAAAAATCGGTGGATTCTTTTTCTTGCTATTCAATGTACCTGTAATCTCAAGCGCTTCTAAAATAAGGTGAAGTAGCCGACGCTTATTACCAAGATAAGGCACTAACTGATGAAAAAGATATTCGTCAGTCGTACGGGCAGCATGACGACGTTTGTGATAAACCGATGGTTCTGGATTCATATCATCTCTTGGATAGGGAGCAATCTTAGGCGTATGTCTTGCCCAAGTTGGGTTACATCGACCAACTCAAAACGGAGCTGCTCTGCCATTTTGCTAAATTCAGCATTAAACATAGCCCGAGCAGATTGACCAAGTAAAGTTGGCGCAACATAACTAATCATTTCATCAACCAATCCTTGTTGTAAAAAGGCCGTTGATAAAGTCGCACCTGCCTCAACCAAAACATCATAAATTTGATGTTGTTGAGACAAAGTCTGCAATAACTGGTTTAAAGGTTGCGGTGGCAATTGTATCACGCCTAAATCAGCAAGTTCTTGACGAAATGGTGTCATCACCATCACCGTTTCTGGATTTTGTAAAATCTTTGCAGAAAGTGGTAATTGCCCTTGTCGATCTAAAACAATCCGTTTTGGTTGCATCACTGTTGTCAGATCAACGCCTTCTAAAACACGCACATTCAGTTCGCAATCATCAGCTAAAACCGTTTGAATACCAGTGATCACCGCACCCGAAATTGCCCGCCAATGTTGTACGTCTTGTCGAGCTGCTGTGCCAGTAATCCACTTTGATTCACCCGAAGCCATCGCAGTACGGCCATCCAGACTTGATGCTATCTTTAAACGTACATAAGGCAGGCCAGTGGACATGGCCTTCAAAAAACCCAAGTTAAGCGTTTTTGCACTTTCCGTACAAATCCCTGTTTCGACCTCAATACCCGCATCTTGTAAAATTTTAACGCCTTTACCTGCGACCAGTGGATTTGGATCTGAACAGGCAATGACAACTTTTTTCACCTGAGCTTTGACTAATGCTTCCGCACAAGGTGGTGTTCGACCGTAATGTGCACAAGGCTCTAAAGTGACATATGCCGTTGCATCTTTGGCATTCTCAGCTGCCTGACGTAATGCAAATACTTCCGCATGCGGCTGCCCTGCCTTTGGATGGTAACCTTCCCCAATCAGTTGACCGTCTTTGACAATCACACAACCGACATTTGGATTCGGCTTCGTCGAATATTGACCACGTCGAGCCAAGGCAATGGCTTGTTGCATCCAGTGCTGATGTTCAGATAAATGATCTTGGGTTAACTCAGACATGATCTCTCGAATTTAAGCTTCATTTTCACGTTGTTGCATTTGCTCAATTTGATGGCGAAATGCTTCTACATCTTGGAAATCTTGGTACACAGAAGCAAATCGAACATAGGCAACGTGATCCAATGCAAATAATGCCTGCATCACGATTTCACCAATGGTTCTGGATTTGACATCACGCTCGCCTAGACGACGAATCTGCGATTGAATATCACTGAGTACAGTTTCAATTTGTTCCTGAGTGACAGGACGTTTTTGTAAGGCATGCATTAAAGAACGGCGTAGTTTGGCCTCATCAAAAGGTTCATTTTTACCGTCTGATTTGATCACGCGAGGCATGACCACATCATAACTTTCAAAGGTGGTAAAACGCTCCCCACAAATGACACACTCACGACGACGACGAATCTGGCAGCCTTCGGCAGCCAAACGGGAGTCTATGACTTTACTATCAGCAGCGTTACAAAATGGACAATGCATAGTTGCGCGATTATTTACTCACTTTGCTTAAGTGTAGCAAAGTTTCTTCAATTGCAGAACTAGCACCCTAAAGCCATAAAAAAACAGCCCCATAAGGCTGTTTTTTTTAATCACATCTTGCACTGATTATTCGATACGTTCGCCATGTTGGCTAAGGTCAAGCCCCATACGCTCATCGTCAGCACTTACACGGATACCAATCACCAGATCAATTACTTTCAGGATAATGAAGGTCACAATTGCGCTATACGCGATTGTCGCTAACACACCTTCAATTTGTACCCACAATTGACCTATAAAGGTCGGTGCAAGTGCGACATTTGCCGCTTTGATGATTTCATCACTGTAGAACACACCAGTAAGAATCGCACCAACGATACCACCAACAGCATGTAAACCAAACGCATCCAGAGCATCATCCGCTTTAAGCAGGCGTTTCAGTGCAGTAATCCCCCAGAAGCACACCACACCACCAATTAAGCCCATGATTAATGCGCCACCTACACCAACGAAACCAGCAGCAGGCGTAATCACCACTAAACCAGCAACCGCACCTGATGCACCACCAAGAACTGATGCTTTACCACGAACAAGACGTTCAACAATGAGCCATGAGAATGCAGCAGCGGCAGCAGCTACTTGAGTTACAAGAATCGCCATACTTGCACGCGCACCAGCACCTAAAGCACTACCACCGTTAAAGCCGAACCAACCTACCCAAATCAAGCTTGCGCCAATCACAGTTAAAGTTAAGTTATGCGGTGCCATAGATTCACGGCCAAGGCCTGTACGTTTCCCTAACATGTATGCTGCAACCAAACCTGCAACACCTGCGTTAATATGAACAACCGTACCACCAGCAAAATCTAATGCGCCTGCTTTGAATAACCAGCCATCAGCCGCCCATACCCAGTGAGTGATTGGTGCATAAACCAAGATTACCCATACTGCGATAAAAGCCATAAATGCTGAATATTTCATACGATCAGCAATCGAACCACTGATAATCGCAACAGTGATGATCGCAAAGGTCATTTGGAAAATAACAAATAAGCTTTCAGGAATTGTTCCACTTAAGGCATCAAAAGCAACGCCATTCAACATCGCCTTGCCCAAGTCGCCCACATAAGCACCTGAACCAGAGAAAGCCAATGAGTAACCGGCAATTACCCAGATTAAGCTCACTAAGATCGCCGCAGAAAGGCTGAACATCATGGTACTGAGTACGTTTTTCTTACGCACCATACCACCATAGAACAGAGCCAAACCAGGAATAGTCATCAACAGAACCAATGCTGTTGAAACAAGAACCCAAGCTGTATCACCCGTATCCACTGTTGCTACAGCAGCAGGAGCAGCCTCTTCAGGAGCTGGAGCTTCAACGGCTACAATTTCAGTTGTTGCAGCACCCGTATCAGCAACGGCTACAGTTTGTTCAGTTACTGGTGTTGATGCAGCATCTTCTGCCCAAACCACCGCTGAACCACCTAAGAGTGCGCCAGATAGACTGAGCGCCATAAGCATTTTTTTCATTCGTGTCCCCCAACCTTATTTTGTGAGCTATTTCTCTTATTTCTAACTCAGCAAAGTTTGTGCCAATTTAGACAGCATCTGGCCCAGTTTCACCCGTACGGATACGGATTACTTGCTCTAAATTCGTGACAAAAATTTTGCCGTCACCAATTTTGCCTGTGCTTGCGACACGAGTGATTGATTCAATGACTGCGTCCACCATTTCATCACTAATTGCAATTTCAATCTTCACTTTCGGTAAGAAATCAACCACATACTCTGCACCACGATACAGTTCTGTATGACCTTTTTGACGTCCGAAACCTTTGACTTCAGTTACGGTAATCCCTTGAACACCAATCTCAGAGAGTGCTTCACGCACATCATCTAATTTAAATGGTTTTACAATTGCAGTTACAAGCTTCATGTTTGTTTTCCTTCGGCTTATTTTCACCAGTAAGGTTTTATGTTCAATTTTCATGCCAATATTTAAAGGTTGGGGGTTTTTAAATATTGGGCACAAGCTTTCTTTATAACCTATTTAGGCTTGAAGATGTAGATAGTGCATCGAAAATAAGTTTCATTTCGCTATATTGAATGAAATCAACCAGTCACTCATCCTTCTGTCCCGAAGTGTGCTAGAGGAATATAGCCAGCAGTGATACACTGAGCAGCAAATATACATAACCTATTGAGCACTTTATGATTGAGACTCTTTTACAGGCAATTTTGCAACAAGTTGACCAACCTAAAAAAGACCTAGAAAAAAACTTACGTGCGTTACTCAGTGAAAGCATCGAAAAGTTAGACCTTGTCTCTAAGCAAGAGCTTGATCGCCAACGAACTGCTCTCAATACGGCCAATCAACGCCTCACTGAGCTGCAACAGCAAATGAAAATACTTGAAGAAATCGTTCAGAATAAAAAATAAGCACCAATTCGGTGCGAATAGCACCGAAAAATGATTAAAAATAAAGCACCACAATGGAACAATAATAAGATGTCTTTTGCAAAAATTTATACGAGAGGCTTATTAGGTCTACACGCCCCACAAATTGAAGTTGAAGTTCATATCAGTTCAGGCTTGCCTTCACTCACAATTGTAGGTCTACCTGAAGCTGCAGTACGTGAAAGTAAAGATCGTGTCCGCTCAGCCATTATTAATAGCGGTTTTCAGTTTCCAACCAAGCGCTTAACCATCAATTTAGCCCCAGCAGATCTCCCTAAAGATGGTTCTAGACTTGATTTACCCATTGCTCTTGGCATCTTGATTGCTTCAGGACAATTACCAGAAAATAGCACTGAAGGCTTTGAATTTATTGGTGAACTGGCATTAGATGGACATTTACGCCCGATTTCAGGCGCATTGACCATCGCGATGGCCTGCCAACAAGCGCAGCACCGTCTGTTACTGCCTAATGGCAATTTAGAAGAGGCCAACCAACTCCCCAATTTTGAGGTATATGCGGCCAATCACCTACAGGATGTCTGTGCACATTTTTCGGGCAATTCTCAAATTACGGCTGCACCACAAAGATCAATTCATGGTTTAACCTCTTATCAACTCGACCTCGCAGATGTTAAAGGACAATTACGACCACGTCGTGCCTTAGAGATTGCAGCAGCTGGTGGGCATTCGCTCTTATTTAAAGGTCCTCCTGGTACAGGTAAAACCTTACTCGCCTCTCGCCTTCCTTCCATTTTACCGCCACTCAATGCACAGGAAAATTTAGAGGTCGCCAGTATTTATTCAGTTGCCAATGCACAACATAGCTTTGGACAACGGCCCTTTCGCGCACCACACCATACTGCATCTGCGATTGCCTTGGTCGGTGGTGGCTGTGAAATACCTAAATAGACTTCATATTCCCTAAATAAATTTCAAAATTCATGATATAAGACTTTATCTAATAATTATTTTAAGTAATTTTACTCATGAACTTTATAGATGCCTTTGGCAAGGAAAGAATTTCTTACCGCAACTCATTAAGTTTGAAAAAAATTTTTGAAGCAAACTCTGATAAACTTTTCAAAAATCATGAATACGTAGTGGTATGGTATAAAAAAATATCAAACAAAAGTAATGATGGTAAAAAGCAAGTAGAAATATTGTTTGTCAATATTTCTACAAAAAAACCATCAAATTTCCAAATTTCTATTAATATATCAATAAATTACTTACATAAAATAAAGATTGGAAGTATTTGGATTAATGGCTCCTCAAAAGAAATTTTTAAAAATGATGTATTTAATATTTCAATGACAGAAGATAATTATTCGATTACATCATTTTATGGAATTAGAAACAGTAGCTTGGTGCATCCATTCCCTGAATCTGCATACCCTATTAATGATTTATTAAATGACAAAAACAAATTAATACTAATTGATTGGAAAAATAAAATTTATATTTTACACCCTCTCACATTCTTTATTGTCCATTATGGTTACTCAATGGAAATTAAAAGAGTTCTGTTATCTTATTTATGGCAAAGCCTAGATAAAAACCACGACTCAGTCCTTAACTTATTTAATATATCAGACCCAAATAGTAGTACTTCTGATAATGTCGTCGTATTACCCAAAAAACTGACTATACGAGATGCAATTTTCTTATACCATTTAAAGAATGATTTATACACTCAAAATAGAGTAAAACATGTCACAAATAGTGCAAGGCATGCTTTAGTGAACACAAACCCACCCTATGATTTTTATCCAGTAATTAGACCATGGCATGATCAGCAAATTGATTTAGAAATAACTGGGATTAAACTTAATGAGTCAACTATATTTTGCACAGGCATCAGTGGTATATCTGAGCCAATTGGACCTGATATCACGCTGATAATGCCGCCTGTATATAAAAAAAATATCCAAGAAATTGAAATTACAACTAAAGATGCAGAAGAGATAGCGATTAAATTACGACGAAAAAAGGAATTAGAAAAAGTACTAATAGACGACTCAAAAAAAGTCAATAATTTACATGTCGCAACAATTAAAGAAAAACTAGGTATTTTAGGAAATTCACGAACCATCCATAAAAATTATGAAATTATAGAAAATGGTGTAGTTAAAAAATATAAATTAATAGAATCTGATGAACCAAAAGAATTTTCCGTCGGAGCTGGTGAAGGTGGTAATGGTAAAACAGGTCTAGCTGATTGTTTCTATGATACTAGGAATGCCATAGGTGATACCTATTCAAATGATGAAAGATTACAAAAGTTATGGGATCATGCCCAAAATCTTAAAGCAGATGAAAATGCTAAAGTTCATTGGTTCACTTTTACTAATGGTTTTAACGATAGTTTAAAGTTTAAAACAATGTCTATGTCTAGTTGCCATCTAAATGATACAACCTCTTATCCTAATGAAGTGCTGATAATCAGAGTCATAATGAACGAATATGTTTATATAGTTATAGATTTTGCACCTGAAAAAAACATAAGTACTGACAAAGAAATGTCTAAACAAGGCGTTGTTATTAAATTACAAGAAAGCATCGAATCTTTTCTCAATGTCCATAATGATACTGGTCTTTCTTCTATTTTAATTCATATAGCTACCATGAACGGAAATATTTCATTTGATTATATAGATAGCTTTAAAGGGAAAATGGTTGGTTTCAGACATCGTGATGGAAAAAATAACAACTGGATTTTAAATTCGATTGGAAGAATAAGCTAAGTTAACATGATTAAACTGCAAATAACAGCAACAAGATAAATCATTAAAATTCATATGACTAGGCTCAAATTAATATTTTAGCTAATAAAATACTCACTTTAAAATTATATATTCCGTAATTATTAGAAAAAAAACTATAATACCTAAAGCACCAACCCCTCCTGAAATAATAAAAATAGATCTAAACAGAGTCCCATAGGTAACAATTTTATTTAAGAAAAATCTTTTTTCATTACTTTTTTCTAAATTAGCTTCTTCATTACAAAAAATCCCTATATCAATTGCAGAGTTTCTTTCTAATTTTTTAAAAACTGCCTCTGACTGTTTAATTAGAAATGATGTCCGTTGATCTAACTTCCAAAAAACCATAGAAGCAATAACTGCAATGATACTAAGCAAGATTCCAACATACGCAAAATTTTTAGATGTCTGTAAAGTTACACCTATAGCTGTGGCTAATCCAGTCATAATAAAAAGATAATAATTGAACATCATTATTCTTTGGTTTGAATGCAATTCAAAATATTTCCACGCATGCTCAACAGCTTGCTCAGAAGCAATCCTATTAGTCATATTATTTATACCAGATAAAAAATATTTAATTGTCTAAAGCGATTGAAGTCATCTAGCTTGACGCAGATCATCTTTTAAAACTCTGTAAGAAGTGATGCACACTGACTAAATTAAACTTTAACATGTTCCGCTAGGAGTTTTTCTAGATAAAAGATCAAATACAACTATGATATATACTTAATCCAATTAGAGATCAACTACATTTAAAAACAAGAATTGTTAAGTGAAAAAACAAGCCCAGAAATCCCTACTATTATAGTACATTTTTTATAAAAAAAATCAAAAAGTTAATTAAATATTTTCATCTAGAAAAACTCCAAATATTGTTTTAAGAAAACAAATTTTGATATATGATTTAGAATTTAACGCAATACAACTATTAAATATGACTGATGTACTTATTATTTGTGCTTTACGAGATGAGTACAATGCCCTACTACAAACACTAGATGGTGAAACCTCTTGGAAAGAAGAAATTGTTGACGGCTGGACTATTGCTAAAACAGAAATAGAGAGTCCATCAGGAATATTGTCAATAATGGCTACTTGGCAAAACTTTATGGGACGAGAGCAAGCGATTGCTGCAACTACCTCTCTACTACAACAAGAAAAGAATATAGTAAAGTGTATTTGTATGACTGGTATTTGTGCAGGAAGACGCGGGAAGGTTCATCTTGGTGATGTTATATTCGCTGACCGACTATGGTCATACGATGCTGGAAAATCTGTTGTAATTGATGGTGTAGAGAGTTTTCAAGGCGATCAACTTCAATTTAGACCTAATCCTAAAATTTTACAAAGAATGCAAAGTTTCAGCTTTAACGAAGCAAGTTGGCTTAACTTAAGACCTGTATACTCATTAGACTATCAAGAAAAATGGTTAATATTACAATTACTTGAAGGCAGCAAGCCTATTGATAATGAAATATTTAAAACCTACTGTCCAAATTTCTCAGATGTAATCAAGCGTTTGCGAAAGCGTAACTGGATCACAGCTCAAGGATTTGAATTAACAGAAAGTGGTTTAAAAGAGGCAACTACGCTAAAAGAAGAAAATCTCTTTGGCTTACCTAATGATCCAGATTTTTCACTTCATATAGCTCCTATAGCTACAGGAAATACTGTTAAAGAAGATGAACAGATATTCGATCATTTAGCTAGTCGTGATATGCGTAAAGTCTTAGGTATAGATATGGAAGCAAGTGGATTAGCTGCATTAGGTGAAATACTAGATATTCCTATAATAATCTCTAAAGCTGTATCTGATTACGCTGATACTTTTAAGGATGATACATATAGACATTTTGCTTCTCGAGCTTCAGCTGAATGCTTGATTAAACTTTTAGTTAATTGTTCTGATTTAATTCTAGATAGAAAAGATAGTAATGAGCTTATTATTGAAGATTCCACATTATCTCATACAAGTCTAATCAATGAGTTATCAAATTTATATTATGATGTAAATAGTATAAGAAGTATTTGGGTTAGATCAGGAGGTAAACCTTCAGATATTTCAAATATCTCAAATGTTTCCGACCTCTGGTTTGAATTAATACATAAAGCGACTAATGGTGCAAATGTTACTGTTAATGATTT
Source organism: Acinetobacter sp. Ac_3412 (assembly GCF_013072675.1). NCBI lineage: Bacteria > Pseudomonadati > Pseudomonadota > Gammaproteobacteria > Moraxellales > Moraxellaceae > Acinetobacter > Acinetobacter sp. Ac_3412. Next base: position 52,783 of record NZ_LXUJ01000014.1, on the reverse strand, counting down.
AATTCAAAACATTCTGACAGATTTCCCAAAAAATCAATCACTTAAAAAATATTTATAGTCTAGTGGAATTATATAATGAGTATGACTTTTTTAGAAGCTTTAAAAAAAGCAGGTTCTCTTGATAAGCAAATTACCGAAAATGATGAGCGCTTTGATAAAGCAAACGCTGCAGCTGAAGAATTTGCAGAGAAAATGGATCCAAAATTATTAATTGATGGGTGTAATGCTCTAATTAAAGAGTCTTTTTTTGAATCTAATTTAGCAATGCAATCAGCGTACTCTACTTTAGAAAACAATTGGTCAAATGTTGGCTTGGTTTATCAAGAAGATAAGCCTAATAGGCTACTTACGGCCATGGTTCTCTATGCGTGTGAGAAACTCACCAATCAAGATATTGATAATGCTAGTAAATTAGCATTAAATTTAATTGATATTTGGCCATACTTATCCATTAATAATAATCATCTAATTCTTACGAAAGAACAAGTTGATGAATGGAACAAAAAACTTAATATACAGTCATTTTCTGTTTACAAAGAAACTATAGATATTAAAACATTAAGAAACAAAACATTTAAGAATGACGGCTTTCAAAATGAAGGTGAAAACGAAGCCTCGGCTGAAAAAATTGCAAAAAATTTCACAGATACTTTTAAAGAATTAAATGAACAAATAAATTTGGTGTCTTCCTCATTAAAAAGTCCTTTTGAATATCAAAATGAGCAATTAGCAATACTATGGTGGTATGAAGCAAAATACTCGCAAAGTTTTTTTAGAAGTTACCGAGAAATCGACGTCCTACTTAGACCCTTAATAATGGCAATAGATTTATTAACTCTCATTAAAGAATATCCAGCTCCTGTTAGTTCTACTTATATCTTGGCCGAATCCGTTAACCAAACAGAAAATGCAAATTATGATAAAAAGTATCCATTAATTGATATCCTAACAAAAATTAGGGAAAGCAAAGCTGAGCTATTGGCTAAAGATATATTTAATGCTCTTGAGCTTTCTCCAAATAAGAATTGCCTCAATATTAGGGATCTTGTCGTTTCAGCATTTAAAACGGATATCGACATAGAAACTTTAAAGAATCAATGTATTGTGCAAATTGAAGAGATATCTTTACCAGATTTAGCTAAAGCTATTTATAGACAAGAGCAAGCTTACAGGTTATAGGAATCAAAATGTATAAATGTACTAATTCTGAATGTGGCCTAGAAGAAGGCATGAGTTGCGATAAAGGTCATATTTCTCTAAATGATTGTGAATTTATCACTATAACTGAAGAAGCTGATGGGCAATTAATAGATGATCCTGCTAGCTCTATTTATAAAGTTTTTTGGAATGGAACACATCTAGGATTTAAAGGTCTCCAAAAGTTATCAGATGTTCGAAAACCTTTAATTATTGGTATAATAGGTCCAGCAGAAGCTGGAAAGTCTACTATTTTACTCTCGTTATACTTACAAATTTTAAGTGGTAAAAAGCTTAGTTTTGGTGATTTTTGGGCAAGCTATACCCTTGAATCATGGGAAGCTCTAGCAAAAAACTCTAGATTTTCATCCCCATTATCTACACCAGACTTTCCTCTACGCACGCCAAGAGGAGATGCAAGAACACCTGGTTTTTTACATTTATCTTTTCGAGATGAAAACGATGTAATTCGAGATGTTATATTTATAGATGCACCAGGAGAATGGTTCAATCAATGGGCAACTAATCCTAATTTAGCCCAAGGTGCTGATTGGGTGATAACCCATTCAGACTTACTCATTATAACCTCTGATTCAGAAAAGCTTTCAAACAAAGATACTAAAATCCGTGGAGGTACTAGAAATGATATCTCCAGTATTTTTGATCGATTAAAAGACTATCCTTATGCAAAGCATATTGCTTTAATTTGGACTAAAGCTGAAGAAAACAATAATGTCCCAGCAACTATTCATGATTTGATTACACGCAATCTTAACTCGGTTAATTTCTGTCCGAGGTCTAGTCATTCTTGTTCAATAACAAAACCAGATGAAATGTTTAACATAATTAACGAATTAATTTCAAATATTTCAGTAGAACCAACTGAAATCACTGACCATATTCTTGGTAATTCTATATTTGAGTCTTTTAGAGGAAATCATGGATAAAACTAATTCTATTATGGTATTAGGAAAGCCAAATAGCGGTAAAACTGTTTATTCAGCTCAACTATATGGAAGATTAACTCGTGGAGTAGAACAACAAATTACTATACGTAACACTCCAGAAAATCTCGATATTTTTCAAGAGGCCCTAGAGAAGTTAGCTGAAGGTAATAATCCACAAAGAACAACGTCTTCTCAATTTGCAAATGTATCGCTACCTTTGCTAATTAAAAATGAAAAAGAAGTGGATCTCACTTGGTTTGATTATGCTGGTGAACAGTTAACACACATTTTTGAAACTAGATCAGTAAATGAAAAATGGGCCGAGACCCTAATCAATGCAAATGGCTGGATGGTATTTATTCGTCTGAATGATGAAACTAAATATAAACACAAAATTGAAGATTTATTAAAAAATCGAGATTTAAAAAAGAAAGATACGAAAAAAAAAGAAGAACTAGATGCTATAGATGCCAATATCTGGTGGATTGAGCTTTTTCAAATAATACTTCATGTTTGTAATTTAAAAAGAAGCCAAAGAGTTATTAAACCCAAACTTGCAATTATATTATCTTGCTATGATCAGGTATCTAATTCAACAACTACTACACCCAAAGAAATTTTTGAAAAAGAATTACCATTATTAAATCAATTCTTACATTCTAACTGGGGAAAAGATAACATTTCTATATGGGGATTATCTTCATTAGGCACGGCTTTAGATGAAAGCACACAAAATACTTTTGTAGATAATGGCCCTGAAAATCAGGGATGGATTATTGCACCAAATAATCATGAAAAAGAATCTGACCTAACCTCACCTATAGTTTGGATTTATGGTTGATAATAATGGATAAAGTGATTTGGCCACAATATTTAGAATTTGGATATACTTCTCGAGGCCATAAATTAATATCCGAAACTGATATTCAAGTTCCTATCGAGTTAGTTAGTCTAACAGATATTCCTCCCAGCCAGCCTTCAAACTGGGAATATATTCTTAATTGTAGCCCTATAGATACCTATTTTGCTATTTGGTATACAACACCAGATTTAACTCAAAAAAGAGCTGGCTCAGTAAAAAGTAAAGTCGCAATCTGGCCCATCACTCACATATTTGAACAAGAAGAGATTGATACTGTACTCAATAAATTATTAGGTAAAAATGTTATAAGTTTTTCTTTACCTGATGATGAGCGTTTGACTATTTTAAATTCACTGATAGACTCAAACTCTGTATGTTTAACAAACAATTTGGAGCAGTGGCCTAATATTATTAGTTTTTTATGGAAATCTTTATGGCCAAAGTCACGAAAAAATTTATCTCTACATTGTGTTTTTAAAGAGCAAGATACAACATCTTTGTTAAATCCAACATTATATTGTGTATTAGGAAACTATGAACTTTCTTGGACAGATAAGTTTCATAAAATTAAAAATCATGACAAACAAAATAGAAAAAATATTTCAGAGTTTTTATTAGACAAAGAAAGTGAAGGCTTTATATACTTTAAAGACTTAATTTATGATTATAGCAATTTAAATGAATTAAGAATTGTAGACAGGATAATAAATATTTACCAAGAGTACAAAAAAAATCCAAACATATCAAACTCTATTAAGCTATTAAGAGCAAGCTTATCTACAGAAAAGGATAAAAACCCACTAATTTTAAAATTAGTAAAGGAAACTACAGACTTTATAAATGCAAATATAAATAATCTAGATTGTGATCAATTGTTTTCACTCGCCAATATTCCTTTACCTCCAGAATATAACATTGACATATACAATTGGATGATCTCAAATATAAAAAATGATTTCAACATTAAAAAAATTGAAAACATCCTAAAAACAGCGAATGAAAAAAAGTCTTACAAATGGTGGAGTGAAATAGTTTTAGCTGGGTTTAGCTACAATATCAATAAAACCAATGAGTTATTAGCAGAATATTTATCACTATTATCCAATCCCGTAATTTCACAAATTATAGAAAATATTCTTATCGATAATGAATCCTTTGAAACCAAGTTATGTGATGAAACTAAATTTTCAGCAGAAAATATTACCAAAAACTTTTTAGATTTTTGCAAGAAAAATAATTGGCATCATGCACATTCATTAGCCGTAGGATATTTTTATGATGCTAAAGAATCTCTTACACATCAATTGACTTTCAATAATCCGCAGAGCTTACAAAGTTTAGTAGATAATTACCCTAATTCAAAGATAATTTACGCTATCATTGAATATAAAGATACAAGCATTTTAAAATTTGTATCAAATAGAATTTTATTAGATAAAAAGATATTAAATCATATTGACCTTGGAGATTATATTTGGCTTAAAGTATGGCTTAATTGTCTTAACATCGACAATAGAATTATTCCAACTAAAGAAACAAAAGAACATTATATTCACTATATTTTAAATAAAATCATTAGCAATGATAATCCAGAAAAAATTTTCAATAAAATAATCCAAATCATGCATATAGATGACGAAATCTCTAATATTTTTTTAAACTACGAGAATAGACCATTAATATGGTCACATATTGGAAACCCTCAAAAAAACTTAATAGTTAATTCTGTAGCTGAAAAATTATTAACTCTACTAGCAGTTAAAAATATTAGCCAACCTGAACCATTTCTTAGTCAAAAAATTATTCAACTTGCTCAACAAAAAAACTCTTTACCATTAAATACGATTATACAATTAATCCAATGGCACTCTATAAATGAGGAAATTGCAAAATATCTACTTAGTCATGGAAGTTGGCAAAGTCAATCAAATAGGATTGGTATCATTATTAGACAAAAAAGATGGAAAAGTATTGCAAAAGATATCTATTCTTCTTATAAAAATGGGAATAAACAATTTAAAGAAATTATCCCACACATAAAAACTTTACTATCAAGGCCAGAAAGACTGAGGTTGAAACTATTAGAGGCTAGAAGTTTTCCCACACGAAATACAATCGTATCCTCCTCTGAAATTAATGAAATAATTATAGAGCTTTGTGCGGAACTTTTTGCAGATAGGTTACAAACAATATGGCTTAGAGCAGGTGGAAAAGCTAGTGATCTAGTAAATAATGGTACTATTTATGATCAATGGGTTCATGCTATTAATACCGCCTCTCAAGGTAAAATTAATAAATATCCTAAAAGTATAGTTGATATTTTAGCCCATGAATTTCCACGTAATGAAGATGTAAGCAATCTTATTCAACTTCTGGGCTAGGCTTTTTACTTTGTATAAATATAATCTTAGTTTTACTGAGCCTAAATATTTATTTTATTTAAAAGCTTATTTACACTATGAATCATCAAGAAATGCATAATATCCCTTTTCGAATACTACAACATCTTGAGCTATCAGCTCAATACATGAGCTTAGGTATCAAAAACTTATAAAGTATTTAATCAGAATACGTGATTAAAAAAATATGACTAAAGTTGAATTGGCTTCGTCTTTGAAAAAAATCAATCTTATGTCTCAAAAATTGAGAATTTTGATATAATTGAACTGCATGATTGGTTGAATATTTGAAAAATATTGCTTACTCGCCCCCATTTTCAAAGGCACTAACCACTTAGTGGCATGGTAGATGATCTACGGTTGAGTTTTAAACCTAAGTTGCTCACAATCAAGGCCTGGTGTAAGACACATTGCTAGGGGTAAATCATTTCATTCATCTGTAAAGTCCTTATGACGCAAAATCTTATAGGTCATTTAGGGTGATTTCCTCAAATTGATCTTTAGGGTCATTAAGTCGTTTGAGAACAACCTCAAGTAAATCAGCATCTTCGTCAGATACAATAATTTTCTGAATAGGTAATCGTCCAGTCGTAGCAATATATTCTAAGACACTGGTAAAAAAATCATTTGGTGCAATGCCCTGTTCTTTTAGCACTGCATAAGATTTCGCTTTAAGGCTGTCATTAACTCTAAAATATACAGTTGCCATCGTAACTCTCCAAAGCCATGTAATACATACAGTAATGCAAATTGCTTTACAGAGCTATAAACTATAAGAACAGTATGTCAAATACTTGTAAGAATGGGTGTGCAACTCAATGAGAATATGCAAAATATTTCTTTAATTGGTTTTTTAGAAGAAAACTACAATCTTGATTAAAATGTATTGACCAATGAAAATTAAATATGAAAAAATGACAGGCAAAGAGTTGGAAGGCACGAACAAAACCTACTTGCTCAATGGAGTCCCAAAATGGCATTCGAAGTACAGATTAGCAGATTGGGTTCTAGAAAAGCTAAACTTTTAGAAATCTTCAATAAATTTAAGTACCTTTCATCTTCGAAAATGTAAATTAGTCAATTCTATGAGCTCCCTTTAATAGGAGATGTATTGGATGATCTTATGCAAAATCAGGCCTCTAATAATTCATGAACAGTAGTTTTGAGATTTATTTTTAAACTACAGAAGAATTTTATATTAGAACTATTGAAAGTTCTTTTAATAAAAACTCAGAATTATCAGCAATTAAGCAGCATTAACTACTGATAATTTTAATAGCATTAGTTTAATAAAGGTGTAATTTTTGTTGAATACAAATCATAAAGAAATTAAAAAAGTCTTACTTCAATCAGAGAAATATGAAACAGCGTTAAGAAAAAGGTTTAATAAAAAAAATAATCGAGCTTATTATGGAAGTGTAGCAATATGTTTTACATTGATAGGTTTTTCTTTATTTTCAATTGGAATTGGCTTCATATTTAAGAACCAATTTATGATGCTTGTTGCACTTATATTTATTATATTTGCAGAATTATCTTTATTTCTAAGTACCGCTATAGATATGTATAATTCTCGTAAAGGTATTATTTCATTTTTTAAAAACCCTTTAGAACTCCTATTACAAAATACAGAATTCAGCACAAGATCTAAAATTAAATTTTCACCCCAATTGACTGATTTTGAGCTTAAAGATTTAAAATTCACAAAAAGAGAAATAACTTTAGAGAGAGATAATTTTGATAAAAGAACTTCAATTATAACAGGAAGCATTGATAAAATTGGAATTTTCCCTACAATATTAGCAACATTTATACTCATTCTAACACAACTTAGCAATACTAATGTTCAATTTTTTTTAAATCAAAATCCAAATTTCAAGTTCTATTTCTTTGCAACAATATTTATTGTATTTATCTTTCAAATCCTTTCTTTAAAAAATTGTTTTACTATACTGAGACTAAATACAATTATTGATACATTAGACTATATCATTGAAATAAAAAAGGAAAAGGTATAATGTAACTTTCAAAATTGTAATTAACAACTAAAAAATCGCCTTCAAATTCATAATAATATTTCTTATTTTTCAATATTATATTATGAAAATATTCTGTAGCCAACAGTATCCATTTCACTTTATTTTTAGTAGATAGTTCTGAAAGTTTATTTAATTCAAACAATTCTTTTTCCAAGTATTTTTTTCTTCTTAAATTGGATTTCCTATTATCCTTAATTAAGCATTTTAGCTCCAAACTATATGACTCATTGATAAAGGAGATAAATCCTGAAATTGTATTTTTTTGACCATTTTTTATTGCCAAAAAATTATTTATCTGTTTTTGATTAATTACCTCATCATTTTTTAAATTATTTTTGAGCATAATCTCAACGGCAGGTTGTAATGCTAACCGCACTGTTCGCAAAATAATCTTTTTATTTTCTAATTTTTCTTGCAAGTATAAATAATATTTATTTAAGCAAATCGGAATATGATTATCAAATTTATTAAGTAAGTTATTAATTCTACTTAATTCTGAAACCTCTAGTTTAACTTTTTCATTAATATGAATTTTCCCTGAATTACACAACCACTTTATAACCACAAAATTTTTTCTAAGCCCGTAAGGCTTAAAGATGTTAATAAGTTTTTCATATTCAGGAATTCTCCCCCAGAAATCATCACATTTAATGAAAAAATCTAAATACTTATTTGCTCTCATACTAGCAACATTATTTTCGTAATTTAAAGCCAACCATCTATTAAAATCTAAATATTCTTCTTTTACTTTTTTAGAATTAAACAAACAAGAGCAAAGTTTTACATCATGCTCAGATTTGTTTAACCAATAACAACTCCAACAGTACTTTCCACAACTAGGTGACATAAGAACATTACATCTTATACAGTTGATTTTATTGTCTAATGCACATTTTTTGCATAGCTCTCCCATGTCAGTAGTCATTAGTTTTCTATATTTTCTACATTCTGGGCATGTTTTATATGCAGTGTGTCTGTAACAAACAATACATATAATTTTATTAGGATCTTGCTTGTCTTTTATGAATTTTCTGTTGAATTGCAAACATATATCACATTGCTTTTTTTCTTTAAAATAATTTTGATAGCAACTTTTACAAACCCGACCATAGGTTGTGTTAGAACCATCCTTTAATGCTGGTTTATCACAACGAATACATTGCTGTTTCCTCTTACATTTTTCACATATCGGGTTTTGTTCTTTTTTATGTAGCCTAGACTTTTCACTACACAGTGAGCATGTTTTTAAAGTAAACCATGTTTTATAACAATTAACACAATAACCTTCGTCATGATATCTACGATGAATTTTTGTTGGTGATTTTCCACACCAATCACATTTTTGATAATTATGAGAATTTTTTCTTTTCATAGTAGCTTAAACGTATGAACTTCTTTTTCAATGCTTGCCATTCTTTTTCTATAGTTGTCTTACTTTTTATTCTATTAGAATCGCGTTTTATAGTTCTTTTTGTTTTTGAGACTGGAAGATATTGATAAATAGGATAGAACCCTTTGGGAATTACACTATTTTTTGACCAATGGAAGCTATTTTGTGTGACTTTACATTTTATCAATATATCAACCCATTCTTCTTTTGTTACATTTATCATCAATTCTAGAACGGAGAATAGTTCAAATCTTATAACAGTTGATAAATAGTTTATGCTCAGTGGTTCAATTAAAGATAATTTTTCTTTAAATGAAATATTAAATTCCTTAAGTATTAATCCAAACATATGAGTTTGATTTTCACATCCTTTTCTGATTATATTTAAAAAAAATAATATAGTATCCAACCAATCTTTAAATTTTAAATCTTGCCCTAATAGTTGTCCTGACCCATTCATATAAACATTATGAGCTCGCAACTGAAAATTTAATGCTCGGTCATTATTAATACTATTACCTATCACTTGTTGAGTCATATCTAGATAAAGAATAGATTTACAATGATAGCAATGATCAATGTACCTGCTCATTGCATCTAAGAGCTGTGGTTGATAAACCTCTCCACATGAAGGACACTTGTTCTGTAATAAAACTTTATGAGAAGTACAAAAAATATTCCATGTAAGCCTCCAATGTATTCTTAAATATGGTTGCTTATTTACATCCATTAAACATAAAGGGCAATATTGATAACCAAGAAACCGGACTCGATTTCTCTTTGCCAAAGGAATTATCCAAGATGTATTTTTTTTATAAAAATCACTTCCACACTCTAATTGCTTATAAATTAAAGAAAAAGTATTAAATTGAATAAGATTTTCAGTGTCAATTTTTGCTAATTTAGAAATATCTAAAGTTATATTTGGATCAAAATGTTCAAAACCTTTATCTAAATCATATGTCCATAGTCTATGTTGCCTCCAATAATATTGAGTAAACGTAAGAGGTGTGCACCCTTGATTTAATGCTGCTCTGATCATCCATGAACTAATACTTTCATCTTCATAAAACTTTGTTTTGATCGGCAATTGATTTATTTTATGATTTTTCTTAAACCTTGGGTCGGCCTTAACCATGATTTATCCTTAATATTATTAAGTGTAATAAATTCTTCGCCCTGATTTATAGCATCGCTAGTGCATTCGACTAACAACCTATGGATATTGCCCAAATTACCCTCACTAATATGGTGAATTTGTGTGGCTAATTCTGAGTTTTGTAAATTTGATGCCTTCTTTAAGGGCAAAATTTTTTCAAAACTGCCTAATAATTTTTTGAAATCGTTGTTATTAGACCAAATCGGAATTTCAGCTACATCAAAACGACTAGCATGTTGCGGATCAGTATGTAAAACCCTTATAGCATCTTTGGTACCAACACCAACAATTGGAATTTGAAGCTCGTTACAGATCAATTTTATAGTATTCATTATTTGACGCTGTTGTCTTGGGGTACCAGTTAATAATGAATGTATTTCATCAATAATTAGCATTTTTACATTCAATTCACGAAATGCGTGTAAGACCTGATATCTTAAATCTACAGATGATTTTGTTGATCTATAGGGCAAACCAAAAAATTCAATCAACGTAATATATAGTTCTTTTTCATTTGCAGAAGGAGGAGCTTGAATCGTGACTATTGGTATCACAGCATCTTGATTATCATTTAGATATGTAACTCCAAATTTTTTATTAAAATGATTTATTAAAGTTGTTTTACCGTTATTCGAGTCCCCAATAATTAATAAATTAGGCATTCTCGGCCGTTTAGTTTTATTCATCAAACCTTGTAAATTATCAATAATTGTATTAGCAGTTGAATATCCTATCCAACGTGGTTCATCTAAAAATGCAAGTCTTTCTTTTTCTGAAAGAAATAAGATATGTCTAAATTTTTCATGTACATGCTGATATTCATCTAACATTATTCAATATCCTCATAATAACCAATATTTTGAGAAAATTGCTCCTCATCAATATTCAATTTCTTTCTCTCTACACTCGATTCAATTGCTTGACTTTCATATATATCTTGTGATTTTTTATGAATTTTCTTTCGTTGCTGCTGTCTACGAATTCTTTGCGTATTTGCTTCAGCATTTGAAACCAAAGATTGCATCTCATCCCAAGCTTGATAAATAAGCTGTTGATTTATAGTATTATGTTTTTCTAAGACAATTTTGGACAGTTGTTTAAACTCCCATACACTCATTTGTGGTAATACTTGGTTTGCAAATGGAACTTTAAAGTATTTTTTAATGATTGGATCATAAAACCAAATCTTACTGATATCTCGAGGATCACGTCGGAATACATATTTTTTAGCCTTACCATTATCATCTTTTGTATTAATAAATGGATTCAAACAAGTATCATAATAATCAAGTTTATCGATACAAACCCCAGTATGTTGGACTGTACGTTTCCAATAAGGCATAAAATCTAAAATAAGAGTCTGTTCGTCTGCTGGAATTGTTGGTATCCCAATCCCTTCATTCATTGAATCCCCGAATATACCGATTCTCCACTTTTGAATTGGTGCTATTTCCAAAGAAGAATGATTAGTCAAGTGATATACTTTAGAAATATGAAGTGCTATGTATTTTTCAAACTCATCAAAGGTAAAAATTGCATTTTTTTCAGAATCATACTCTATTCTTTGAGATAGATTAGAAAATGTTGTTCCTGGAATTTCATGAATTTTCTTCATGAAGCTTCCAATCAATCGTTCAATGTGTCCACCAAATTCAGGTCTAGCTAAGGGTCTAAATTCAATATTGATGCCATGAAGGGCACAAGATTTCTTTAAGTTCAAAGATTGAAAATCTGGTCCATTATCAACATGTATTTTATGAGGATATCCATAAACTGGCCATTCGATATCTGTTATTCCTAAATCATGAAGTAACTTATCTTTAGTTAAAATACTTCTACTCAAACACATCGCGACTGATGTAACTGAAGGTGCATCTAATGATACATAGAACCCAGTTATCATTCTGCTATAGACATCTATAGCTAAAGTAACCCATGGTCGACCAATAGGTTTCCTATATTTGTCATCAACTAAAATAACGTCAGCAAGTGTATGGTCAATTTGAACCACACTTAGTGGATGATCAGCGTCAGGGAAATGACCTGGTTTTGCTGTGAACTTATTTCGTGCCTTTTCTCGAAAACCTCTCCCTTTTAAATATTCTTTTTCAGGTATTTGGCTAATTCTCAAACGAATTGCATTCTTGCTTGGTTCCTTCATTTTTAGCTTATTGCAACGTCTATATACTTCTCTGATCGTAGCTTCGACTGATGGTCGTTGTTTTGTTAAAAAATAGTCCTTTATTACGTCCCTTATTAATTGATCGCTATCTCTTTCTAAGCGGACTTTTCCCGTTGACCAACCTCTTTTTTGCTCTAATAGTGAAACAATTGAGCCAGTAGTTTCAAAAGCTGCCATCCAATTTCTAATTGTTCTAGTACTTACATTGCACTCATTTGCTCTTTTTTCTAATCCCTTAGTTCCGATATAATCACCACTTAATGATATAAGTGGTTGAATAGCTTCATATTTAAATTGAGCTTTCTCCCAATCTTCATCACAAATTAAATTAGAATCAATGCTGATATTTGCCCCATCATGTTTAATTACATTTCTAAACTCATTAATTGACATCAATTTATTTTCATTAGTCTGTAAGTTTCTGAATAAACACTGATTAATATCAATTACTTCAATTAATTGATATTCCACATTATCAATTGTATTTAAATAAATACTTCCTTTATTTATCCTTATATGTGAGCGTTCAATACTAAATCCTACCGAACAATTAAGATTTTCTATATTATTCACACCACACCTCGCTCAACTCTGTAAGTTCATCCCAATAATCAAATTCCAGATGCTTGTTTGCTAATAAGTGGAAAATTAAGTTTCTACCATTTGTGCGATATAGTGACCCCTTAAAGAACCTTTCCAATAGATAACCTATGGTGGTTCCTCCCATTAATTGTACTTGTTCAATAACACACTTTTTTTCTGAATCATCAAAATATGAGTTCTTAAATTTATTAATATAATTTATATTTATCAGTGCTTTATGTCTTATTCTATTTTCATCATAAATTTTAAATCTAAAATCTTGTTCCTTACAATATTGAATAGCTGCTTTCCACTTATCAGACCAATCTCTCCAATTTTCTTTCCATTCAGAGAACGGCTTTACTTCAACTATCATAGGCTTTGTTTCATGGCTCTCATAATCCCCTCCAGTATAAAATTGAACAAAATAATCTGGAGTATATTCATATTCAACTCCATTTTTAATAAAAGGGATCGAAATGGGTTGTGCTACAAGATCAATGACATCTTTTCTGAATGTATGAAAAATTAGAAAATCTCTTTCTAATGTCGATTCAAAAGGAATATATGAGCCTTCAAAGCAAATTTGACCTGATACACTTCTTCTTGTTGGCTTTATAGTTCGTACTTGTTTGAGTTTTTGCACATTATTTCCTGTAACTTATAAAGTTTTGAAACTTATTTAAGGTAAGTTGAGAAATCTATTTAGATATTTTTGCCATAAAATTATCTTTAAATTGCCATTCTTTGAATTCTATTTGAGTATACTACAGTGGCTCACAACCCAAACCTGGTGAAATTACCTTGGCACATTTGGGTGTATTATTTCTGGATGAATTACCCGAATTTGACCGCAAAGTCCTCGAAGTCTTGCGTCAACCGCTAGAGTCCAAAGAAATTGTGATTTCTCGTGCAGCAAGGCAAATGACTTTTCCTGCAAATTTTCAATTTATTGCAGCAATGAACCCCTGCCCATGTGGTTATGCCTTTAATCAGGATAGTCGTTGCCAATGTTCTCTGGATAGTATCCAACGCTATCAAAATCGAATTTCAGGCCCGCTATTAGATCGGATTGATTTACATATTGATGTTCCACCTTTACAGGCACAAGAATTACAGGATCGTACCCCAACCGAAAACTCTGACACGGTACGACAGCGCGTCATCAATGCTTATGAAAAACAGATCCAAAGACAACATTGTTTAAATCAAGCGCTCTCTCCAAAATTATTGGAACAGCATGCCTTATTAGATGACAGCTCAATAAAAATTATTGAAATGGCACAACAGCGGCTCAACCTTTCTGCTCGTGCCTATCATCGGGTGTTAAGAGTGGCTCGAACCATTGCAGATCTAGCAGAAAGTGAATTCATCAGTAGTGGCCATATCACTGAAGCCTTGTCCTACCGCGGTCAGCAAAGCTAAAAAAGCGACCTTGAGGTCGCTTTTTTATGGATCAGACTCAATTAGAAGGCATAACCTAAAGCTAATACCACTTTATTCTTTTGTTTGGTTTCATCACGGGTATAGCCGCCAAAAATATAATCCAGACTCCACGTTGCGCCGGTATTGCCCAAAGGATGTGATAAACCCAGTGTTGCATGACGGAAAGCAAAATCCGTTTTAGTTACATCGCCAGCTTTGGCTTGATAAGCCAGATACTCGTCGTCATCACCATAATAATAGGCTGCAACTTGCGCTTTACCTGTAAATCCACCTGCAAGTTTTGGCGCATAGGTCGCTAAGAAATAAGTATCGCCTTTGTTTCCGAAGGTGACATTATTCAACAAAGTCTGCGCGGTAATGCTGAAATCTTTATAGCTCAAACCCAAGATGGTTTCATAACCTGTCGATTCCCAACCCGGATAATAGTAATAAACCGTGCCCCCGATCTGATAGCCCAAATCTTCAGTAATTTTGCCTTTATAGCCCGCGTAAAAATCGTTTTCGAAGGATTTTTTCTCTTCCTTCACATCAGTAGGTGAAGTATTAAAATCAGCATAGGCAGCTGTTAAAGTCGAAAACCAATAGCCCAAATAGAAGCCACTGTTATGGCTATAATCCAGCCCCCCTTGCACTGCGGGTGTATCACTTTCTGGCGAGTTGGTCATGCCGCGTAAATTGTAGCTCGATACTACATTCACATTTCCTGTAACAGTGCCTGGAAATGGTAGTTTTGTTTCTTCTGCTAAACTCAAAGTTGATGTAGCAGTCATCATTCCCAGTACAGCAGCCTTGCATGCAAACTTCATCATATTGATCTCCCCCTATTTTTAGATACTCAATTGATTTTTAAGCTTTAAATTGCATCACAAGCTAATTAGCAATTGCTGTGCCAAATCACAAAAATAAAAAAAAGACAAATAAAATCAAATACTAACAAAGATTAACTCAATATTTTCTAAGTTTTAAGGCAAAGTATTTCTAATCATGCAACTGAAATGAGCGACACCTATCCTTCATAGCGCATAAAAAGCACCTTTTTAGCCAAGCAAATAATTTTTATACATTCAAAACTTTAGTTCCTGAACAGCATAAAAAAACAGCAAGTTCAAAAGAAACGATGTTTAATAATGATCTAACAAGATTCGCATGCTGTTCCTTCAAAAGTGCTAACAACATAAAAAATTCTCAGACTGGCTAATATGATGATTAATGAAACCGTCCTACTGACTTTAGGGTTCTTTGCTTTCTGTGGCGGTCTGATTGATGCAGCAGTTGGCGGTGGTGGTTTAGTACAAATACCTGCCTTATTACATGCTTTGCCACAACACAGTATCGCGACCGTTTTTGGTACAAATAAGTTAGCTGTTTGGGCTGGAACTGCCTCTTCTATTTTTAAATTTGTTCATAAAATCAATTTTGTGTGGAAACTTCTGATTCCTACAATGCTTGCAGCATTTATATTTGCATTTATTGGTGCAATGACCACTGCCTATATCCCAAAACAATTGATGACGTATGTCATTTTCTTTTTACTCATCCTGATGGCTGTCTATACATTTCTGAAGAAGGATTTAGGCGCACGAAGTACTTATCTCAAATGTGGCTATAAAGAAATCTTGCTTGGAATCATTTTTGGCGGATTGATTGGCTTTTATGATGGTGTTTTTGGGCCTGGTAGCGGAAGTTTTCTGCTTTTCCTGTTTGTCAAAGTTTTCGGTTTTGATTTCCTCAATGCTTCTGCATCGGCAAAGGTTGTTAACCTTGGGACATTTAGCGCAGCACTTTTATTTTTTATACCAACAGGCCATGTCTTGTGGGAAATCGGATTAACGATCGCCATCTGTAATATTATGGGTTCTTTAGTGGGTGTTTTTTTAGCACTACGCTATGGCAGCCAATTTATCAGATTATTTTTTCTTGTCCTTTTAGTTTTTCTGATTATCAGAATGGGACTATCTATATTTTAATCAGACTTAATAAGTCTAAGTAATAAAAAAGCCAGCAACAATGCTGGCTTTTTTTATTTATTCTTCACTCAAAGAAACTTAGAACGCTTTGGTTAAAGTAAACACTGCACCAGTTTCTGTACCACGTTTATACGGTTGAGCATCTGCATCAATATTAGTACCCACCGCTGCTAACTCAGCCGTTAAACCAGATACCGATTTCACGCTATAAGTCACCCCGACTTTCCAGTCCACATAGTTATCATCTTCAGCGCCTGTGTCGCTAAAGTCATAGTTATCTACTTTGGTATAACCCACACTTGCGACACCACCGAAACCAGTATCAGCGAATGGAATGTTATAGGTTGCATTCACATACCAGCCATTCTCATCTGTACCTGCAAAATCATTGGTATAGTTCAAAGCACCTAGCAAACTATCGCCAGAAGCGAGTACATTTTTAAAACCTAACTTAGCGTATAGCTCTAACCAATTAATATCCGATGAACTTGGATAACCGTAGTACCATAAACCCACATCTAAAGTTGGCTTACTAGCAAATGGAAGTTCAGTTGCATAACCGACATATGGGTCAAGCTCTAAATGAGTTGGGTTGTCTGCACTAAAATGTACATTTGAAGCCCAAACACCCGCATATAAGCCAGATGAATGCGTTAATGCAAAGCCACCTTGTACCGCAGGATCGCCTTCAGTTTGAGTAATACCACGATAACGATAATCAGTCGTTAAAGCAGCGGTTCCAGAAAAGCTAAGGCCGTATTGAGATAATGTATTTGTTTCTTCCGCCATAGCAAAAGTCGAAGTCACTGCACAAATACTCAACGCGATTGCTTTACATGCAAATTTCATCATATTGATCTCCCCCATGATGGATATTCGACTGATTTATGTTTTAAATTGCATCGCAAAGTAATTAGCAATTGCTGTGCCAACTTTATAAAAACTAGGTTAAATCTCGATTTTGTCCCATAAAAGTGCCGAGCGTCAGTCATCTGTGCATTGGAATTGATCTTTATCAAAAAAAGATCTGTTTTTTTGAACTATTTAGAAGCGCAACTAAAATAAAGAACATTTATTGCACAAAAAAGAGGCATATCTACGTAGTAAAAAAACAACAAAGTGCTTAAAAGATAAGCATCGTGCAGAAAACGTAAGCAGTGTTCCATAAAAGTGCATCGGCAAAAAACTTAAATTCGCCTGAACATCTGTAACTTTTGGATTGATGAGTCACTGTCATTCGTCGGGATGGTATTTTTTGCAAACCGATGCGCTTATTTTTTAAACAAAGAAAAAATAACTCATTAAATAAAAAGAAAAAATAATGCAATAAATCACATATTTTTATAAAAATAAATCAAAAAATATACAGCTTATTTTACAACTAAATTAAATTATTTTACATATAAAAATCATTAGCTTAAATTGAGTTTGACTGTTTTTTAAACGAGAAACAAATCATAAAATTATATAAGTATTTTATTTAATATTAATTAAATTATTTTAATAAAAATCTATCTTTTTTATGCATAACTTATACAATTGGTCAAAATTTCGGTTCTATCCCAAATTTATTTTTTTTAATGAGGCGAGCTATGCCAAAGGCAAATAAACTTACTTTAGCGGTTTTGATTAATGCCGCGTTAATTACCTCAACATATGCAAGCGAACAAAGCGAAGCAAAAGGACTTGTTGAAGATGCCAAAGGGGATATTTTATTCCGTACTGGTTATTTAAATCGTGACAAAAAGAATGGTGTCAAAGACACAAGCTCATATGCTCAAACGGCAATGGTAAAACTTGAAACCGGTTTTACTCAAGGTTTAGTTGGCTTTGGTGCAGGTATCATTGGTGATGGCTCTTTTAAATTAGGCTCGAACAATAATGCTGGTAACGGCATGATCCCTCGCGAACGCTTAAATGGTAAAGACAATACTGGCGATACCTATGACCACTGGGCACGTGGTGGCGGTTTTGTTAAAGCACGTATCTCAAATACAACTGTGACTTACGGTACACAAATCTTAGATATCCCTGTTCTAGCAAGTAATACAGCACGTTTAGTACCTGAATACTTTGAAGGTGTTTTGGCAACAAGCCGTGAAATTGATGGCTTAGAGTTAACTGCCGGTAAATTCACTAAAGATCAGTACTCTGACCAAATCAATACTGATGGCCGCAAACTTGATCGTGCTGTGGTTTGGGGCGCAAAATACAAATTTGATGACAACTTAAATGCGGCGTACTTTGGCTTGGATAGCAAAGATAAGCTAGATCGTCATTATATCAATATGAATTATAAGCAAGCGTTAGATAAAGACAGTGGTTTGACGTATGACTTAAGTGCTTACCACACTAAATGGGATGAAAAGGCAAATACGTATTCAAGTACGACTGATGACTTGTCTAATCGCAAAAATACCATCTGGGCGCTTTCTACGACTTATAACACAGGCCCACATAGTGTGATGCTGGCTTACCAACAAAATAATGGTAATACAGGTTATGACTACGGCGAGAACGCTGATGGCGCTCAAAGTATCTATTTGCCAAACTCTTACCTGTCTGACTTCATTGGTAACCAAGAAAAGTCTGCACAGTTACAATATAACGTAGACTTCGGTGGCTATGGTGTTCCTGGTTTAAGCTGGACGACTGCATTCGTTTATGGTTGGGACATTAAAATTAAAGATGTAGCCGATACTGCACAAGAACGTGAGTTCTTTAACCAAGTGAAATACACGGTTCAATCTGGTTTTGCCAAAGATGCGAGCTTACGTTTACGTCACTCATATTACCGTGCAAGCGATGCTTACGATAAGCTTTATATCGGTGATACCAACGAATGGCGTATCTGGCTTGATATTCCTGTGAAATTATTCTAATTCGCAGTTGATCAAGCAATAAAAAAACTCCATTCAAATGAATGGAGTTTTTTTATGACCAGATTTTAAATTTTTAAAATCTGGTCGAGCATCTCAAAGTTACTTTTTAGCAGCTTCGATTGCTTTAAGTACTTCAGCTTTCGCAACGTCAGCACCTTCCCAACCACTGATTTTTACCCATTTACCAGGCTCTAAATCTTTGTAGTGAGCAAAGAAATGCTCAACTTGGCTGATCAATAACGGCGGAAGATCCGTATATTCTTGAACATCTTTATACAATGGAGATAATTTTTCGTGTGGAACAGCGATCAGTTTCGCATCGATACCACCATCATCTTCCATTTTTAATTTGCCTACTGGGCGGCAACGAATCACAGAACCAGCAGCAACAGGATGTGGAGTTACAACAAGTACGTCTAATGGGTCACCATCTTCAGACAATGTATTTGGTACATAACCGTAGTTTGCTGGGTAGAACATTGCTGTACCCATGAAACGGTCTACAAATAACGCATCTGAATCTTTATCGATTTCATATTTGATTGGCGCTGCATTTGCAGGAATTTCGATGATGACATAGATGTCATTAGGTGCGTCTTTACCCGCAGGAATATTGCTATAACTCATATCAACACTCGTTTAATATTGTGAAGTCAGATGTAAATCGGACAGATTATAACGTGAATACAATGAAAATGATGCTAGATATGCAAACAGCTGGAGAATTTTCTATCCAGCTGCGCTTAAGTCATTTTAATAGTAATCACGAACAGTAAAATTGGACAAAGCAGAGAGAAAAACCAAATAATTGAACGCAAAGTTGCCAAATTGGCTAGATAACAGATGCCATAAATCACACGGAATACGATATAAGCCCAACCCAGCGTAAGAATAAAACGTTCTGGCACGACCATATATTCTGCCATCAAAATCGCAGCAATAAACAAAGGTAAACTTTCAAAGCTATTCTGTTGCACGGCATTGGCGCGTGCGGACAAGCCAGTGGTTTTGGCTAAAAACTCACGCGGATTTTGATTATCCTTTGCTTGAAAACCACCTTTCGATTTTGCAATCAAGGTAAATACATACGGCAACAAACATGCGACTATAATCATCAATATAATGCCGCTAATACCTTGCATGCTGAGATCCATCATTTGAAGTTCTTCTGATCATGCTATCATAATCTATAATTTATTGAACTTTCATTTGTGCTTGTTCTACAAGCGTTTCTTTTACACCACGTTTTTGTGTAAAAGTTGTGTTTTTTCATACAGTTTTAAGGTCAAACTATGCAGCAGCAAGATCAAAAAGAAATGTTTGATGTTTTGGCACAGCAACGACAACATCAACTCTTGGTTGATCGTGTGTTGAAAGTTGTGCTCCCAATCATGGCATTTCTACTCAGTGTGATTTGTGCCAATCTAAATTGGCAGTCCACCTTGGGCACATTTGTCATTCTAACAGTTGCCTTTTATGCGGTTGGCATTTACCGTTTGACTCTATGGCACTGGCTAGCAGTGATTGTGCTGTATGCTATTACTGATAATTATTTTAGTTTTAATGGTATCGATCCAACCCGTTTACGTTTCCAACTGGCAACGATGGTGGTGTTTGTCGGTATTGTAGGCATAGGCCGTCCTTATATCGATCGCTGGCTCATGAAATCAAATCGTACTAAATAAATCCAAATAAAAAAAACGCCGCGATTGCGGCGTTTTTTTAGCGATGTACTTAAGCTGGTTTACGTAAGTCTTTACGTAAGATTTTACCTACGTTTGATTTCGGTAACTCTTCCATAAACTCAACATAACGTGGGCACTTATAACCTGTTAGGTTTTGTTTTGCATAAGCAATAATTTCTTCAGTCGTTAAAGAAGGATCTTTTTTCACGATGAATAACTTTGGTACTTCACCTGATTTTTCATCAGGAACACCAATCGCAGCCACTTCCAATACTTTAGGATGTTTCGCAATCACTTCTTCAATTTCACTTGGATAAACGTTGAAGCCAGAGACCAAGATCATGTCTTTTTTACGGTCAACAATCTTCACATAACCACGTGAATCCATCACACCGATATCACCAGTACGGAAGAAATTGTCAGCGGTCATCACTTTGGCAGTTTCATCTGCACGGTTCCAATAGCCTTTCATGACTTGAGGGCCGCGAATTGAAATTTCACCTTGTTCACCCAGTGCAACTTCTTTACCGTCATCATCCAAAATTGCAACTTCTGTTAATGGCAATGGAATACCAATGGTGCCACTAAATTCAGTTGTTGCAGGTGGGTTCGCCGTTGCAACAGGTGAAGTCTCAGATAAACCATAACCTTCAATAATGGTTGTACCTGTGATCTTTTTCCATGCTGCCGCAGTTGAAGGCAATACCGCCATACCACCACCCATTGCCATCTTCAAATTGCTATGGTCAAGTTGTTTGAACTCTTCATTGTTCACTAAAGCATTAAACAATGTGTTTACTGCTGGGAAGAATGATGGCTGGTATTTACGTAATTCACCAACCACTGCTGGCAAGTCACGCGGATTTGGAATTAAGATATTAGCTTGGCCTTTGTACATACCGTAAAGCGCGCATACCATGAACGCAAAGATATGATAAAGCGGCAATGCACAAACAATGCGATCACCTTTCGCGCTGTCAGAAGCACCAAACTTGCTTGAGAAAATTGCTTCACACTGAAGTAAGTTTGCAACAAGGTTACGATGCGTCAATTCAGCACCTTTAGACACACCTGTTGTACCACCCGTGTATTGGAGTACCGCAGTATCACTTAAGGTTAAGCTTGGACGCTTATAGTTGCTTGGATTGGCTTTGCTTAATGCCGCATTGAATTTGGTATGCCCAGGGATATTCCACGCTGGAATCTGCTTACGTACTTTACGTAAAACAAAGTTGACCAAGGTACCTTTTAATGTACCCAACATGTCACCTACTGAAGCCACCACAACATGCTTCACAGGTGTTTTACCAATAATGCTTTGATAAACGCTGGCAAAGTTTTCAATGATGACCAACACTTCAGCACCAGAGTCATTCAATTGATGCTCAAGCTCACGTGCTGTGTACAGTGGATTCACGTTTACAAGCACTAAACCTGCACGGAATACACCTAAAGCAACCACAGGGTATTGGAAAACGTTCGGCATCATGACCGCAACACGCGATCCTTTAGCTAAACCTAAGCTCTGTAAATAAGCAGCGAATTTACGGCTAGCGACTTCTAATTCATTAAACGTTAAAACTTTATCCATGAAGATAAAGGCATCACGTGAACCAAATTTTTGGAAATTGCGTTCAAAAATATCAACAAGTGAGGTGTTTTCAGCAGGCAGTTCAACTGTTTCTGGAATTCCTGTCTTTTGGTATTCAGCAAACCAAATCTTTTCCATAATGCCATTATCTCCGAGTGGTAATCCTTAAAAATGTAACAACGTTACGTCCATGACAAAACATTTTTTTTAACTTTTTGAATTGCCCTGTCAATCTATTCAAACAATATGAATACATTGTCATATATAACGTATTTGTATCACAGAATACTAGCCTTATCTCTGAATGAAGAGTCTATTTGCTTTTTGATATCCGCGTGGTAAAAGTTGCCCCTTTGTTGCTCTTTTTCCTAGATATTTTTGGAGATCGTCCCCTTTCAGTTTTAGATGCTGTTGTCCTGCAGCGACTTGGATTATTTCATCTAAACTCAGGGTTGTCATGGATAAAATTTGCTCTTTTTCATCAAGTTGTATCAACTTGTTACCTTTACCTTTATTCAGAACTGGAAGTTCAGCTAAATCAATAATCAATAAACGCCCTGAAGAACTGAGAATCGCGACATGGCTTGCTTGCTGAATTGGAAGCAATGGTAAAGCCGTTCCCTTATCTGCAACTGTCAAGAATGCCTTACCAGCTTTGGCATTGGTATCCAATTGCGCAGCTTGGGTTTTAAAGCCATAACCTTTAGAACTGACCGCAAGTAATTCACTATTATCGTCATCAATAAAGACTTGGATAAATGAAACCCCACTGGCTGGAGATAGTTTTGAACTGAGCGGTTCTCCTAAGCCACGCGCCGACGGTAAGCTGCTAATTGGCAAGGCATAACTACGCCCTGTTTGATCCAAGAAGTACACCCGCTGATTAGTTTTACCCACAGCATGACTTAAATACTGGTCCCCTGCTCGGAAGTTAAGATTAGCAGCATCCACTTCCGCACCTTTGGCAGCACGTACCCATCCAGCTTCTGACAACACCACGGTCACCGCTTCGGCTGGCATTAAATCTTGCTCTTTGATCTGTACCGCATCTGCACGGGCAACAATTGGTGAACGGCGATCATCACCAAATTTTTTCGCGTCTTCTTTTAATTCACTGATAATAAGATTTTTCAATGATTCTGGATTTGCCAATTGCTCACGAATAATGGCGGCCTTGGCTTCGAGTTCTTCTTGCTCACGGCGAATTTCCATTTCTTCAAGCTTGGCTAAATGGCGAAGCTTGAGTTCTAAAATTGCTTCAGCTTGAATCTCATCAATACCAAAATGCTGCATTAATACAGGTTTTGGCTGGTCTTCTTCACGAATAATCCGAATCACGGTATCAATATCTAAGTAGGCAATTAAAAGACCTGCCAAAATATGTAAACGCTTTTCAATTTTGGTTAAATGATATTGCAAACGACGGGTCACGGTTTGCTTACGAATCTCAATCCACTCTAACAAGATTCGGCGAATCGATTTTACCTGTGGACGACCATCCGCCCCAATCATGTTCAGGTTGACACGATAGCTTGATTCTAAATCCGTTGTTGCAAACAAGTGACTCATCACCGTTTCTGCATCGACACGATTAGAACGCAGCACGATCACCAAACGGGTTGGATTGCGATGATCAGACTCATCTCGAATATCGGCAACCAGTGGCAACTTCTTGGCAATCATTTGATCGGCAATTTGAGTCACAACCTTTGAGCCAGAAACCTGATAGGGCAATTCGCTAATCACGATTTCATTTTTTTCGACCGTATACACTGCTCGAACACGATAACTACCACGACCTGTGGTTTGAATTTTGAGTAATTCTTCAGGCGGAGTAATAATCTCCGCTTTGGTCGGTAAATCTGGTGCAGGAATATATTCTGCTAATTTTTCATCAGTGGTTTCAGGGTTACGAATCAGCGCAATGGTGCCTTTCACCACTTCACGTAAGTTATGTGGCGGGATATCGGTTGCCATCCCTACCGCAATACCCGTGGTACCATTCAATAAAATATTGGGAATACGTGCAGGTAAGGTGATTGGCTCTTTCATCGAACCGTCAAAGTTATCCTGCCATTCGCTAGTACCCTGCCCAAGCTCACTCAGCAATAATTCACTATAAGCCGAAAGTTTGGCTTCGGTATAACGCATGGCCGCAAATGATTTTGGGTCATCAGGTGAACCCCAGTTGCCCTGACCTTCAACCAATGGATAGCGATAGCTAAATGGCTGCGCCATCAATACCATCGCTTCATAACAGGCGGAGTCACCATGTGGATGGTATTTACCGAGTACGTCACCCACAGTACGTGCCGATTTTTTCGGTTTGCCTGTCGACTTTAAGCCCAGCTCACTCATCGCATAGACAATACGGCGCTGTACAGGCTTTAAACCATCACTGATATGGGGCAATGCACGATCCATAATCACGTACATGGCATAGTTCAAGTAAGCCTGTTCAGTGAATTCGGCTACGGAACGGTTTTCTGTTGCATGATGTGCAAGGCTGGTCATTTCAGCGAGTCATCCAAAATCATTTATTATCGTCAATGTTTTGTATGCTATGTGGATGCAGGCGTTGTGACAAGCCCTTGTTGTTGTTTAAACGTCAAATGGTGTCTTGTTAAGCTTAATGCAGCATATTCAATAGAATTTCCGATGCTGGAAACCAGCCATTTTTCTCCGCCTTTTTTAACCACTCTCTAGCGACTTCGTCATCTTTCTCAACATAAAGTTCCTTTAAATAAAAAAGACCCAAGCTAAACTGAGATGCTGCAATTGCGTGATTGGCTGCGGCAGAATAAAACTCAAAGGCTATTTTTAAATTTTTTGCAACGCCAGTGCCATTTTCATATTTATCTGCAAGATTATTAATCGCAGGCGGAAACTGCTGCTGTACGGCTTTCTCATAATATTTTAATGCAAGATCAATATCCAAATGTTCATCTTCATTCGAACCTGAATAGTAAACACCTAACAGATATAAAGCCGCAACATTACCTTGTTCAGCAAGTGCCTCAAGCTCTTCAGTATAAATCATGTCATTTTCATTATAGATGGGTTGCGCCATCCAAGTTGAAGCCCAATTATATTCAGCAACAAGTGATTGATTATAGGTAGCAGCAATCCATAACCAATTTCTACCCAACAAGAGATTTTGAACGACTCCATTACGCCCTAGACAATAATTAAGTCCTGTTTTTATTTGCTCACTTACATCTAACTCCATCACTTCAGGAGCCATTTCTTGCACAGATAAAAGATTCATTTTTAATTTAATAATCGTATAAAAGTGATCATATTTAAGATCAATAATTCTAAGTAGGCATTAAACCTGCAATAAACTAAATTGCAGGCATGCTTTCCAATCAATGCTCATCGGTTGAGGACGCAGATTCCGCATCATTTTCTTTATAAATAAATTTCGGCATTTCCAAACCAAAATAGATCGCAATCAAACGTAAGGTAAAGCCAAAAACCAAAGTAAAAATCACGGTAAGATCGTGTGGCAAACCAACTTCCAAGCACACCCAATAACAAATTACCGCCACAAAGGAAATACTGGCATAGAGCTCACGACGGAACACCAAAGGTACGTCATTACACAAAATATCGCGCAGAATACCGCCTGATACTCCCGTTAACACCCCAGCGACCGCTGACACTACGAAGCCATGTCCCATCGATAAGGCAATCTGACAACCAATGATGGTAAAACCAATTAAACCCAAGGCATCCAGTACCAAGAAGATGTTGCGCAGATGGCGCATCCACTTGGCAATAATAATAGTGACAAAGGCTGCAATACAGGTCAGCACCAAATATTCAGGATGCTTGACCCAGGTTAAAGGATAATGTCCTAACAGCACATCACGTACCGAACCACCGCCTAAGGCCGTGACACAGGCAATCAGCACCACACCAAACCAGTCCATACTACGTCGGCCCGCTGACAATGCACCAGTCATCGCTTCCGCAGTAATGGCAATAATATAAATTACGGTGAGTAACATCTGCCTACATCCCTAAATCAGGCGTAAAAGTGTGCGCTATTCTAAGACAAACTTAGATGAATTGCGCACAACATTGCTTAAATTTTTTCCCCGAGCCACAAATGCAGGGTTGTTTCATGGTGATTTGCATATCCAGAGTCGGGTCCAGGAAATACCACTGCTGTTGATGCAATACAAAATGTGAAATTTCATGATGAACATGGGCTTGCGTACCATCATGATAATGCGCCTTAAATTCAACCAACGCATGGGTTTTATCCAGCTTGGGTTGATGCTGCACTACTTCCAATTTGAGCCATTGGTTCGATTGACTCCAGTCGGCAATCGCTGCCCGATCTAAAGCACTTTGCTGCCCCAAGGCAGTCGTTTGCAAAATATAGTCAATCTGCTGCAAGGCAAAAGCACTATAACGCGAGCGCATCAATTGCTCTGCAGTTTGAGCAACTTGCTGTTTTAAGTGCAAAGGCTGACAGCACGCAGCATATTGCCCCTGCCCACACGGGCAATTTTGTGATGATGTCATTTCCGATTCTCAAATAAAAATAGCCCTGAGAAAAGCCTTGTACCACAAGGCCAAACTCAAAGGCTATTTGCTCAAACTTAATTATTTCTCGGTCGTCTTCTCTTTCGCAATAATGCGCACTTTTTCAATCTTGTGCCCATCCATTGTCACCACCTCAAAACGATATCCATCCACTTCAACCATGTCACCATTTTCAGGTAAACGACCCAGATGGAATAAGATATAGCCCGACAAAGTAGAATATTCTTCGCTTTCATCGACCAAATCTTTGCTCAATAACAAAGAAACATGACGAATATCGGTTGAACCTTCTAACAACATCGAACCATCATCTAGACTTTCTGCAGTTGCTTCCAATTCATCTTCATCAGGGAATTCACCCGCAATCGCTTCCAACATATCAATCGGTGTTGCAATCCCTTCAATCGAACCATATTCGTTCAGAACAATCGCCATTTGCAACGGTGCTTGACGTAACTGTTCCATCACCATCAGGACTTGTGCATTTTCATGTACAATCACAGGTTCGCGTAAGTGTTTACTGAAATCAATCGCACCTGTTTCAATGTATTCATTCAATACTTTATGAGTGAGAACAATCCCTTCGATATTGTCTAACTCGCCACGCGCAATGATCAAACGCGAATGGGTCATTGCCATTAAACGTTCTTTTAACTCAGCAGGATCGTCATCCAAGTCTAACCATTCCAACTCTGGACGTGGTGTCATCACCGACTTGACTGGACGCTCAGATAAACCCAATACCCCTTGAACCAAGACACTATGATATACCCCATTGTCTTCATCAAAGACTTCTTTGGCATAGGCCTGTGTCGCTAATACATCTTCCGTTTCTTTGTTCTGACTTTCATTACCATTGCCTTTACTACCCAACATACGCAGTACGGCAGAGGCGGTGCGATAACGTAAATCAGTGGTGGTGACCAATTTCTCTTGGTTACGACGCATGGTTTGGTTGACCATTTCCACCAACACCGAGAAACCAATCGCAGCGTATAAATAACCTTTTGGAATATGGAAACCGAAACCTTCGACCACCAATGAGAAACCAATCATCATCAGGAAGCCAAGACACAGGATCACCACGGTTGGATGCTTATTGACGAAATCCATCAATGGGCGTGAAGCCAGTAGCATGATACCAATCGCAATCGTTACCGCGATCATCATCACCGAAAGCTCTTTCACCATCCCCACTGCGGTGATCACACTATCAAGCGAGAAGACAGCATCAAGAACCACGATCTGTACCACTACCATCCAGAACACAGCATGCACCGGATTTTCTTCTTTATGTGCTTGTGTGCCTTCAATGCGTTCATGTAGTTCCATGGTGCCCTTAAACAATAAGAACACACCACCAAACAGCAAAATCAAATCACGTCCGGAAAAGGGATGATCAAAAATATGGAACAGCGGTGTGGTTAAAGTCACCACCCATGCGATCGAGGCAAGCAAGATCAAACGCATTAACAGGGCGAGAATTAAACCAATTTTACGCGCAGCATTACGTTGTTCTGGTGGTAATTTTTCTGCCAAAATTGCAATAAAAACAAGGTTATCAATACCTAGTACAATTTCAAGCACCACCAATGTGGCTAAGCCAACCCAAGCAGCAGGATCTGACATCCATTCCAGAATCATTGAGGTGACTCCTCTGCAAAATCAGCAATATTGTTATGAAGTTGAGATTTTAAAAGATCGGCACAAACAGCCAAAACATTTTTTTTAGGAAATAAGAACAATGCGGAGCGACAACAACCACTACTCATAGAGGTACATAAATTAATAAAAGGATTTTTAGTATAGGCAAGATTGCAGTGAAATTCATCTTTTTTTGTGTTGAGGATGTTTTCAAATTCTTTCGAGACACGACAAAAGTACATTGTATGTAAAATGTGCATAAAACTGTCACAAACCTGATTTAGCCTAGACAAGCACAGCGAAAATGATAAGGTGAAAATAAACGAATGAATAGTGTTCTGATAATGACTGAAAAGAAAACCATAAGCTCTCCCCCTATAAAAACCACTCAATCTCTTATTGCCTTATATTGCGGTTCGCGTACAGGCAACAAGCCTATTTATCGAGACAAAGCCATTGAACTTGCCCAGCATATTGCCAATCAAGGTTTTGGGATTGTCTATGGCGGTGCCAGTATTGGTCTGATGGGACAAGTGGCAGATACTGTACTAGAACATAGTGGCGAAGTAGTCGGTGTGATTCCCGAATTTATGCTGGATTATGAAATTGCCCACCATAAACTGACCGAACTCCATATCGTCAACAGCATGCATGAACGTAAGGCGCTGATGGCCGAGCGTGCCAGCGCCTTTATTGCCCTGCCTGGTGGTCTAGGAACTTTTGAAGAAATTCTGGAAATTGCCACCTGGGGACAGCTCAATCAGCATCAGAAACCCATGATTATTTATAACGTCAATCGCTTTTATGATGCATTAATTGCACAGCTTGATCATGCGGTAGAAGAAGGCTTTTTACCACCACAGCATCGCGCCAAAGTGATTATTTGTGAAACACTGGAACAGATCTCAAGTGTGATTAAAAACTTAAACACACCCAGCCATATCGAAGTCTAAAACATACCCATAAAAAAAGCGGATCAAGGAGATCCGCTTTTTTTATTGAGAACTTATTGCACATTCACTTGATATAGCGCAGTTGAACCACTGACTTCATTCCCCACCACCAATAAAGGCTTGCCGTTTGGTGAGTCTTTTGCAGCAATAAAGATCAAGCCTTCAGGTCCTAAATCACCCTGTTTTGCAGCATCGGTTTCAACAAAATTACGTGTGCTAAAATATTCAATAAATTTCGGTTTATTCGGTGTGGTGATGTCATACACCATCACCCCACTCATTCGCTCCAAACCAATAAAAGCAAAAGTTTTCTGACCAATCGTGCCGATAGCAATACCCTCAGGCTCAGGGCCTTTATTATCACTACGGTCATCAAAAGCCACTGCTTCATGGTCACTATTAAAATAGTTCGGGAACAATTCAGCAGTTTTCTTTTCAAACTCACTGCCAGAGTCCCAAACCAACTGACCTTGAGTATTCCAGATACTGAATGAACGCGCGCCATAAGCGTAGAGCTTGTCATAAGTGAGCAAGCCATTGGCATCGAGTTTGGCTGAACCATCGGCATTGGTTTGATAACCCATGTTCCATGCAATATTGAGACGCCCCAATGCTGCATCATCACGGCATGCACCCGCAGTTGTCGCAGTAGCGCCACAATATGCAAAGGTCACTGGATTGAGTTTTGCCCCTTTCACCCCTGCAGCCAGTTGCTGTAAATGTGCTGGATAATCACCATCCTTATTAAAGCCTTTACTGTTAAACAAATGCTTCATTCGGATATTTTCAACAAAGCCTTTACTGGCATCGCCCGCATAATAGGCTTTGGAATCCTTCAACCATTCACGGCTATCACCTTCATTGGCAGTGACCAGATAGGTTTGACCATTGGCTTGGTAATTGGCAATCGAGTCAGGTTGATACATCCCGACCAAGCCAGCCCATGTTTTGATATCAATCTTTTTGTCTTTATCACTAACATCCAGTTCATTGCCTATTTGCCCATGAGCTTTATAGCCCAATGGATAAATATCAGTGACTTTCTGCTGAGCAATATCAATTCGTGCAATCGCATTATTCTCCTGCAATGTCACCCAAGCAGTTTTGCTGTCTGCAGCAATGGTTATATATTCAGGTTCTAAATCCTGAGCCACACTCGCATTGGGCCCAAAAATACGCACCCCTTTGGCGATTAAATCCGCCTTTTGTGAATTCCACGCCTTAAAGTCCGCGACACTGGCTTTGGGTTGTTGAATATTGCTGATATCAATAATGCTAACTGAACCTTCAGGATCAACCGAATAGTCATCGTTTGGCTCGCCTTCATTGGCCACCAAAACAGTTTTACCATCGGGGCTAAAAGTCAACATATCGGGCAATGAACCCACAGCAACTTTGCTGATAAAACTTAAGTCCTTGGCATTAAAAAACACCACGATCCCAGCATCAGTTTTTTTCTCAGCTTGAACCGCAATCGCAACAATGCCATTTTTAACCGCAACGCTGTTCACTTCCGAATTGGCTAAATAGGTACGGGCAGAAAGTTCTGCAACATGGACGGGCTTTTCAGGTTTAGATGCATCTAAAACATCGACTAAACCCTTCTGGGCATTGACCACAAAGAGACGTTGGCTTGCAGCATCATAAGCAGGAATTTCAGCAGCACTTTTGGCGAAAACATTGGTTTCATAACGCCCTAATAAACTTAACTTAATCGTTTCAGGGGTTGTTTCCACCACTTCTGCTGGCGTGTTTGTTTTGTGATTGTCGTTGTCATCATTACACGCCACCAACCCCACCGACAGTAACGCTGTCAGTAATACTGAAATCTTAAATTTCATGATCAAATTCCATACAATTCATTCCGTATGGCTAATCTAGTGGGTTGAGATTCAAGTTCGATGACACTTTAATGTCAGTTCCATGACCACTCTTTGACAATTTTAGGCTTTATTTCACGCACAGTTGCATTAAACTAAAACTGCCTTTTTATGCATCATGGCTCATGACAACGACAACACATCAAGCGGTACAGCCTGAATTCCGAATGTTAGTGCTCTTGGTCTCGATTGGCTTTTTTATGCAAGCCTTAGACACCACCATCGTCAACACGGCAATTCCTGCCATGGCAGTACAACTCAATGAAAATCCCCTGCAAATGCATGGTGTCATTGTGGCCTATGTGCTGTCAGTTGCGGCCTGTATTCCGCTCAGTGGATGGTTGGCTGATCGTTTTGGCATTCGCAATATTTATCTGAGTTCCATGGTGATTTTCAGCTTGGCCTCGCTAGGCTGTGGCTTGTCGCAGAACCTAGAACAACTCTTATTTTTCCGCGTCATTCAAGGGGTTGGTGGTGCCTTGCTGATGCCCGTGGGCCGCTTGGCACTGTTAAAACTGATCCCACGCTCCCAATTTCTGTCTGCGATGAGTCTGATGAGCCTTGCGGGTCTGATTGGCCCGTTGATGGGACCAACTTTAGGGGGTTGGCTCGTCGAAGTGACAACTTGGCACTGGATCTTTTTAATTAATATTCCGATGGGTCTACTCGGCATGATCATGACTTTCAAAGTCATGCCAAACCAGAAAGAGCCAAGCGTCAAATCCTTCGATTTAAGTGGCTTTATCCTGTTAATGGTCGCAATGGTGGGCTTGTCTTTAGGCATTGAGAATATTGCGGCATCACAATATTCCCGTTGGATCAGCGTGGTTTTATTGATTTCAGGACTATTGGCAGCCACCGCTTATGCCTACCATGCGCATACACATCAAAATGCCCTGTTTCATGGTCGCCTATTTCGGTACAAAATCTTTTCGATCGGTGTACTGGGTAATTTCTTTGCCCGCCTCGGCAGTAATGCGATTCCCTTCATTTTACCGCTGATGCTGCAAGTCGCCTTTGGCTTTGAACCTTTCTATACCGGTTTAATGATGATTCCAATGGTGCTCGGCTCATTATTTTCCAAACCGATTATTCGCCCCTTGATTCAACGGGTTGGTTATCGTCGTTTCTTACTCACCAATACTGTTTTAGTCGGTTTATGTATCGCCAGTTTTTCTCTGATGACCGCAACAACGCCATTGTGGTTAAAAGTCCTGCACCTGTTTATCTTTGGTACGCTCAATTCACTGCAATTCGTGGGCATGAATACTCTGACTTTGAAAGACTTAGCACAACAGGATGCCAGTAGCGGCAATAGCTTCTTGTCCATGATCATGATGCTTTCCATGAGTATCGGGGTCGCCTTGGCAGGAACGTTAATTAATCTGTTTGGGCAACACTTCGCCACTGCGTCGCTGAGTACTGCCTTCCACGCCACTTTGATCACTCTCGGCTGTATTAATATCATTACCGCCTTGGTGTTTTGGCAAATCCCCAAAGAAACTACAGATTAAAGCGAAAAAGCTAGAATTCGCACCAAGAAACAGAATAAGGAAAAATAAAATGATCGTTCCACAGCATTGGGCAGAGGCCAAAACAAAAACCAAGATTGCAGGGCGACAATACACCATTAAACGCTTTGGTTGGTCAGATCAAAGCCTTGAAGCAGCACAATCACATGCCGAGCAACGTGTTGCCGAGGCAATTGAAAGGATCAAGGCTGGTGACAATATTCGAAGAATCGACCATAAAGTTCCCTACAATGGTGCCGAAGGTGTACCAATCAGAGAACAGATTATTGCTCAGCATGATGATGTCATTATCACGCGAAACTCCTACGGCGCATTATGCTTAAATACCCCAGATGTGTTATTTGCAGATATCGATTTCAAATATGCACCTCGTTTTAGACTATATCTATTGGCTTTTTTATTGTTGATATTAGTTACAAGTATTGGGGCTATCTATTTAAGCTCATGGATGGTCTTGGGAATCGGAGTGATTGTTTCCCTCATCTTGACAGGGCTGCTTGGCAAAGGACTGTTCTATTTACAAAGCAAGTTATTTGGAACACCAGAACAGCGTGCATTTGCATCAATTCAAGATTTCTCTCAACGACACCCTACATGGCATTTACGTGTTTATCTCACGCCAAAAGGTTATCGTGTCTTGGTAATGCATCAGATCTTTGAACCTAAAAGTGATGAAGCTCAATTATTATTCAACGCCATTCATGCAGATCCTAACTACGTCCGAATGTGTAAAAATCAGAATTGTTTCCGAGCCAGAATCAGCCCAAAACCTTGGCGAATTGGTGTGAATCGCTTAGCGCTAGGCGTTTGGCCAGTGAGTGAAGCGCGTTTAGCGACCCGTGAAAACTGGGTTCGAGACTATCAGAAACAAGCCGAGAGCTATGCATCATGCAAATTTGTGGCACAATTAGGCAGTCAGATGACGCACATGAAGGCGAAGCGAGTACAATCGCTACATGACCAATACTGTAAATCTGACACTCGCTTAGACATCGCATAACATAAACGATATGGCAAAAAAATCTGCAAAATTTCCATCGACACCACATTATCCGACTTATGCCAGCATCGGTTTAGCGGTCATGCTGGGTGTGGTCAGTTACTTTGGTTTGTTCTATCAGCAGAAAGCATCAGCACAGGATTACTCCATTCGCGGCTTTGATGTGTCCCATCATCAAGGTGAGATTAACTGGAAAAAAATCTCGCCGATGCAATATCAATTCGTTTATTTAAAAGCCACAGAAGGTGGCGATTTTAAAGATCGTAACTTTCAAGAAAACTGGCTCAAAGCACGTGAACGTGGCCTGCATGTCGGTGCTTATCATTTTTATCGGCTGTGTCGTGATGGGGCTATACAAGCGGAAAACTTTATTGCGACCGTTCCGAAAAAGGCCGATGCCCTGCCGCCTGTAATTGATTTGGAATATGACAGTAACTGCATCAACACCTATACCAAAGAGCAATTACTGAAAGAAATTCAGGTCATGCATGACCAACTGCAACAGCATTATGGCAAACAACCGATTTTTTATATTTCAAAAAGCTTTTACCATATTGTCCTGATGGGAAACTTTAACAACACTCCGTTATGGGTCAGAGATTATGAGGGTAAACCTGAGCTCAAAGATGGTCGACAATGGCTGTTTTGGCAGCATAGCAGTCAAGGCAAAATCGACGGCGTTCCCAAAGCCGTGGATTTAAATGTGTATGCCGAATCGCCAAAACAATGGCGGATTTTTCTGAAAGCACAAGGCATTGAAGATGCCAAATGAGTTACGCAAAATCATCCATATCGACATGGATGCCTTTTATGCCTCAGTCGAGCTCAAAGACCGCCCAGAGCTAAAAGATTTGCCTGTGGTGATTTCCTCTCATCATCCGAGAGCCGTCATTGCTGCAGCGTCTTACCCTGCCCGTGTCTTTGGACTCCGCTCTGCCATGTCGATGGGGCAAGCCAAAAAACTCTGTCCACAGGTCATCGTGATCGAACCCAATTTTGAAAAATACCGCGAAGTTTCAGCGCAAATTCATCAGATTTTCCAGCAATACACCCCCTTGATTGAGCCGCTTTCTTTAGATGAAGCCTATCTGGATGTGACTGAAAACTTAAAGAATATTGCCAGTGCTACCGAAGTCGCTGCACAGATCCGTGCTGATATTTTTGCAGTCACAGGACTGACCGCCTCTGCAGGCGTGGCTCCAAATAAGTTCTTGGCAAAAATTGCCTCGGATTGGAACAAGCCCAATGGTTTATTTGTGATTAAACCGAATCAGGTGCTACGTTTTATTCAAGATTTAGCCTTGAATAAAATTCCTGGGGTGGGCAAAGTCACCCAAGAACGCTTGCAGCAACTAAATTTACATACCTTGGGCGATCTGCAAAAAATCGACGAAAATGTGCTGATCCATCATTTTGGGAAGTACGGCAAACAGCTGTATTTATATGCGCAAGGCATTGATCACCGACCTGTCAAAGCAGAACGGGAACGTCAGCAAATCTCCAAGGAAATTACTTTTGATGATGATTACACCCTTGCTCAATGCAGCCATGCATGGCAGCCATTGACCGAGCAAGTCTGGCGCAGCCTGAATAAAAAACAATTAACCGCTCGTGGTGTGACCGTCAAACTCAAGCTTAAAAATTTTCAAGTCTTACAGCACAGTAAAAGCTTTAAGCAGGCGCTGCAATCGCAACAAGACTTGGGGCAAGTGGTACTACAACTGCTGGATGAAATGCATATTGACCCAGAATTCCAATTCCGTCTGGTCGGCGTCGGGGTATATCAATTACAGGCGCTAGAAGAAGAATCACAACTTTCTTTGTGGTAGTGCTGATTTTTTACACAAAAGCACAATCCATGCTGAAA
Source organism: Acinetobacter sp. Ac_3412 (assembly GCF_013072675.1). Classification (NCBI taxonomy): domain Bacteria; kingdom Pseudomonadati; phylum Pseudomonadota; class Gammaproteobacteria; order Moraxellales; family Moraxellaceae; genus Acinetobacter; species Acinetobacter sp. Ac_3412. Next base: position 17,022 of record NZ_LXUJ01000014.1, on the reverse strand, counting down.
ATTATGTTTGCTTTTTATCCAGTTTTCAGTACTCTAAGCAACGCAGTAACATTATCCTTGTTATTTGCTTTGCTAAAGAAAACCTCACTTTTAGCATCTGCTCCTGTGGTTGGCGTGACGATCAAATCCGAAGATTACAGGGCACTTCAGGTCTTCTTTCGCTATCCTCTTGTTCCTATAAAAATTCTATATTCCCACTACACTCATAACTTCAGTTAAACTCAGCAGATAAAACTAGAAAATTCTGTATGTACATGCCTTATGAAGCAAAAACAAATTCTCTGTGTCGAAGATGAAGCCGCCATTGTCCTGCCGCTACGTTATGCGCTTGAGCGTGAAGGCTGGCAAGTCAGTTGGGCCAATACAGGAACACAGGCACTGCAATTACTGACGCAACAATCCTTTGATTTTATTATTTTAGATGTCGGACTCCCTGATCTGAATGGTTTCGAAGTCTGCAAACAATTACGTCAAAAAGATCAAACCCCTTTACTGTTTTTAACAGCCCGTGATGATGAAATTGACCGAGTGGTTGGTCTCGAAATTGGGGCGGATGATTATTGCAGCAAGCCCTTTAGCGCACGAGAAATTGTGGCAAGAATCAAAGCGATTTGGCGCAGAATGGAAGCGCAAGCTCAGCCTGTTACAGCCTCTGTAGCAGCGACGAAAACTGACGTTATTGTGCAATCGGCAACTTGGTCATGCAATCCACAAGCTTTACAGATTCATTATCATCAACAAGTACTACAACTGACTCGCTATGAATACCGCTTGTTATTTTTACTGATTCAGCATCCAGAACAGGTGTTTAGCCGCCAACAATTGATGGATCATATTTGGGAACATCCTGAACATAGCTTAGAACGTACCGTCGATACACATATCAAGAGTTTAAGACAGAAGCTCAAACTGATTACCCCAGATGATGACCCGATTCGTACTCATCGTGGCTTTGGCTATAGTTTGATGAAGTTGAGCTAAAGCATGTCGATCTTTGTCCGTATCTGGTTTTTCTTTAGCTTGGTGGTGGTACTGAGTCTAGGTTTTATCGCCTATACCCTGACCCAACAAGTGAAACCCAATGTACGGCAAGTGGTTGAAGATACCCTCGCCGAAAACGCCAATATCATTGCCCAACTGATTGCGGAAGATGTCTATCAACATCAGGTTGATACACCAGAATTTGATCAAAAAATTCAGGCAGCGTTATCCCGTCAACTGAATGCCACCATTTGGCAGCATCGCAAAGAACAGATTAACCAGCAACTGTACATTACCGATCCCAAAGGCATCGTGATTTATGATTCTGAAGGGCAAGCCGTAGGACAAGACTATTCCAGATGGAATGATGTCTACTTAACGCTACGCGGTAAATACGGTGCACGTTCAACGGCAACCAATCCCTATGACCGCAACAGTAGTGTCATGCATATTGCGGCACCGATTATTTACCAACAACAATTGCTCGGTGTGGTCAGTATTGGTAAACCCAATCAGTCAGTGCAACCTTATATTGAGCGCGCTGAACAGCAACTGATTTATCAAGCCTTATGGATTGCAGCACTCAGCCTACTCTTGGCCAGTATGGTGGCATATTGGCTAAGACATAGCATTGATCGGGTCCGACGCTATGCACAGGCATTGGCACCCGTGAATCAGGCACCTTTCTTTTATTCCGCCAAAGAACTCAACCAAGTGACTCAGGCACTGAGCGAAATGCGCGAAAAACTTGAAGATCGTGGCTATGTGGAGAACTATGTCAACACACTCACCCATGAACTCAAAAGCCCGCTCACCGCAATTCAAGCCAGTGCTGAATTACTCCAGGATGACTTACCACTGGCTGATCAGCAACAATTTTCCCATCATATTGTCCAGCAAAGCCAGCGGTTGCAATCCTTGATTGAACGGATGTTGTTATTAACACGACTCGAAAAAAATCAGCATGTTTTAGAGTTTCAAAACTTAGACCTAAACGAGCTCATTCAACAATGCTTTCAGCAACAACATAGTGCTTTGCAACTTAAGCAGATCCAAACACGGCTTGATCTCCCCCAACACTGCTTGATCCATGCCGATCCATTTTGGCTGAAACAAGCGCTGAATAACCTCTTAGATAACGCCAGAGACTTCTGCCCACCACAGGGGAAAATCGCCGTTCAACTTCAGCAAGATCCAACCCATCAAAGCATCACTTTGTTGTTTTTTAATGAGGGCGATGCAATTCCTGAATATGCCTTAAACCGTGTATTTGAGACTTATTTTTCATTGCCACGTCCGCATAATCAGCAACGCAGTACGGGTATTGGGCTCAGTATCGTCAAACAGATTATTCAGCAGCACCACGGTCAGATTAGTATCCAAAACGTTGAAGCAAATAATCTCGACTTCTTAGCCACACATCAATCTGGTGTGCTCTTGACCCTCACACTTCACACAAACTTCACTTAAGTTTCAAACCGAACTCATCCGAAGCGCATATCGCATATAGATACTGGTCATATCCTAATGACCATGGAATTTCATATGCGTCGCAATTTTATCAACCTTAAAATCGGAGCCATTCTGTTCCTGATTTTGATTTTTTATATTGGTTTATTTTTTATTTCGAGCTTGGTCTCAGAACGCCAAAGCTATCAACAACAAGTCATTCGCGACATTGCCAATGAGCAAATTCGTCCACAACAAATCGTTGCACCTTATTTAAAACTGCCCTACCAAGTGCAAACCACCTGCACCGATGAGCAGAAGAAGAGTTATCCCTGTACACAAACCCTATTTGTCGCTATCGGGGCTGAAACGACCGACTGGAATGCACAATTTAAGGTTTCGGACAGTACTTATAGACGTAATATTTATAAAGCGATCAGCTATCAAAACTCGATGTCAGGCAAAGGTACATTCAAGGCCATCGATAACGAAACAAAACGTGATTATCTATGGGAACAGGCTGAAATTATTTTCCCAATCCAAGATGCGCGTGGGCTGAATGCCAAACCAATCTTCAATATTGATGGCCAAGCCTATAAGTTCGACTTTTCCGAGCAAAGCCAAGGACAACGCGGTTTTGACCTGATGCATCTGACAGCGAAGCAATACCCTGAACTAGTGCAAAAGTTCCAACAGGGTTTTAAGTTTGGCCTGCAGTTCGAGCTTGAAGGGCTCAGTGAGTTCAGCTTCATTCCAACCAGTTATGAAATGACCTATCAAGCCACAGGTAACTGGGGCGATGTTAAATATGATGGGCAAAACCTACCCTTTAAAAAATCCAGTGAAAAACGCCAATTTCAGGCAGACTGGAAAAATATCGCACTGGGTAAACGTAATTTAGAAAATGTGTCATTGTGCGAAAATAGCCAGTGCTTTTATAAAATTTTAAATGCTCAAGATCCTATACCAACAGCAGCGGTAGAAACATACGATACAGGCACCCCAGCAAATATCTCTGGTATTTCCACTCAATTCCTAGAACCCGTCAATATCTATACCCAAACCGATCGTGCCATTAAATACGGTGTGATGGTGATCATCATTACCTTTGGTTGCTTCTTCCTGTTTGAAGTCTTAAAACAACTCAAAATCCATCCTGTGCAATATGCCTTGGTTGCGATGGCACAAGGTGTGTTCTTCGTGTTGTTACTTTCGATCAGTGAATATTACGCCTTTGTACTCGCCTATCTAGCGGCAGCAATCGCTTGTGTCGGTCTCATCACATGGTATTTATATTTTGTGGTCAAAGGGATTAAGCCTGCGCTGTTATTCGGGATTTTATTGGGTGTGCTCTACGGCATGATGTATCTGTTGCTGCAATCTAGTGGCAAGACTTTCTTATTTGGCTCCATCCTGTCCTTTATTCTGATTGCCTGTGTCATGTTCATCACCCGTCATGTCAATTGGTACCAATCCGAACAACCAAGCCAATAAAAATATATAAGGGCGAAGTAATGTCTTCGCCCCTTTTCACGGTATTGATAAGGAATAAAACCATGTACCAAACAACTTATTTAGCGTTAAAGCAACTTAAACAGCTATGTCCTTTACACAGCTCGATTGCAAGCTGTCTGAATCAATTACGGCAAGCCAAAATTCAGTTTTTAAATCTGGGAAATATTATTATTTGCCCACAACAACGCTGCATTTTGGTTTTCAAACATCGTAACTTAATGGAAATAGAAAGTTTTTTAGCCTGATTTATAGAAAATTACATTGCAGCTGAATGGCATCAAGTACAATCCCCACTATACTTTTCGATTTGGGAATCACTATGTCTGTGCAACGTCTTCATGTCACATCACGTTATTGCGAAGTTGCAATTTCAGGAAATCTTGTTCATTTAGCAGGTCAATTGGCTGATGATACCAGCGTTGATGTAACCGCACAGACACAGCAGACCTTAGATAATATTGATCGTTTATTGGCAGAAGCAGGTACAGATAAAACCCATATTTTATCTGTACTAATCTTTTTAAAAGACATCGAAAAAGATTATGCAGCCATGAATGCAGTATGGGATGCATGGATTGCTGAGGGACATCCCCCAGCACGTACCTGTGTCGAATCTAAACTCTACACACCTGATGTTTTGGTTGAAATGACAGTCACTGCGGTTCGCCCAGATTAATAAGATTTAAATGCGAATTCATTATATTTCATTATTCGATCTGCTTTAGGCAGCGACATTGATGCTGAGGTACCTGCCGCTGAAATAGCGGTAGGCTCAAACAAATCAGGTACTAAATCTTCTCTGAGCTCCTGTTCAGTCGGAATGCTGCTATAACGCAGTACACGATAGCCTGCCAATTCAAGTAAGCTATCTTGATAATGCTTTTGATGCAGACGGTTCACATAAGACTCGTCTGCAATCTCAATAATCGCAAGCACTTGATGCTGCTGATCTAAAATGACGAAATCTGCGACTAAACCTTGATACTTACGACGTGTGTGCGCAAATTTAGTGGTCAGTAAAGCATCAAAAGATACATGTGCCAACACGGTATGACGTGGTAATACAGCTTGTAAACGCATCAAGGTAATTTGCTCCGCAATATTTAAAATACCACGGCGTTTTAATGGACTGTCCTGACGCCTATTTTGTTGTAAGCGACGAAGTGCAAGTGCTGTGATTAACAGCAACCCAACTGTTGTTATAAAATAATACATTTCTAACTAATCCCTTTAGATTTTTTATAATCATTTGGCTTTATGCCAATTTTTTTAATCAAGAACATCGATAGCAAAGTCATTTTGCAGTGCAAACTTAAGTTTTTTAATCGTGTTTTCCTAGACGACCAAAGTCGTAATAGCCCTCTGCACTTTATTTATAATCATTCGTTTGCCAAGATTCAAGTCGTTATTGTCAGTTTATGTTTCTATGGGCGATAGTTTTACGATCAAATTGTGATCACATAATAATTTAGGCATAAAAAAGAAGGCATGAACTCTCATGCCTTCTTCAATACCCAATTAACGAGGTGCTTTGGTTTTAGACTTTGGTTTTCCTGAAAATGGTCTTTTCTCACCCGTTTCACGTGGCGGTAAACCATTATGTTGCGTCAATAGCTGCCCTTTTTGCGGACGCTGTTGTCCTGACGGTGAACGAGACTGGCCTTGACCACGTTTTGCAGAATCCCCTGCGACAGATGAATTCTTCTTACGTGCCGATTTATATTCACCTTCAGCAGTACCTTGTGGCTGATACGTTGGAATCAAATGCTGCTTTGAATTTCCGATTAAATCTACACGCCCCATCTCTTTCAAGGCTTCACGCAATAATGGCCAGTTGTTTGGATCGTGATAGCGTAAGAATGCCTTATGCAAACGACGACGCTTTTCGCCTTTCACGATATCCACGTTTTCCGTATAACGTGCCACTTTAGACAATGGATTTTTGCCTGAGTAATACATTGTGGTTGCTGTTGCCATTGGTGATGGATAGAATGTCTGTACCTGATCGGCACGGAAGCCATTTTTCTTCAACCAAATCGCCAGATTCATCATGTCGTAATCGGTGGTACCCGGATGTGCGGCAATAAAGTATGGAATTAAATACTGTTCCTTACCTGCTTCCTTACTGAAACGCTCAAACATTTGCTTAAAACGATCATAAGTCCCAATACCTGGTTTCATCATCTTGGATAATGGGCCATTTTCGGTATGCTCAGGCGCAATTTTCAGATAACCACCGACATGGTGCTGAACCAATTCTTTCACATATTCAGGGTTTAGGACTGCAAGATCATAACGTAGACCTGAACCAATCAGAATCTTCTTCACCCCTTTGATTTCACGGGCTTTACGATAAAGCTGAACCAAAGGTGCATGGTCGGTATGCAAGTTCTGACAAACGCCTGGATAAACACACGATGGTTTACGGCAATTCTTTTCAATTTCAGGGTCTTGGCAATGCAAACGGTACATGTTTGCCGTTGGTCCACCTAAGTCCGAAATAATCCCAGTGAAGTTAGGTGCAGTATCACGGATCTTTTCAATTTCACGTAAAATTGAATCTTCCGAACGGTTTTGGATAATACGACCTTCATGCTCGGTAATCGAACAGAAAGTACAACCACCAAAACAACCACGCATGATATTCACAGAGAATTTGATCATATCAAATGCTGGGAAACGCGCATTGCCATAAGCGGGATGCGGTAAGCGTGCATAAGGCAAATCAAACACATAGTCCATTTCCTCTGTGGTCAGAGGAATTGGCGGTGGATTGATCCAAACATCACGCTCACCATGACGTTGCACCAATGCACGTGCATTACCTGGGTTGGTTTCCAGATGCAAAATACGGTTGGCATGTGCATAGAGTACCTGATCCTCAGCCACTTCTTCATAAGAAGGTAAACGGATTACCGCCAATTCACGTGGTGGTAATTTATGTTTAATTGCTTTTGATGGTGCAGGTTTCAGCTGTACGATCTGCGTATCTGGATCTAGATTGTCGCCTTCACGTACGATCGGATTTGCCACAAATTCTTTTTGGAAGTTTTGATACTGCGCCAGTGAGTTGCCTTTTTCTTTTTCAACTTCACAGCCATCAATGTCTTCAGTCATGACATAGGGGTTGATAATTTGATCAACACGACCAATGGTATCAACATCGTTACTGGCGATTTCAACGAATTTTGCTTTCGATTTTTTATTATGTTTATTGATAATAAATGCAGTACCACGAACATCGGTAATCTCGTGGACTTTTTCGCCTTTGGCTAAACGATGCATCACGTCGATAATGGCACGCTCACCATTGCCATACATCAGCAAATCAGCTTTAGAATCCATCAAAATCGAACGACGGACTTTGTCTGACCAATAGTCATAATGTGCGATACGACGTAAGCTGCCTTCAATCCCACCAAGTAAGACTGGAACGTCTGGAAAAGCTTCACGGCAACGCTGACAGTAAACCGTAGCAGCACGGTCTGGGCGTTTATTCGCTTCATTATTTGGTGAATAGGCATCATCAGAGCGGATTTTACGATCAGCCGTATAACGGTTGATCATTGAATCCATGTTCCCTGCGGTCACACCCCATGCAATAGTTGGCTTGCCTAGAACGCGGAAGCTCTCTGCATTGGTCCAATCAGGTTGTGCAATGATTCCAACACGGAAGCCTTGTGCTTCAAGTACACGCCCAATCACACCTGATACAAAAGATGGATGGTCAATATAAGCATCGCCACAAACTAAAATAAAGTCACATGCATCCCAGCCGAGTAGATCCATTTCTTCTCGTGACATCGGCAAAAATGGTGCGGGTTCAAAACACGACGCCCAATATTTGTCGTAATCAAACAGCGCTTTAGGCGCAGTCTGCATGGTATAGGCAGTAGACATAGCTTGCGAATCTCGGCTAGCAGATGAAGGAGAGACATTTATCGGGGTTGGTGGTATTTTAACCCCTAAAATGAAAGCCGATCATTTTAACATGAATTTCATTCATTTTCCCTGTTTATAAAACATTCAGGAACAAGGGGATAACAAATTATTTGTATAAAGTTTAAGCAAAATATAAATATGAGCATCAAACTGAAGTTTTAACTAATAGGAAGCAGTAGTGGTTATTCCATTTGATCGAACCACCTCTTTGACCGTATAACCCGATTCTATATAACCTTGACCTTCAGAAATGGCCTGACCATTCGCCAAAGTTGCTTCTAAACGATATCCACCCTCACCCTGTACAAAGAATTGCGTTTCTATTGTCTTGTTATTTTCTAAGGGCTGGAAAAAGATCTCATGTTGCACCCCTGCTGTTTTCACATGTAGCTTCAGCTGACTAATCCTTTGCCCGCTGTGATTTGAGATTTGCATGTGGACTAAGGGCTGAAACCAATAATTAAAGCCTGCAGTTAAAGCACCAGCAAAAAAACTGATCATTAACGAAATAATGATTAGAAACACAATCCAGATCTGTTTAACCCTTGTCATTCTAATACTTTCATTTTTGATTTATTAAGGAAAACTCTAAGGTATAAATCATAAAAAGCAAAGTCAATCCGATTGCCGCATCGACAAAAATCTCAACCGCAACGCTAAAAATAGCCCAAGTGCTAAAACCACAGCCACCACGAGGTTTATCCCCATCCAACCATAATTCTCCCAGACTAATCCGCCACTACTGCCCAATAAGCTCGACCCCATGTAATAGCAGAATAAATACAGTGAAGAAGCGACTGCCCGATACTGAACCGCTTGAACCGAAACCCAACTGCTGGCTGTCGAATGTGCCGCAAAAAATGAAAAGGTAAAAATGGTGAGACCCAGTAAGATGGTCCAAAGCGCTGGAATCAAAGTAATTAATAAACCGATGATCATCATCACCAGTAAAACTGGCAATACTTTATCCCGTCCAAATTTAAAGCCCCATTGTGCTGCTTTAGGTGAGCTATAAATCCCTGCCAGATAGGCAATTGAAATCAGACCAATCCATGTTTGTGATAAATGAAACGGGGCTTCTAATAAGTGGTAGCTGATATAGTTAAAGACCGTCACCAGACAGCCCATTAGAATGAAACCTTGGGCAAATAAAATACGTAGTTTCGGGTCTTTTAGATTTTGCTCAAAGGCTGCTTTAAAACGTGAAAATCGGAATGGAAATGGTTTGAAATGCTGTGATTTGGGTAATAACAGATAGAATAAACAGGCAATCACAAAATTCAGAAAACCAATAATATAGGTTGCCGATTGCCAAGAAATAAAATCAACCAAAACGCCTGCAATCAAACGCCCCCCCATACCACCAATCGCTGTGCCTGAGATATACAGCCCCATGGCAAAACCGATATCCTGCTGTGCAATCTCCTCTCCGATATAGGTCATTGCCACAGCGGCAACCCCACTGACCGCCAGACCAATCAAAACACGGGTACTTAGAAAGATTTCCCAGATTGGAAAAGAAGCACTAATCAGTAATAAAATCGAGACCAAAAATAAGGCAAACACCATGATGGGTTTACGCCCAAAACGATCGGAAATAAAGCCAGTAAATAGCAGACCAATAGCCAGTGCAATGGTGGAAAAAGAGAGCGGAAAACTACTGTGGGTCGGAGTGACATGAAAGAATTCTGCAAAGATCGGCATCATCGGCTGTACACAGTACAACGAGGAAAATGACGCAAAACCAGCAAAGAACAATGACCATAAAATCGCAGTAAACGATTTCGAACCATATTCAATATGGGTTGGGCGCAGCACTGATTCAGACATGAGGACTCCTTATGCCCGATCAGTATACGCCTTCGACCGAAATGCGGAATGATCATTTCGGCCATTTTTATCAAATGTTTAAAATAATGCTTTAGGCAAACGGATCTGAATGATCTCATTATCATCGGCGAGTTTGGCATTGCGTCCTGATGAACCCGGGAAATTATTGTCATTCAATACTGTCAAAGTCATGCCATTTTCAATAATCACATCTTCAATGGTTTCAAATGGGAAGGCAAACAGCTTGCCTGTACCAATATCTCCCTCACGCGCTGTGCCATACAGCCCATTTGGATTGGCAATTTTCATTAAGTCGACCAAGTCTTCGCGTGCCACCACCTGCTTCGGTTCATTGAATTTAATCCGAATCAGTTTCTTATGGCCACCGAGATTATTTTGACTCACATCGCGCTCAATAATGATGCCCTCTTTGTCATTAAACAGCTGGAAGTCACCAATATTGGTGGCTTTACTATCCAGTACAAACCAATAATAAACACCCGTATAGGCTTTCTTCTGCAGATCAAATTGGGAGATCAGCAGTCTACCTGTTGAGTCATTCAGCAATGGTTTTTCCAGTAGTGGATACAGATATTTGCCATCAGGTGAAATCGCCATGCCTTCAAAACCACTACTGCGCCCCACCAATGGCTCCACATAATTGATATTGGCTTTATTCAGCTGGTTTTGCGGTGAACGTAGCTCTTGGCTCGGATTAAATGGATTGGGCAAAGCAATTGGTGCATCGAGTAACACACCATCAGCAGAGAAATGCAACAAGAATGGGCCAAATTCATCACCAATCCAATAGGTACCATCAGGTGCACGTTGCATTGATTCAGGATCAAAGTCTGCCCCTGTCAATAAACGTTCTGCCGTATTGCCATTCACAATCTCAAAAGGAATTCGCTTATTGGGATCACGTAGCTGAATGAAGCTTTGTACGGATACTTGTCCTGTACCTTTACTTTTGGTTTTAAAATCGGCTTTGATTTTATAAATGCGTAATAAAAAATCAGCGGAATTATCCTGTGTGCCAAAACCATTATCGGCCATGGCCATATAACTGCCATCCTCATTTTTTAAGGCAGCAGAAAAGCCCTGTACTGGTTGTCCCTTAAAGGGTGGATAGATGCCATTGGCCCCACTCACCGCTTTACCTGAATCTGGTCCAGCGGCATACGTTGCGACAGGAAGCTTGGCGAAAGAAATCAGCGTGGGTTCTGTGACTTTGTCTGTCGATGTATTCTGATCTTGATTATTGTCATCATTATTACAAGCCGTTAAACCCAAAGCACTACAGCAGAATAAGGCCAATAAAGTTTTCTTGTTCATGGTTTTATACATTTGGTAAAAAATTAGCCAAATTAAAACAAGTTTTTATGACGCTTTTACTGCAATAAAATGAAGTCTTTATGGCGAAAACATGACAATGTAACGCAACCTTTTGTTTTATGAATCGCGCTTACTATGGTCTATCCAATCTTAGGCAAGCTTGATCGGATGATATTCACCAGCAATCGCAGCTTTTAAAAAGTTTTGAAAGGTTGGGCATTGCATATGATTTTCTGCGGGACATACCGCAGCATGTCTCAGTCCTTGGCTGATAAAGTGCAGACGTCGGGTCATTTGTTCTAGCTGCTCTGCTTTCTGATTGAGCATGGCTCGGTCCAATTCGGGCTGACCACTCTCCCCAAACATATGCGCAATTTCATTGAGGGAAAAACCTGCCGCCCGCCCCAAAGCAATCAATGCCAATTGATCCAAGACATGCTTGCCATATTGTCGGCGTAAGCCATGACGGCCTATTGATTTGATTAAGCCTTTTTCTTCGTAAAAGCGTAAGGTTGAGGTGCTCACATTGGCCCGTTTAGCCACTTCTCCAATATCCATAAATACCCCTTGACTTCAAGTTGACTTGAACTTGCACACTATCTTTATCACGTTTTATGCAAAAAAGATCAAGGTGAAAAAATGAAAACTGCGGAACTGTTATTTCAAATCCTGTGTTTAGGTGTTGGCGCCACGCTAATCTTGGATCTGTGGCTATTGTTGTTAAAAAAACTCAATCAGCCCAGCTTAAATTTTGTTTTGCTGGGTCGTTGGATCGGTTGGATGTTTCGGGGCAAGTTCATCCATGCATCGATTGCGCAAAGCCCTGCCATTCAAAGGGAATATGCCTTGGGTTGGTTGGCACATTACAGTGTCGGCATTCTCTTTGCATTCAGCTTTGTCCTGATTGTAGGCGAAGCATGGTTATTGCAACCACAATTCATCTCTGCCTTTATTTTCGGGGTGATTACGGTGCTCATTCCTTTTTTCATCATGCAACCAGCTATGGGCGCAGGTATTGCCTCATCTAAGACAGCACAACCTTTGTACAACTGCCTACGAAGTCTGATTAACCACGCTATTTTCGGCTGCGGTTTATATCTCAGCGCTCAATTACTTTCATTATTTCTCTGAGGAATCAAACCATGAAAGCGATTGCCATTGTTTATCATAGTCGTCAGGGGCATACCCAGTTTATTGCCCAACAAATTCAACTCGGTGCCGCACAAGTTGAGCAGATTAAAATTGATTTATTCACCGCGGAGCAGTTAATGTCGCAACCCGAGCAACTCTGTCTCTATGATGGCGTGATTTGGGGTTCACCAACCTATTTGGGTGGTGTCTCAGGTTCATTCAAACAACTGATGGATGCCACAGGTTCATTATGGAAGAAGCAGGCATTTAGAGGAAAGTTAGCCGCAGGATTTACTGTTTCCTCACTACCCGCAGGCGATAAGCAATCTACCCTGATTTCACTTTTCACCTTTTCGATGCAACACGGTATGATATGGGTCGGTAATCCTATTTTACCCGAGCAACATCAAGGTGTTCCTTACACGCAAGCGGCCAATCGTCTCGGGTCATGGTCAGGCCTTATGGCACAAGCTGAACATGCCAGTGCGGCAAATGCTTTTGATTTTGGCGATATCAAAACCGCTCAGTTGTTTGGACAAAATTTTGCATTCAGCTTAAGTGCATATCAAGGAGTGATAATCAAGTGAAAGCAGCAAGTCTTTTATTTCCATTGATTTTATCCTGCATGATGTCTTTTTTAATCTCTGGCATCACCACATTAAAAGCAGTGGGTTTTATCGATCATTTCTTTGCCATGTGGATGTCAGCATGGATCGTGGCGTGGATGTTTGCCTTTCCTAGCGTATTGGTCTGCGCGCCAATTGCACAAAAGTTGGTCGGCTGGATTCTAAAGAAACGCTAATTTGCACTTTGTAAGTAAAAACCTACAGTGACTGTGGAGATTGGCGAATATACCGAATGAGATAGATTCACTAATATATTAAGCATAGAGAGACAGGATGTCTCATTCAGAATAATAACAAGCACAGGATGTGGTCGTTGACAGGAGTTAGCGGCAAGAAACCAAATATGAGAAAGCCTCGACAGGATGTCGGGGCTTTTTTATTCGGCTTAATATCTAAAACTAAACGATTTACCCCTATAGATTGCATTGACTGTCATCGACTTGCTCCCTACCATCCGCATGTTTTATTGATGACGGTCAAATTTTTCTACGATGATAATTTACAACAAATTTTCTTTTTCTCGCTTTCACATTACTTTTGCTAAATTGAGTCTCATTTTTTTAAGTACTTACTTCACTGTCGCGTGTACGACAACCAAGGCACCTACTGTAAATCATTCCCAGAAATTGTCTTCTGGTATTCAAAATGCTTTTTCAGTAGCACCCACAACAGCAAATCGGGTTGCTCCAATCATTCTGCAAACAGCTGAGCGTCACAATATTTCACCACATTTATTAGCCGCGCTGATTCGTCAAGAGTCTAGCTATAGAACCCGTGCACGATCTTCAGCAGATGCAGTGGGCTTAACCCAAGTACGCCCAAAATTTTGGCAACAGTTCTGCCCTGGTGATTTATATGATGAACACGTCAATATCAATTGTGGTGCTTATATCTTAGCGAATTACTATCAATCTACAGGCGATTGGTCAAAAGCCCTCGGCTATTACAATGTTGGCCCCACAGGTTACAGAAGAAGTCCCTATATGCGTCAGCAAGCTGAACGTTATGCCAGCTCAGTTAAACGCCATGAACAAAGTTTAAAAGAAGCCCTTTAAAACGCTATTGTAGACAAAACCTAAATCAACTGCGGTGATTGCCGAATATACCGAATGAGCTAAATTCACTAATCTATCAAGTATAGAGAGACAGGATGTCTCATTCAGAACAACAAGAAACACAGGACGTGGTCGTTGACAGGAGTTGGCGGCAAGAAACCAAATATGAGAAAGCCTCGACAGGATGTCGGGGCTTTTTTATAGCCACTCTGATTCATTCATTACCGTAAAATAACTCCTATTGACTCCCCTAAACTGAGTGCATACCATCCTTATACTTCTGTTTGGTATCGGGTTCTGGTTTTGCACATCACATCGACTTCTTCTGATCAACTTACGGCCTTTAAACCGTTTGCCACAATCATTTTAAAGATCAGCCTTGTTGTGCTAGCAATCAGTCTATCTGCATGTAGCAGTTTAAGCGGATCCTTTGCCAATCGCTCGAATCAACTTTCCTCAGGTTTGCAAAATGCGTATTCGGTTTCTCCGACTACAGCCAATCGCTTATCGCCAATGATCATTCAAAGTGCTGAGCGTTATGATCTATCCCCGACTTTACTGGCCGCGCTCATTCGCCAAGAATCGAATTACAACAGTTCAGCACGCTCGCCAACAGGGGCAATCGGTTTAACCCAGATTATTTCCAGCCATTGGCGTCAGTCTTGCCCTGGTAATCTCTATGATGAGAATGTCAATATTAACTGTGGTGCACATGTGCTCTCGACCTACTATCGATCTGCTGGCAGTTGGTCTAAAGCGGTCGCCTATTACAATGTTGGGCCAACAGGCTACGAACGTAGTTTCTGGACACGGCATAAAGCCAAGAAATATGCTCGTTCGGTCAAACGCCACGAAAAAACCCTAAAAAAAGCGCTTTAAAATCAATAAAAAACCATGCCTCAAGCATGGTTTTTTTTATGGGCTGAATCACGAAATTACGCTTCGTCAAACAAGCCCTCAAATAAGACTGAAGATAAATAACGTTCACCGCTATCCGGTAAAATCACCACAATGGTTTTGCCTGCATTTTCAGGACGTTCTGCAATTTGAGCTGCCGCGGACAATGCTGCACCACTTGAAATACCGACTAAAATCCCTTCTTCAGTTGCGCACTTTCTTGCCCACTCAATTGCATCTGCGCTATTCACTGGCAGTACTTCATCAACTAGATCCAAGTCTAAGTTCTTAGGAATAAAATTCGCACCAATCCCTTGAATTTTGTGTGGCGCAGGTGTGATGCTCTCACCACATTTAGTTTGCGTGATGATTGGTGATTCTGCAGGTTCAACTGCAACTGAATACAATGGTTTATTTTGAACTTGCTCAAAATAACGTGAAATCCCCGTAATGGTACCACCTGTACCTACACCAGCAACCAAGATATCCACTTGACCATTGGTTGCCTGCCAAATTTCAGGGCCAGTGGTGTCGGTATGAATTTGTGGATTGGCTGGATTCTCAAACTGTTGTGGTAAGAAGTACTGTTCTGGATTTTCAGTGGCCAAACGAACGGCTTCATCTACCGCGCCTTTCATACCTTTGGCTGGATCAGTCAGAACCAGATTCGCGCCTAAAGCTTTCAGTACTTTTCTACGCTCTAAACTCATACTAGCTGGCATGGTTAAGGTAATTGGATAACCTTTTGCTGCTGCGACAAATGCCAAAGCAATCCCTGTATTGCCACTGGTTGGCTCAACAATATGCATACCTGTTTTAAGTACACCACGTTTTTCCGCATCTGCAATCAACGCTGCACCAATACGACATTTCACTGAGAATGCAGGGTTACGGCTTTCCACTTTTGCCAGTACCGTTGCACCTGTTTTGATGAGGCGATTAATACGGACTAAAGGTGTGTTACCAATCGCTTCGGCATTATTTGAATATACTGCGATACCGAGGTTGGCAGGTGTTGGAAATTGCTGATCGGTCGACATGTTATTTCCTTATTAGATTTGGAATGATTCTCAATCATTATAGGCTTGTCAGCCAAGGAGGAAAGCAGAAAACGTTAAGATTTATGAAAAGTTATAAATTATCGAAGTGAAATACCAACCGATTCTTATCTTTATACAGTCTTTAAATTAAAATAATTTTTTCAATATTAATACGCTTATACAATTATTACTACCAAAGCTCACCCTCTCGCCAATCCGCGCAAATAGCATCATCAGCTGTATGATGTGATAGTAATTCTTTCAGCTTAGCGCTCAATGGATGCAACAGAATTTCATGCTCATCTGTCAGATAAGTAGAGCTATTTTGTTTGATATATAAATTCCCCAACCAAGAAATCCAGCCAAGTTTTTTATAAAATGCATCATCTTCGGGCTGGAGTGCAGCAAGTTCATAACCCAAAGTAGTTAAAGCATCGATTAAATATCTCAATAATTGTGATGCTAGCCCCTTCCCCCGCATCATTTCATCAGTCGTCACATATTCAACATAGGCAGTTTTTACACTGATATTGTCATTAACAATGAACAATCGATCCGTCCATAGAGCGTGCGATACAATCTTTTCATCCAATATACAGATTAGATGAGAAGCTGTTTGCATGAAGTCATACTGACCCCAAGGATCTTCATCAAAAGCTGTAAAACATAACTTAGCAATCTGTTGTCGCTGTAGTCTATCCAGATCTTGAGCGGCGATAATTTTAAACTGCATTAACTGATGCTCGATTCAAATTGTTTATATCTTAAGCAAGAGATGGAGGAGTATGAAGTATTTTTAGTCAAATCTAATTAAAATAAGTTGAGATATAAAGTTCTGCGCAATAAAAAACACCCCAACCTCTCTCGAGATTGGGGTGTTTCTAATTTAAAAGCTGGCGATGACTTACTCTCACATGGCAAGTGCCACACTACCATCAGCGCTAAGAGGTTTCACTTCTGAGTTCGGGAAGGGATCAGGTGGTTCACTCTTGCTATTGTCGCCAGCAAACTGTTGTGGTGCTTTCGGGTCTTATTCGTAGTGTATTCACTACATGCCTTACTTACGGTCCAAAGAGTTATTAACGGATTAGATTATTGAGTCGGTATTGTAACTAGATTTCACACTAAATCAAGTTCAATCAGTTGTTTTCACTTCTGACTGTTTGGTTTTGAATCGAATTGAGCTTTATATACAACTGCTTGGGTGTTGTATAGTCAAGC
>NZ_LXUJ01000013.1:0-5203 GCF_013072675.1 Acinetobacter sp. Ac_3412 | reverse complement strand
TTGGGTGTTGTATAGTCAAGCCTCACGAGCAATTAGTATTGGTCAGCTTCACACGTCACCGTGCTTCCACACCCAACCTATCAACGTCCTAGTCTCGAACGGCTCTTTAGAGGAATAAATTCCTAGGGAAATCTTATCTTGAGGTAGGCTTCCCGCTTAGATGCTTTCAGCGGTTATCCCTTCCGAACATAGCTACCCGGCGATGCGACTGGCGTCACAACCGGTACACCAGAGGTTCGTCCACTCTGGTCCTCTCGTACTAGGAGCAGATCCTCTCAAATTTCCAGCGCCCACGGTAGATAGGGACCGAACTGTCTCACGACGTTCTAAACCCAGCTCGCGTACCTCTTTAAATGGCGAACAGCCATACCCTTGGGACCTGCTTCAGCCCCAGGATGAGATGAGCCGACATCGAGGTGCCAAACACCGCCGTCGATATGAACTCTTGGGCGGTATCAGCCTGTTATCCCCAGAGTACCTTTTATCCGTTGAGCGATGGCCCTTCCATACAGAACCACCGGATCACTAAGACCTACTTTCGTACCTGCTCGACTTGTGGGTCTCGCAGTTAAGCGCGCTTTTGCCTTTATACTCTACGCGTGATTTCCGACCACGCTGAGCGCACCTTCGTACTCCTCCGTTACTCTTTAGGAGGAGACCGCCCCAGTCAAACTACCCACCAGACATGGTCCTCGCCCCGGATTACGGGGCAGAGTTAGAACCTCAACATTACCAGGGTGGTATTTCAAGGACGGCTCCATTAGAACTAGCGTTCTAACTTCAAAGCCTCCCACCTATCCTACACAAGTAAGGTCAAAGTTCAATGTCAAGCTGCAGTAAAGGTTCACGGGGTCTTTCCGTCTAGCCGCGGGTACACTGCATCTTCACAGCGATTTCGATTTCACTGAGCCTCTGCTGGAGACAGCGCCGCCATCATTATGCCATTCGTGCAGGTCGGAACTTACCCGACAAGGAATTTCGCTACCTTAGGACCGTTATAGTTACGGCCGCCGTTTACTGGGGCTTCGATCAAGAGCTTCGCTTACGCTAACCCCATCAATTAACCTTCCAGCACCGGGCAGGCATCACACCCTATACGTCCACTTTCGTGTTTGCAGAGTGCTATGTTTTTAATAAACAGTTGCAGCGGCCTGGTTTCTGTGGCTGCCAATAGCTCAGGGAGCAAGTCCCATCACCGTCAGCAGCGTACCTTCTCCCGAAGTTACGGTACCATTTTGCCTAGTTCCTTCAGCAGAGTTCTCTCAAGCGCTTTGGTCTACTCGACCTGACCACCTGTGTCGGTTTCGGGTACGATTCCTGTGTAACTGAAGCTTAGAGACTTTTCCTGGAAGCATGGTATCAGCCACTTCACTGTACAAGTACAGCTTGCTATCAGTTCTCAGCATAGAGTACCCCGGATTTGCCTAAGATACATGCCTACAACCTTCCACCTGGACAACCAACGCCAGGCTGACTTAACCTTCTCCGTCCTCTCATCGCATTACACAGAAGTATTGGAATATTAACCAATTTCCCATCGACTACGCCTCTCGGCCTCGCCTTAGGGGTCGACTCACCCAGCCCCGATTAACGTTGGACTGGAACCCTTGGTCTTTCAGCGAACGGGTTTTTCACCCGTTTTGTCGTTACTCACGTCAGCATTCGCACTTCTGATACCTCCAGCATACTTCTCAATACACCTTCATCGGCTTACAGAACGCTCCCCTACCACTTGACTTAAAGTCAAATCCGCAGCTTCGGCACATAGTTTTAGCCCCGTTACATCTTCCGCGCAGGCCGACTCGACTAGTGAGCTATTACGCTTTCTTTAAAGGGTGGCTGCTTCTAAGCCAACCTCCTAGCTGTCTATGCCTTCCCACATCGTTTCCCACTTAACTATGATTTTGGGGCCTTAGCTGGCGGTCTGGATTGTTTTCCTCTTGACTACGGACGTTAGCACCCGCAGTCTGTCTCCCGGATAGTACTCATTGGTATTCGGAGTTTGCATCGGTTTGGTAAGTCGGGATGACCCCCTAGCCGAAACAGTGCTCTACCCCCAATGGTATTCGTCCGAGGCGCTACCTAAATAGCTTTCGGGGAGAACCAGCTATCACCAGGCTTGATTAGCCTTTCACCCCTATCCACAAGTCATCCCCTGGCTTTTCAACGACAGTGGGTTCGGTCCTCCAGTTAGTGTTACCCAACCTTCAACCTGCTCATGGATAGATCGCCTGGTTTCGGGTCTATACCCAGCAACTAAACGCCCTATTAAGACTCGATTTCTCTACGGCTCCCCTATTCGGTTAACCTCGCTACTGAATATAAGTCGCTGACCCATTATACAAAAGGTACGCAGTCACCGAACAAGTCGGCTCCCACTGCTTGTATGCATGCGGTTTCAGGATCTATTTCACTCCCCTCACAGGGGTTCTTTTCGCCTTTCCCTCACGGTACTGGTTCACTATCGGTCAGTCAGGAGTATTTAGCCTTGGAGGATGGTCCCCCCATATTCAGACAAGGTTTCACGTGCCTCGCCCTACTCGTCATCATTGTGTGTGCCCTTTCGTGTACGGGAATATCACCCTCTACGTTCGCACTTCCCAGAGCGTTCCACTAGAACACACACAACTTAATGGGCTGCTCCCCGTTCGCTCGCCGCTACTAAGGGAATCTCAATTGATTTCTTTTCCTAAGGGTACTGAGATGTTTCACTTCCCCTCGTTCGCTTCATAAGCCTATGTATTCAGCTTATGATACCCGCCTTATAGCGGGTGGGTTCCCCCATTCAGAAATCTCCGGATCAAAGGATATTTGCCGCCTCCCCGGAGCTTTTCGCAGGCTATCACGTCTTTCATCGCCTCTGACTGCCAAGGCATCCACCACATGCACTTAATTACTTGACTATACAACCCCAAACAGTCGTTAACACATACAAGTGAGTGTTATCGTTGCAAACTTAATTGCTACTATTCGTTGTCTGTGAACTTAATCACCATACAGCTTCAATCTAAATTCATATACCAAAACGCTTGATTCAGTGTTTTTGCTAGTTCTCAATCTCATTCTTTCGAATGAATTGAGTGAACAATTTATTTCAGACTCAATTTTCTAATCTGTTAATGATTAACTACCACCTCGTCGGTGAGTAGTAAACTGTGATAAATCACAGAAGTTAATAAGCTACCTGCTTACTAAATTCTGTAATCTTTAGCTCGTACTCCGTAAAGTACATGGTGGAGACTAGGAGAGTCGAACTCCTGACCTCCTGCGTGCAAAGCAGGCGCTCTACCAACTAAGCTAAGTCCCCAGCTTATCACTTAATGAACGACATATCTTTCAATCCAAGCTACTGCAATCAGATTTGGTGGGTCTGACAAGACTTGAACTTGTGACCCCACGCTTATCAAGCGTGTGCTCTAACCAACTGAGCTACAGACCCTCAGATACATCTTCGAAGAACAACTTGTTGTGGATTCTTACCGATCGTCAATCTTTCGTTAAGGAGGTGATCCAGCCGCAGGTTCCCCTACGGCTACCTTGTTACGACTTCACCCCAGTCATCGGCCACACCGTGGTAAGCGTCCTCCTTACGGTTAGACTACCTACTTCTGGTGCAACAAACTCCCATGGTGTGACGGGCGGTGTGTACAAGGCCCGGGAACGTATTCACCGCGGCATTCTGATCCGCGATTACTAGCGATTCCGACTTCATGGAGTCGAGTTGCAGACTCCAATCCGGACTACGATCGGCTTTTTGAGATTAGCATCCTATCGCTAGGTAGCAACCCTTTGTACCGACCATTGTAGCACGTGTGTAGCCCTGGTCGTAAGGGCCATGATGACTTGACGTCGTCCCCGCCTTCCTCCAGTTTGTCACTGGCAGTATCCTTAAAGTTCCCGGCTTAACCCGCTGGCAAATAAGGAAAAGGGTTGCGCTCGTTGCGGGACTTAACCCAACATCTCACGACACGAGCTGACGACAGCCATGCAGCACCTGTATGTAAGTTCCCGAAGGCACCAATCCATCTCTGGAAAGTTCTTACTATGTCAAGACCAGGTAAGGTTCTTCGCGTTGCATCGAATTAAACCACATGCTCCACCGCTTGTGCGGGCCCCCGTCAATTCATTTGAGTTTTAGTCTTGCGACCGTACTCCCCAGGCGGTCTACTTATCGCGTTAGCTGCGCCACTAAAGCCTCAAAGGCCCCAACGGCTAGTAGACATCGTTTACGGCATGGACTACCAGGGTATCTAATCCTGTTTGCTCCCCATGCTTTCGTACCTCAGCGTCAGTATTAGGCCAGATGGCTGCCTTCGCCATCGGTATTCCTCCAGATCTCTACGCATTTCACCGCTACACCTGGAATTCTACCATCCTCTCCCATACTCTAGCTGACCAGTATCGAATGCAATTCCTAAGTTAAGCTCAGGGATTTCACATCCGACTTAATCAGCCGCCTACGCACGCTTTACGCCCAGTAAATCCGATTAACGCTCGCACCCTCTGTATTACCGCGGCTGCTGGCACAGAGTTAGCCGGTGCTTATTCTGCGAGTAACGTCCACTATCCAGTAGTATTAGTACTAGTAGCCTCCTCCTCGCTTAAAGTGCTTTACAACCAAAAGGCCTTCTTCACACACGCGGCATGGCTGGATCAGGCTTCCGCCCATTGTCCAATATTCCCCACTGCTGCCTCCCGTAGGAGTCTGGGCCGTGTCTCAGTCCCAGTGTGGCGGATCATCCTCTCAGACCCGCTACAGATCGTCGCCTTGGTAGGCCTTTACCCCACCAACTAGCTAATCCGACTTAGGCTCATCATTTAGCGCAAGGTCCGAAGATCCCCTGCTTTCTCCCGTAGGACGTATGCGGTATTAGCATTCCTTTCGGAATGTTGTCCCCCACTAAATGGCAGATTCCTAAGCATTACTCACCCGTCCGCCGCTAAGTGATAGTGCAAGCACCATCACTCCGCTCGACTTGCATGTGTTAAGCCTGCCGCCAGCGTTCAATCTGAGCCATGATCAAACTCTTCAGTTTAAAATCATTAGTAGCTTATGGCTACAAATCTTGGCTCATCAATTTTCTGACTAAAAATTCGCTCAAATAAACTTCGAGAAATTTTTACCTTTCAATCAATGAAATATTTTCGATCGATCAACCAGTAAAAATCCACACAAGTTGTTCTTCTATTCTCTTAATGATCT
>NZ_LXUJ01000012.1:0-384911 GCF_013072675.1 Acinetobacter sp. Ac_3412 | reverse complement strand
AGGTTGGGGTGTTTTTTATTGGCTAAAATTTTATATACTGGTTGTTTTAGTTGTTTTAGTTGTTTTAGTTGTTTTAAGGGCTTTCTGATATGACTTGGATCGTAGTACAAAGCTTTTCATTTCCCTATGAAGCTCAAATTGCTAAAACTCAGTTAGAGGCCGCTGAAATTCCAGCACGTATTGAAAATGAACATACTATTAATATGGATTGGCTTTACTCCAATGCTTTAGGTGGTGTGCGACTGTTAGTTCCTGAAAGCTATGCAGAAGAAGCTAAAGCATTACTTGCTCAAGATTTTAGCCAAGAATTAGAACAACAATTTGGAGCAAGTGAAAGCTGTCCTAAGTGTGGCAGTACTGATATACAACCTTATACAGAAGGTAAACGCCCTGCTTATGTGGTTTTCCTATTGCTTGGTTTTCCACTCTTTTCGTATAAAAATGGAACGAAGTGTCGGCAGTGCCAACATTTTTGGAGTTAGTACTGTAATGAAAAGCGGCAAGATGTTTTAAATCATGCATGATTGGTTTATGTTCAAATTACAATAAAAAAGAGTATTTAAATAATGAAGATTGCCAAGCATATTTTATGGATAGACTGCACTGCGGCTGCATTTGCTGGGCTGATCGTATTACTTGCTGCACAATAGTTAAATCAACTCTATCATTTACCCAAGGGGATTATTGTTTTTGTGGGTTGTGTGAATCTCTTATACGCAAGTTATTCATTTACACTAGCTAATTATAAAAAACGCTCAATGCTCCTTATCAACATCTTAGTGACTGCAAATAGCATCTGGGTTTTGGTTTGTCTGTTTATCCTTTGGCGATTTTGGCAACAAATGACTATCTTTGCAGTGATCCATATTGCTGGAGAGGCTGTCTTTGTTGGTGCTTTGGCTCGATTGGAATATCAATGGCGACATCAACTTACATTTTCTTATCATGAATGAAATAACTAAATTAAGTGGACATCACTTAAACAGCTTTGTCTAATACAGTAGAACAGAATAAAAAAGGAAAATAAGATGGAATATAAAGGAAGTTGCCATTGTGGAAAAATTACCTTTATTGCACAGGGTGATTTGACTGAAGCAATGTCATGCAATTGCTCGATTTGCCAAAGAAAAGGTTCTTTATTGTGGTTCTTGCCTACGGATAAAGTTGATATTGTAGTTCAAGAAGATGTTTTAACTCGTTACCAATTCAATAAGCATGTGATCGACCATCATTTTTGTAAGATCTGTGGTATTCATCCTTATGCAACAGGCATTGATCCGCAAGGGAATCAGATGTATGCCATTAATATCAGATGTATCGAAAATTTAGATTTGGAAAGCATCAAAATCAATCATTTTGATGGTCGTTCTGTTTAACACTCAAATTCAGAGAATAAAAATGACCAAGAAAAAGCAATTAAATGCGGAACAGACGATCGTGTTGTTCGAGATATTAAAAAAGCGTTTTGAAGCCAATATGCATCGGCATCAGGGTTTGAATTGGGTGAATATCGAGGAACAGTTGAAACAGCAACCCGAAAAGCTATGGGTATTGAATCAAATGGAAGAGACCGGCGGGGAGCCAGATATCGTTTCACTTGATTCTGAACTAAGTGAGATCATCTTTTATGATTGTGCTGTAGAAACACCAAAAGGGCGTAGGAGTCTCTGTTATGATCGCGCTGCTTTAGATGCACGTAAAGAACATAAGCCTGAAAACAATGCGGTCGATGTGGCCGAAGCCATGGGAATTGAATTGCTCACAGAAGAGCAATATAGGCAGTTACAGTTGGTAGAACATTTTGATCTAAAAACCTCAAGTTGGGTAAAAACCCCAGAAGATGTGCGCAAATTGGGTGGTGCAATTTTTTGTGATAGCCGTTATGGCCGTGTTTTTACCTATCACAATGGTGCTCAATCTTACTACGCAACCCGTGGTTTTCGTGGTCGATTAAACCTATAGTTTTGTGATTCGATTATCCTTTGACATGTTTTTTTAATCTTTAATTTTGCCAAGCGCTTGCTTGGTTTTTCTGGTTTTGCTACTTTAGTGCTCATTCAATAAACAATGATCAATAATTGCTAGGAAGCAGAATATGCACCTTAATCCTTTGTACTATAACGAGCAGCATCTTGAATTTGCCAAGAGTATTCGACGTTTTGTTGAAAAAGAAATTTCGCCTTTTATCAATGAATGGGATGAAAGTGAAACCTTTCCGCGAGAGCTCTATAAAAAAGCCGCAGATATTGGTCTATTGGGATTAGGCTTTGAAGAGCAGTATGGTGGGATTGCGGGTACAGATGCATTTTATACGTTGTTATCTTCGATTGAGTTAGCAAAATGCGCTTCGGGTGGCTTAGCTGCTTCTTTACTGTCGCATACCATTGGTGCGCCACCAATTCAGCACTTTGCCAACGAAGAGGTTAAAGCTCAAGTACTCCCTCAGATTTTGTCAGGTGAAAAAATCTCGGCACTGGCAATTACTGAGCCAGGCGGTGGTTCAGATGTGGCTTCGCTCAAAACTAAAGCTATACGTGAGGGTGAT
Organism: Acinetobacter sp. Ac_3412; assembly: GCF_013072675.1. Lineage (NCBI taxonomy): Bacteria > Pseudomonadati > Pseudomonadota > Gammaproteobacteria > Moraxellales > Moraxellaceae > Acinetobacter > Acinetobacter sp. Ac_3412. The sequence continues at coordinate 382,366 of NZ_LXUJ01000012.1, read as the reverse complement.
TATTTTCTGGTGAGTGGTGAAAAGACCTTTATCACTTCAGGGATGCGAGCAGATTATTATTCAGTGGCAGTGCGTACTGATCCGAATGCGAAAGGAGCAAATGGTATTTCAATGCTTCTCATCGATGCGCATAGTGCAGGGATTAGTAAAACTAAACTGGATAAGATGGGATGGTGGGCATCCGATACGGCACATTTGCATTTTGACAATGTCAAAGTGCCTGCTAGCCATTTATTGGGTCCTGAAAATATGGGCTTTCTGGTGATTATGAATAACTTCAATATGGAGCGTTTTTTTCTTGCGGCCAGTAGTTATGGATTTGCCTTGACTTGTTATGAGGAAGCATTGGATTGGGCTCAGCAACGTCAAACCTTTGGTAAGCGTTTGGTAGATCATCAGGTGATGCGTCATAAACTGGTAGATATGGCTACGCGACTGACCGCAACACGTGCTTTATTAGAGGATACTGCTTATCGTTTAGGTAAGCCTGAATTGCAGGTCAGTGAACTGATTGCTCAGATTTGTATGCTGAAGAATGTTGCTACTCAAACCATGCAATTCTGTGCCGATGCTGCGGTACAAACACTCGGGGGCATGGGCTTTATGCGGGGTACTAAGTCTGAACGTATTTATCGTGAAGTGAAGGTCAATATGATTGGTGGTGGTGCAGAAGAAATTATGAAGGATTTAATTAGTAAACAATTGGGTTATTAAACTCATTTCATACTTGATTAAAAGTGCGGTTAAAACACCGCACTTTTTCATTTTTGAAATTTATTCTAGTTCAGCTAATTCTTCTAAAGAAATTTGACGGATTTCAAAGATGGGTTGTTTTAGAAATGAATTCAGTGCTTTGATATCAATAAATCTTATGCTGTCTAATGCAATACCTTCGATACTATCTTTTTCGACATCGTAACGAATATCCGCAGTTTGCTCGATAAACTGTTTCAATAATAATGGACTATCACTTAACTCTGAAAGTGGTTTATTCATCAAGGCTTCGAACTCATAATCCATCGCATAAATATTGGATTCCCACATAACATCGCTAAAGTTCTCATCTTGGCTAGAAATAATGCTGCCAGTTTCATAGCCAGTAAAATAGTCTTCTTCTGAATTGATCCAGAGCACATAGCAAGGTTGTGTCGCATCGATTTCTAAGAGTTGATACCAGACAATACCCGAAATTTTGGCAAATTCGAAAGCATCATCTTCATTCAGCTTTGGAATTTCACCATCTTCGATATCAAACTTTTTGCCTGTTTTTTCTAATACCAAAGCTTCAAGTTTTTCGTAGATTTCATCATCTACTTCGCCATTGCCGATGTCATAGTTACAGAGTTCATCATAATATAAGCCCTCAACAACTAAGGTTTTATAGGCCTTTTCTGCTTCAACTTTATCTGTATAAATCTGTTTGATTGCCCCAGTTGAAACGCAGTTGGTTAGATGCCATTCGTCGTTATAGGCAAAGTCATTTTGACGAATCACGTATTGGATATTGCTCATTTTTATTTCCCCTTAAGTTAAGCAATTTTAGTTTTTAATTCTTGCAGCTTAGCTGCACTAGGCGGCACAGCCATGCCATTGTCCATCCAGAGTTCAAAACGCATCGGATTGAAAAAGAACTCGGGACGAATATCAAAATCAATCAATTTGGCTTCACTTTTTCCCATCATCGGAAGAATGGTATTGATAAACCAACTATTATGGGTGATCAGTAACGACTTTAATTGTCCCGTCACCGATAAGGGAGAGAGTAGTGTTGCTGATACTTTTGGGTCGTCAATCACATCAGCGTGGAATTTCTCTAGGCGTTTTGCTAACCCATCTGTAGGAATATCCTGCATCGCTGCAACAAAATCACCTAAAGTTGGAATAAAGCGGTGATGGAAATCAACCAATAGGTGATCTTTTTCACAGAGGTCTTTCACCTCGATGCTTTTACCAGCACTATTTTCGAAGTGATGCCCAAAGATCGGAATAATAACTTCCTGAACACCCCAAAAGGTATGCAAGATACGATGGCGATTGTCGGTACACAACATTTTGGTGCTGTCGATTAGTGCATGAATATCAATATAATCTTCAAGCTCGCCCCCACGACGTTTCACCGAAATATTGGCATGTTGTACTGGATTCATTTTTACGAATTCTTATAATCATTTGATGTTTAAGAACAATAGCAGCTTTCTGATACAACGAATATAGATAAATAGACGTGAGCGATAAGCTGTGTCGTGCTTAAATTGGAATCAATTTTTTAGAATGCCTGATATTTTTTATCGGTCCAATCCGAATTTAAAATTGCCCAACGTTCATGATCTTTCCATTCTTTTCCGCCCACTCGTAGGTACTGGCGGGAGAAGCCTTCTTTTATAAAACCTGCATTTGCGACAAGGCGAATAGAGGACAGATTGTCTGGTTGGATATTGGCTTCTAGTCGATGCAGATTCAGTGTTTGAAATGCTTCGTGTAAAACCAGTTGCAGCCCTTGTCGCATATAGCCTTGTCCGGCATGAGGATAAAAGGATTCATAACCTAAATAGGCAGAATGGAAGTGACCACGAACGATATTGGAGATATTAAAGGTGCCGACAATGGTATGATTTTCTTTCAAGCAGACGAAATAACGGTGTTCTTGTGCGAGATATTGTTCAAAATCAGTTGGTGGATAAGTCCAAGATTGATGCAGTTGAATACTATTTTGGTAGGCAAGTTTGATTTCAGTTAAATCACTGAGTTGAGGCTTACGCAAATAGATAGCACTCATTTCACCGCCATTTCCCAAACCATTTCAGTCAATTCATCAATTTTGACTTTGCCTTCAGGTCTGTACCATGTCACGGTCCAAGAAATTGAGCCACCAAGCAAACGACGCCAGATAAACGCATCGTGTTTGACTTTGCCTTGAGCACGTAATTTTTCAATCACATCCAACCAGACTTGCTCATATTCATTACGCATTTTCAGCAGGTAATCTTGTTTTTCTTTAGAAAGGGCAAACCATTCGTGTACCAATACCGCCATAGCTGCACCCGTATCACCTGCAATCGACAGCAATTCAGACTTAATTAAATGACGTAACTGTTGTTCGGGGTCAGTTGAGCGTTCAGCAGCTTCTTTTAAACGGGCGAAGTTATAGATAATGGTTTGTTCCATCACAGTCGCCAGAATTTCATCTTTACTTTTAAAATGATGAAACAGGCTGCCCGATTGAATGCCAATAAATTCACCGAGTTGACGAACCGTCGTTTTGTCATAACCTTGCTTATAAAACAGATAGGCAGCACCTTGCAGTAAACGTCCACGTGGACTGTCATCAAAACAAACAATTTTGGGTATTTGTTCAATTGAGGTTGCGATCATGCCTATCCGTCTATCCCGTTTAATCTAAAGTGTATTGTAACAAAATTCATTTGATGCATTGTCTTATCTTTTTATAACAAGCATTTGCTTGAGTTTGTCGGTTTTTGCCAATACAGCATAGCATTATGCACTTTACAAACCAAGCACTTGCTTGGTAATGTTAAGGCGTTTTTAGCAATAACAATGAGAAAGCGCATGACAACTGTCAAACAGGATGACCAGAGGGTAGTCAAAATTGGGTGTGCATCAGGCTTCTGGGGCGATACCAACACCGCTGCATTTCAGTTGGTGCATCTGAGTGATATTGATTATTTGGTCTTTGATTATCTGTCAGAAATTACTATGTCGATTATGGCCAAGGCGATGATGATCGATCCAAGTCATGGTTATGCGCTGGATTTTGTCAGTCGAGTGATGGCACCCCTGATCAATAAAATTGCTGAGAAAAAAATAAAAGTGATTAGCAATGCGGGCGGGGTGAATCCACTGGCTTGCCGTGATGCCCTACAGAAAATTATTGATGAAAAAGGCTTAGATTTAAAAGTTGCAGTGGTGTTAGGTGATGATGTATTGCCGAAGCATGCTGAATTATTAAACCAAAATGTGCGAGAAATGTTTAATGGCGATGCCTTGCCTGCACATGTTGCCAGTAGTAATGCCTACCTCGGTGCTGTTGCGATTCGCGATGCCTTGGACTTAGGTGCTGATATTGTGATTACTGGCCGTGTGGTCGATTCAGCGGTTGTGCTTGCTCCATTATTACATGAGTACAAATGGTCACTGGATGATTATGACAAGTTGGCACAAGGTTCTTTGGCAGGGCATGTGATCGAATGCGGTGCACAGTGTACAGGTGGAAACTTTACTGATTGGCGTCTCGTTCAAGGCTTTGACAACATGGGCTTTCCGATCGTGGAAGTGAGTGCTGATGCTTCATTTATTGTGACCAAGCCGAAAGGGACAGGTGGCCTCGTTTCAACTGCAACCGTAGCAGAGCAGATTGTCTATGAGATCGGCAATCCACAAGCCTATCTTTTACCTGATGTGAGTGCTGATTTTAGCCAAGTCCATTTAGAACAGGTAGGAGAGCATCGGGTCAAAGTGAAAGGTGCAACAGGGCGTGCGCCAACTCAGCAATATAAAGTGAGTGCTACCTATGCGGATGGTTATCGTGTTTTGGTTAGTTTCTTGATTGCAGGTCGTGAAGCGCCAGAAAAAGCCCAAGTGATCGCCGATGCCATTATCAACAAATGTGAACGGGTGTTAGCACTACGTTCAGTTCCTCCTTTTAGTGAAAAGTCGGTTGAGATTCTCGGGATTGAAAGTACTTATGGTGCACATGCGAAAGTGAAAGATAGCCGTGAAGTAGTGGTCAAAATCGCGGTTAAGCACTTGTTTAAAGAAGCTTGTATGTTCTTTGCTTCTGAAATTGCCCAAGCTTCTACAGGGATGGCACCTGCATTGGCAGGAATCGTCGGCGGTCGACCTAAAGCCTCGGCAGTGGTGAAGCTATTTTCTTTCTTGATTGATAAAGATCAATTAAAGGTAGAAGTCGACTTTGCAGGACAGCGTTATCCCGTTCAAATCCCCGTTGGACAAGCTTCACAGGATTATATGCAGCATCTCGTTGGTGACGTAGCCGTATATCAAGGTGATGAGATTGAAGTTCCTCTCGTTGAAGTTGCACATGCACGCAGTGGAGATAAGGGCAATCACAGCAATATTGGGGTGATCGCGCGTAAGGCTGAATATTTACCGTGGATTCGTGCGGCACTGGCTGAGGCCAATGTTGCAGCGTATATGCAGCATGTTTTAGATCCTGAAAAATCAAAAGTGATTCGTTATGAACTGCCTGCCATGCATGCGCTGAATTTCATGTTGGAAAATGCATTGGGCGGTGGTGGGATTGCCAGCTTACGAATTGACCCACAAGGGAAAGCTTTTGCACAGCAATTATTGGATATGCCGGTGAAAGTACCTGCACAACTGTTAGAAAAATATTAAGGATGTAAACATGGGTTATCAATCAATTTTCAGGGCGGATGCATTTGCTGACAAAGTCATTATCGTGACTGGTGGTGGTTCTGGTATTGGCCGTTGTACTGCACATGAGTTGGCTTCTTTAGGCGCACAAGTGATCATCACAGGCCGTAAAGTTGAAAAACTAGAAAAAGTCAGCCAAGAAATTCTGGAAGATGGAGGCAAAGTCCATTTCATCGTCTGTGATAACCGTGATGAAGAGCAAGTCAAAAATATGATTGCTGAGGTGCTGGAAAAATTTGGCAAGCTCGATGGTTTAGTCAATAACGCGGGGGGACAATTTCCTTCTGCATTAGAGAATATTTCTGCCAATGGTTTTGATGCCGTGGTCCGTAATAACCTACATTCTACCTTTTACTTGATGCGTGAAGCTTATAACCAGTGGATGGCAAAGCATGGTGGTAGCATTGTTAATATGACTGCCGATATGTGGGGAGGTATGCCGGGAATGGGGCATTCAGGCGCAGCACGTTCGGGTGTTGATAACCTGACCAAAACTGCTTCAGTAGAATGGGGTAAATCTGGGGTACGTGTTAATGCAGTTGCACCGGGCTGGATTATTTCTTCGGGCATGGATAACTATAGTGGTGATTTTGCCAAAGTCATTATTCCAAGTTTAGCGAGTAATGTTCCATTAAAACGGATGGGCACCGAGTCAGAAATCTCTTCAGCGATTTGCTATTTACTTTCAGATGCTGCTGCTTTTGTATCTGGTGTCACCCTGCGTATTGATGGGGCAGCTTCACAAGGTACACGCATGTACCCACTGGCAGATGCGACCAATAATGAAGCCTTTAATGGTTTCCATCGTGCTTTTATTCCTGACATATTCAAAACAGATGGAGAATAAACATGAGTATTCTTCGATCTGAAATTACGGTGGGTAGTGAACAATACCAGCAAAATCGAGAGGCATTATTAGCGCAGTTGGCTGAAGTGCGTGCGGTGCAGCAAAAAAGCATCGATAAATCTTATGCGGCAAAACCCAAGTTTGATAAGAAAGGCAAAATCTTGCCGCATGAACGTATTCGTTTGCTGTTAGATGCAGATTTACCTTTTGTCGAGCTATGTGGTCTGGTGGGCTACAACATGCATGACGATAAAGATGGTTCCGAAGCAGGTGGGGGGGTGATTGCAGGCATCGGTTTTGTTAGCGGTGTACGTGCGCTGGTTTCTGCCAGTAACAGTGCCATCAAAGGTGGCACCATGTCACCGATGGGAGTGCATAAAACCCTACGCCTGCAAAAGATCGCATTAGAGCAAAAGTTGCCGATGGTCACCTTGACTGAAAGTGGTGGCGCAAACTTGAATTATGCCGCGGAAGTATTTACCTATGGCGGTATGACTTTTGCCAATCAGGCACGTCTATCCGCAGCAGGGATTCCACAAGTAGCGGTGGTGCATGGCAATGCAACTGCGGGTGGTGCTTATCAACCAGGTTTGTCTGATTATGTGATTGCGGTGCGCAAGCAAACGGAAATGTTATTGGCTGGCCCACCACTGTTATTGGCAGCTACAGGCGAGGTGGCAACTGCGGAAGAACTGGGCGGTGCAGAAATGCATACCCAAGTTTCAGGTGTGGCGGAATATCTTGCCGAAAATGATGCCGATGGGATTCGCTTAGCACGTGAGATTTTCGAGCATCTGAATTGGAAAGAGCAAACTGCACAATCCAATCAGAATTATAAAGAACCACGTTATGCTGCTGAAGAGCTGTTAGGCATTGTTCCACAAGATCCAAAGCAACCTTTTGATATGAAAGAGATCATTGCACGGATTATTGATGATTCGGATTTTCTCGAATTTAAGCAGGAATATGATGCCTTAACTGTTTGCGGTTGGGCCAAAGTGGGCGGACTACATATTGGCATTATTACCAATAATGGGCCGATTACCCCACAAGGGGCAGCCAAAGCAGCACAATTTATTCATCTGTGTGAGCAGACCCAACGCCCACTTTTATTCCTGCACAATACCACTGGCTTTATGGTGGGAACCGATGCAGAGCAGAACGGGATTATTAAACATGGTTCCAAGCTGATCCAAGCAGTGGCCAATACGACAGTAGCCAAGATTTCTATTGTGGTGGCAGGCTCTTATGGCGCGGGTAACTATGCCATGTGTGGTCGTAGTTTGTCCCCGCAATTTATCTTTGCATGGCCAAACTCACATGTGGCGGTGATGGGCGCGGCACAAGCGGGCAAAGTCTTGCGTATCGTAGCTGAGGGCAAACAAAAAGCCTCGGGGATGGAGCCGAATCCGCAGATGCTGGATTTCTTGGAACAAAGTACAGCGATGAAATTGGAACAACAGTCAACGGCTTTATTTAATACCGCAATGCTGCATGACGATGGCATCATCGACCCAAGAGATACCCGTAAAGTATTGATATTTTTATTACAAACCATTTATGAAGCACAACAACGTGAATTAAATCCAACACGTTTTGGTGTGTCGAGATTTTAATAATCCCTCCCGACCTCCCTTTTTAAAGGGAGGAGTTCCCCTCTTTAATTAAAGAGGGGTTAGGGGAGATTAAATTTAAGGAAAAAAACAATGAAATTTACCGCAGAACATGATGCTTTACGCCGTACCACACGTCAGTTTGTTGAAAATGAGCTGAATCCTTTTATTCCAGAATGGGAAGAAGTGGGCCGTTTTCCGATTCATGACGTGTTCAAGAAAATGGGGGACTTGGGTTTATTGGGGATTTGTAAGCCTGAAGAAAATGGCGGTTTAGGACTCGACTATTCGTACAACCTTGTGGTGGCAGAAGAATTAGGTCGTGCTGCTTGTGGTGGGGTACCCCTAGCGATTGGCGTACAGACTGATATGGCAACGCCTGCACTGGCACGCTTTGGTAGCAAAGAACTGCGCGATGAATTTCTAAACCCTGCGATTCGTGGTGAATATGTCGCTTCGATTGCAGTCTCGGAAGTGCATGCGGGTTCTGACGTGGCAGCCATCAAAACGACTGCAAAAAAAGATGGTGATGACTATGTGATTAATGGCAGCAAGATGTGGATCACCAATTCACTGCAAGCTGATTTCTTCTGTTTACTTGCCAATACTTCTGACGATAAGCCACATGTGAATAAATCCATGATTATTGTTCCTGCAAAAACGGCAGGGATCAGCTTTTCAGAACCCTTAAATAAATTGGGGATGCGCTCCACCACCACGGCACAAGTCTACTTTGATAATGTGCGAGTACCGCAACGCAACTTGGTTGGGGTGGAAGGCATGGGCTTTATGATGCAAATGATGCAGTTCCAAGAGGAACGTATGTGGGCCTGTATCAATGCAGTGGGGGGGATGGAAAAAGTCATTCAGCAAACTATTGACTACACCAGAGAACGAACCACGTTTGGTCAGCCTTTAATTCATAATCAGTATGTACATTTCCGTTTTGCTGAACTGATGACAGAAGTCGCAGCATTAAAAGCCCTAACGCTGCAAGCCTGTGAACAGCATATTGCGGGTGAAGATGTCACTTTAATGGCCTCAATGGCGAAGCTGAAAGCAGGGCGATTAAGCCGTGAAGTGGCAGATAGCTGTCTACAATATTGGGGTGGTAATGGTTTTATGTGGGATAACCCTGCATCGCAACTGTTCCGTGATGGTCGCTTAGGTTCGATTGGTGGTGGCGCAGATGAAATCATGTTGGGGATCATTTGTAAGCTCACCGACATTCTGCCGAAGAAACAGAAAAACTAGGAGCAGAAGCATGACAGTTGCAACTTCTCTTGCAGGCTTAGCGTTAGATGACAGCATTCAGCTCGAACAGCAAGGCGGTATTTTAACGCTATGGCTGAATCGTCCTGAAAGTCGTAATGCCATGAGTTTAAAGATGGTTACTGCCATTCAACAGGTATTTAGCCAGATTACCGATGATGTCTCTATTCGCGCTGTGATTTTACGCGGTCAAGGTGGGCATTTCTGTGCAGGTGGTGATATCAAGGATATGGCGGGATTACGAGTTGAAGCAGCCAATACGGGTAGCTTACAGCCTTATGTGGATTTTAATCGCCGTTTTGGGGCCATGATTGAACAAGTGGATCAAGCACCGCAAACCGTTGTGGCTGTTTTGGAAGGAGCTGTACTTGGTGGCGGTTTTGGTCTGGCTTGTGTTTCAGATATTGCCATCAGCCGTGATACAGCACAGTTTGGCCTACCTGAAACAGGTTTAGGTATTTTACCTGCACAGATTGCGCCTTTTGTGGTGAAACGAATTGGTTTAACTCAAGCCCGTCGTTTGGCTTTATTGGGCTTACGTTTTGATGGCAAGACGGCTTTGGATTTAGGTGTTATTCACCAAGTTGCGCAAGATGATGTTGAGCTTGAACAACAACTTACAGAGATCATTCAGCAGATTAAACGTGCTGCACCATTGGCTTCCCGTACCACCAAAGCTTTATTGCATCGGACACTGAATGAACCTTTAGAGCAGCTGCTAGATGATGCGGCACAACAGTTTGCTCAGGCTGTCGGTGGCGCAGAAGGACAAGAAGGCACCATGGCTTTTATTCAAAAACGTAATCCGAGTTGGTTTGACTGAAATTTCCCTCATCCCTGTTTAAAAAGAAGGGAGCTTACCCTTTAGCAGGGGGACGGGGAATTTAATAATAGAGATGAAACAATGAGTTTTTCAAAAGTCTTAGTGGCAAACCGTGGTGAAATTGCTGTTCGTGTGATGCAAACAGCTAAAGCAATGGGCTATCAAACGGTTGCGGTGTATTCAGATGCAGATGCCAATGCCCGTCATGTGCAAGTGGCGGATGAAGCGGTTTATATCGGTGCATCTAAAGTTTCCGAATCTTATTTATCCATTGCCAATATTATTGCAGCCTGTCAGAAGACTGGAGCTGATGCGGTCCATCCGGGTTATGGATTTTTGTCTGAAAATACTGACTTTGCTCAGGCTTGTCTTGATCATGGCATCACTTTTATTGGGCCGACCGCTGCTGCCATCGAGTTGATGGGCAGTAAACGTCTTTCTAAAATTGCCATGATTCAAGCAGGTGTACCTTGTGTGCCTGGTTATGAAGGCGATCAGCAAGACCTTGATTATCTAGCGCAACAAGCTGAGAAGATTGGTTATCCTTTAATGGTCAAAGCATCAGCTGGTGGTGGTGGGCGCGGCATGCGTTTGGTACAAAATGCTGCTGAGGTATTAGACGCATTAAAAACAGCGCGTTCGGAAGCAGAAAATGCCTTTGGTTCAGGTGAGTTGATCTTAGAGAAAGCGGTGATTGCCCCAAGGCATGTCGAGATTCAGGTCTTTGGGGATACACATGGCAATTATGTGTATTTATTTGAACGGGATTGTTCGATTCAACGCCGTCATCAAAAAGTCGTCGAAGAAGCACCTTGTCCAGTAATGACACCTGAACTACGTCAGAAAATGGGCGAGGCTGCTGTTGCGGCAGCACAGGCGTGTGATTATGTTGGGGCAGGCACGGTCGAGTTTCTGCTCGATCAATCGGGTGAATTCTATTTCTTGGAAATGAATACGCGTCTGCAAGTCGAACATCCAGTCACTGAAATGGTCACAGGCTTGGATTTGGTGGAATGGCAATTGCGTGTTGCCAATGGCGAAACCCTGCCTTTACAACAACATCAGTTGACCTTAAACGGACATGCGATCGAAGTCCGTTTATATGCAGAAGATCCACGTCAGGACTTCCTGCCACAAACAGGCAAAGTACTGCGTTGGCAAGCAGCGGGTGCTGATGGCACTCTACCGAATGTCCGTATTGATCATGGCATGCTAGAACACGGTGAAATCAGTCCCTTCTATGATCCGATGGTGGCCAAAGTGATTGCCTATGGCAAGACCCGTCAGGATGCGATTCGACTGCTTGCCAAAGCGGTTGATGATTGTGTCTTGCTTGGTGTGAATAGCAATAAGCAGTTTCTTGTCAATTTATTACGCCATCCGATCATTGTGGCTGGGGATACCAACACCGCATTTATTCAGCAACACTTCCAAGAAGATGTCAGCCTGCACCAACAAGCTTTGCCGCTTGAAACCTTAGCCGTGGCAGCAGCACTGTTTACCCAGCAAAATCAGCAGCAAGTGGCTTGGCAAACGGGTGTTGCTATGCCGTTTCCACTGAAACTGAAATATGCCGATCAGCAGATTTTGTTGCATGTGCAAAATGATCAGCAGCAGGTCAAAGTTACGTTATGTGATCAACAAGCAACCATCAATATTGTAAGCATCAGTGATGTGCAGATTGTTTATAGTTGTGAAGGTGTTCGACGCAAGCTCGCCTATGTTATTGATCAGGATCAGCTCTATTTGGATGCAGCTAATGGCAATGTATTGATTGAAAATAGCACCTATGCAGCACCAGAAGCGGCTGAGGTGGTGGGTGATGGTAAAATTCGTGCACCAATGGACGGTGCGATTGTGAATTTGCTGGTCAATGTTGGAGATTCAGTAACAAAAGGACAAACCTTATTGGTGCTTGAGGCGATGAAGATTCAGCAACAAATCAAATCCGATGTCGATGGTGTTGTCGAGGAGTTGATTGGTCAAGTCGGGCAACAAGTGAAAAAACGTCAATTGTTATTAAACCTCAGCACGACTTGAAGACAACATTAGAATAGAGCAAAAAGCGAGGTCTTAGCCCTCGCTTTTTAATAAGTGCAATACAGCATTTAAAGAATGCTCTGAATTTCCCAGTAATTCTTGTGTTGCAAATTCAGCTAAGGCTTGTTCATGCGCCAACAAATACTGGAGAAAGTCTTGTGTGTTGGCATCTGCGTGTTGCTGCATCCGTTCAAAAGTGACCATAAACGGTTGTGTACCTTGCTTAAGTAAATGCATGGCCAGTTTCCAAGGTAATTTAGCCATCGCAATGCCTGATGCCTTGGCCTGTAACTTAATATGCAGACGAATTGTGGCGGTTTGACCTTGTTGACTTAAGAACTGCTGTAACTTGTGCAGGGTTTGGGTTTCCAGTTTGGCCAGCGTTTGCCATTTTTGTTGTTGCTCAATTGAGCGTGTATGTTTGGCTGCATTTAAAAAGATCAGTTCACCCAGTATTTCTGATTCAAGTGCAGTATTCAGATCTTGTTGATATTGTGGGTAATGCATCGCTGATTTCCTTTAATTTAGGTGTCTCATTGGTTTTTTCTAGCAAATGGCCAACGTATTTGTTTGAGATAAGTCTTTGGTAGCGCAGTCTTTAACCCGACTTGTCCTGCTTTCACGGGTTTGCTTTCATAGTAATACGTCCCAAACAGATGATCCCAGATCATCCAGAATTCACCAAAGTTTTTACGACCAAAACCATATTTATGATGCCAGCGATGGACTTCGGCAACCCCCAGTAAATGTCTAAAAACACCTACAGAATAATCCAGATTGGCATGCTGAAAAGCCAAATGAATTGCGGTTAATCCCATCCACGTCCCAATCAGATTGGCGGGTGCACCGATTAAGGCAATACAGATAATTCCAGGCGCTGCGAGCAGAATGGCACTTAATGGATGACGACGTTCACCATTCAGCCAATATAATCGTTCAGCGCTATGATGAAGGGCATGCAATTTCCATAGGAAACGTTTTTTATGACTGAGCCAATGCATCAGCCACAAGCCAAAATCGATGACTAGACCCACAATCAGTAATTGTAGCCAGATCGGTAGAGTGCTTGGCCAAAAGCTAGTTACATCAATTAGCTTTCGAAATAAGGTAATGCATTCAGCAGTAATAAAAATCATGACGATACTAAAACTGGCATGCAGGATATCAACGCCTGTATCTTCATGATCGGTTAGCCAGGTTTGTTCATAAGGTTGAATCTGTTCAAGCAGAGCAACCAGCCCAATCGCAATGGCTGCAATGCAGGGCACATAAGGCCAATAGCTAAGCTCACCCGCGGCAACGGGCAATAAAAAAAACAGACTCAGCCCTATAATTAGGGGATAACTGCTATAGCGAATGAGGTACTGAATTAACTTCGGCATGGTGTATTGTTCCAAAACAATGAACAGTCACTATGCCTGTGCGATTGCAGCACTGAATTGAACAAAACAGCTATTTATTCAATAAAGAGAATCTGCCCCTGCATCTGGCTCAGTTCCGATGGTCGGACCCCCAGTAATTCAATACAAGTTCGTGTGAAATGCGCCTGATCAGCAAAATCAGCTTGATGAGCGGTATCCGTTAATGCACGTCCATTTTGCATTTGAGTTAATCCACACATGAGACGTAACCATTTACGATAGCTGCGCAAGGGTAGTCCTACTTGTTCACGAAACCAGTGCGAAAAACGACTTTCAGATAAACCTACAACTTGCGCTAAAGATTGGCGATCAGGGATATTGGATTGCAAAACACCCTGATAAAGCAACGCTAGAATGTATTCAAGCTTCTGTGGATTACGATGTGGAGCCGAATTGCTCAGCTGTGTATTTTTTAAGAAATCGGCTAAGCCATGATTGAGCGGTATCTGCGAATGAAAGCTGTGTTGCAACTGTTGTTGTAGATCGATTGATACTTCACCTACTTGTGTAGGTGCGTGAAATTCTAGATTGAACTTGGCTGTGAGCGCATGACAGGTGTCAATGTAAAGCGACAGATAGTCGCCAGTTATAAGTTGATGCTTTAGCTTGGCGGGAATGAATAAAGTCGGTGCTCGATAAAGTTGACCATTAGCAATTACTTGCACGGGTTGATCTGCATTCAATGACATGGTGATTTGATGTGCATAGTGGTGGTGAGGGTGATTATTTCCTGATTGTCCAAGAAAAACACCAATCCCCAAAGCAATTGCTGCTTGACCACTCCAACCAGCGTTATCATTTTTTAAGCTGTTCATGCCACATCGTGATCTTGAAGTGATTGAATGGCTTATTTAGCGGGAATGCATGTTCTTTGTCAAATAAGGAATGAGTGGTTTAAAAAGGATCATTCTTATTTTTAGCCGACGCATCGTTTATTTAAATGGTCGGCTAATTTTGTATCAGAGGTGAGCTATGAATTTAGGCCGATCTCTGTCGAGTTCCGTGTGTTAAGAGAACATTTTTAGACGTAGACTTTCTAAACGGCTTTGATATTGCTTTTGCCATTCTTCATTTGGCAGTTGCGTTTTTAATGGCTCCATCTCTTGCTGCAATTGTTGCACAGCCAGCTGATATTGATCGACTTGCTGCTGCTGTTGAACTTCACGTTGTTCTCTTTGCTGAACTTCTTGGCGTTGCTGCTCCGTCAGATAACGCTGTTGTAACATTTGTTTTAAGCGTTGCGTTTCAGCAGGGCTATGTTGTCCTTGATTGATTAAACCGAGCGCTTGTTCATAAAGCCCCATTTTATTTTCTTGTTGAGTTGCATCAGGGTATTGTTTCTGCAGCTGCTCAAATGCTTTTAAGCGTTGTTCAGCACTAAGTTTTTGATTCTGCGCTAAATCATTGTAGGCAAACCGATAATCTGCATAGCCACGCTCTTGCCCAAAACCCAGCATCGCTTCGGCTTGTCCCAAGATTTGTTCTCTTAGCTTCCACAAGGCATCAAAGCGTTCTTTTGGCGATAACGACGTCGATAGCACCGTGTTTTGCATCTGTTGTTCATATTGCGGCATACGTTTTATTAGATTTTCCACCAAATGTGCAAAGTTTTGATCTGGATAATGAGCTAAAGCTTTTGCTAAAGCCGCATTACAGTCGGATACAGGACAGTTGGCTTTAAAATCATTGAGAAACTCGGTGATATTGCCGGGTTGCTGTTGTAGTGTTTTTAATTGTTTTAAAAGAGACTCTTGAAAAACTTCGTCCTTGGTTTTGTTTGGCATGCCTTCATTACTCACCTGTGTTGATGAATCTTGAGATGATGCGGTGGATTTGGTTTGCTGAATTGCAGCGGAAGAGGCAGTGCTCTTCCAAACTACAATCCCAACCAAGACCACGACAACAATAAGCATTGTTAGCAATAGTCTTTTATTCATACCGAATTCCGTTTATGGGCCGTAATTAAATTGCCCCATCACAGGGAAGTGATCTGAAAGATCCCAAGTCATATACAGTGGGTCCGCTGTGGTGCGTAAGATACGCACATCGTTACGAGACTGAGTCGGTTGACGGTGGTTATTTGATGCCACGACATAGTCTAGATATTCGACGGTTGCACCACCTGAACCTGCTGCTCCAGCCAACTTATTCACGCGTGGGTCAAAGGTCGATTCAGTATAACCTGTGCTTGGTGCTGCGGTCGCATTCAGATTGGTTAACATGTCTTGATAATCTTGCGGCCATAACAGTTTATTGACATTGAAATCACCGCCCATGAGTACCGCATCAAAACTTGGGATATTTTGTTGATTTACCAATTGGCGAATTTGTTTGAATTGAACCTGACGCAATGCGCGTGCTGCATCGGTATCAAAAGAAGCGGTATGCGTAGAGGTCACATGATACGCCTTACCATTCTTAATGATTTCCGCATACAACACACCTTTATCCGCAAAACAATCAGTTCCTGTACAGTCTGGATAAATCAATTGTGCAGTTTTGACGATTGGATAACGGCTCACAATCACCAAACCACTATCAAATAAGTTATAACCAGAACCGACTGGAATATGAGTTTGATATGGGTACTGTTGTGCCAGTTGATTCAACATGCCTGTACGCGATGAAGCAAAGGCTTCTTGCATCATAATCACATCGTAACCGTTTAAATGATTTGGTAATTCAGCCAAGCGTTCGCTGATTTTACTCGCCACCATCGGCAGGGCATAAATATTGTAAGTCAGAACCTTGAGCTCATCGGCACTGGCTGAAACAGGCTCTTGAAGTGTGTTTTGATGAATGGTGTAGTGGAAATCATCATAGCCCCCCGTGTACTCAGCTTTTACTGCTGCTTGTGCAGATAAACCGCCATAAGTTGTGCTAATACGATGTACATCACGATCTGAATACCAAGGTGATATTGTAGTCGTCGTTTGAATACCATGTTTAATATTACTACCCGACCAAGTTCCCGTCATGGTTTGTTTTAAAGTGACTTGTGAATTGCCACTGCTGAGAACGGTATCAAAGTTATAGGTTTTACCAGATTTGATCCCAGTATAACGGTTGATACGTAACACCCGTTTGGTCTCGTAGGGTGCAAGTTGAGTCGCTTCCTGTGCCCATTCATTGCCTTGCTGTAAGCTTGCCCCAGTTTGATTGACTTGTATTGATACGGTTTGTGGCGTGGTATTGGTCACAAACACGTAGGAATCAGCCAAGGTCTGTTGGGTAGAAAAACCACTGATTAAGAGCGCGACCCCTGCGCCTAGTTTTAAGCTCTTCAGCTTCATCTTTATCTCTCCATAGTGCTTAATAATGTTTGAACAAATACAATCTTTCATTGTTGAAATTATTCATTTGTGAAAATTTTATGATTGTTATTTGTTCGAAAATTATAATAATGAAAAAATATTGCTAAATCATTTAAATTTCTAACCGCTCATCTGATGTTTTAAAAAACAATATTTTATTCCATATTTTTGGCTGAAATAGGGATTTTTAAACAGATTGGGATAGTTATTTAGTGAAATATAGGAAAAGTAATGATTCAAAAAAGAAAATTGAAAAGTAATCTATTTATGATAGGGGCTATAAATGAACAAAATCTGACAAGCTTGCGATGCCTGTCAGATTTTATGATGAGAAAAATTAAGCTTGGTCAGCGTCGACGATTGCACTGCTGGTTTGTTTCAAACTATAGAGCAGTTGTCCTAACAAGACATCTTTATTACTTAAAGTCACCATGACCATGGGATGATGAGGGGCAGGGATTGAGGTCAGAATGGCCTTACCATTTTCAGCATCCAAGGTAATACTTTGGCAGCCTGTCAACTGGATTTCATTGAGAAAAGCGGTGACCATTGCCAAGATTGAACTACTGACAGCTGCCAGTTTGGTGCTGTTATAAGGATTCTTCTTGTAAATGGAGGCAAGCTCAAAGCCATCCGTAGAGCAGAGCATAATATAATCGACGCCTCGGATATTGGTTAAAATATCGTTGGCCTGCGCTTTAGCAAACTGAATCAGCTCTTTGGGTGCTGTACGTTGCTGACTAGGAATACTGAACATAATTCTTCTCTTTATAAAGTAATTAGTTTGTTGCTTTTAAATTGACTTCTAATGCTGCTATGAGAGATTCAATCATCAGCAAAATATGTTCTTGTTTACGGGCATCAATAAAAAATAAGGGATATTGGTAGTCATTTTGAATTAACCACTCGCGATAAATCGTGGTTGGTTGCCCCTTGTTTTCATCCACGTGGGTGATGCCGATTGAAATATTTTGGGTATAGTCCTTAAAGGTATCCAAATACCCTTCAAGTTCTTCGATCGGTACTTTACTGTTGTGGTCAACCAATAAAATAACGCCCAAAGCGCCTTGGCAAATCACAGGCCAAATAAAATCAAAGCGTGATTGGCCTGGGGTGCCATATAAGCCTACTTTTACACCGTCATCTAAAGTAATCTCACCATAATCAATACCCACCGTAGTTTGCATTTTATTATGGGCCTGACTATCTGTATTGAATGCTTCGGTCGCGAGGACAGGAATTTCTGAAAGCGATTTGATTGCTTCGGTTTTACCTGCGCCCATGCTTCCTGCAAATACAATTTTATATTGTTGGAGAATCATATCAATCCTTAAAGCCCAAAGCGGCGTCTGATCTTGCCGAAAAATTTATTTAAAAAGCCTTGTTGTTCAATTGTTTGTTCAGTCTTTTCAATTCGTAGGTAATGACTTTCTGAAGCAGGGATAATGCCGCCATTGTCAGAAATAATGCAGGCAGCGATAAATTGTTGAACCGTTTGAATAGGAAGTTTTAATTGTGTTGCAACTTGATAGAGTTGGGCTCCTTGTATAAAGCAAGCAGAAAGCAATAAAGTGGTTTTACGGTCAGTGCCTTGAGCTGGCTGTGGCCAATATTCAATTTTGTAGTATTCATTTTCATTTGGCGCTAAACGCTGAAACTCGAGTGAATGCCAGAACAGGTTCCATAACCAATCTTGCAGGTTATATTCAACTTTGCGAGAAACTTTAGTGAAGTTTGAGGTGGTCGCAAATTCATATTTAAAACTATGGTTAGTTTGCGTGTGGGTGCGGGTTGGTTCTAGCCATGCAATTTGACTCCGCGTATCAATAATGGCCAAAGTACCGTGATCATCAAACAAATGTAGACGGGCATTTTCAGGATTTAACATGTCGGTTAAATACTTTTCATTGATGGCATTATGTGTAGAGGTTGATTCGATCTTCGGTTGTTGCGCCTGTTGATGGGTGATATAACTTAAAAGGCGAAGATGAATCCAGTTTTTTAATGCATCAGTATGCTGAAAAGGCAAGTAAAGCGTATTGTGTTCTTCTATATGTTGTGAGCCTTCTCCTTTTGAAATTTTTAAGCAGGGAAGTTGTTTTTGTTCTAAAATACGTTGAATACCTTCGGTTTCAAAAAAATTTTCATTTATTAATAATAAGTCGATATTGGGATCGGCAATATTGATCCAATTAATGCCAAATTCATGAGGTATTGTTTTTCTAAGTTCTATTTTTAACTCATCTGAAACTTTTAAACTTATACCTGAAATTGCGATATTAATGCAATGTCCATTCATAGTATCACTTTAATATTTTATAAAATATTGGACTGCACAAAATTAGTCTAATGCTAAAGACTAATAATAGACCGCTTGCATATTTATATTTTCTTATGATGAAAATATTAAATATACAAGAAGTCTAATATATTAAGTATTTTGAAATTTAGAATTAAGCAAAGTCTAATTCTTTTTCAAATGTTTTTAATTCGTGGCGAGCCATCGCAAGGTTCGATTTACTGCGGTCTAATACGAGATAAAGGAATAAGTTGCCATTGCTTTCTAATGGACGGATTAAGTGGTATGCCTTGCCCAGTGTGATCAGAATATCTTCGATGTCATCGTTCAGTTTTAGTGAGTTAGCTACACGGCGTTTTGCTCGAATAACTTCGGTATTACCCGCAGCTGCCAATTCTAAGTCGATTGAACCCCCACCTTGAGTTGCTAGCGCCAAACCACTCTCTGTATCTACTAATGCTGCTGCAACGAACCCATCAATATTTGTTAAGCTTTCTAATGAAATTTTAGCCATGATTTTATCTCTACTAATACATCTTTGTTTATGAAGTTATATTCGCCACTTCTGTTTTTGATTAGTTTTCAAAAGTAGTTAATCTCATTATAGGAAACTCTTTTATTAAATCAATCATACTTTAAAATAATTGAATTGACCGATTTGCTAATAATTGACAATTTTTGTCAAACAAACAAATAAAAATACTAATTAAGGATTGGATTTTATTTTTAGTGTGATTTTATTCACATTAATATCGGGTTTTAAATACCTGCTTTGATTGTAAATAAATGTAAATTATTTTTGATTAATATAGGTACATTGATTTTTTAAATAAAATTAAATTAATAATAAGTCTATGATAAAGAAAGCAATCGTGCTTTCTTTACCATTTAAATGGTGAGTTTAAACGGAAACCAATTGGCAATATGAACAATACAAAAAGATCAGAATGACCAATGCCACGAAAGGCGAAACAATATAGGCCCAAGTTGGAGTTTCTGGAATTTCGACTTCGATCGTAGGCTCATCATCATGCGCAACGGGTTGTGCTTGATGAACCATTTGATTGAATTCTTGCATCGTCGCTTCAAGTGATACTTCTTGCTGAATAACTGGCTTCGAGCCGAGTAATTCGGTGAGTTGATTGGTTGACCAAACCCAGTCTTCTGCTTGTCCAGATAGATGCTCAATCTGACCCAATAAAAGTTCTGTTAGCCCTGTTTGCCCAAAGCTACCAGTCTGATCAAGCTGTTTCAATTCAGTTAATTGTAAGGCCAGTACATCTGACAGGCTTTTTTCCAATTCGGTTGCTTTAAGTGACGATTGATTATGAGCTGAGGTTGTGAGATGGCGAGCAACCTCTTGAATGTAAAGAGGATCGGCAGTATGGACTTCTTGATAGAGTTTCTGTGGATTCTGTTTCCAGAGACTAATCAATTGTCCGAGTGCCAACACGTTTACTTCATCAATATATGTTTGTTTTTCTTTAAGAGAATATTGACCAAAAAGTTGTGGTTTTTGAATTTTTATTTGTTCAGAAAAATATTGAACTAAATCAAATGCCATCGTGACGATCCTCGCTTAATCTAAAATTCTTAGTGAAGGTTTCTTTTTCGTTGGTTCAGTTTCTTGCTTTGTTTCATGGATTGATGCTGCTGTAGAGTCTTCGATTTCTGCATATTCAGAAGCATCAAAAAACAAGCCTTGACCATTTTCTCTTGCGTAAATACCTAATACAGCACGAATCGGCACATAAATTTCTTTTGCAACGCCACCGAAGCGAGCAGAGAAGGTAATCGCTTCATTACTCATATGTAGCTGATGAATGGCATGTGGAGCAAGATTTAAGACAATTTGACCATCCTTCACAAATTGTAAGGGAACATCAGTATGGGGTTGCGTCGCATCCACCAATAAATATGGTGTCAGTTGGTTATCGCAAATCCATTCATAAATGGCACGAGCAAGATATGGGCGTGTAGGTGTAAAAGTTATTTGCTCAGACATAATTGAAAAACTTATTAAATCGTAGAAATCAATTCATTGTAGCTGTTTTTTTCTTGAGCTGTCATTGATTTAATGAACGATGGTCGGCTAAAGATACGATGGCAATACAAGAATATAGGTCGACAGTGTTGTGCAGGGAGTTCAACCCCCATACTTTTTAGCCTTAGGAAGATTGGAGCGAGCATACAATCTAAAATTGAAAAAGTTTCCGACATAAAAAATGGAAAATGTTGAAATAGGGGAGTGAGTGAAATCAGCGTATCTCTAAGTTCTTTCTGCGCCTGTTGTTTTTGCTTAGCGTCCAATGTATCTGTGTGTCTCAACATGTGATCGGCTAATTTGAACCAATCTTGTTCAAAACGCCAAATATATTGCCGTTGTTCTGCTCGTGCCATTGGTGCATCGGCATAGAGTTTATTTTGACGATAGCGATCATCTAAATATTCAGCAATGACATTGGCTGAAAATAGCTTTAGGTTTTGTTCAATCAACATTGGAAGTTGATTGTAGGGATTGAGATCAGCTAAATCCTCATCCTCATGATCTGTAATAATCAGTTGGTATTTGATTTGTTTTTCAGCAAGTAAAAAACGAATCCAGTGTGAGCGGAAATCATCTGCATGACTATAAAGCGTAATGCCTTGGACAGGGGTTGGGGGATTTTCTAAAGACATAAGTCCAAAAAATTATGGTTGACTGTTTAGAATACTAAAATTAACGTTGGAAATCACTTAAAGCTGAACAATATACATGTTACAGAATAGATTTATGATTCAATAAGTTCAAAGAGGGAAAATAGAATGAAGCGAGATTACCTGATTGTTTTGTGTGGAGCGTTGTTACTGGCTGGTTGTGCTAGCTCGCCTACAGGATCTGAGCAGGACAATGTCTCATCAGTAGAGAGTGAGGCCGCTGCTGATGCAGTGATTGCTGATGCGGCTGATGACGATAGTGGGCAACAATATGGGGGGATCAAAAAACAATATGTCGTGAAAGGTTGTCAGGTCACTATTTACAATGATGGTCCAGTCCAGATGGTTCATGAAAAAACAGGTCAACCGTGTAATGCACCGATCCCGAAAGATCATCAATTTTCTAAAGTGAGCAAGACCTATACTCAGAATGGCTGTAAGGTCACTGAGTTTGCTTCTGCCGATGGTACTGGTGATGCGATCATGGATTGTTCTAAAAAGAAATGACCAAAAGCAGGCAATAAAAAAAACCTCGGAAAATTCCGAGGTTTTTTGTCCGATTCGTAAAACGATTAACGTTTAGAGAATTGAGGACGTTTACGAGCTTTACGTAAACCAAGTTTCTTACGTTCAACTTCACGAGCATCACGAGTAACGAAACCAGCTTGACGAAGAGCAGGTTTTAAGTTTTCGTCAGCAGCGATCAATGCACGAGTAATACCGTGACGGATAGCGCCTGCTTGACCACCGATACCACCACCTTTAACAGTGATGTAAAGGTCAAATTTTTCAGTAACTTCTAAAAGCTCTAAAGGCTGACGCACAACCATACGAGCAGTTTCACGACCGAAATATTGCTCAAGCGTACGGTTGTTAATTACGAGTTTACCTGTACCAGCTGATAAGAAAACACGTGCAGTTGCGGTCTTACGGCGACCTGTACCATAATTAGTAGCCATGTGCTGTATCCCTTAGATGTCCAAAACTTGTGGCTGTTGAGCAGTATGAGGATGCTCAGTACCAGCGTACACTTTCATTTTTTTGATCATTGCATAACCAAGAGGACCTTTTGGTAACATACCTTTAACAGCTTTTTCTAAAACTGCTTCAGGTTTGTGAGCAATTAACTTCTCGAAGTTAGTCTCACGGATACCACCAGGGAAACCAGTATGGCGATAATATTTCTTATCAAGCGCTTTTTTACCAGTCACTTGAACGTGTTCAGCATTGATTACAACGATGTAGTCGCCTGTGTCAACGTGAGGAGTATAAGAAGTTTTGTGCTTACCGCGTAAACGACGAGCGATTTCAGTCGCAAGGCGACCTAAAGTTTTGCCAGAAGCATCAACAACATACCAGTCGTGTTGAACTTCAGCTGGCTTAGCGCTGAGAGTTTTCATTTAAACCACTACCTATTATAGTTGGTTTGGACGATGAAATCTGTCCAAACAAAAGGAGACCGAATTCTACATGAGTTTATAAAAGCACACAAGAAAAATTAGCCGGAAATGCCAGAATTTGCTGCAATGTGACTGGTTTGGGAATTAACGCACACTGAATGAAATAGCACATTATTTGTCTTGTGAGGGGGCTGGATTTACCCTATCATTTTTATTCCAATTATTTGAAATAAATAGAAGTATTTACCTCTTCTCTCGGGGAATTTGATGAAGTTGTCGTTTTCTACAAAAATTGTTGTAGTCACATTATTAATTGGCGTTTGTTCAACACAAACCAATGCACGACGACTTTATAAATGGGTAGATCAGACCAGCGTCACCAATTATTCAGAATTTCAGCCCAAAGAGGGCACCAGTCGTAAGCTTGAGGTGCTGGAAAGTCGTGGCAACGATCATGTTGACCCTTCGATGGCTGTGACTGCAGAAATGAAAGCGATTGAAATTCCTGTCGATCAGATGAATTTACAAGGGCAAGCGACCAATACAACGGCACAGCCTGTTCAGCAACCAACCACACAAACGGTTGTCAAACAAGGATCAATCGCAGCACCATATATACGCCCAGTCAGTGTAGTGGTTGCGCCAACTCCTGTGGAGAAGAAAGAGACTCAAGTTGTACAAGTGGCTGAAAAGAAAGAAACTGTTAGCAACCCATTGGCAGATAAATCCGCGAGTGCTGTAGCAGTCCCTGAGAAAAAAGAAGAAGCAGTGATCGTACAGGCTGAGAAGAAAGTACAGCCCAAGATTAATCCTTGGACACGCAAGGTCGAGTTTGTACCTTCGAATCTAGTGCCACAAAACTTACCCAAAGCGACAACAAATCCCGAAGTAAAGTAAATTATAAAAAATGAAGGGCTATAGCTCGTTTTAGATTTTGGTTACACTAGAGGTAATCAAAAAGATTGGCGATACTTATGCTCCCTTTATATGTCACTTCAGGCGAACCTGCAGGAATTGGCCCAGACATCTGTCTGAGTTTGGCAGAGCGTGTAGATGAACGGCCCATTGTTATTTTGGCTGATATGCAAATGTTGCAGCAACGCGCCAATCTTTTAGGTATTGATGTTGAACTGATTGCTTATCAAGGACAGGCTGAATCTAGTTTTCAGGGACAACTTTTTGTTGAACATGTGCCTTTAGCTAAACCTGTTGTGTTGGGACAATTAGATTCAGTCAATGCGGCTTATGTATTGGAACAATTACGTCGTTCAGCCGATTGTGCGATGTCTGGACAGAGTGTGGGTGTGGCTACAGCACCTGTACAAAAATCAATTATTAATGACGCGGGCATCGCATTTAGCGGACATACTGAATATTACCAAGAGTTTGCAGGTATTGATCGTGTGGTGATGATGCTGGCAACGAAAACATTAAGGGTTGCCTTAGCGACGACACACTTAGCCTTGCGTGATGTGCCTGATGCCATTACCACAGAGCGCCTACAGCAAGTCATTGATATTTTAATTCATGATTTAAAAACCAAATTTAAAATCGCTGCACCACGTATTTTAGTGTGTGGTCTGAATCCGCATGCAGGTGAGGATGGCTATTTAGGTCGGGAAGAAATTGAGGTGATCAATCCAGTGTTGGAAAGTTATCGCGCGCAGGGGATTAACATGAGCCTCAGTTTACCCGCAGATACCTTATTTACCCCAGAAAATCTAAAAGATGCTGATGCTGTTTTAGCGATGTATCACGATCAGGGCCTACCTGTGTTAAAATCACAAGGCTTTGGTGAAGCAGTTAACATTACATTAGGCTTGCCATTTATTCGGACTTCGGTCGATCATGGCACAGCACTTTCTCTTGCAGGCACTGGACAGGCGAAAGCATCAAGCTTACATGTCGCAGTGGATTTAGCACTTGATTTAGCCCGTCAGTGATGGGCAAGAAATTATTCACGTTGGAATTATTATGTATCAAATTAATGCCCTGAACCCTAAAGATGAAGGGCATCAGGCCCGAAAACGTTTTGGTCAAAACTTCTTACATGATCAACGTGTGATTGCCAAAATTGTACGCTCAGTGAATCCGCGTGCGGGCGAAAATATTGTCGAAATCGGACCGGGTTTGGCGGCATTGACTTCACCTTTAATTGGCGAATGTGATGCGTTGACCGTGGTTGAGCTGGATCGTGATTTGGCCGCGGGTTTGCCGGGTCGTGTGCCACATCCTGAGCGTTTGACCATTATTGAAGCCGATGCGTTGAAATACGACTTCACACAACTGTTTCAAGACGGCCGTCCACTGCGCGTAGTAGGGAACTTACCATATAATATTTCAACACCACTGTTGTTCCATCTCTTGGAGTTTGGTGACAAAGTCAAAGACATGCATTTCATGTTGCAGAAAGAAGTGGTGGATCGTATTACCGCAACGCCAAATACCAAAGAATATGGTCGTTTATCCGTGATGATTCAGTATTACTGCAAGCCAACCTTCTTATTTGAAGTACCACCGGGCTCATTCAATCCGCCACCGAAGGTAACTTCAGCCGTTTTCCGTTTAGAGCCGTATGCAACTAAACCGATTGTGGCAAAAAATGAGAAAGCTTTAGCGCGATTAGTGGGTCATGTATTTACCCAGCGTCGTAAGACCTTACGCAATAGCTTAAAAGGCATGTTGGTGGAAGATGGCTTTGAGAAAGCAGGCGTCGATCCGATGGCACGTCCAGAAACCTTAAGTCTAGCTGACTTTGTCGCACTCTCTGATCAAATGGTGGCTTGATGTCTAAGCGCTATAACTATGTCATTGGTGATGTACAAGGTTGTTTCGAAGCACTGAAAGCGTTGCTAAAAGAAATCCGCTTTGATCCAGACCAAGACTTTTTATGGTTTGCGGGGGATTTGGTTGCACGTGGTGAAAACTCGGTGGGTGCATTACGCTTTATTAAAAAACTGGCGGATCGTGGTGCTGCCGCAACGGTGTTAGGTAATCATGACTTAACCTTGATCGCCTGCGCCCGTGGTTTTAAAAAGGCCAAAGACAAAGATCATACACAAGAAGTGATTGATGCCATTGATGGCGATGAGTTGATTGACTGGTTGCGTAAACAGCCATTAAGTCTATCTCCAAATGCGCAGACTTTGATTACCCATGCAGGTGTACCGTGTATTTGGAATGCCGAAAAAACAGTGGCATTGGCACAAGAAGTCCAGCAGGTAGTGGGTCATGATGATCTCTCGGTTTTGGATGGCTTTCTTGCCGAGATGTATGGTTCACAACCTGATCTATGGTCAGATGAACTCACAGGTATGGCACGCTTACGCTGTATTACCAATTATCTGACACGGATGCGGTTAACTGATGCAACAGGCCGTTTAGAGTTTGATTTTAAAGATGCGCTCGATGCACCGATGCCTGAGGGTTTCCAACCATGGTTTGAGTTTGAAAGTCAGGCAGCACAGACCCATCAATTAATTTTTGGGCATTGGGCGGCTTTGCAGGGTAAGACCATTAGTCCTCAAATTCAAAATGTCGATGGTGGTTGTGTTTGGGGACAGCAATTGATGGCGTTCCGCTTGGAAGATCAACACATGTTTGCGGTGGATAATCCTTTAGCTTGATCAGTTAGTGATCTCTTTTAGATGCCCATTTTTATACTAAAATTGGGCATTTTTTATTTTAAGACTGTCAAAAAATTGTCATAGACTGATCATTAAAGTGTCAAAAAATGCTTTTAAGCTGAAAGCATGAAAATAACGACACAAATGGATGGCGATATGCAGAGTACATACGCGACATCTCTATTCAAGCAAGAGTTTCCTGAAAATTTTAAATTTTACTTTAAAAGGAAACAACTCAAAAATAAACAAGATGAATTGTCTGAACTTCGTGATTTAGTTCGTCCTCGTCTCCGAATCGCCATTGTAACCGAAACATGGCCACCAGAAATCAATGGTGTAGCGCTGTCGATGATGCAATTATGCCAAGGGTTACAGCGACTCGGACATAAAATTTTATTGGTACGACCAACCCAAAAAGCAGTCTGTACCGAATTTCACCCTGAACAAGAATGCTTGGTGATGTCACAGCCGATTCCGAAATATCCAAGTATTCAGTTTGGTTGGCCGCAATATATTAAAGTGTCCAAAGCCTTTGAAAAATTTGCTCCAGATGTGGTGCATATTGTGACAGAAGGACCTTTGGGGTTGACCGCCTTACAAGCAGCAAAATCAAGAAAAATCGCAGTCTCCAGTGGTTTCCATTCAGCCTTTCATGATTTTAGCCGTTTCTTTGATCTGGCTTTCTTGGTTAAGCCAATTCAACGTTATTTAACGTGGTTCCATAACAGTACCGATGTGACCTGTGTACCAAGTCAATATACCGAACAAGCTTTACGTGGCTTTGGTGTGACCTGTCCATTGGTGGTGGTCGGACGTGGTGTGGATACTGAAAAATTCTCGGCCAAACATCGTTCACAACAACTGCGCCAACAATGGGGTGTCGATGCGGATACCCGAGTGATGTTGTATGTCGGACGTTTATCACCCGAAAAAGAAGTCGATGTGCTGATTAAAAGCTTTCATGCATTACAGGCGCAACAAGGCAAAAATAGCAAATTTGTGATTGTCGGTGATGGCCCAGATCGTGCCCGTCTAGGCAAGATGGCACAATCGGATGACATTATCTTTATGGGCAGTCTGAGTGGTCGTGAACTCTCAGCCGCGTATGCCAGTGCCGATGTATTTGCCTTTGCCAGCCAAGCCGATACTTTTGGAAATGTGGTCTTAGAAGCAATTGCCAGCGGCTTAGCGGTGGTGGCTTATGATTATGTCTGTGCCCATCAGCATGTACAACCGAATGTCACTGGTTGGTTGAGTCCATTGGGGCAAACAGATCATCTTATTCAATCGATTTGCCAATTACCTGCCTTGCCGCAATTACGACAAATGGGCTTATTGGCCAGTGAAAGTGTGCAGCAAAGTAGCTGGCAGTTCCCAGTACAACAATTAGAACAAGCATTGTATCAAGTCGTGAGGAGTCTCCCATGACCGCGACTTAAGCTACTCTCAAAAAGAGGAGAAATCGTATGAATCTTCAAAATGCAAAAATAAAAATACTTGATTTAGATTTAAAAGGGTGTGTCTACCTCAATCATCTCTCTCAGTCACAACGGATCGCTTTATTTTTTAAAACGATCAGTCGTTTGGGGGATGGGCCATTTTGGTATGTCATGTTGTTGTCTGTATGGGTAATGCAAGGTTTGGCATACGGTCTGCAACTATTGTATGTGATTGCAGCAGGTTCTGTTGGAACCTTGACCTATAAGTTTTTAAAAAATAAAACCACCCGCCCAAGACCCTATCAGGTGCATCAGGTGCATCAGGTGATTGTGTTGGGTGAGCGACCACTCGATCATTTTAGTTTTCCATCAGGTCACACTTTGCATGCAGTGATGGTGACCATCACTTTGGGTTATATTCAACCTCTACTATTGCTGTTAATGCTGCCATTCACGATTTTGGTTGCCTTATCTCGAATGGTACTCGGTCTGCATTATCCAAGTGATGTGATTGTGGGTGCGATGATTGGTGCATCGGTTGCCAGTGGGATTATCTTGTTCGCGCCAACTGCCAATATCGCTTTGTAGGGTGTTTTATCTCGAATTTAGCGACAGAACACTATCTCTTAATTTGTATGATTTGTTAAAGTACGCTCAATTACACTCATTTATTTAGGTTGTCATATGGGCTTACGTTGGACAGATACGATTGATATTGCGATTGAACTCACCGAAGCGCACCCAGATGTAGATCCACAATGGATTCGTTTTACCGATTTGCATGCATGGGTTTGTGCTTTGCCTGACTTTAGTGATGACCCAAATAAGTCAACTGAAGGTTTGCTTGAAGCCATTCAAATGGCATGGCTGGATGAAGTTCGTTAAAAATTCGTCAGAAAACGCTTAAGTTTTGCATATTCAAGCTGATTATTAGCGATGACATCGGTATAATGCGGCAAATTTTTTAGTTTAAACCATAATAGGAGTCAATCATGGCGATTGAACGTACTTTATCTATCGTAAAACCAGATGCAGTATCTAAAAACCACATCGGCGACATCTTTGCTCGTTTCGAAAAATCAGGTTTGAAAATTGTTGCAACTAAAATGAAACACCTTTCTCAAGCGGATGCTGAAGGTTTCTATGCTGAGCACAAAGAACGTGGTTTCTTTGCTGACTTAGTTGCATTCATGACTTCTGGTCCAGTGGTTGTTTCAGTTCTTGAAGGCGAAAATGCAGTTCTTGCTCACCGCGAAATTTTAGGCGCTACAAACCCTAAAGAAGCTGCTCCTGGCACAATCCGCGCTGACTTCGCTGTAAGCATCGACGAAAACGCTGCTCACGGTTCTGACTCAGTTGCTTCTGCTGAGCGTGAAATCGCTTACTTCTTTGCTGATAACGAGATTTGCCCACGCACTCGTTAATCCAAAGTATTCAGACCAGATAAGTGGTATACTACTTATCTGGTTTTTTATTTCTTACAGCTTGTGTTGTGCGAATAATGCACAGCATTTTTTAGCGTCGATATTGTTTAGGTAAATATACATGAGTTCTGCAGTGGTCGTTTCATCAGAAAATTTAGATGAAAAACAACAGTCTGTTTCTACGCCTGTCGTTCATGCTGCCGAGAAAAAAGTAAATTTACTTGGCATGTCTCGAGCTGAATTAGAAAAATTCTTCGAAGACTTAGGCGAAAAGAAATTTCGTGCAGGTCAGGTCATGAAATGGATTCATCAATATTTTGTGACTGATTTTGCTGAGATGAGCAATATCTCAGGCAAATTACGAGAGAAACTCGAAAAGATTTGTGAAATTAAAGCACCTGATGTGGTACATCGTAACTATTCGAAAGATGGAACCCGGAAGTGGGTATTCCGTGTAGGAGATGGTGAAGGTTCTTTGGTTGAAACCGTATTGATTCCTGCGGAAGATAAAACAGGTGCACGTAAGACCTTGTGTATTTCATCACAAGTGGGCTGTGCATTGGATTGTTCATTCTGTTCGACGGGTAAGCAAGGTTTTCAACGTGATTTAACCCCAGCTGAAATCATTGGTCAGTTGTGGATGGCAAACTATTCCTATATGGAAGATGTACCTGTGGCTGAACGTGAACGTACCGTGACCAATGTGGTGATGATGGGTATGGGCGAACCTTTACTCAACTATGATGCTGTACTCAGTTCTATGCAGCTCATGCTAGATGATTTTGCATATGGTATGTCCAAACGCCGTGTGACCTTATCGACGTCAGGTGTCGTACCGAAAATTGATCAACTGGCGCAAGATATCGATGTTGCTTTGGCGATTTCCTTACATGCACCAAATGATGAATTGCGTAACGAACTTGTTCCAATCAATAAAAAATATCCATTACAACAGTTAATTGCGGCTTGCCAACGTTATCTCGCTAAAGATGGTAATGAAAGCTCACGTCGTCATGTCACTATCGAATATGTGATGCTCGATGGTGTCAATGATAAGCCTGAGCACGCACAACAATTATTAAAACTGTTAAAAAATTTACCGAGTAAGATCAATCTTATTCCATTTAATCCGTTCCCGCATGCGCCGTATGGTCGCTCGAGTCGTAACCGAATTATTGCCTTCCAAAAAACTTTGTCGGATGCTGGATTTGTGTGTACGATTCGTCAGACACGTGGTGATGATATTGATGCTGCGTGTGGACAATTGGTAGGACAGGTTGCTGACCGTACTCGTCGTGCTGAACAATGGAAAAAGAAAGTGGCGCAACAACAAGAAATTTTGCGCACACAAGGATAATACTTGGGGAAAAGGCGTTGAATACCACTCGACCAAAAACGATTATTGCGACAGCTGTTATGTTTACTTTACTTGGCTTAACAGCATGTCAATCAACATCTTCAACATTAAAAAAAGATCCAGAAAAAGCAGTGCAAGTCCGGACCCAACTTGCAGCTGAATATATTCGCAATCGTGATTTAGACGCAGCCAAGCGTTCGCTTGACCAAGCCCTAAAGGTTGATTCACGTGATGCCAATGCCAATATGATGATGGGAATTCTGCTGCAACAAGAAGGTAGCAAGACCAATATGGAAAAAGCAGAAGCTTATTTTAAGCGTGCAATTTCCTCAGAACCTGATAATGCTCAAGCGCGTAATAATTACGGTACATATTTGTATCAAGAGCAACGCTATAATGATGCCATTGAGCAATTTACTCGTGCGGGTGCAACCTTAGGGTATGAACAGCGTTTTCAGTCGTTGGAAAACCTAGGACGAATCTATTTGAAATTGGGCGATGTTGCGAATGCTGAAAAATCATTCAAACAAGCGCTACAAGCGAATCGAAATGCAACCATTTCAATGTTAGAGTTGGCGGAAATTTTCTATTTGCAACAAAATAATAGAGATGCGTCGCAACTATACGAACAATATGTTCGTAACGTGGGACAGAAAAACCAAGGTGCTCGGGCACTTTGGATTGGTCTACGCATTGCTCGAGCGAATGCGGATCAATTAGGAATGCAAGTGTTAGTCAATCAGCTACGTGCGCTATTTCCTGATAGTCCAGAATATCAACGTTATTTGCAATTACAGTACAGTACTGAGGCCGTATGGAAATAAATCCAAATTCACATCAGCCAACTGGCTCAACCTCGCCATCGTCAACCTTAGGAAATATTCAACGACCTGGTGAGTATTTGCGTCAAATTCGTATTGCACAAAAGAAAGAAATTGAAGAGATTGCAAACGTATTGAATATGCCTGTCAAAACATTGACAGCATTAGAGCAAGATGATTATAAATCATTACCTGAAGCAACTTTTATCAAAGGTTATTATCGAGCTTATGCAAAGCATTTAAATGCAGATGCTAGTGCGATCATTCAGCGTTTTGATGAAATCTATGTTAATGATACTGGACTGAAAGCTAGCCATGCCTTGAATAATTCTCCGATTAAAATTATGGGGAAATTATCAGGTTCGAAAAGCGTGCGTAACCGTATCTGGTTAAAACGTATTGCAATCGTTGCGGCTGTTGCAGTTTTAGCATGGTTGGCGGTTATGGCGGTGCAGAATTGGACATCAAGCCATAAAGATGAAGATGATGTACCGAAGATCAAAAATTCGGATGTTCAGATTTTGCCAATGGGGAATACCACCACTGCAACATCTGGTGACCAATTGGTGTTGAATTTTAATCGACCAACTTCTGTGCATATTGTCGATGCAACAGGTAAAGTATTGGCAACAGGTCGTCAAGCATCGACTTTGACTTTAAGTGGCGAATCGCCATTTCAAATTCGTTTAGATGACGCGACCGCAGTCGCATTGACTTTAAATCAGGAGCAAATCTCCTTGTCTCCATATACAGTCAATGGAAAAGCAGAATTCCGTTTGTCTCGTTAATGCCAAAGAGTAGAGCTATACGATGATTGTGAATCCAATTAAACGCCGTCCAACACGAAAAATCCGTGTTGGTTCCGTGTATGTCGGTGGTGATGCCCCGATCAGTGTTCAAAGTATGACCAATACTGAAACCTGTGATGTGGATGCAACTGTGGCGCAAATCCAGCGCTGTGCAGATGCAGGTGCAGATATCATGCGTGTTTCGGTGCCGTCGATGGAAGCAGCAGAGGCGTTTGGCGCGATTCGTAAGCGCGTTTCTGTACCTTTGGTGGCAGATATTCATTTTGATCATCGTATTGCTTTAGCGGTTGCGGATTATGGCGCAGACTGTTTACGTATCAATCCGGGTAATATCGGTTCGGATCAGAAAGTGCGTGAAGTGGTCGCTGCAGCAAAACACCATGGCATTTCGATTCGTATTGGGGTCAATGCTGGGTCTCTGGAAAAAGACTTACAAGTGAAATATGGTGAGCCAACAGGGCAGGCCTTACTTGAATCGGCAATGCGTCATATCGATATTCTGGACCGTTTAGATTTCCATGAGTTTAAAGTCAGTGTCAAAGCATCGAATGTGTTCCTGACCATGGATGCTTATCGCTTGCTGTCTCAACAGATCGATAATCCGTTACACCTTGGCGTAACTGAGGCGGGGATTTACCGTACTGGTACGGTGAAATCAGCCATCGCACTGGGTGGACTGTTGATGGAAGGCATTGGCGATACCATGCGCATCTCGCTTGCAGCTGAACCAGAAGATGAAATTAAAATCGGTTTTGATATTTTAAAGTCGTTGGGCTTGCGCTCAAACGGGATTAATTTTATTGCTTGTCCAAGCTGTTCACGTCAGGAATTCAATGTGATTCAAGTGATGCAGGCCTTGGAAGAGCGTTTAGAAGATATCCGTACCCCGATGGACTTGTCTGTGATCGGATGTAAAGTGAATGGTCCAGGTGAAGCCAAAGAAGCGGATATCGGGATTGTAGGTGCATCACCTCGTTCACTGGTCTATCGAAATGGTGAAAAGAGCCATTTAATTGATACAAATCAGCTGGTTGATGAAATTGAAACAATGGTTCGTCAACGTGTTCAAGAGCTTGAAGAAGCAAAATCTAAAGTCATTATTCGTAGTTCATCATGAGTTCAATCGTCGCTATCAAAGGTTTTAATGACACCCTTCCAACGCAAACTGCGGCTTGGAGAAGTCTGGAACAACAACTTGCATCGTTAATGGATGCATATGGTTATCAACAAATCCGTTTGCCAATCGTTGAGCAAACAGGTCTATTCAAGCGTGCCATTGGTGATGCGACTGATATTGTTGAAAAAGAAATGTATACCTTTTTCGACAAAGGTACACCGCCAGAATCACTGACCTTGCGTCCTGAAGGAACGGCAGGTTGTGTGCGTGCGATGTTAGAGCATAACTTACTGCGTGGTGCGACACCGCGGGTATGGTATCTCGGACCGATGTTCCGCTATGAAAAACCACAAAAAGGTCGTTATCGCCAATTCCATCAATTTGGTGTGGAAACTTTTGGTGTCGCAACGCCGGATATTGATGCTGAAATCATTTTAATGACCGCACGTTTATGGAAACGTATGGGTGTGGCTGCGAATGTTCGCTTAGAGTTAAATACTTTAGGTGAAAGTGATGAACGTGCAGAATATCGTGCGGCTTTGGTTGAGTTCTTAAACCAGCATAAAGATGCGTTGGATGAAGATTCGCAACGTCGTTTAACGACGAATCCATTGCGTATTTTGGATTCTAAAATTGAATCAACGCAAAAGATTTTGGAAAATGCACCGAAGTTGCATGATTTCTTAAAAGAAGATTCAATTAATCACTTTCAGCAATTACAGCAATACTTAACGGATGCTGGTGTTGAGTTTGTGATTAACCAAAAGCTCGTTCGTGGTTTGGATTACTACAACAAAACGGTATTTGAATGGACCACCACCATGTTGGGTTCACAAGGGACGGTTTGTGCTGGTGGTCGCTACGATGGCTTGGTTGGACAGCTCAAAGGTAAAGCAGATCAGTCTGTACCAGCGGTTGGTTTTGCCATGGGGATGGAGCGTTTGTTGTTATTGGTCGAGCAAGTTGCGCAAACCAAAGATGTCCGTGATTGTGAAGTGTTTTTATTGGCTGAGCCGGCGTATCAAGCTAAAGCCTTGGTCTTGGCTGAACAAATCCGTGACCAGTTAGAAGCAGCGAACAGTTCAATCCGCTTAAAAACTGGATCTCAAGGTAGCATGAAAAGCCAAATGAAAAAGGCCGATCAATCAGGTGCAACCTATGCAGTGATCTTGGGTGAGCGTGAGTGGGAATCTCAGCAGTTATTGGTGAAAGAGCTTGCAACGGCTGAACAGGCACAAGTGGCTTTAACTGAACTGACGCCATTTTTTATCGAAAAATTTAAACAATAAATTGCACAATTTAGGAAAAGGACAATCACATGAGTTTAAGTGATGATGAACAACTCGACCAGTTAAAGTCGTTTGCCAAAAAATATGGTTCTGCAATGATTAGCGGAATTCTCATTGCCTTGATTGCCTTTTTCGGATGGGAATATTGGCAAAAGAAAAACCTTGCTGAAGCCCAGAACCAAACAGCAAAGGTACAGAAATTGATGGATGAGGCGAAAGCAGCATCAGGTCAACCAAATGCCTTTGCCAGCTTATCTGAAGCGGCGGATAAAATTGTGAAAGATGATGCGGATTCTGCACAAGCGATTCAAACACAATTTATCATGGCGAAACTTGCTTATGACAAGCAAGATTATGCTGCTGCTGAAAAAGCCTTGAAGAAAGTTGAAACTTCAAAAGTTAAAGATGCTGGTTTAGTTCAAATTGTTAAATTACGTTTAGCTGATGCGCAATTGGCGCAAAGCAAATACGATGAAGCGTTAAAAACCTTAACGAGCGTGACTGATCCTGCGTTTAAGGCGACTGCTGATGAACTTCGCGGTGATATTTTTGTTGCGAAAAAAGACAATGAATCTGCGCGTAAAGCATATCAAAGTGCATGGGATAACCTACTCGAGCGTAAACAAGAACGTCAGCTTTTACAAATTAAACTCGAAAGTGTTGGCGTTTTAGTAGATGATCCTGAGTTTGAGCGCCCGATCTTAGATACCAAAGTGGATGAGTCTTAATGCAGAATAAACTAAAATTACCTTTGGCAATTGCAATTGCTTCAGCTTTACTCGTTGGTTGTTCAAGCAATAAAGTAAAAGAAGCAAAACCGAATCCATTGCCAAAAATCACGCAAGAACAAAATTTAAACCTTGTGTTTTCACAAAGTGTCTCGTCTACCGATGCTGCTGAAGCTTTACGTTTGCAGTTGGATACAGACAATGGTGTGATTTTTGCGATTGACCCAGATGGTCAGGTTTCTGCATACAAAGGTAAACAGCGTCTTTGGAAAAGTAAAATTACCAAACAAGAACTCACTGCTGGTGTAGAAGCAGGTGAGGGAATTGTGGTGAGCGGTAATCGCAAAGGTCAGTTATTTGCTTTAGACCAAGCGACTGGTGAGCAAAAATGGACTGCAAAATTGTCAGGTGCCATTTTATCTCCGTCTTTGATTCAGTCAGGCCGTGTGATTACCATTGCCAATGATGGTACAGTATTTGCGCATGATGCGGCGACAGGACAACAGGTTTGGGCGTATAAGTTACCGAATGTTCAGTTTAGTCTGCGTGGTCAACCAGCACCTGTTCGTTTAGATGAGCGTACTGTGTTAATTGGTTCTGCCAATGCCTATGTTTATGCTTTGGATATCATCAGTGGTGTACCGCGTTTCCAACGTCGTGTGGCGATCAGTGAAGGTCGTTCTGACATTCAGCGACTAGTGGATGTTGTGGGTGATCCAGTGGTTTCAGGTCAATATTTGGTGACGACTAGCTTCCAAGGTCAAGTGACCGTGACTGATCTTGCGACACAACGTGTGGTGTGGAGCGAAGATGTGAGCAGTACCAATAGCGCTGAAGTTGCGGATGATAAAGTTTTCGTTGCGACCACAGATGGCAAGTTGAATGCATATAACTTGGCAACAGGTGAGCTAGTTTGGCAAAATGAAGAATTGTTGAATCGTAAGCTTAGCAATCCTGTGATGCTAGGACAAAACCTTGTTGTGGGTGATTTGGATGGTGTGATTCATCTGATTAATCCAGCCTCAGGTAAGCTAATTGGTCGTGCAAAAACCAGTGGTGAAGTTCGCTCATTACGTGTGATTGACAATCAGCTTTATGTCGCAACACGAAAAGGTGCATTAACCATTTGGCAGAATCGTTAATTTTGTCTTAGCTTGTGGTAAAATGCTCAATTAGCTATTGCTAATAAAAGAATGATCGGGGTATTTGTTTAAACAAAACCCCGAATTTTTATTGTGATTACTTGATCACCAAAATCTTCCATACTGTTTCTGATACGATGTCATCAACGATGGCTCGTCTGAATTAAGGTTAATCTATGAAACCCGTTATTGCGCTCATTGGTCGTCCAAACGTCGGAAAATCAACGCTATTTAACCAAATCACCAAAAGTCGTGATGCTTTGGTTGCTGACTTCGCTGGTTTAACTCGTGACCGCAAATACGGCGATGCGGTTTATCAAAATAAATCGTTCATTGTTGTCGATACGGGTGGTATTGGTGAGAACGAAGGTGGTATCGACTCTTACATGGCCGAGCAGTCGAAAACTGCGATTCATGAAGCAGACATCATTGTTTTTGTCGTCGATGCGCGTGCTGGTCTCTTGGCGTCAGATGAGCAAATCGCTCGTGAACTTCGTACTTTAGGCAAGAAAGTATATCTGGTTGCCAACAAAGTAGATGGTGTACATGCTGAAGCTGCTCTGGTTGAGTTTTATAAGCTTGGTATGGGGGAGCCATTACAAGTTGCGGCGAGCCATGGACGTGGCGTACAACAGATGCTCGAAGATGTCTTGGCTGAGGTTCCAGAAGATGAGAATCCAGAAGAACATGACAAAGCTACAGGTTTACGCTTAGCCATTATTGGTCGTCCTAACGTCGGTAAATCAACCTTGGTTAACCGCCTATTGGGTGAAGATCGTGTCGTTGCATTTGACCAACCGGGTACAACACGTGACTCGATTTATATTCCTTATGAGCGCGATGGTCGTCAATATACTTTGATCGATACAGCAGGTGTACGCCGTAAAGGTAAAGTAGAGGAAATGATTGAGAAATTCTCAATCGTGAAAACCTTACAAGCGATTAAAGATGCGCATGTGATTGTGGTGGTACTAGATGCCCGTGAAGGGGTGGTCGAACAAGATTTACATTTGATTGGTTATGCGCTTGAAGCTGGCCGTGCCATGGTGATTGCAATCAACAAATGGGACAACATGACCGAGTATGATCGCAAGCAATGTAAGTTGGATGTAGACCGTCGTTTTGACTTTATTCCTTGGGCCAAAGTTCATTTAATTTCGGCATTGCATGGCACTGGCGTAGGTGAAATGTACCCAACCATCCATCGTGCTTATGACTCATCACATTTAAAAGTTTCTCCTGCGAAACTGACTCAGATTTTGAATGATGCGACTGAAGCGCACCAACCGCCGATGATTGGTGGTAAACGTATTAAAATGCGTTATGCCCATATGGGTGGACAGAACCCACCAACCATCGTGATTCATGGTAACAAGGTAGACAAAACACCTGCGGATTATCGTCGTTATCTTGAGAACGTGTTCCGTAAAGTTTATAAACTGGAAGGAACGCCGGTTCGTGTAGATTTCAAAACATCGGATAACCCATTTGAGGGGCGTAAATCTCAAGTCGATGAGCGTGTAGCGGCACGTAAACGTCGTTACGTTCAGAAGTTCAAGAAAGCGGAAAAGAAATTCAAACGTTAAGCTAGTCTTGATGATACAAGCCCAAAGTTTGCTTTGGGCTTTTTTGATGCTATTCTTTTATTAGTTAATATAAACAATGCATATTTTTGTTTAGTTTGGCTTGGTTTTGGGTTTTATTTAAAATAAATAATATAAGTTGTTGAAATGTAATAAGAATTATTTTTTGTTAAATTTCGCACCAGTGCTATAATGCCACCGCAAAATTTCTACAAATTGATTATTTTTTAAACCATATTGGATTGTGCATTGCATGTTGAAACTCCATATAACGCAGCCTCAGTTGATTGATGCACAGCAAAACTATGCTGCGTTGGACGCTATTCCAGCCATGCAGCGTCGCCGTCTATCTGCATTGGCAAAAATGGCATTAAGCAGTGCTTTGACAAGCTTAAATGGTCAACATGTTGATTATATTGTATGGGTTTCCCGATTTGGGGATGAACAAAAAACCTTGGATATTCTCCAAGACGTATTACAACAACAAACACCATCACCAACACAATTTTCAACCTCAGTTCATAATGCAATTGCAGGCTTGTATTCGATTCTATGTCAGGATGCGACGCCCTCGACAAGTTTAAGCTGTGAATGGACGGAAGCATTGATTGAGGCTTATGCAATTTTAAAGTCAACAACTACCGCACAACGTGTGTTAGTGGTGGCATATGATCAAGCTTTACCGAATGTTTATGCTGATACGGTTGAGTTTCCCGCATTTGCTTTGGCGACCGTTGTGAGTTTAGAAAATCCCAATCTGGAAGTTTTACAGCTCAGTGGCTCGGAATCATTAGAAAGTTTAGCTTTTTACCAGTTTTGGCAGGCTACAGAAGTAGGTCAATCTGTGTTGAGATGGAAAAAATGTTAAAGCTGAATCAGATTAAACAGAAAGCCAATTATGCTTGGCGTGTTGCAGCAACAGGTTTCAGCTTTGCCAGTTTTGGTGCCGGTGGGGTTGGGATTGCAACCATTGTGGCACCCTTGGTTCATTTAAGCAGCCGCAATCCAGTTGTACGTCAGCAACGTGCACAGCAAGTCATTCATTACAGCTTTAAGGGCTTTACTGAAATGATGGTCAAACTTGGCGTCATGACCTATTCAGTCGAGGGGCTGGAAAAACTGCAACATAGCCGCCAAGAGTTGGTAATTGCCAATCATCCGACCTTGATTGATGTGGTGGTGATGATTGGATTGATGCAGCAGGCCAATTGTGTGGTGAAGCAATCGCTTTGGTCAAATCCGTTTACTCGTGGTCCAGTACGTAGTGCGGGTTATATTTTAAATGCGGGTTCGCAGCAGTTTATTGAAGACTGTGTGCTTCGATTAAAACAGCAAGGTGCAGCTTCATTACTGATTTTTCCTGAAGGAACGCGAACCGAAAAAGGCGAATGTCTGAATGAGTTCCAACGCGGCGCTGCAAATATTGCGATTCGTGCCAATGTGCCGGTACGTCCAGTTTTGATTAGATGTACACCCTCGACCTTAACCAAAAATGAAAAATGGTATCATGTGCCCGCACAGCCTTTTCATATCGAGATTAAGGTACTGGATGCAATTGAAGTCCAAGATATCTTGGCAGATTCAGACGTATCACCGAAACAGGTGCGTCAGTTGAATCAAGGTTTTTATCAAATTTTTAATAATGAGTTATCGAAAAATGAGCAATCTTGCTGATGAATTAAAGCAAATGATTATTGATGTTCTCGCGCTTGAGGATATTGGCATCAGTGATATTGAAACTGAAGCACCATTGTTTGGTGAGGGTTTGGGCTTAGACTCAATTGATGCGCTCGAGTTGGGCTTGGCATTGAAAAAACGCTATAACATTCATTTGAATGCAGAATCAGATGAAACCAAACAACATTTTAAATCAGTTCAAAGTTTAGTGGCTTTGGTTGAAGCTCAGCAAGCAGGTTAAGGAGTAGATCGATGTTAACTCAAGAACAGGTGCTGGCAAAGTTAAGAGAGTGGATGCAGGATTTATTCGAAATTGAACCTGATGATATCCAACTTGATTCCAATTTATATGAAGATCTCGATGTAGACAGTATTGATGCTGTCGATCTGGTGGTTAAAATTAAAGAACTGACTGGTAAACAAGTCAAGCCTGAAGATTTTAAAGCAGTCAGAACCGTACAAGATGTTGTTGCTGTCATTCAGAACATGACCGCTGAATGAGACATCTCATTAGAGGGGGATTGATCACTTTTTTTGTGTTGTACCCCTTTATTGTTGGATGGAGCCTGTCGCATGGACAGTTCATCTGGGTCAGTATTTTACTGATCGTTTTGGGTGTGAGTCGCTTGCTGAGCGCCAAAAGAGATTTGATGTTACCACTGACTGGTTTAGCCATTATTTGTGGTGGATTGAGCCTGATTTTAAAAGATCATGCTTGGCTCAAGCTTTATCCTGTGGGTATGAGTCTTGGTGCGTTGATCATTTTTGCACTGACACTGTATCGACCACCGTCCATGATTGAGCGTTTTGCGCGTCTGGTTGAGCCTGATCTGCCAGCCTCTGGTGTAGTATGGACACGGAAAGTCACTGTGGTTTGGTGCTTCTTCTTTGCAATAAACGCCATGATTGCACTGGCAACGGTATTTGCACCCATGAAATATTGGATCATTTATAACGGCTTTGTGTCTTACCTATTGATGGGGATCTTATTCCTCGGTGAGTACATCTTGCGAAAAAGACATCAACGTTTAAATCAAACGACCCCTTAAAATATTATGCCTATTTCTTTTTATAATGATGCTGATTCAGCGAATGCGTTGTGTATTAGCTCTGAATTAACAACAATTTCTTATGCCGATTTTTGGCAAGACGTCGCTGAACAAACCGCTGCAATCAGGGGATTGAGCCAAGAGACTTGGGCATTATGGGAACAAGATAGTTACCAGTTTTTGCTATTATTTTTTGCAGGCTTATTGGCCAATAAAAAAATCATTTTACCTCCCAATCGTGTTCGAGATTTAGAACAACAATTGGCCCAGCAACAGATTTACTTTCTGAGCCGTCAACCTGTTGCTGCGACTGTGAATGTAGACGAAAGCTTTTCGCAACTGATTCGTATACAAGATGATGATTTTTTAAATCAGGCTGAGATCATATTCTTTACCTCGGGTTCAACAGGCGAACCGAAAAAGATTGAACGTACTTTGAAGCAACTGCTCAATGAAGTGGTTGGCTTAGCCAGTAGTTTTCAGTTCAAGCAGAAAAGCGTTGCCATTGCGACAGTCAGTCACCAGCATATTTATGGCTTACTGTTCAAACTGCTTTTACCACTCGCAACAGGACGTCATTTTTTTAATCCGCAATTGGCTTTTCCTGAAGATGTCATTCAAGCTCAACAGCGTTTAGCCCAACAAGGGTGGAGCAACTACTTGATTTCCAGTCCAGCTTTATTGAAACGCTGGACGCAGGATCTGATCTTGCAGCAGTGTGAACTGGTGTTCAGTTCGGGTGGCAAATTAGATGCAGGCGTCCGACCACATTTGAATGTTCCGATTGTTGAGGTACTCGGGAGCTCAGAAACCGGAGGCATTGCACATCGTCAATATGATGATGCGGCATGGACGGCTTTTAATAATGTTGAGATTCAGATTGCTGCAAATACCCAACTCATGGTGCGAAGTAACCATGCAGGTGAGTCTGGCTGGATCATCACGGGCGATGCTGCTGAGTGGATCAAGATCGACAATAAGCAATTCAAACTTTTAGGTCGCTTGGACCGTATTATCAAGTTGGAAGAAAAGCGCTTGAGTCTGGATGCGATTGAGCACAGTTTGAATACCTTGCAGGAAGTAGAGCAAAGCCACACACTCTTACTTGAACATCAGCATCGACAAATTCTAGCGGCGATTGTGGTGCTCAATGCTGAGGCTCAACAGCAATTAATGACGATAGGTAAAGCCGCTTTTGTCAAACAGTTGA
Organism: Acinetobacter sp. Ac_3412; assembly: GCF_013072675.1. Lineage (NCBI taxonomy): Bacteria > Pseudomonadati > Pseudomonadota > Gammaproteobacteria > Moraxellales > Moraxellaceae > Acinetobacter > Acinetobacter sp. Ac_3412. The sequence continues at coordinate 339,954 of NZ_LXUJ01000012.1, read as the reverse complement.
AGCAGCAGTTACAGTATCAGCTGGAAAGCATTGCCATTCCTCGACAGTGGCGTTTTTTGAGCCAGATTCCACAAAATACCCAGTCAAAACGCGATAAAAATTATTTAAAAGCATTATTTAGCCCGATGTTACAGCCTGTCGTGTTATCGCAATGGCAACAACAGGATGAGCAATATTTCAGCCTTGAGTTTCCTGCTGAACTGGAATGTTTTAAGGGGCATTTTCCAACTCAACCGATTTATCCAGGTGTGGGACAAATTGGCTTTATTCAGCAGTTTGCCAAGAATAGTTGGTCTGATTTACAGTGGTGTCAGGGGTTTGAGCAATTGAAGTTTCAAAACCTGATTCGTCCTTATGCTGTGGTGCAATTAAAATTAAGTCGTAAATTACATAAAATCAGCTTTGAAATCACCTCAGAGCAACAGGTCTTGGCTTCAGGGCGCTTATTGTTTGCGCTTGAACAGGTTTAGGAGTCCGCTGATGTTGAACTATGGCATTGTTATTCCTGTGTATAATCATCCGCACTATCTTGCTGATCTTGTTGAGTATCTGGAACAATTTCAATGTCCGATTATTCTCATTAATGATGGCAGTGATGCCGAATGTACGGCGATTCTGCATCAACTGGCACAACAGCATCCATTGGTTGATCTAGTGGAACATCAGACCAACCAAGGCAAGGGGCAAGCGGTCATGACTGGGCTGCAACATGCTTTCCAGTTAGGAATGACACATGCACTGCAACTAGATGCGGATGGTCAGCATTGCTGGGAAGATGTGCCGAAATTTATCGAACAGTCGCAGCAACATCCCCAAGCGATGGTGATTGGACAGCCGATCTTTGATGATTCAGTGCCGAAAAAGCGTCTGTATGGACGTTATGTCACGCATTTCTGGGTCTGGTTAAACAGCTTGTCTTTCGAAATTAAAGACAGTATGTGCGGTTTCCGGGTCTATCCCTTGGCGAAAACCATAGCTGTACTCAATGCTGCTCAATTCCAACCTCGAATGGGTTTTGATAGTGAAATTTTGGTCCGCTTAAAATGGGAAGATACCCCTTTTGTGAATGTGCCTACACGGGTAATTTATCCTGAACATGGTGTGTCACATTTTAATGTGTGGCGTGATAATCTAGGCTTAAGTCAGGCACATGCTCGATTATTTGCAGGGATGCTGCTGCGCTTTCCAAAACTGATTTGGCATAAGTTTAAGGCGGACTGATGACGATACCGCAAACTTCGCAGGACACATGGCATCAGATTAAGGAACGAGGCGGACTGTTGCCGCTGATGCTGATGCTTGGATTTTATCGCTGTGGCGGACGTTGGTTATGCCGTGTGGTACTGTATTTTATTATTATGTGGTATTGGCTGTTTGCGGTAACAGCTCGACAGGCTTCTTTACAATATTTACAGCGTTTGCATCAATTTGCAGGGTCTCAGTCACCGTTTGCAGCAATGCCGAACTGGATGAATAGCTATATGCATTTCATGCAGTTTGGTGAGTGTATTCTGGATAAGATTGAGGGCTGGTTAGGGCATATTCCCGAGCAAAAACTGCAATTGTTTGGGCATGAGCACTTCCAGCGACACTACCAAAAAGGTGCGATTATTGTGGTGTCGCACTTTGGCAATATTGAGCTACTGCGGGCGCTAAAGTCAGAGCACCCACAAAAAATTAATGTACTGGTGTATCAAAAGCATGCCTCACAATTTAATCAGTTTTTAAAAAAAATTAATGATAAGGCTGATGTCAATTTAATTGCAGTGGATGAACTGGGAATTGAAACAGCGATGCTGTTACAGGAAAAGATGGAGCAGGGTGAGTGGGTGATCGTGGCGGCGGATCGGATTCCTGTGCAGTCGGATCGAGTGCAAAGCATCCAGTTTTTGGGACATGAGGCTGTATTACCACAAGGGGCATGGATTTTGGCCAATTTACTCAAAGTTCCTGTGCTGGCGGTCTTTTGTTATCGCGCCCAGCAGAAGTTTCAGGTGCATATTCATGCGATTGCCGAGCAAGTGGATTTACCGCGTAAAACCCGATTAAGCAGCATGCAGCAGATCACCCAATCCTATGTCGCCGTATTAGAACAACATTGCTTACGGGCACCGTATCAATGGTTTAATTTTTATCAGTTTTGGACAAAATAACGTGAATGCAAGTCAAAGTGAAGCAATGCTCAAGCCGGTTCTGATTGTCGGCGAGCAGCCACTCAGTATTGAAGATGTGGTGGCGGTTGCTCGACAACAGCGTCAAGTGGCTTTACCGACAGCAACAGCTTGGCGTGAATTGATTCAGCGTGGGGCTGACTTTTTAGATCAGCTGTTGCTGGATGAAGGCGTGATCTACGGCGTTACCACAGGCTATGGGGATTCATGTCTGGTTGAAATTCCGATGCATCAAGTCAATGAATTGCCTTTGCATCTGTCTCGTTTTCATGGCTGCGGTCTCGGTGAAAATCTGGATTTGATCACTGCCCGTGCAGTGGTGGTGACTCGTCTTTGTTCACTTGCACGAGGTTATTCGGGGGTGTCTTTGGCCTTGCTGGAGCGTCTGGTCTGGATGCTGAATGAAAACATTATTCCAGTGATTCCATCGGAAGGCTCTGTTGGGGCAAGTGGTGATCTGACGCCTCTGTCCTATATTGCAGGTGCTTTGGTTGGTGAGCGTGATGTCTATGCACAAGGCAAGATTGTACCGATTGCACAAGTCTATGCAGAGCAAGGCTTGGACGCCTTGGTGTTACGCCCGAAAGAAGGCTTGGCACTGATGAATGGTACCGCGGTGATGACGGCGATTGCCTGCTTAAACTATAAAAAAGCAGAGCAGGTGGCATTGGCCAGTACCTTGATCACCGCTTTAAATGTCTTGGCCTTAGAAGGTAATCCAAGTCATTTTGATGAAGTCTTGTTTGCCCAAAAACCGCATCAAGGTCAGCAGCAGATTGCCCAGCAATTACGCGAATGGCTGAACAGTGAAGTGCAGACAGCACACCAAAGTCCACGTTTACAGGATCGTTATTCTTTACGCTGTGCGCCGCATATTATTGGTGTGTTTGAAGATTCAAAAACATGGTTGCGTCAATTTATCGAAAATGAATTAAATTCCAGCAATGATAACCCATTGATCGATCCTGTGAATTTACGGGTGCTGCATGGTGGTCATTTCTATGGCGGGCATATTGCGCAAGCCATGGACAGTTTGAAGATTATGATCGCCAATATTGCCGACTTGATGGACCGACAAATTGCACAGCTGGTCGACCATAAAATGAATCATGGTTTAGCACGCAATTTAACGGGTGCCAGTGCCGAGCGCCTGCCTTTGAATCATGGTTTTAAAGCGGTACAAATTGGGGTTTCGGCTTGGACCGCAGAAGCCTTGAAACATACCTTGGCCGCGTCTATTTTCTCACGTTCGACCGAATGCCATAACCAAGACAAAGTCAGTATGGGGACCATTGCCGCCCGAGATGCGACTCGGGTCATTACCTTGACACAGCAGGTTTTGGCGGCCTTATGTTGTGCCAGTGTGCAGGCTGTACATTTGAAAGGTGTTGAATCTCAATTAAGCCCGCCTCTAAAGGCCTTTGTCGAGTGGACCTTACAAAGTTTTGCACTACTGCAAGAAGATCGTCCTTTACAAACTGAACTACAACAGATTATTGATCGTTTCGACAACTTTGAATTGTTCAATCAATTCCAGCAACAGGTCTAGGAGCGACAGATGCAGGCAGATGTAATCATTGAAATCCCATTTCATGATGTCGATACCATGAATGTGGTCTGGCATGGACATTATTTAAAGTATTTCGAAATTGCGCGTTGTAAGTTATTGGAACAGTTTAATTATAACTACAATCAGATGAGAGCATCGGGCTACGCATGGCCTGTGATTGAAAGCCATGTGCGTTATGTACAAGGCATTGAGTTTGAACAGAAAATTAAAGTTCGCGCGATTTTAAAAGAATGGGAAAACCGTTTAAAAATTGAATATCTGATTCTTGATGCAAACACTGGACGACGTTTAACCAAAGGCTATACCACGCAAGTGGCTGTGAATATGGAGACCCGAGAAATGTGTTTCCAGTCTCCGCAAATTTTACTGGATTGTTTAAATGCATGGGATGCGTTTAAGGAGCACCCGCATGGTTAATTCTGGTTTTCTGAATCTCAATCGCCTTGTTGCATTGATGCAACAGCGTGCTTGCTGGTTATTACTTAGTGTTGTTAGTGTATTGTTCAGCTTGAGTGTTTCCGTATCGGCACATGCGGATCAGGTCTCGACAATTTTTAATCAGCTTGCTAAAAGTGAACTCATCCGCGCCGATTTTGAACAGCAAAAAAAGTTGGCAAGTTTAAACAAGACTTTTGTTTCCAATGGCACACTGACCTTTGCGAAATCAAATGGTGTACTTTGGCAAATTAAACGACCTGTGCAAGCCGATTTGATCGTAACCCAAAAGAAACTCATCCAGAAAACACAACGAACCTATAGCCAGATCCAGATTGACCAATCGCCTTATAGTTCGGTTGCGACCTTATTTTTGCAACTGATGTCGGGTGATGATAAAGCTTTGGCGAAGAATTTTAATGTGTTATTCGCCAATTACAGCCCGACAGGCTGGAATATCGCGTTAACACCTAAATCAGCGCTATTTAAAAAGTTGTTCCTGAGAATTGATGCGCAAGGACAACAGTATGTGAATAAGATCGTGATTCAAGAACAGGCCAATAACAGCACCACGATTTTATTCCGTAATCAAACCACTCAACCGAATCAACTGACGGCTGCTGAAGATGCGCTTTTCCAATTGGCAAAATAAATTTACTGCCATTTGGTTAGTTCTTTTAACCATTGTTGGACTTGCGCTGGCAGTGGCATGGGTCAAAAAAGAGATCCATATCCAGACCAATATTTTTGCTTTGCTGCCTGAAACGCAAAAAAATCCTGAGCTTGCTAAAACACAGCAATATATGAGTGATCAGCTCAATGAAAAAGTCTTTGTTGTTTTAGAAAGTCAGGATCAACAGGCCTTAGCGCAAGCCACTCAGTTGTTTCAACAGAAGTTACTACACAGTGACCTGTGGCAACCGCTTCGACCACAGTTGGATTTAGCACAGTTTTCCAAACAGCTATATCAACATCGGGCAGGTTTGCTGAATCAACAAGACCGACAGTTTTTGCAACAGCAGGATTATGAGGCACTGACCGAACAAAGCCTGATGCAGTTAATGAGTGTCGGGATGCCGATTACCGCGACCTCATTACAGCAAGACCCTTTATTGCTGTTTCCACGCTATATGTTGAGTGTGGCCAATCAGCTTTCAAGCAATGTTGAGCTGGAAGATGGTTTTGCAACCATTCATGATGAGCAAAAGACCTCACGCTTATTGGTTCTGCAATTAAAACAGAGTCCTTATAACATTGATTATCAGGAACAGGTCAGCGCTTGGATTGAACAGTTGCAGCCTGAGCTGAACAAGTTGCAGGTTCAATCGCATTGGACGGGGACCATTTTATTTTCTAATTATGGAACCCAGTCGGCCAAGCAGGAAATTTCAACCATTGGCCTCGGTTCGACCTTGGGCTTAATCCTGTTGGTCTGGTTTGGCTTCCGTTCATTCCGACCGCTCATGACTGAATTTATCGCAGTGTCGACGGGGAGCTTATTGGCATTTGCGGTGACACATCTGGTGTTTGGTGAAATCCATCTGATGACTCTGGTCTTTGGTGCCAGTCTGATCGGGGTGTGTGTCGATTTCTCTTTCTATTTTATGGCAATGCAATCGCAGCACCGTAAACTGGATGGCTTTAGGATTCTTAGACCGCTGTTGCCAAGCTTATTTATGGGCTTAATGACCACGGTTGTGGCCTATATTTTTCTGAGCTTTACGCCGTTTCCAGCCTTTAGGCAAATTGCGGTGTTTTCAATTGTCGGTTTGATTGCTGCCTGGATCACCAGTGTATTGCTCCTACCGCGCTTAGCTCCGCTGAATGCACAAGCTGCAATTCGACGCTTAGCTTGGATTGGAATGGCCAGACAATGGTTTCAGCAACATCAAAAACTACGCTATGGCTTTATTTTGGGTATCTTGCTGATTGGAGGAGGCAGTCTATTTGCTCTGCAATCCAATGATGATATTCGAAACTTGCAAAGTATGGATGCCAAGCTGAAACAGGAAGATCAATATATTCGTTCCTTGTTTGCCCAGCAGCAAAGCAGTGATTATTTTGTTGTGCGTGCACACTCCAGTGCTGCGCTTGAGCAGCAAGAAGCACAATTGATTGATCAATTGCAGCAATTGCAGACTCAGGGACAGATTGACGGTTTTCAAGCTTTGGGACAATGGATTCCTCCTTTGGCTCAGCAGCAACAAAATGTGCAGCTACTTCAGCAGATTCCTGCCACGGCACTGAAAAAGTATGCGGAAAGCATGGGGTTGAATTTTGCTGATCTACTGCAATGGCAACAACAAATGCAGCAGCAACCTTTACTCACGGAACAGGTGTTTCAACAACATCCTTTGGCATTTTTACAGCTCAGCCCTACTGAGCGTCTGGTCATGGTGCGTGGGGTTAAACAGGCGCAGCGATTACAGCAACTTGAATCCGCACAGATTGATTTCCAACAACCTGTCAGTACGCTGTCTAGTGCGTTTGCACAGCATCGTCAGCAAGCGCAGCATTTATTGATCTATGCCTTATTGGGATTGGCGCTAGGTTTGGGCTTGGTCTATGGCAGGCGCTCGATTATGCCGCTGGTTTTACCTGTGACTTTGGCGCTGATCAGTACCTTTGCGGTACAGGCATGGTTGGGTGTGGAAATTAACTTATTCAGTATTATGGGAACCTTCTTGATCATTGGGATTGGTGTGGATTATGCGATTTTCTATCGGCATGGACATGACCATCCTCAGGTGGTTGGCATGGCGCTGTTTTTGTGTATGATGTCGACCTTATTGGGCTTTGGACTCTTATCATTGAGTCATACTTATGCGATTCATTGTTTTGGTCTAACCGTTTTATTGGGTGTGATTTTTTCATTTGTTTATGCGACTTTGCTTACACCAGCTGATCAGCACCATATTGTGAATTTAGAAGAGCATTAAAAAAATCTAATTTTTAGGGGCAATAATGAAGATGATACAAACAGCCGATGTGGTAATTATTGGTGCTGGACCTTCTGGTAGTTCAGCCGCAGCCTTGCTTCGTCAAAAAGGCTATGCGGTCACGGTGATTGAAAAACAATATTTTCCACGCTTTTCGATTGGTGAATCTTTATTGCCGCAGTGCATGGTATTTTTGGAAGAAGCGGGCTTATTAGAAACTGTACGGGAACATGTTCAATCTCGTGCATTTCAGTTTAAAAATGGCGCGGCATTTTTGTGTGGTGAAAAACGTAGCCATTATGATTTTACTGAAAAATTTAGCACGGGGCCTGGTACTACTTGGCAAGTTCGCCGTGCTGACTTCGATCACTTACTGGCTCAACAAGCACAGCAATATGGTGCAGATATTCGTTTTGGACATGAAGTTGTTGCGATCGATGTTGAGGTGGAACACCCTGTTTTAACCGTGCTAGATGAGGCACAGCAGCACTATCAGATTCAAGCCAAGTTTTTATTGGATGCCAGTGGTTTTGGCCGTATCTTACCGAAGTTTTTAGATTTAGAAAGCCCATCCAATTTCCCAGTGCGTCGTGCCTTGTTTACCCATATTGAAGATGGGATTGGTGATCGTGCTGATTTTGACCGTGACAAAATTTTAATTACCGTGCATGAAAAAGACCGTCGTGCTTGGTATTGGCTGATTCCTTTTGCTGATGGTCGAGCTTCCTTTGGTGTGGTGGCAGAGCAGGATTTCTTTGATCATTATCAGGTTGAAGATGCCGCTCAGAATGAACCAGAGCTGTTATTGAAACGGATTCTGGCAGATGATGCTGCATTATCTCAGGTCTTAGCACAGGCGAAATTTGATACGCCTGTACGTACCTTGGTTGGTTATTCGGCAAACGTCAAACATTTGGCAGGTCGGAATTATGCCTTGCTCGGCAATGCAGGTGAGTTTCTCGATCCTGTATTTTCATCGGGAGTGACCATTGCATTAAAATCTTCCAGTCTGGCAATTCCTTTAGTTGATCGAGTGTTGCAAGGTGAACAGGTGGATTGGATGCAGGAGTACGAATTACCGCTGCGTAAAGGGATTAAAGTGTTTCGTGCTTATGTCGAGTCTTGGTACGAAGGCGAGTTTCAGGATGTGGTATTCGCAAGTAATCAAAATGACAACATTCGTCGTATGGTTTCATCATTATTGGCAGGTTATGCATGGGATGATCAAAATCCGATTCATAAAAATGCCAAACGCCGTTTAAGCACCTTGGCCGAGTATTGCCGTGAAGGCGTCGCGCAAGAGAAAGCCTTAGAGGTTTAATATGCAACGGATCTGGATCAACTTATTATGCTGTAGCATGTTGCTGTTGAGTGGCTGTCAGCTGACGCCCCATGCACAGGGACTGAAAAGCAGTCATTGGCCAGCACAGCAATATCAACGGCAAGATCAAGTTGAAGTGCAGTGGAAGGATAAAAGCTTTAGCTTCTTACTGTATCAACAGCAGCAAGGTCAGCAACTCAGTCTGCTTGCTTTGGGTTTAACTGGACAGCCTTTGTTCCAATTACAGTTTGATGGGCAGCAGGTCAAGGTACAGCAACGCATTGATCAGATGCGCCTACTGCCTTTTGAGTTTGTGGTTCGAGATCTGTTATTCGCAACCTATCCTCAGTTTGCTCAGTTAGGACAACAGTCTGTTCGGGTACAACAATCGGCAACGCAACAGCAAGTTTTTATTGCTGAAAAGGCGGTATTAGCGATTCAAACGCAAGACAAGAGCATTGAGCTTGATAATCTGCAGGTACCGTACCGCATGACCTTGAGCCCGATTGAAAATACTTTGAATGGCGATCAATCTGAGCAAGGAGTGCAGCCATGAGTCAATCTTTATCTCAGTTGCAAGCAGTCGGTATTCCCCTAAGTGTTGGGCTTTCTGCATTAGGTCAGGATATTCAGCAGATTCGTGAAGGTCTAACGACTCCTGACAATACCCTGACACTGGAAGCAGGATTTTTAGCCGATCGTGCTGTTTGGGTCGGACGCTATGCAGAGGCATTGATTGAGACTGTGCCTGAATCGCTAGCTCGATTTGACTCGCGTAATCTACGCTTTGCTTTGACTGCTTTGCAAGAAATTGAGACTGAACTTCAACAGCAGATTGCCAGCATTGATTCAAAACGTCTCAGTATTGTAATGGGGACTTCGACTTCGGGAATATCCGACAGTGAGCTGTTATTGAAACAGTATTTTGATGGGAATGCTGCCATTGAAATTATGCATCAACCGCAAGAAATGGGCTGCCTAGCCAATGCTTTACAAATTTATCTCGGCTGGCAAGGGGCGGCTTATACCATTTCGACGGCCTGTTCTTCCAGCGCCAAGGCTTTTGCCGCAGGACAACGTTTAATTCAGGCTGGCTTAGCTGATGCGGTATTGGTTGGTGGTGTCGATACCTTATGCCAACTGACCTTAAATGGTTTTAACAGTTTGGAAAGTTTATCGGCAGATATTTGCCAACCCTGCGGTGTCAATCGAGATGGCATTAACATTGGCGAAGCCGCGGCTTTATTTTTACTGACCAAAGCCTCCGCACCGATCATGTTATATGGTGTGGGTGAATCGATGGATGCATGGCATATTTCTGCGCCGCATCCTGAAGGTCTAGGTGCAGCGACCGCGATGCAGCGCGCCTTGGACAGTGCGGCGATAACAGCGCAAGAGGTGGGATATATCAATTTGCATGGAACTGCCACACCGCAAAATGATGCGATGGAAATCAAGGCTGTTCGACAAGTCTTTCAAGGCTTGAATGTGCCCTTAAGTAGTACCAAGCATAAAACTGGACATTGTTTGGGAGCGGCGGGTGCGATAGAAGCTTTTATCTGTACCCAATTATTAAAAGATCAAAGCGGCTTGCCTTTGCATCAACAGGTTGAGCTTGATTCTGAGCTGGCGGATCAAAACTATGTCACAGATGCTCGGCAGACCGAGAACATTCGCTATGTATTGAGTAATTCTTTTGCCTTTGGTGGCAGCAATATCAGTTTGTTATTTGGGGTACAGCACCAAATGAAATTAGATGCGATTGAATATATTCCACATCAACAACCTATGGTCTTTATTGATCATTTGGTTGAGGCCAATGAGGGTTATGCGATTGCTGAATTGACCATTCGTCCTGAATTAATGTTTTGTGAGGCGGCGGGTTTACCGACGTGGACAAGTATTGAAATTATGGCGCAAACCATTAGTGCCTATTCAGGTTGGATGGGGCAACAATTACAGCAAGCACCAAAAGTGGGGTTTTTGTTGGGAACACGCAAGCTACATTTACCCTTTGCGTATTTTGCGCTTGGACAGACCTTGAGGATTCGGGTCGAGCAGCAATATCTGCATGAAGGTCTGGGGCAGTTTTCTTGCGAGATTGAAGGGGCTGAGCAGGTGATCAGTGCCTTACTCAGTGTTTATGAACCGGCTGATCAATCGACATTGGCATTATAGTTTTAGGAACAACAATGAATAGAAGAATATTGGTCACGGGTTCAAGTCGTGGCATTGGTAAAGCAATCGCATTGCAATTGGCTCAGGCAGGTTTTGATGTGACCATTCACGCCCGTTCACGTGAGGCTGAGGCAGCTCAGGTGGTTGAGCAGATTCAAAAGCTTGGGCAAAACAGCCATTATTTATTATTTGATGTGAATGAACGTGAGCATGTCAAAAGTTTATTAGAACAAGATGTAGAACAGCATGGTGCTTTTTATGGGGTAGTACTAAACGCCGGTCTTACTCATGACGGTGCTTTCCCTGCATTAACTGATCAGGACTGGGATGAGGTCATTTCGACCTCTTTAGACGGTTTTTATAATGTGCTTAAACCCTTGATCATGCCGATGATCCATTTACGCAAAGGTGGGCGAATCGTGACGCTTTCTTCGGTCTCAGGCATTATGGGTAATCGTGGACAGGTGAATTATAGTGCAGCAAAAGCAGGCTTGATTGGGGCAACCAAGGCATTGGCTTTGGAATTGGCCAAGCGCAAAATCACGGTGAACTGTGTGGCACCTGGTCTGATTGAAACGGAAATGGTCACCGATGAAGTCAAAGAGCATGCATTAAAAATGATTCCAATGCAGCGCATGGGGCAGGTGGATGAAGTGGCGGCTGTGGTGAAATTTCTCTGTTCAGATGAAGCCTCTTATATTACCCGTCAGGTGATTTCGGTCAATGGAGGACTGATTTGATGAAGCGTGTTGTGGTTACAGGCATGGCAGGAATTACCTCGCTGGGTGAAAATGCGGATGACATCTTTGCTCAATTCCATGCGGGTAAAAGCGGTATTTGCTATATGTCCGAGTGGGAGCAATATCCAGATTTAAGAACCAAGCTTGCAGGCCCAGTGACAGATTTTCAAGTCGCCAAGCATTTTAACCGTAAGGTGACACGAGGCATGGGACGTGTCGCGTTAATGTCGGTCATCAGTGCTGAGAATGCCTTGCAAGATGCAGGCTTAATCGGTCATGAGATATTGAGCAGTGGTGAGGCTGGTGTGGCCTTTGGCTCATCTGCAGGCAGTGTGGATGCGGTACGCGAGTTTGGCAATATGCTGATTGATCAAGACATGAGTAAGATCAATGCCACCACCTATATCCGCATGATGTCACATACCAGTGCTGTGAACATGACCGTTTATTTCGGTCTGAAAGGGCTTACCTTGCCAACCTCGAGTGCATGCACCTCAGGTTCAATGGCGATTGGTCAGGCCTATGAAGCGATTAAATACGGTAAACAAACGCTTATGCTTGCAGGCGGCGCGGAAGAGCTGAGTGCCGCAGGTGCTGCCGTTTTTGATGTTTTATTGGCGACCAGTGGGATGAATGATCATCCTGAAAAATCACCACGACCGTTTGATACACGACGAGACGGCTTGGTGATTGGCGAGGGCGCTGGTTGTTTGATTCTTGAAGAATATGAACATGCCAAGCAGCGCGGCGCCACCATTTACGCGGAGATCATTGGCTATGCGAGCAATACCGATGGACAGCATGTGACCAAGCCTGATAGTGAGCGGATGGGGCAATGCATGCAAATGGCATTGAAAGATGCCCAACTGGATGCCAGCCAGATTGACTATGTCAATGCGCATGGTACTTCAACCGATCAAGGAGACATTGCTGAAAGCCAAGCTACGGCAAGGATTTTGGGGCGTAAACCCATCAGCTCACTAAAGAGTTATTTTGGACATACCTTGGGGGCGTGTGGGGCAATTGAAGCTTGGTTGGGTATAGAAATGATGCAGCGTGGGGAATTGATTCCAACGTTGAATCTGGATGAAATTGATCCACAATGTGGTGATTTAGATTATATTACTCAGCAAGTGAGAGCGAGTGAGATCAATATCATGATGAGCAATAACTTCGCTTTTGGTGGGATTAATACCTCACTGATTTTTAAACGAACAACATAACAAGCAAGGGGCATCATAATGTCAATCAAACAATTATTCTTAGCAACTGTATTAACGACTGGTTTTGCTGCATCTGTTCAAGCTGCGGATACCGTGCATAATCTGGATTTTAAAGCGGCGGTAGACCGCGCAGTTGCTGATGGAACCCTCGATGGAACAGTAAAGTTTTATCTTAAAGGTACTAAATCAGGTGGAAAAGTATTAGAACAAGATATCGTCACCAATCAGAAAACCAATGGTTTTGGTAAGTCAGCTGAAAAGTCATGTGATTGGGTGCTTCGTTCGGCATTAATCCAGTTAGACAAAGCAGCAAAAGCGCGTGGTGCCAATGCAGTGACCAATATCGTGAGTTATTTTAAAAAGAATGAATCACAAAATTCGACCACTTATCAATGCTATAAAGGTATGGCAGTGGCCAGTGTTGCACTGAAAGGCGATATTGTGAAGTTTTAAGTGATTTGATCAGGTTGAGCCAATGACGCTACGTGAAATTGAAATCCATGTTCAGGCATTGGCACAACTGCTTGAAAAGCCTAAAACCGATTTTGCTGATTTAAGCAGCTTTAACCATTATAAAAAACAGCAAATCAGGGACTACCGTAATCATCTGTTGGCGCAACGACTGCAAAGTGATGTTGCTGCGCTCAGTTTTTCCAAACATGAACATGGTAAGCCCTTTCTAATTTCGCATGCATTACATTTTAACCATACCCATAGCCTGCAATATTATGCCTTGGCGATGAGTGAACGGGTCAAAGATCTTGGGATTGATGTCGAAGAACTGGATCGTAAAGTGCGTTTTGATGCCTTGGCAAAACATGCTTTTCATACCGAAGAATACCAAACTTGGCTGCAGCAAGATCAGGACCCAGAATATTGGCTGCGGGTCTGGACCACCAAAGAGGCGGTATTGAAAGCGTCAGGTCTTGGTATTCGTTTAGACCTGAATAGTTTGAATACGCAGGTGCATCCCTCTGATCAGGGCGGCATGTGTTCGCATCCATTGATTGGCACTTTTGCTTACCAGAACTTTATCCTGAACCAGAAAATCGTGGTCACCATTGCATGGCGGGCAGAGCAGTCTTGCCGAGGTTTTCAGTTTCCAAAAATTCAGATCATTCAGCATTAGAGACCAACTACCATCAATGCAGTTATTGATGGTTTTGAGGAAGATTTAAGCTTTGCTGATGATGGATACTCTTTGCTTTTAAAACGACACTTTCCCGAGAGAGGCGATAGTAAAAACTGCTGCCAAGCATAACGCCAATAAACCAGTTGAAGGGCGCCAAAAACTGAAAACTCGGAATAAGAACCAACAGCAGGCCGATACTGACTGCTGCCACTAAGCTCATCACCGCTTTTTTATTGATGCCTTTTTGATAGTAATAGGCTGCAGTGGGTTGATCGCTGAATAAGTCATCGACCCGTACTTTTTGTTGGTTAATCAGATAAAAGTCAGCAAGTAGAATACCAAACAGTGGACCGATAAAAGCCGCTAAAGTATCAAGGGTATAGTGAATCAGTTCTGGGGAATTAAATAAATTCCATGGGGTGATAAAGATGGAACCGATCGCTGCAATCATGCCTGCTCTGCGAAAATTAAGAAAACGAGGCGCGAGATTAGAGAAGTCAAAACCTGCTGAAACGAAATTCGCCACAATATTAATGCCAATGGTCGCAGTTAATACCGTCAATAAACCGAGCACCACCACCAATCCGTTATCGATCATGGCAACCGTTTCGAGTGGATCATGTACCATTTTTCCAAAAACACTAAAGGTACCAGAAACAATCATCACCACAATGATGGCAAAGAAAATAAAGTTAAACGGCAGTCCCCAGAAGTTCCCTTTTTTAACCTGTTGCATATCTTTGCCATAACGGGAGAAATCACCAAAGTTGAGTAAGGGACCTGAGAAATAAGACACCACCAATGCAATGGCCACAATGGTTTGCATGATCTGCTGATTGACGCTGAGCTGTTTATCACTGAGATTAAAGGAAATATTATGCCAACCCGCTTTCCACACCAACCATAATGCCAGCGCTAACATCACCACATAGACCATTGGACCTGCCCAATCGATGAAGACCTTGATGGTGTCCATGCCTTTCCAGAAAACCAATGCTTGTATCGCCCAAATAAAACCAAAACAGATCCAGCCAATCGTACTTAGACCTGCAAACTCTGTCAGTGTAAGCGGGTGTAAGGCTGGATAGAACTTAAGTAGAATCATCATCAGGGCATTGGATGCCAACCAGGTTTGAATGCCGTACCATGAAACTGCAATCAGGCCGCGAATTAAGGCAGGAATATAGGCCCCATAAATCCCGAAGGCTTGGCGAGAGATGACGGCATAGGGAACCCCTGAAATTTGACTGGGCTTTGCGACCAAGTTCGCCGCAACTTGAACAATCACGATACCAATGAGTAAGGCAAGCAGAACTTGCCAGCTGGCAAGACCGAGTGAAAATAAGCTCGCTGCGACCACATAGCCGCCCATACTATGCACATCGGACATCCAAAAGGAAAAGATGTTGTACCAAGTCCAATTTTGTTGAGCAGGGGTGAGATCTTCATTGGAGAGTTTAGGACTATAGTTCGGGTTATCGCTCATGACGGGTCTTCAAGATAAACAACTGTTCAGACCAGTGATGCAGAAATTAAGCCAACTTCTTTTTATTGGTTTAAATTTATTATTAATTAATTGATTATATTTGTTTAAATATTTAATTTTAGATTTTAACTGTTTAGACCAGTTGGATTGAAATATGATCAATCTTATTTTTTGAATTAAAAATGTGCAGAAATGAGAAACGCGACTCGAATTCAGATCATTAATCCAAATACCTGTGTCGAAATGACCGCATCGATTGCTGAGGCTGCACGTCGGGTGGCCGCGGCAGATACCGAAATTATAGCCCAATCTCCAAAGAATGGTGTTCCTTCAATTGAAGGGCATTATGATGAGGCAATGTCTGCCATTGGAGTGCTGGAGTTAATTCAACAAGGGAAAGCACAACAGGTCGATGGGCATATTATCGCCTGCTTTGGTGATCCAGCCTTGCATGCGGCTAGAGAATTGGCTCAGGCGCCTGTGATTGGTATTGCCGAAGCAGCATTTCATATGGCCAGTTTGGTGGCAACAAAATTTTCGATTGTGACTACCTTAGCCCGAACCAAAATTATTGCTGAACATTTATTGCATCAATATGGATTTGAACGAAAATGCGCACAGATTCGATGCATAGATCTCCCCGTATTGGCATTGGAACATGATAAGCAAGCGGCATATGAAAAATTATTGGCAAGCTGTCAGCAAGCTAAAATGCATGATGGGATTGGTGCAATTGTATTGGGTTGTGGCGGCATGGCCGAGATGGCAGATCAGGTCAGTCTAGAGCTTGGTATTCCGATTATTGATGGGGTTCGGGCTGCGGTAAAACTGATTGAAAGCTTGCATGGTTTAGGCATTCAAACCAGCAAGTGGGGAGATTATGATTATCCATTAATGAAAGGATAATTCAGTGCAACTGTATGTGAAAACATGGATGATAAACGTCTGTTTAAGTTCTGATTTGCTTTGATACCCATACAAAAATGCCAGCATTTCGCTGGCATTTTTAGTTTCAAGAAGATCAGATTTAAGGAATCTGATCTTCTTCAAATTCAGGTTTAACTTGAACAATAAAGTCCTGACGATTCAGACCACGCCATAAAGCGTATGCTGTACCGATATAGATCGATGAGTAAGTACCAACAAAGATACCGACAAACATTGCCATAGAGAACCAGTGTAAGCCATCACCGCCTAAGAACATCATGGCAAGGACCACGAGTAATAGGGTCATCGAGGTATGGATGGTACGACGTAAAGTTTCTGTTAAGGCGATATCTACGATTTCACGAGGTGTAGCACCGCGAATCTTACGGAAGTTTTCACGGATACGGTCTGAAACAACGATGTTATCGTTGAGTGAGAAACCAATCACCGCAAGTACAGCCGCAAGTACGGTTAAGTCGAATGGCCACTGGAACAGCGCAAAGGCACCAAAAATGATGATAATGTCATGGAATAATGACATTACAGCGCCGACTGCCATTTTAAACTCAAAGCGAACGGTGACGTAGATCAACATTAAGATCAATGCCAGTGCAACCGCACCCGCAGAGCGGACATAGAGTTCATTACCCACTGCACCACCGACAGAGTCCACTTTGTGAACTTCTACGGTGTTGTTCGGTAATTGAACCGCTTTGGTGATGCTATTGCTCAGGTCTTCAACATTCAGGTCTTCTTGTACTGGCATACGTACGATGAGGTCAGTACTACTGCCTAAAGTTTGTACCACAGCATCTTTAAAGCCTGCACGATCAAGTGCTTGAACCACTTGCGCAGGTTGAACTCCTTGCTTGTAGTTTAATTCAGCCGAGATACCACCAGTAAAGTCCAAACCAAGATTGAGACCTTTCGTTACGATAAAGAAGATACTGGCAATGGTAATCAGAATCGAGAAGATAGCCGCAGGTTTGGCAATCTTCATGAATGGGATGATTTTTAGATCATCTGGGCGACCGTATTGCTTTGAGTCTTGTTGAGTCAGATCAGTCATGTGAATCTCCTTAAATACTCAACTTGTTCAAATTACGGCGTTTGCCATAAATGAGCTGTACGATTGCACGGGTTACTGTAATTGCAGTAAACATCGAACAAATAATACCAATCATCAAGGTGACTGCGAAGCCTTTGATCGGACCTGTACCAATCGCGAATAAAATAAACGCAACAATGAACGTGGTTAAGTTCGAGTCAAGAATGGTGTTATAGGCCCGATCATAACCGGCCACAATCGCCTGTTTGGGCGAGGCGCCCCAGAGCATTTCCTCTCGTATTCGTTCACAGATCAGGACGTTGGCATCAACCGCCATACCAATGGTAATTACGATACCTGCAATACCCGGCAAGGTGAGGGAAGCTCCAATCCAAGACATTACCGTTAAGATCATGGCAAGGTTAAAGACCAAGGCAAAGTTCGCGATTAAACCGAATAGACGGAAGAACACGATCATCCAGATCGCAACCAGCAAGAAACCGATTTGGGTCGATAATACGCCCTTATCAATGTTTTCTTGACCAAGGCTTGGACCCACGACACGTTCTTCAACGAAGTACATTGGCGCAGCCAAAGCACCTGCACGAAGCATCAAGGCAAGCTCAGCCGCTTCTTGTGGTGAATCTAGACCAGTAATACGGAATTGTGAACCCAATACCGCTTGGATCGTCGCAGCGTTGATTACCACAGATTCGGTATATGGGGTGCGAACTTCGGTTTGAACACCTGTATTTGGATCAGCAACATAAGAGATCTTTTGTTTATTTTCGATAAACAAAACGGCCATGCGCTTGCCGACAGCACCACGAGTGGCATCTGCCATCAACTTACCGCCAGAAGAGTCTAGGGTGATGTTTACTTCAGCACCACCAGAGTCTTGGCTAAAGCCAGAACTTGCGTTTTGAACACGTTCACCCGTCAAAATACGGTTACGTTGTAACAGCAATTGACGACCACTGTCTAACGACTGATAAGCAAAGACTTCAGTACCCGGAGGAAGCGGCTGACCATTATATTTCCCTGTATATGGGTCAATATATTGATCATTACTATCCGCGACTAAACGGAACTCTAAGTTCGCCGTACGACCCAAGACACGTTTTGCTTCTGCGGTATCTTGTACACCCGGTAATTCAACCACAATACGGTTGCTACCTTGGGTTTGTACCAGTGCTTCAGCCACACCGAGTTCGTTAATACGGTTACGTAAAGTGGTTAAGTTTTGATTCACTGCATAAGATTGAATTTCCTGACGACGAGTGTCGGTATAATTCAGTCTTAAGGTTGCACCAGATGAGGTTGCAACTGCTTGCTGAGTAAATTCATTGCCATTACGACGTAAAAAATCGGCCGCTGCATCACGGTCTGCATTGCTGGCAAACTGGACGGTAATGGTATTGTTATTTAAAGCAAGGTTGTTAAATTTGATTTTGTTATCACGGAATTGACGACGCAAATCAGTCGCAGATGTTTCCATACGCTGACTAATTGCTTTATCCATGTCGACTTCGAGCAAGAAGTGTACACCGCCACGTAAGTCCAAACCGAGTTTCATCGGTTTTGCCCCAATCTTTTGCAACCATTCTGGTGTGGTCGGCGCAAGGTTGAGGGCAACTACATAGTCATCACCTAAATCACGGCGTAATACTTCTTTGGCTTTTAACTGTTCTTCAGAAGAGTTTAAGCGTAATAAGGCCGCGTTATTGGTAAAGCTATTGTCGTGACTGCTAATGTCGGCAGTTTTTAAAATCTGCTCAGCTTTTTGCACGATCGTCTGATCAATTTTGGTGCCTGCTTTTGCCCCAGAAATTTGGACAGCAGGTTCATCTGGATACAGACTTGGAAGTGCATATAACGTACTGATCACAAGTACCACAAGGATCAGTAAATATTTCCATGCAGGGTAACGCATTCGCTTTCTTCTTAAATGAAAAAGTCGTGCTGAGGCACGACTATTTTATGATTAAAGGTTATTTAATGTGCCTTCAGGTAATACTGAAATGACACTCGCACGTTGGATTTTTACCTCAACACCGCGAGTGAGTTCAACTACTGCAAAGTCACCTTCAAGCTTGGTAATTCTCCCCATTAAACCACCAGCAAACACGATTTCACTGCCTACACCCAAGCTTTCGATTAAAGAACGATGTTCTTTAGCACGTTTTGCCTGAGGTCTCCAGATCAAGAAATAGAAGATTGCGATGAATACCGCGATCATCAATAAGTTTGCCATGAGGCTTGGACCTTGTGTCGCAGCAGGAGCCGCGTGAGCAGTAGAGATGAAAAAACTCATTTCGATTTCCTAAAATTAAAAGGCAAAAAATTAACAATAAATTCCAATTCGTTTTGCAATGTACCTTGTCTTGCGATCAGGCGCAAATCTTGATGCAAATCGTTCCGCTTAGTCCTCTGGACATGCTGGAACTTCTAATCCACGACGGGCATAAAAGTCCTGAACGTACTCATCAAATGTGCCATTATCCAATGCATCACGCATACCTTGCGTCAGGCGTTGGTAGTAACGCAAGTTGTGGATGGTGCCAAGCATTGATGCCAGCATCTCACCACACTTCTCTAAATGATATAAATAGGCACGAGTAAAGTTTTTACAAGTGTAGCAGTCACAATGTGGGTCTAAAGGCCCTTTATCATGGCGATATTTACTATTACGGATTCTGACCAAACCATCGGTAACAAAATAATGACCATTACGGGCATTACGGGTTGGCATCACACAGTCAAACATATCGACACCACGGCGAACCGCTTCCACGATATCCTCTGGTTTACCCACGCCCATTAAATAACGCGGTTTGTCCTGAGGCATTTTGTTAGGTAAATAATCAAGCACCTTGATCATTTCTTCTTTTGGTTCGCCGACTGATAAGCCACCAATCGCATAACCATCAAAACCAACTTCTAACAAGCCTTTGAGTGACTCGTCACGCAGGTCTTCGTACATGCCACCTTGAATAATGCCGAATAAGGCATTTTTATTGTTAAGCTCATCATGGTGATGGGTTTTACAACGTTTCGCCCAGCGTAAAGAAAGCTGCAATGATTTTTGCGCTTCTTCATGCGTGGCAGGGTAAGGGGTACATTCATCAAAAATCATCACGATATCTGAGTTCAATACATGTTGGATCTCCATTGAAATTTCTGGAGACAAGAACACCTTTGAACCATCAATCGGAGAGCGGAAGGTGACACCTTCTTCTTTGATTTTACGCATTGCGCCCAAGCTAAACACTTGGAAACCGCCTGAGTCAGTCAAAATTGGTTTATCCCATTGGATAAACTCATGCAGACCGCCATGCTCTTTAATCACTTCCAAACCTGGACGTAAGTAAAGGTGGAAGGTATTTCCTAAGATAATTTGTGCCTGAATTTCTTCAATGTCACGCGGGAGCATGCCTTTAACCGTACCATAAGTACCCACAGGCATAAACACAGGGGTTTCAACCACACCATGTTCTAAAGTAAGTCGACCACGACGGGCGCGCCCCGACTGGCCTAATTTTTCAAATTTCATGTAATAACCTGAGCAAGATCGAAGTGCTACTTTGATTGCAGCGCAAGGAGGCGAAAAAACAGTTCGCTGATCGAAAGCGGCTATTTTCCCCGATTATGGCGTGTAGTTCTACTACTAAATGTAGCGAGAGATAAAATAGATTTAGTTTAATAAGTTTTGATTGATATTTGTTTGAAAGTTGAGAAGTAAATGCTTATTTACGTTAATAAGGTTTTTGCATTTTGTAATGCGAAATTTGTGAGGAAATTTGCTATCGGAATGGCGGCATGGATGCCGCCGCGTTAGGCTGCGGTAGCAGGGATGTACAGTCAGTCTATGAACAGCGATTAAAGCTGTGCAAGGGTTTTGGTTACTTTTGCCAAAACAAAAGTAACTCCAACCGAAGGTTTTTGCTGAAATTAGTGAGATAACGGTAAGATGCTAATGTGTATAACTACCGCACTAAAAATTCGGCTTATAGTCAAAATTTTCAGTCGCCAGATTATCCTTAAACGGGCGAATGGCTTTCTTGGATAAAGTCAGCGTATTGATCAGATTATTCGGGAACACTTCGATTTGGTTATTAAATAATTCTACGTTGCGGTTAAAGATGGTAATGGCCGCACCGACATTTTCGTTTTGTTCCTGAATATCATCCATCATCTTGCTATACAGCGCGTCGGCTTTCAGTTCAGGATAATTTTCGACTACCACATTCAGGCTACGAATCAGTTCCTTACTCATTTTCTCAATCTGTTGTAACTGTGAAATATCCGTGTCATTCACATTCAGGTTGAGAATCTGTTGACGTAACTCAGTGACTTTTTCCAAGGTGGATTTTTCAAATTGAGTATATTGATCCAGCGTTGCTTCCAAGGCCTCTAAGGTCTTTACTTTTTGACGTTCAAAGTTAGCCACTTCTGACCATGCCCGTTTGGTGGCATTAAAATAACGCACGATATTATTACGGATAGAAATGCCCCACACGATCAGTGCGACAAAAATTCCCAAGAAGATCAGTAAACCTGTCATCGCCATTCCCCTTATTGTTATTGCTCAATGATTAGCGAATTAAATTCAGCATCAATTGTTGAAACTTATGATATTGCGGCATGGTCATGGTTCTTAAGTGTCCACGTAATGCGGGAATATCCTGAATGTCACTGCGTTTACTGGCGGTCTGGAAAAGATTTTGTTCGCCGACGTAACACATGATTTGCTCCTCATGATGATAAATTAAATCGCCTGTAAAATGTTGAAAAAAATCATGTAATTTTAAGGTCAGGCTAGGGCTGACTTCTTTTGCGAGTCGGTGTTGATCTAAGCCAAAAATATTCAATTCTTGGTTAATCAAAATATCGCTGCTTTGCCATGAGCTAGTATAAGGTTCAAAAAAACGAGAGCGTTGATTGCTGACGGCAATCCCTAAGGCTGGCATTTGAAAAATAAACGCGCCCCACAAATCTTTATGGATTTCTTTAACGATTTTTTTATCACTATTCTGATCTGGAAGGATCGGCATTTCACTGACATAGTGATACTGAAACACTAGAACCTGATGTTCTGTGTTGCCATCATGCCATGTGGTTGATGCGTATTGGGTAATTTCGTTGGCTTCATTGCCGCGATTGAATAAGGGGAAATGTTGCTTTAACTTGCTGATCACCAAAAGAGGTTGCGCTTGAATCGGTAAATAAGCAGGCAATTGCTGGAACTGCAAACCATAACGCAATACGGTCATACGTTCTTCTAAATAATGAATGACGCGTGTTAGTGGTTCTTGTGGTTCATAAAGCAGATAGGCCAGAAAACCGGTTAAAAATGCCCCGAGTAGACTCCAGATATATTGAATATGCGGATGGAGAAAATAACCAAACACTAAGGTGCCAATACTGATCAGTGCGAATAAATAGGGTAGGACATTAAAAAAACGCAGGCTGTGATCGTCACGCCAAGGATGCAAGGCATCTAATAGAGCTTGATCACTATGCGCTTTCTGTCCAACATCCCACAGTCGTGCAATATTGCGAAAAACCTGCGCATTTTTTTTACGTCTGATATGCAGCGTTTGTTGTACAGTGTCGATCGGCATGGAAATAATCGTTTCATTATAATGGGGTGGTCTTGTTTGAATTATGCGTTAAATTTCAGAAACTAAGAAGTCTATAATCTGCATTTAGCTGTGTTTTATTATTTTGAATGAATGACTTTTACCAAAGCATTTTATTGAGAAAATCGACTAAACCGTAATTTAGTCGATTAATCACTTTTTAAGCGTCGATCTTATCCACCAGCATCGCATCGCCATAACTAAAGAAGCGATAACGTTGTTCAACTGCATGGGTATAAGCAGCCAAAATATTGTCTCGATTCGATAGTGCTGAAACCAACATCAGTAAGGTCGATTCAGGTAAATGGAAGTTGGTAATCAAACGATCCACGATACAGAACTGATAACCCGGATAGATAAAGATTTGCGTATCACCAGTCCAAGCTGCAATTTTGCCTTGATTGGCTTGTGCTGCACTTTCTAAGGCACGGGTCGCTGTAGTGCCTACTGCAATCACTTTATTGCCACGCGCTTTAGTTGCCAAAATCAGGTCAATCGTGGCTTGTGGTACATCACACCATTCACTGTGCATAATGTGGTTGGTAATGTCTGTGGTACGCACAGGCATAAATGTGCCTGCACCGACATGTAGCGTGACAAAGGTTTTTTGTACGCCTTTGGCTGCTAGTTTTTCTAATAAGCCTTGGTCGAAATGCAGACTCGCTGTTGGCGCAGCCACACTGGCAATTTTTTCAGGGTCGTGGAAAACAGTTTGATAACGTTCGGTATCAATCTCTTCGGCTTCACGGTTGAAATAAGGTGGAATCGGGAGTTGGCCGTATTGATCCAGTACCGACAAAATCGGTTGTGAAAATTCCACCACAAACAGGTTTTCATGGCGACCTTGTACCGTGACAGGAACCGCATCTTCACCGATATACAGTTCTGCACCTGCTTTGGGTGAGTTGCTTGATTTGATATGGCAATGCGCAGTGTGAGTATCTAACATGCGTTCAACCAGAACTTCGATTGCGCCACCTGTGGCACGTTTGCCTTTTAAGCGTGCTTTCATGACTTTGGTGTCATTCAGTACCAGCAAATCACCGTCTTCAAGTAGATCGAGAATATCGGTAAAGGCATGGTCATGATATTGGCCTTTGGCATCGATATGTAGTAGGCGAGAGGCGCTACGGCTGTCTAATGGATAGCGAGCAATAAGTTCATCGGGGAGATCAAACGAAAAGTCGGAGAGTTGCATACATCTAAAACATTGCAAAAATTGGGCGTAGTATAGTCTTTTTTGCATTTTCTCGCTGAGTTCGCGTGTTTATAAGCAGAAAAATATCTGAGTGATTTAAAAGTGAGCAATAAGCGTGAGTTAGTGTTTGACAATAAAATCAAACAGGTTATTATACGCAACACAAAGCATCGCACTCTTCCCGAGGTGGTGAAATTGGTAGACGCGGCGGACTCAAAATCCGCTGTCAGAGATGACGTGTCGGTTCGAGTCCGACCCTCGGGACCATATCTTTCAAGATATATTAATTATTATAATAAAATGTCTTTAAAAATTCCTAATTTATCTGAAATTCCCATATTTATATCACCTTATATACCTTGATACACTTGTGTTAAATGAGTACCTTTAAGAGCACCTCATCGTATAGGCATGTTTGTATTCAATGGCAATAAAGGTTAAACCGCTTTCAGATACCAAATGTTCTTCTGCAAAGCCTACGAATAGAGAGTACTCTTTACATGATGGTGATGGTCTATATCTTCTTGTAAGAGCTTCTGGTACAAAGAGTTGGCAATTCAAATACAAAAATAAAATTACAAATAAGGTGGTTAAGCTTAGCGTAGGGACTTACCCCGATTTAAGTTTAAGTAAGGCTAGGGAAAAGAGAGCAGAATTTAAGAAGTACTTAGCAGAAGGATTAGATCCAAAGCAGCAAAGAGAAATACAGTTTCACAAGCAAAATAATTCTTATTCTTTAGAAAATGTAACTAGAAGTTGGTTAGATTCTTATGCTTTAAAGTCATCTTTAAGTGCGGATACCAAACACAAGCGTTTAAGAAAGTTTGAAAATCATTTATTTCCGAAATTTATAAATAAGACAATTGATCAAATTGGATTAAATGAGTTACGAGCTGCCCTAAACCAAATTTATACAGACTCACCTGATAATGCTCAAAGGATTAGATCTGACCTTATTTCAATCTTTAGTTATGCTGTGCAGCATAATATTATTGGCTTTAATAGTGCTCGGGAACTAGGGGGCATGGACTTGTCAGCTCAAAAAAATCATAGGGCTACATTTAAAGAACTAGAATCTATACCTGAACTGATGAATAGAATAAAAGCAGATAATGGACGTGGCCTTACTAAATTATTTTTACAATTTGCTTTGCATACCTTTGCAAGATCTAGTGAGTTAAGATTTGCTAGATGGTCAGAGGTTAATTTCGATAAGAAACAATGGGTAATACCTGCTACTAGAGATAAAGTTGAGGGGATTAAGCATTCTTCTCGAGGGGCTAAGATGAAAAGTAACCACATTGTACCTTTGTCTCCTCAAGCTATAATTTTACTTGAGGAAATACAAAAATATAGTGGTAATTGTGATAAAGTTTTTCCAAGTTTAAATGATAAAGATAATTTTCTTAGTGAGAATACACCAAATGATGCTTTACGCCGTATGGGATATTCCAAAGATGAAATTAGTTTGCATGGCTTTAGAGCACTTGCAAGATCAGCATTAGGAGAAATGTCTGTTTTTCAAAAAGATGCTCTTGAAAAGCAAATGAGTCATGAAGAGAGGAATAATACAGTTGGGGCTTATACTCATATTGCACAATATATTGAAGAAAGAATAAAAATTATGAATGCTTGGAGCGATTGGTTAGAGACTATCGAGCAAAAAGCTTATATCACGCCTTATGAGTATGCGCAGCGAAACTTTATAGACAAACAAAATTGAATCTCAATATTTATTTTGATTGGATAGCGCAATAATTAACTCTCTAACTAGTTTTTTATGGTGAGAGGGGAGATTGATAAAGGCTTCAAATACTTCTTTATCTTTATATCCAATATCTTGTTTCCAACGCGCTTCACGTTGAGCAATAGCTTTTTGAATATCTTTTTCGAAGGCTAATTCTTCTGGTGGAACTTCTAACCATTTAGCAAGCGTAAGGAGTTTGTCACCTGATGGAATAGATTCCCCGATGAGCCATTTTCTAACTCCATGTAGTGTCATGGGTTTGCCAGAATAGTTCAAATTGAACTCTCTTTCTAGAACAGAAGCCTTAGCTTCATAACCTTTAGCTTGCATAGCTTTTATCAAACGATTTGCAAATAAGGTTTTTTCATCATCATTTTTCATTCCCTCAAAATAAGCAGCTTAACTAATAGTTACGTAATATTTGATTTTAATTACGTAAATTATTAAACTTTAGTTACGTTTGTTGTTTAACTTTTTAAATCTAATCACATGTCGGAAAAGAGTTTATTGAGTATGTTAACAACGAGTTATGACTAATAATGGTGGGGTAAATATGATCAAAAAGTCGTTGTATTGCAGTGTAATGGTGACATCTCTATATTTTGTAATAGGATGCAGTGAATCTAAAAATACGCAAGCAGTAGGAGCTCAAACGGCACAAGCCGAAGCAGAAGAAGCTGTTGCTTCTGCTGAAGATGTTGTTGGTATTTTAGCTGATGCGAGTGCTAAAGCAGATGAAGGTGCAGCTATAGAAAGTGGTGATGCAAATATAGAAAGTGATGAGGGATATACAGATGAGGGTAGCGTAAATCCTGTTAAACAACTATTAGAAGGGGAGCCTGTAGAGGTATCATATAGTCCTAATCAATTTATGACGCAAATGTATGAAAGACTAGTATATGATATTGTTATTCAGGCAAAGGCAGATCAAGTCACTGTAAATGACATCATCATTAATCGTGGGAATAACTGTCATATAACTAAATATGATCGTGATAAGAAGTTACCAGCTAATTTATCTTTTGGTCGTATGATTAAATTATCTATTGGTTGTGAGCCTAATTATGTTCGGGAGGTTGAAGTTAAAACCAATTATGGTAACTATAAGTTTGGTAGTATAAGAAATTAAAATACTTTGCGGGATGTATAGAGGCTTATCATGTGATAAGTCTTTTTTATTTTTAATAACGGTTAGCTGTTTAAGCTAATAGTATGGAACTTGACTTTTTATAAAGTTTATGTAATACTAAATACTAGTTATTAATATTAACTATACATTTGTTCAAATTTTGAAAATAAAATAACTATAATAATATTGCTTCATTCATAATGGTAATCAATCTTTATGCCAAACACTTTAAGCTGTAGCTTATTGTGGATTTTTTATGTTTGAATTTTAGTATTAGTAAAAATAATTAAACTATAATAGGAGTAAAAATGAAGAAAATAAATAAAATTCAAATAGATTGGTTAGATGTGGTTGTAGATGTAACCCATGATCCGAAAAAAGTATCTAGTGGATTGACCTTATATTTAAATGAAAATTTGGATTATGATCAAGCACAGTATTCATATCGTCCAAAAATTATAGAATCAGATAATAACCATAAATTAGAAGTTAAATCTGTAAATGAAAAATTAAAAATTAGTGGTAATTTTTATAAATGGCTGAACGGTCAAAATATTGAAGGTTGTGATAGTGTTTATAATTTAGTTAGTGAGGTGCTTCTGAAACTTGAAGAAATGAGTGTGATCCAGCCAACAATTGATCAGTATGAAATAATTCGTCAAGGGAAATTCAGAATATATAAAATTCATGTTAAGCAAGATATAGTTTTTGATAATAAGAATTTAGCATTAAATTATTTAGAGCAAATAAAAAAGGGTGGGTATTATCCATATAGAAGTAAAACTATTTATCAAAATGGAGTTTACTTTGGTATGAAATCTAAAAGATGGATGTTAAATTTTTATCATAAAGGCAAAGAGATAGAGCAAGCAAAGAATAATAAATGTATTGTGACTTCTGAACAAAAGGCACTTGCTGATATGATGATCCGATCAGAAATTAAGATTAATCCACCACAACTTACTGATTGGGATTTGAGATTTGCTTGGCAATGGTTTGATATAGATAATTTGGATAAATTTTTCAAACAGCGGTTAAGTGAATTACAGTTACCAGATTTTAGTAGAGTAATCGAGCTAGATAAAATAACTAACAACGCAGATAAGAAGTTTTATTACAGTTTGAAAAATGGGAATGAGGAAATTTTCTACTGTAGGAGTAGTATTCATCGTATGAGAAAAAAGTTTATGAAAGAGTATAATATTGATATAGATAGTATTTATAATAATAAATTGGAGAATAATATATGATAAAATTAAGATTAACAAAGAAAGAAGTATGTACATTTTTATCAGTTACAGCAAGTAAACTAGATAAAATGATGCAAGAAGATGACTCATTTCCTAGAAAATACAAAGATGGAACGGCTAGGCAGGCTGCCGTGTATTTTGACTATCAGGAGATAATTGATTGGTGGAATAGTAAGAAAGCTGCAAATGATCAAAATGCCATATTGGTGGCATAAGGTTTTACCATTCTTGATATAGAATTATTTATTAATTAGCCTAAGCAGTTTATTTTTGATCATCAAGATGACAAACATAATTCACAATTTCATTCGTATGAATGCTAAATTGACTATTTGAAGGAATATAAAAAAATTCACCTGAGCTATAGATGTGTGCCTCAGGTGCATTGCCAATTTGAACTGTACATTGCCCTGAGATGATTTCAATACGTTCAGCTAAATGTGTCTTAAAGGTCAAAGGTTCTTCTGAAGGAAGTATAACCCCTAAGGTCTTTTTAGTACCATCTTTTAAAACAAGCATATGACTTATGGATGCACCACCAAAATGCACATACGCTTTCTTTTTAATAGACACATCATCAAATTGTTCAAGCACTTTTGATCCTCTAAGTTTTTGTGCTGCTTGGGTTACATCTTAATAAATTGATCTAACTAAACTTAATTCTTTTTTAACAGAAAGGTATTCTCACTTTCTTGGTGCTATGAATTATTAGCTTTAAATGCGATAAATTTAACATTTAATAAAAAAAATTGTAAATAGAACTCATTTTTATTGAACAATTTAAATTTTAAACTACAATACATCCCTGTCTGTATTATGTACAAAAAATGTAGAAAATGTATAAAAAATATTTAATAATTCCTTTGCTCATTCATTCAGGCTTTATCCATGCCGAAGATCAGGTGAGTCAACAACAGACTAGAGATTATCTTTCGCAGAAACAGCAGATTGATCAATTAACGCAATCTGTTGCACCTTTTATTCAGTTACAACAAACGAAGGTTGATTCAAGCTATCCTTGGTTACAAAAGGAACCAGTTTGCTTTGGTATCACAACTTTAGACGTTGATATTCCAACCACACATCCCAGTATAAAAACTTCAGACTTTAATCGCATCTTTAAAGAACTCAAGTATTCAGACAATAAAGTTCTAGGCCGCTGTATTGGCGAAAAAGGGCTTTCGGGCCTTGTGAATTATATCAATGAGCGATTGGTGCAATTGGGCTATGTGTCAACTCAAGTGATTTTACCTGAGCAGGATCTTGCCACAGGACATTTACGCTTAACTTTAATCCCCGGGTTGATTGGGGAAATCCGACTCAAAAACAGTAAAAACCAAACTTTGAATTATCGTTTACCCATGCACGCAGGCGATATCCTCAATATTCGTCAACTGGAACAAATTCTAGAAACCTTCGCCCGTCTACAAGGTATGCAGACCAGTTTCGATATTCTACCCAGCCAAAAAAGTGCTGAAAATGCAGGTTATAGCGATGTCGAGATTGTATGGGATATTCAGGCGCGAAATTTTATCACTGCTGGGCTCAATGACGCAGGCAGTAAAAGTTCTGGAAAATACCAAGGCTATGCCAGCTATGCTTTAGAAAATCCGCTTAATTTTGCGGATAGCCTATTTGTTTACTATACCAAGTCACTGAATGACTGGAATGCCGACCATACCGATTTTAATAATGTCTTTGTTTCCTATGAAGTGCCTTATCAAAACTGGCTGTTTAATATCAATGCCAGTCAATATACCAATACCCAAGAACTAGAAGGCTTTGATCAGTGGTTCGATTATAAAACCATTAACAAGGATTTTAACTTCCAAGCACAACGCGAACTCAGCCGCAGTAAATCCTACCGTCTGTCAGGCTATGCCCAACTGTACCGCAAATCGGCATCCAGTTTTATTGAAGATGTCGAAATTGAAGTACAACGCAAACGCACTGCAGGATGGGAGCTGGGCAGTAAATATCAATTACGGCTTGGACAACAAACCCTCAATGCCCAATTCAGCTATCGCAAGGGTACAGGCATCTTAGGGGCCAGCCAAACGGCTGAAGATATTACTGGTGAGGGCGATTCTCGCGCTGGAATTTGGAATGCTGCTTTTCAATATGCAGTGCCGTGGCAGACCGTTAACAATAACTTTATGTATCAGCTGAACTGGCAAGGGCAGTGGAGTCCGCAGAAAGTGGTCAGTCAGGAGACTTTCAATATTGGTGGGCGCTACAGCATTCGCGGTTATCGACCTGAGCAAAGCATTGTGGGCAGTAATGGACATTATTTACAACAGACTGTGCATTGGCTTAACCCTATTCCTAATTTCTCACTCTACGCAGGTCTAGATCAAGGGCTGGTAACGGGTGAAGGCACTCAATATTACTCCGACCGTTATCTATTAGGCAGCGTGGTGGGGATAAGAACTCAATTCAAACATATCAATGGCGAGTTTTTCGTGGGTCGGGGGCTGGTTGCACCTCAACATATCCAGAAAGACCTCATCACTGGTTTTAATCTCTCATTTAACTATTAAGCAAATCTATTCATAGAAATATAGGTATAAAGATGAATAAGCAATTTTACCGCACAAAATTTAACGCCAAACTGGGGACTTATGTCGCTGTATCTGAATTGGCAAAATCCCATCAGGGTGATACCTCTCCACGCATTAAAGCTTCAATCCACAATGATGATGTGACAGCATCAAGCATTGCCGCAACTGGGCAACGAACATTAAAACAATTGGTGTTGGCGCTTTCAGCCTTGATGGCGATTAGTCCGATTTATGCCAATGTTGTGGTGAATAATGCTGCCGCTGCAGCGCATAAAGCGACCGTGCTCAAAGAAGGCAATGCAGCCAATGTCTGGATTACGGCACCTTCTGCATCAGGCGTGTCACGTAATAGTTATACCCAGTTTGATGTGAATCAAAATGGTGTAATTCTGAACAACTCACGCGGTGCAGCAACCAGCCAAATTACCAAAACATCAATAGCAGCGAACCCGAATTTAGCCAAAGGCGCTGCGACGACAATTGTCAATGAAGTGGTTTCAACCAACCCAAGCTTATTACAGGGTAATCTTGAAGTCTTAGGATCCAGAGCAAATGTAGTGATTGCCAACCCAACAGGCATTACCGTGAATGGTGGTGGTTTCATCAATGCCAATCAGGTCACGCTCTCCACAGGGATACTGGGTTATAACAGTGATGGTTCAATTAAAAACCATACCGTTAAACAAGGTACAATCGCGATTAATCCAGATGCGAACAACCGAGGACTAGGTGGCAATGCCAATAATCCTGTTGCATTAGAATTATTAGGCCGCTCCCTTGCTATCAATGCACCTGTCAATGCCACTGCACTTACTGCTGTTACTGGTGCAAATACCATTGCTGCTGATACTGGTGGAGTTACTGCCACGACGGGAACAGGGACGAAACCCACAGTTGCGATTGATGTCGCACAGTTGGGTGGGCTCTATGCAAATAATATTTACTTACATGCCAATGAAGCCGGAGTTGGGGTTAATAATGCAGGGATTATTCGAGCCCAGAACAATGTGGTACTAAACAGCAATGGCAAAATTGAACATAAAGGCACAATTAGTTCTACTAGCAAAACACAGGGACTCGTGAGTATCAATACAACAGGTATGGGCGTTGCCGGTGATATTAATGCATCTGGAAGCATCAATAGTAATAGCATGATCAGTATTGATTCAGGCAATAACCTAAATGTAAATGCCAAAGAGATTATGATCAATAAAGATGGGGTTGCTTCATCCCCCCTGATCATCAATGCGAAAGGCAATGTAAATTTGGCGACCAATACCCGAATTTATAACGATTCATCAAGTGGAGGGCTATATGTTGATGCAGCGAACATCAATTTAGCTACAAACGCAGGTATTACAAGTAACCGTGGTTCTGCCTACATTCAATCACAAAAGGATATTGTTACAGCACAAGGTGCAAGATTAATTGCAGCCCAAGATTTGAATGTATCTGGTAAAGGTAAATTAGCATTAACAGGCAATACCCTTCAAGCAACTTTAGGTTCAATTAACCTACAAGCAGATTCATCTAATATGCAGGGATTAGTTGATGTCCAGACATCAAGTGTAAATGCAGGTAAAGACTTAAATATATACAGTTCAGGAGATGTCAATTTAAAAAATTTAACACTTGTTGAAGAAAATGCTAAAAGTCGTGTGAAGAATATCAAAGCCTATAGTGGACAGAATTTGACGTGGGACAATTCAGAGGGTTTAAACCCTAATCTTAACGGAAATCTGGGGCTTAAGGCTGAGAAAGACCTGACAATCTTTGGGAAAGGCATTTTTAAAGCAAGTGAAAATATTGATCTAAAAGGTAATAATGTCAATATTAAATCTTTAGGGTTAACAACAAGTTTTGGGGATACAAATATTACATCAAATAGCAATATTGATTTGAAATATTTAAATATTAATTCATTTGGTGGTAATTTAAATTTATTGTCAGAGGGAGGTGAGGTTAATGCAAGTAGTGTTGGACTGAGTGGTAAAAAAAATATAAATATCTTGTCCATGGGGAATCAAAATTTAGATTCTGTAAAAATTTCATCTGGCCAAGATGTTTTTTTAGCAACAAGTAGTGATAAAGGTAATATTAATATTGTTGCGGATAGTTTAAATATGTTTTCTTCAGGTTTGATACAATCGGAAAATGGAGATGTTTTAATAAATTCAAAAGGTGGGCTCAATATTTCAAAAAAAGATTTAATGAATTTTTATTCTATTAATGGAAATAATGTTAATCTTACTTCAGGTGGTGACTTAAAACTTGACTATTTAAATATAAATTCTAAAGAAAATTTAGCCATACATTCAGATAAAAATGTAAGTTTAAATACTGAGTTTCCTAAAAATGGATTTTTTAATGGTTTTCCAAAAGATTTTGCTAAAAGTCAAAAACATATCGCGATTAGCAGTAAAAATGGAAGCATAAAAATAGGTGAGCAAAACCCTAGAACAGATGCATCTATTACAAATTTAAAAGCAGAGGGTGTCATTTCAGTTAAAAGTAAATCAGATCAGAATTATCAGAATGCGACCCTAAGTGCGGGTGCTATTACACTTCACTCAGATGCTGGAAGTATTAATAATAGTGATAATTTTAGAGCGACGACAACAAAATCAACTTTTTTAGATAGCGATATTGAATTAAAGAAAATCAATGGTAACCTAAGTCTGTATGCGAAAAAAGATATTCAGTTAAATGCGATTGATTCACAGGGGCGAGCTTACAACAAAGATTTACAAAATGTAATTAAACCCGTGCTCTCTAGTCAAGGCTTATTAGACATCCGTGCTGATGGGGTGTTGCAGGTGAATGGTAAAGCGCCACCTGTACAAACTGCCACGTGGGATCAAAGGAAGTTAGATAGAGCTTATCTGAGATCAGATAATGGTCTGAATGTTCTGGCAGGTACTGTAAAGTTGTACGCCACGGATTTGACAAATACTTCAACTACAGCTCCTATCAATATTACCTCAAGTACGGGTGATATCCTCATTGATGCGATGCGTTATGATGTCGGTCGGGGTCAATTAGATCTGATTATTCCTATTCAAAATAGACGAGACCAGCTTGAAGCAAGTGGGAAAAAAGATGCAGCTACACTAAATGAAATTCAGCAATTGAATGGAGAAATTGCATTTTATTTGTCAAGTGATCTTAATGGTGCAAGACATCAAAGTAGTAATATTGATTCAGGACATAATATTAACCTTGTTTCGAAGAAAGGTACCTTAATCAGAGCATCAGAACTTTATGCTAAAGGCAGTGTAAATCTTGAAGCTCAAGGATTATTGGCTAAAGATCAAACAGGCGCTCAAGCAAGTGATTATATTGATACCTCTATTTTGGTGGATGGAGTACATGATATTTATAAAAATGGTGTTGCAACCAATCCAAATTATGAAGAGCGTTCAGATTTTTATAATTCAGTCATTAGTGGCGATAAAGGGATAAACATTAAATCGACTGGTTCAGCTCAATTAAACTGGTTTGACAATCCTGCATTATTGCCGAACTATGCCACTGTAA
The DNA here is from genome assembly GCF_013072675.1 of Acinetobacter sp. Ac_3412. Classification (NCBI taxonomy): domain Bacteria; kingdom Pseudomonadati; phylum Pseudomonadota; class Gammaproteobacteria; order Moraxellales; family Moraxellaceae; genus Acinetobacter; species Acinetobacter sp. Ac_3412. The sequence goes on along the minus strand of NZ_LXUJ01000012.1, from coordinate 305,720 downwards.
GTTCAGCAAAGCCATTACAGTTGAAAAAGAAACTGAACGATGGAAAACATAATATCGTATTGAACGGTGCTGAACTTATTTCATCAGGAGGTGATGTTAATATTCAATCAAATGCTAACATTATTATGGAGTCTAGCCTAGATGAAATTTATAAACATAATACAAGTCAAGTCATAAAAAAATATTGGTATGGTCGGAAAAAAACGACTGAGACGTATTCACAAAGTCAAATCGGTACAGCAGTACCAACGACTATTTTAGCAAAAAATATTAATTTGAAAGCCTCTGGTGATATAGACTTTTATTCTACACTCATGAAAGCAAATGGTGGTAAAGTCAATATTGTAGGTGAAAATCTTTATTTTTTAGCTTCTAATAATTCTGCTAGCTCAAATAGTACAACCAAGAAAAGTTCATCCATCTTTGGGATTCCACTGAATAAATCTAAAACGACGAGTAGCCGAAGTCAGATATCTCAACTCCCTGTAAAACTGGTTGGTGATTATCTATCAACTGAATCGAAGAATGATACTGTATTTGTGGGAACGGAATTTAACTATTTGAAGGAAGCTACGATTAAGGCTGGTGGAAAAATCGCACTTTTGGGAGCCACTGATACAGTCAATCAAGCATTGAAAGTTGAAAAGAATAATATTGTATGGCAGTCAATGCAGGATAAAGGTTCTATCACTGAAACAGCTAAGCTCCCAAATTTTAATGGGCCTACACCGCCAAGTTTTAAAGCAGCAGGTGGTTTGGTTGTACAAATACCAGTAAGTGAAAAAGACCAGAATAAGGTTCAACTCAAAAACGAGATTTTAAAACTTGCAAATCAGCCTGGTAACCAATACCTAAAAAATCTTATTGCTAGAAATGATATTGATTGGCAAAAAGTGATTCTTACAGAAAAGGACTGGGATTATAAATCACAAGGACTCACGGCAGTAGGTGCTGCAATTATTGCTATTATTGTAGCTGTGGCAACAGCGGGCGCGGGTGCTGCTGCATTAGGTACAACCACGACAGTTACTTCTGCAACTACAATTACGGTCGGAGGAGCCCAGGTTGCTGTTGCGGCAGGTGGTTCAATTACGACATTTGGTGGGACTATTCTCGGCTATACAGCTGCATCTGGAGCAGCAACAGTTTTTACAACATCTGGGCTTATGATTAATGCAGCTGTTACAGCAATTGCTTCACAAGCATCTGTTGGTTTGGTGAATAATCAAGGAGATATTACTAAAACCTTACAACAATTAGGAAGTAAGGACAGCATAAAGAGTTTAGCAACCTCTGTTATCACTGTAGGTATTTTAGATAAAATTGGTGGTACAGAATGGATGTCTCAATTTAATGATACTGGAATTACAGGTCGATTAATTACTGGAACTGTGAATTCAGCTGGATCAGCCTTGGTGACAACTGCGATTAATGGAGGTAGCTTAAGTGAGAATATTGAAAATGCAATATTATTCAACTTAGCAAATGCTCTGCAAGGTTCGTTGGCTGGTGAGATTAAGGGATTAGAAGATACTAACTATATATTACATAAAATTGCACATGCTGCAGCTGGCTGCATGGCAGCTACCGTAGCTAAAAGTGACTGTGAAGCAGGAGCGATCGGTGCTGCAATTGGTGAAATGGCAGCAGATTTAGTTCCCAAAAGTAAATCTGTAGAACAGATGACGCCTGCAGAAAGAGAAGAATATAATCGCAAAGTATTAGCTACGACACAGCTGGTTGCAGGGGGGATTGCTGGACTTGGCGGGTATGATGTAAATGCTGCAGTTCAAACTGCGAATATTGCAGTTACGAATAATTATTTGACTTCCCAGCAATTTAAAAATTTAAAAGGCGAACTTGATGCTTGTTCGACAAATGATTGTAAAACAAAAATTTATTTAAAATATCAAACTCTAAGTAATAGTAATGATAATAATTTGAGACAAGCTTGTGCTGGAGTGAACTTTAATGGAGCAGTTTGTAGCACAAAAATAAATGAATTACTTGTTGGTCAAGATACTGCAAAAGGCTTACGCCTTTACAGTGAATATATAAGTTTTAACCAATTCGGAAAGTTTGATCCACAAATACAGCAAAAGGCTCAGGCGGTTGCAGGTATCCATTACTTAAAGAATTGGGAAAATAGTAACTGTAAAGGTTTGACAGATGCCGCTTGTGGACAAAAATATATAGCCTTAAAAGACAATGAAAAAGAAAACCTTAGAAAAGCACTTGATCAGGTTGAAAGTGTTCCTATTTATGGGACGGGAATCCTCGTAGGAGAAAATATTAAAGTTATCGCAACAGGACTAGATTTTACTGATACAGAAAAAAGTCGTTTACTTGCGCTTGCTGAGACTATTAGTCTTGGAGTTACAAAAAGATTAAGTCATATATTAAATCCTGTTGGTTCAACTATTCATATTAAGAACCCAACAGAAAAAGTAATTAGAAATAGTGATGGGATTAATGAAGTTAGACCTCGTCCGACTTCAAGTGATAGAAATGAATTTAACCGATTAAATTATGATGCTGCAAAAAATGGTGAAGGTGATCCATCTCAAGTTATGGCTGCTCTGTATTTGCAACCATACTTAGGAAAAATGGATCCAATAAGAAATGTAGAAAGAGATGTGAATGGCAGACGTTTGCCGAATCCAGACTATCGGATCATTTCTGGTCCAAATACAAATAAAACAGTAGACTTTATGTTTACTAATGAGAATCTAAAAATGAATCCTAAAAATGGAGAAATGGTAGGGTTAAATACTTATTTCCAAAAGAACTTGACCGAATCATCCATTCCCAACCGACTTCCTCCATTGCAGAAGCAAATTCAAGATCACCTTGCTAAGGCTGATATAGTACCTATGGATTTAAGAACATTATCACCATCTAATCAGCAAGCTTTAATTAATTACATTAAGACATTACCTGCTCAACAGCAAAATAAAGTATTATTTATTAGATAACAGTATAGGATCAATATTATGGGAATGGGTTATATTATCGGTTGGAATAAATCTCAACCAGAGGATAAACAATGGACAGAACTTGATTTTAATTCCTATGAAAATTCTCTTATAAGCTGGTTAATAACCAATGCATTAGAGAAAAACTATCCTGAATTGTATTTTAATATAACAAAAAAGGAATCTATACATTTGATAGAGTTTTATGAGCTCAGTCAAAATGATTTTATGACAGCCGTTACTGCGATTAGAAATTTAATAAAGAATGGTGATAAATCGATTGCTGAAAATGCTGAGCTCTGGAATCTTGATATTGAACCTCTTGTTATTATTGATGAACGTTATGATCCAAACTTTGAGCTTTGATGTTTTTTAATTAATTATTTTTAAATTTTTTATTTTTAGTCTGATTTCAATCAGACTAAAAATGGAGAGTTATCTTGGAGCATAAATTTTAATTATGCCCCATCTTATTTATCACTCGGATAGGAATATTTAAATTTTGTTTCGTTATTGATTGGGATTCAAGCCTGTACAATAGGGGGCGAACTTTATTAGGGTCAGTATACTCTCCAACTTCTATGCCTTGAACGAGCTCTCCAAGAGCTTGTTTTGTTTCTAAATCATAAATCCAGAAAAAACAATTGTTTTGATTGTTAACATTCATTTCAAAGCCAATTTGATAATTTTTATTTGCTTCAAAATTCGCTTTGACAAGATTTGTGTATTTGTAACCACCGCGCTGGCACCAAATCTGTAGATCATGCTCTCCTGCAGTTATATTTTGAGGAATAGATAGTTGTGCTCGACCATTAGGAATTTTTTGACGATCAATTGCAAAAACGTAGGAAATTTTATCTGCTTTAATTGACTGGCTTTTTTCTATGCTACCGATAATAGTTGCAATATTTTTTGAGATTGTTGGCTGAGTATAATATTTTACAGCCTCTGGAGTTACTTGTTCTGCTAAACTTATACAGCCTGTAAGTCCAGTAATCAAAAAGCCTAAGCCGAATAATTTAAAAAAAAGTTTCATCAAATAGCCCTTAAAATTATTTATTCGTTATAACTGGTATAAGATTAATATTTGTGGATGACGGTGAACCATTTAAAATTTCTTTTGGAGTTACGATTTCCCCCGTATCCATGTTTTCTACCCAAAATAAAATAGGTTCTCTATTCATTTTAATATCAGCTTGATTGCTCTTTACTTGATAATGTTGTCCAGACTTAGCAGTAAAAATTATGTGACCATGAGCAAGGAAGTTTGGTGTGTCTGATATGATACGTACTTCTGTTACTGTTGGTTCAATTTGAAACGGTTTGTTCCATTCATTTGATTTACTTAGAGTTGCTTTATTATTGATATAGCTTATGTAAATACGAGCTTTAATAAATCGAAGTGCTGTACTAGTTATTTGAAAACCTTGGATAGTCGTTATTTTCTGATCATCTGAAATATTTGGATTTTGGTGTATGAGTTCTGTCGGAATTTGAGCTTGCGCCGCACCCCAAAGTATCATGGATGAAAGTAAGAGAGTGCATTTAGCTTTAATATTCATAACCTTAAAGTGTTTATTAGGCAGTTAACCAAGCAATTATAGCAATAAAATCAATTTATTTATTAAAATCTACCTATTTCAAATTAATACATTGTAAAAATCAATGTATTAATTAAATTCAAAAAAATTAACGTCAATAATAAGTTTGTTAGCGATAAAGGATATTTTATCCTTAACACTTTTTATTGAACTATTTCAGTACCCTATAAACAGTGGCGATACCACATCCAACCGCTTTAGCTATTTCTTCTTTTGTTAGCCCCTTTGCATTCAATTCTTTAATTCTTGCATGTTTAATGATATCTGCTTTTTTTCCAGAGGGTTTATAACCTTTTCTTTCTAATCCTTGTTTAATACGTTCTCTGCGTTTGTCATTGTCTAATCTAGCCATAGTCGCCAACAAATCTATGAGCATGTTATTAACCAGATTAAGGATAGAACTGGTGATGGTGTCAGTTGAGCTAACAAGCATGTGTGTAGTAGGGAGATCTGCAACTACTAATTTTAAACCCTTTTCTTTTAAACGTCCTTTCAAAATTTCAAAATCAGGTTGAGTTAGTCTAGATAAGCGATCCACGCTTTCAACTAAGAGAGTGTCACCATGATTTGACTCATCTAATAAGCGATTTAAAACGGCGCGGTTAAGCTTTGTTCCAGACTCGTTTTCTATGTATTCCTTAATATCAATTTGGAGGTTTTTAGCAAACTTTCTTAAATCATCTAATGCTCTTTCAGCATCTTGATCTTTGGTACTAGCCCTTACATAAATTCTAGCCGTCATTTCTTATTTAACTATATTTGTTTAAGTACAATGATAATACTATCATTTAATTGATTTTTAAACTCTATTGATAGGGTTTTTATCATTTAATTTTTTTGTCTTTTAGGTATAGTTCAATGATAGGGTATTTTTAATAAAAATACGAATTGACAATAAAAATTAAATTTACTAGCATTCATATGAGTCAATATGTGATATCGAAATATCTGAATATGTTATCTTAATATTGAAATATTGATTTAATATTGAAGTTAACCAAAGCTGTATCAAATCATTTTGACGAAGGATTGATACAACCTTGATTAACATTAGTTAACCCTAGACAGGATCAACTGTTATGAATAATAGCATTTCAAACCCTAAAGCTCTATTAGAGTGTGATTTAGTCGTACTAGCTCAGTTTTTTGATTTTATTAAAAAGGCTGGTTTTGAAACTTTTGAGGAATATTTTCAGTTTACAATGGATGAAAGTGCTAAAAATGAGCTAATTACTCTAAGTAAAATAGATATTTCCCAAATTATTAATTATTTGAGTGAATATCTATTAGATGCTGATAGCTCATGGATAGACAACTTTAATCCATTTAAATCAACGAATTCCTTTACTTTTGTCTATCTATACAAATCTGCTCAGAAGAATGATGAAAACTTCCCTTTCGCGGATTGGAGCTTAATAAGTAGGCACAGTAAAATTACTTTAGGTAAGGAATTCAAGGAGTTCGTTCAGAAAACTGAAGATAGTGCTGAAAAAGGTGAGTGGTATATCAAAAAAGATGGCTTGAATATGAGTAGTGCAGCACTGTACAAGCTTATTCAAAAATAACTCTTAGATCGTACCAAAAAGAAAGCTCTTAGATAGAGCTTTCTTTATTACATAAATATCAACTGTATAAGCTATCAATTTTATAGTCAAATAAGATGAATTAATTGCAAACATATAAGGAAGACTTCGTGGAACTTAAAGATAAACTGCAACTTAAACCTGATGAAAAGTTGGTGGAAGTGAGCCATCGTATGAAGGGCTCAATGCAAGAAATGGATATTTACAAATATGAAATTATAAACTCTAGTGGGGATGTTGTGGGCTATGTTGATTACACTGACCATACTTCAATTAGAGGCTTTAGTAGAACACAGACTGCTACTCAGTATGATGTTAATTATAAGAAGATTGTTGATATTGATTGGTAGGTTATCTTAAATCATACTTTGGATGAGATATCTCAAAATATTTGGCTATATCTCATCTACTCTAAGTGGAAGGTCGCATTTAATAAAAATAAAAGCAAAATTATTCAATTTTTGCTATTATTCGATTATTACTAATTTTGATGTTGAGAAATAAATTTTATTTTAATTCAATAATTTATTTCTATTGGGCTTTGTGAAATGACAGAAATTATTAAAGGTACTAACCAAAAACCAAATGCTAGTAGTGTATTGGTTGAGCTGTTTTCTCAAGCAGATTTGGGGGGTGTTCTCTATGTTGGTTATCCTTTGATTTCTACCCCTCATGGTAAAGAGGGTATTGATGCTGTTTGGATCTCTGAACAAAAAGGTCTAGTTATCTTCAGTTTGCTTGAGGGGCAAAATCCAATCGAACAAGAAGACTTAGAGCAAGTACAAGATAATAGTGCTATTCTGCTTGAGTCAAAATTGAAAACTAGTGATAAAAGGCTTTCATTTAAACGAAAATTACGCATCCCGATAAATACACTAACTTTTGCGCCTGCATATTCCTTACATATGCTCTCAAATTATTCCGATTCTGAATATGTAATAGCTAATGAAGAAAACTTATTAGAGGAAATATCAGCTTTTGAGGAGTGGACTGATAAAGAAGATAGTATCTATGAGTTAGTGCTATCTTCACTACAGAATATTTCTAATGTAAGAGCAAATGGTAATACACGTCATATAACAAATCAAAATTCTAAAGGCTATAAGCTAAAATCTTTAGAAGATTCGATTGCTACTTTAGACGTAAGGCAAAGTAAGGCAGTTATTGAAACTGTAAATGGGGTTCAACGAATTAGAGGCTTAGCTGGATCAGGAAAAACAGTTATTCTTGCATTGAAAGCAGCATATATTCATGCTCAACACCCTGATTGGAAAATAGCGGTTACTTTTAACACTAGATCTCTGAAAGGACAATTAAAAAAATTAATCCATAACTTTACTATATCTGCTGCTGGTGAAGAGCCAAATTGGGAAAATCTTAAAGTTATTAACGCTTGGGGGGGAGCAGGTAATGCTGATCGCTCTGGCCTATATTATGAATTTGTCTCTAAAAAAGGTTTAGAGTATTTGGATTTTGGTTTAGCTTCTAAAATGTACGGATCGGATTTGGCATTTAGTGGTGTTTGTCAAAAAGCTCTTTCTGATTTGAGTATTGAAGGTAATGACGAGTCTAATTATTTATATGACTTGATATTGGTAGATGAAGCACAAGACTTTCCTCCTGAATTTTTAAAGATGTGCTATTTAGCATTAGGGGAAGAAAAAAGATTGGTCTATGCATATGATGAATTGCAACAACTATCTAGCCATTCATTACCTAGTCCTGAAGAAATTTTTGGTAAAGATGCTAATGGTCAACCTATAGTTTCTTTGGAGCCAAATTCTAATCAAGATATTATTCTCAGTACTTGTTATAGAAATTCTAGACCTGTATTAGCAACCGCTCATGCAATCGGATTTGGTATTTATCGGAAGCCTAATCCCAGAATTGGTACAGGTATTGTTCAGATGTTCCAGAATAAGCAACTGTGGATGGATGTAGGTTATGAGATCCAAAATGGAAGCTTAGATATGGGAGAGCATGTAAGATTACAAAGAACCGATAGAAGCAGTCCAAAATTTTTAGAAGAAAATATTGATTCACCGACAAAATTAATTGAATTTATTAGTTTCCCAACAAAAGAAGAACAAGATTTTTGGGTGGCTGAAGAAATTAAGAAAAATTTAAGTGAAGAAGATTTATTACCTGAAGATATTATTGTAATTAATCCTCATCCATTAACTGCTAAAAATAACTTAGGTCTAATACGCCGAACTCTATTTGATAATAGAATAACAACACATTTTGCTGGTGTAGATACTAGTGCGGATATCTTTTTTAATAAAGGTTCTATTGCTTTTACTGGTATATATAGGGCTAAAGGTAATGAAGCAGGGATGGTGTATATTGTAAATTCTGATGAATGTGTTAGTCCATCCAATCAAGCAACGCTAAGAAATAGGTTATTTACGGCAATTACAAGAAGTAAGGCTTGGGTAAGAGTTCTTGGTGTGGGTGCTAGTATGGATGAACTTAAACATGAATTTGATCAGGTTGTGGCTAATCAGTTTACTTTAGATTTCGTATACCCAACCGAACAGCAGATTAAAGATATTGCGGTTATTCATAGGGAAATGACACGTGTTGTTGAAAACGAAGTTAAGCAAGTAAACCAATCATTAGATGAAGCAATTGAACAACTTAGAAAGCTTCAGCAAGGCGATACTGCTGTAACAAGACAAGATATTGATGAGAAATTGTTTCTTCTTAAAGATTTATTTAAAAGTTTAGATGAAAATGGCAAATCATAATCATATTCTGAATGAAATTGAGCGTATTCAAGGCTTTTTAATTGAGAAAGGCTATGCATCTAAAGCAAAATTTCTTACTGCGAAGCAGATAGCAAGAGACTCTTATGATATAGAGGTTGATCTTGGTGATAAGTTGTTTTTGAGTGATGCAAATGATTGTTTAAGCTACGAAGAGCTCTACTTTTTTTATTTAGAAAAGGAAGTATATACATGCCAATTTATTGATGGGGCCCTGCTTCAAATTGAATATAGTATAAGAGGTGGAGATTTGTGGTCATATAGGTTAGGTTTTTTTCCTCATCCTAAATTAGCTGCGCAAGAATTCTCACCTGAATTCTATGATTCCGAAGATTTGTTTTTCGTAGATATGCTTAATAAGCCCGTAGTTCATCCAGTACTAAGGTTTGATTTTGATAATGACCCTAAAAATTTTAAACCTTGTGTTCATTCACGATCACACTTAACTATTGGGCAATTAGACTCTTGTCGAATAACAGTTAATAGACCTTTAACCCCTTTTTCTTTTTTACATTTTATTCTTAAGAATTTTTACTCTAGTCTATTTAATAAAATCTCCAAAGATTTTTTTGCAAAATGTAAACATCATCAATTGAGTTTTGATGAGTGTATTGAAGTTGAAGAAAAATTGGAACTACATATGGTTTTCCAATAATTTTTTTAATTTTTCATCATTTAAGAGGGCTTCAGCAAATGCTTTATTTTTCCTGTAATCTAACTCGCTAGATTTAATGTTTCTCAAATTAAAACTTATACTTGGATAAAGCTTTTTTAGTTTTACCTCAACATGTCTTAAGAGTTTCTCAGCTAAAGTCTTATCATGAATAAATTCGCATTTTTCCTTTTTTAATCTACCATTTAAGCTGATGTAGACATGGGCTTTTTCCTCATCATTAATACCTTTTTCTTCGAAATGAAGACCATAATTTGGTGACCAACCTTCTCTAAATGTATTAGGTAAATCTCCATAATCAAGGAAAGCTTCAAGAGTATATAATTTTCCTAACTCGTTATCTTTCATGATCGATACCTAAAATCTTATATTGACTCGATAGTGTAATCTTCACCTAAGACCATCTGTCCAGACCATGTTTCTGCTGTTTCTTTTGCTTCCTCGTAATCAGTAAATTGCCCATTAGCTATAGCTTCTTCTCTGGAAGGGGTGATATCAATGTCATCCTCACCTGCGGTGAAATAATTTCCTGAATCAAGTAGTTTTACGATGAATCCCATGTGATACCTTATATAATTTAGAGTTTATATTTTTTACGTTACAATATTTTATGGGAAGGTACTACTCTCATTTGACTAAAGTTATTGTATTAGATTACTTTTTACTAAACATAATGAGCGCCTATATAAGAACCTTATTGATTTTTAAAATGAAAACATGTATTAAAACAAATATTTATGAATTACATGTGATTCCGACCCTCGGACCAAGATTCAAAGACCCCAAGCTGGTATTAAAGGCTTGGGGTTTTTTAATGCTTATTATTTGTATATTTATTATTAGATTTGCGCTTCAAAAATTTAGATAAAATTTGCTGAAATATTGCAGGTTAAAAAGAATTCTGTGGTGCGTTATGAAAAGCATAGTGCACCGCTGGATATGGACCAGTTAGATCGTCTTGAAGATCGTGGCTTTAATATTCCATTTATTCTGTGGGGGACAACAGAAGTGAAGGGAAGTGAGCTGTCAGAACAAGAACAGAGGCTGGCACAGTTTTGTAGACAGACGCGTGAAGAAATGCGTGGGGGCTTAGTTTCACTTGTTGAGACTTATGCGAATCAATTTAAATAATTAATTTATAATTTAAGAAGAATTTTCATGCAGAAGGTATGTTTAGTATTAATTTTGGGTATTGTTATTCTTGCAATATGGATATTTTTTCCAATTATCTTTAAATATTGGGTACTTCATTTGTTAGTTAACCCTCCATTTACGACGGAGGTTTATGCTTCATTAGGACCGATTGGTGATATTTTTGGTAGCTTAACAGCTCTTTTTACATCTGCCACATTAATTATTGTGATTTATTCTGCTTACTTGCAGCGCCAAGCCAATGAAGATGCTAGAAAGGCAATGGCTCAACAACTTCAGCAAGCTAGAGATGCGACAGCGACTCAATTGAATCAAGCAAGAAAGGCTCTAAAGCAACAATTAGATCAAGCTCGAGAGGCAACAGAGAGGCAAATTGATAATGCCAAGGAGTTGTCTAAAATTGAGCTTCAGCAGACGCGTGAAGCGACACAACAACAGCTAGATTTAGCTCAAGCAACTCATGATGCTCAGATGAGAGAGTCTAAACATGCTATTTTTTCTAATATGTTGAATATTTTATTGAATCAAAAAAATCAAGCACAAGAACGATTGAGCCTTAGATTAGGCACAACTAACTTACAGTCTCTATTTGTACATTTGTCTAATAAATTTGAAGAATTGTTAAGTGATGAGTGGAAAAATTTCAAAATTTCTAAAGATAGTGATCAAACAATAATGGCTAAAAGATTTGTAAAAGAACTAAAGGAATTTACTGGTCAAACAGGAATATTCGATGAATTACAGAGCTATTTTTATAATTATTATTCTTTGATTGCCTTAATAAAAAAGGATGAATATAAGGAGTTTGATACAAAATTCTATATTAGAATTTTAAGTAATTTGATGACTCAATCTGAACAAGAAACCTTATTATGGTGTTGCTCAACAGTAGATTATATTAAAGAAGCAATAGAAGTATCCGAGCTTCTAGATGCCCATTTTTCTGATGAAATAGCCTATTTTATGTTTAGAAATTTTAAAAAAACAATTTGTGATCATCCCACAATTTTAGAAAATTGGGATAAATATTTAAAAGAACAAAACCCAGCATAAGCTGGGTTTTTCTTATTTGGCTTGAACCGCTCTGGATATGTTGCACACTTGATGATGGATTGTGTTGATGATCGCCGAAAATTCCTTTTCTGTTAGCCGACATTTTTATGGCTATTTTGTAATGTAATAAATGTTCAAACAATGAGAGAGTGACGTATTACTTAGAAGTGTCTTTCAAAATTTACTCTAAATTAAAATTTAATGAAATTTCACGTTTTGTTGCGAATTGATTGAATCAACAATTGCCTTTTCTGTTAAAGTTTGTTAATACTAAGTGATAGTTTTCACATTTTTTTTATAAAACGTAAAGAACCGTATAACGAAAATATTCGAGAGGCGGGAATGACGATTCAATTATTAGAACTACAACAAGCCGAAAAGTTAAGTGCTTGTAAAATCTCTCTTTCTTTGGGGCTAACTTCAGAGCAGAATCTGCTTGAGCAATTTTTACAGTTCAACCGAAAACTGATGCAAACCAGTACCGCATTACTGTCATTTCACCAAGAACCTTACCTGTGGCATCGTTGCCCTGAAAAACTCAAAGCCATTGATTCCGCAAAGATTACCAAAAGTCTAAATACGCTATTTGTGAATGGTGATCTAGTCGATAGCGACCATCCGCAATACTCAACCTTACTGGCATTTCTCGCACCACTGAAAAAGAAAATTCAAACTGCGGTCGCTCTACATCTTAGACATCCAGACCAAACCTCACTTGGCTATATCATTCTGTTTGATGAAGCTGCACAAGGCTTTAGCGATCTACAAAAACAACTCCTGCAAGAACATTGCGTCAACTTCATGCAACAACTGGAATTGAAGTTTAACCATGACGAATTGAAAGAACTATACGAACAAGAAGCTGCACTCAATTTTAGTAAAACCAAATTCTTTTCGATTATTTCCCATGACTTACGTGCACCGTTTCATGGTCTGTTGGGCTTCTCAGAAATATTGGCAAAAGAACGTGAAACCTTAGATGAATCCAGTATCCAGAATATTGCTGACTATCTTTACGATACATCACAGTCGACGTATAACTTATTAGAAAGCTTACTCAATTGGGCAATGGCTGAGGGTGGACGTTTTGTCTATCACCCGATCAACTTTAAGTTGCGTCAGATCACCAATATCGTGACCGATATTCTGAAAACTTTAGCCATTAAGAAGAATATTCAATTGATTAATGAAGTCGATGAAAATCTTAAAGTCTATGCCGATATGAATATGATCACCTCGGTCATTCAGAACTTGGTTTCTAATGCGCTGAAATTTACCGATGTCGATGGTACGGGTAAAGTTTATATCCAAGCACAACATAAAGGCACCTATGTTGAAATCTATGTCAAAGATACTGGTCTCGGCATGACCCAAGAACAAATCAAAGACCTATTCCAACCGCGGATTACCATCAGCTATAAAGGCACCGCAGGAGAGAAGGGGGCAGGTCTGGGCTTAAGCTTGTGTAAGCGCTTTGTAGAAATGAATTTGGGTGAAATCAATGTCACCTCCAATGAAGGCGAAGGTACAGTGTTTACCGTGTTATTGCCGATCGAACGTGAACAGGTTGATTTATGTACGGATCAACAAAAAAGCAAAGCGAAATTAGTCTAAAGAGATTTTAAAGATAAGCTTGTAACTGATATAACTAACCTAGATGACATGACATCAGTCGAGCCTTTTTATATGAATGCGCAACAGCTACAAAAAACCTTAGTTGCAAGCCAATATGCTGAACAAGTTTTAAATTTATATACATTACAATTAGAACAAGACTATTCCGAAGATCAATTTCTTGACTCACTGTCGACTGAGACCATCTATCAAAAAGTGCAATCAGCTGTGGCTGAAGTCAGCGATGAACAATCATGGATGAAAGCCTTACGCGTACTCCGTGCCAAGCTGATGTTTCGCTGGATTTGGCAAGATGCCAATCAACTCACCAATGTGGTGACGTTGACACGTGAGCTATCCGATTTTGCTGATGCCAGTATTTGTGCAGCCAAAGCTTTTGCATTACCGCCTTTATTAGCCAAACATGGCGAGCCAATTGGTTATTCAGGTCAGTTGCAGGATCTGATTGTGATTGGTATGGGCAAGCTCGGTGCCCAAGAGCTGAATCTTTCTAGTGATATTGACCTGATTTTTGCCTTCGATGAACAAGGCGAAACCAATGGGCGTAAATGTATTGATGTACAGCAGTTTTGTATTCTGTGGGGACAGAAGCTGATTTATCTGCTTGATCATATTACTGCAGATGGTTTTGTGTTCCGTGTCGATATGCGCTTGCGTCCGTGGGGTGATGGTTCAGCCTTGGCAATTAGCCATAGCGGATTAGAAAAATATCTGAGTCAGCATGGGCGTGAATGGGAACGCTATGCATGGATTAAGGCGCGCGTGATTACTGGTGGCAAAGCTGGCGAAGAATTGCTAGACATGTCGCGTCCATTTGTATTCCGTCGTTATGTTGATTATTCCGCTTTCGCTGCTATGCGTGAAATGAAAGCCATGATCGAACGTGAGGTCATGCGTCGTAATATCGAAGAGGATATTAAGCTGGGTGCAGGTGGGATTCGTGAAATCGAATTTATTGTGCAGGTGTTCCAGTTGATCTATGGCGGATCGAAGCGTGAACTGCAAGATCGTCAATGTCTAGTCAATTTGCATCATTTAGGTGAAGCGGAGTTGCTGGATCAGCAAGCAGTGATTGATCTGGAAGATGCCTATCTATTTTTAAGACGTGTCGAACACGCGATTCAAGCCTTGAATGATCAGCAAACTCAATCCTTGCCAACCGAACCTGAACTCAGACAACGGATGTTGGATACGCTTGGCTTTGCCGATTGGGCTGCCTTCTTGGATGTGTTGAATCAGAAACGTGACAAGGTCAAAGTCCAGTTTAAGCAGTTGATTCAGGAAAAAGAGTTTGCTGAGCCAGTTGATGATTTTGTGCAGCTTGAGCAAAAACTCAATGCCGTATTGGATGATGATGCCAAGAATTTAATTCAAAACTTTTGGCATGGTCAGGCATTACGCAAAATCCCAGCCAGTGCCTTAGAGCGTTTAAAGAAATTCTGGCCACATTTGATCGAAGCGATTTTACAGTCGGATCAACCACAAATGGCGCTGTTGCGTTTGATGCCATTGGTTGAATCGGTGCTGCGTCGTACCGTCTATCTGGTCATGCTGATGGAAAGCCGTGGCGCGTTACAGCGACTGGTGAAAATGGCAACCGTCAGTCCATGGATTTGTGAGGAGCTGGCACAATATCCAGTGCTGTTGGATGAATTTCTGTCCATGGATTTTGGTCTGCCGCAACGTAAAGATCTGGAAGATTCACTGCGCCAACAATTGCTACGAATAGAGATTGATCAAGTTGAAGATCAGATGCGGGTACTGCGCTTATTTAAAAAGAGTAACGTGCTTACCGTAGCAGCCAGTGATGTGCTTGCAGAAAGTCCGTTGATGAAAGTTTCCGATGCCCTGACTGATATTGCCGAAGTAAGCGTGCAAGCGACCTTACGCTTGGCGTATGAGGCAGTTGCGCAGCGTCATGGCTATCCAGTTGGAAATGATGGACAGCGTTGCAGTCTCGATAACAAAGGTTTTGCCGTGATTGCCTATGGCAAATTGGGTGGCATTGAGTTGGGCTATGGTTCAGATTTGGATTTGGTGTTTATCCATGCCTTTGAAGAGCAAAGTGAAACCGATGGCCGTAAGGGCATTAGTGGGGCTGAGTTTGCCATTCGTGTGGCACAGAAATTTATGTCCTTGATGACCACACAAACCTTGGATGGGCGTGTCTATGAGATTGATACCCGTCTGCGACCATCGGGTGAAGCGGGGATGTTGGTCACCAGTTTAAAAGCTTATGAGCAATATCAACAAAAGAGTGCCTGGTTATGGGAGCATCAAGCCTTGGTGCGTGCTCGCTCTATTGCAGGAGATCGTGGATTATGCACGCAATTTGAACAGATTCGCTGTCAGATCCTGACCCAAGTACGTGATGAGAATGTGGTGCGTGAAGAAGTGTTGAAAATGCGCCAAAAGATGAAAGATCATTTGGGATCATCTTCTGAGCAAAAAAAACATGGGATTTTTCATTTAAAACAGGACTCAGGTGGTATCGTTGATATCGAATTTATGGCACAGTATGTTGTGCTTGCATGGAGTGGGACGAATACAGATCTCGCCCATTTTTCCGATAATGTAAGAATTCTAGAAGATGCTGCTAAAGCAGGCTGCTTATCCAGTGAAGATGCCACAGCATTAATACACGCTTATCTCCGTGAACGAGCTGAGAGCCACCGTCTAGCGCTTGCAAATCAATCTATGCAAGTCAATGCTGCGGATTGGCACGATACCCGCGAGATCGTTTGCAAGTTATGGCAAAGATTAATTGATCCAACTGCGCAAGCATTGGAAAGTGAATAATTGTGTAAAAAAGAAAATGGAGTATGTGCGATGAGTTTGGCTGATCGTGATGGTTTTATTTGGCAAGATGGAAAATTAGTTGATTGGCGTGATGCAAAAATTCACGTCTTAACTCACACACTACACTACAGCATGGGTGTCTTTGAAGGCGTCAGAGCTTACGAAACCCCGAATGGTACAGCAATCTTCCGTTTGCAAGATCATACTAAACGCTTATTAAATTCAGCAAAAATTTATCAAATGAATGTTCCATTTGATCAAGCGACACTAGAACAAGCACAAATCGATGTGGTGCGTGAAAATAAATTAGCATCTTGCTATTTACGTCCATTGATTTGGATTGGTTCTGAAAAACTCGGTATTGCCGCAACAGACAACACCATTCATGCCGCAGTTGCAGCATGGGGCTGGGGTGCATACCTAGGTGAAGAAGCAATGGCCCGTGGTATTCGTGTGAAAACCTCTTCATTCACGCATCACCATCCAAACGTGACCATGTGTAAAGCAAAGGCATGCGGTAACTATACCGTGTCGATCTTGGCACATCAGGAAGTGGCACGTTCAGGTTATGACGAAGCAATGTTGCTTGACCCACAAGGCTTTGTTTGCCAAGGCGCGGGCGAGAACGTATTCCTGATCAAAGATGGCGTGTTGCATACCCCTGATTTAGCCGGTGGCGCGTTAGAAGGGATTACCCGTCAAACCGTGATTACCATTGCTAAAGACCTGGGTTATGAAGTGGTTGAACGTCGTATTACTCGTGATGAATTCTACATTGCAGATGAAGCATTCTTTACAGGTACTGCTGCAGAAGTAACCCCGATCCGTGAGTATGATGACCGTGAAATTGGTTGTGGTTCACGTGGTCCGATTACTACTGTGATTCAAAAGACTTTCTTTGATGCAGTACAAGGTCGCAATGACAAATATGCACACTGGTTAACTTATATTAAATAAGTTGTAATCGTGCACAAAGGCGAAGCTTAGGCTTCGCTTTTTTATTGACGAATTAATACTAAAAAAAACAATCCGCTCTATGCTAAGATGAGCGTATATTCAGTGCATATGATTGAACACTTTTGTTTTTTTGGACAAAGTGTAGCCTCGTATCTCAAGCATTTAAGGTTATCAGATGGTAGATATTCAACAAAATTCGGCAACTCATGAAGACAATGTGATCTTGTGCATGAAGTGGGGAACCAAGTATGGTGCTGAGTACGTCAACCGTTTGTATAACATGGTCAAACGTCATTTGACTCTGCCTTTTAAAATGGTGTGCTTGACCGATCGTACCGAAGGTATTGACCCGAATATTCAATGTTTTCCGATTCCATCTCTGGATTTGCCCGCTGGTAGCCCTGAGCGTGGCTGGAATAAACTCTCGACTTTTGAACCTGATTTGTATGGCCTAAAAGGCAATGCATTGTTTCTCGATCTAGATGTGGTCATTATTGATAATATTGACTGCTTCTTCCAAGCGGAAGGTGAGTTCTTGGTGATTCACGACTGGAAACGCCCTTGGCGTATCACAGGCAATAGTTCGGTTTATCGTTTTAAACTGGGGGCTTTCCCTGATATTTTGCCGTACTTTCGTGCAAACTTTAAAGAGATCAGTCAAAAGTTCCGTAATGAACAAGAGTACCTGTCTTGGTTTGTGCATAAAGAAGGCAAATTGAGTTATTGGAATAAAGAGTGGTGCAAAAGCTATAAATACCACTGTTTAAGACGAGTGCCATTTGCTTATTTCCAGCCGCCTATTAAACCAAAAGGCGCAAAAATCATTATTTTCCATGGTGAGATTAACCCACCTGATGCGATCAGTGGTGGTGGTGGTAAGTGGTATCGCTATGTATTGCCATCGGATTGGATTAAAGAGTCTTGGCAATAATCCAAGTGTTATTCATCTTGAAATTGAATAGATGAATAGGATAAAAAAATCAGGCGGAATGCCTGATTTTTTTGCTTTAAGGGTTGTTAAATATTGTGGTATTGGCGATACCAATCGACAAAGTTTTTCACGCCATCAATCACAGAAGTCGCGGGTTTATAGTCCACATAGTTTTCTAGCGCAGAGCTATCGGCAAAGGTATCTGGTACATCGCCAGGCTGAAGAGGAAGCAGGTCTAAAATCGCTTCTTTACCTGCCGCTTTTTCAATCGCCTGAATATATTCAATCAGTTTCACCGTACGGTTGTTACCAATATTGAAAATTCTAAACGGAGCATTGCTGGTGGATGGATTTGGATGGTTGCTGTCCCACGTCTCATCAGGGGTCGCAATCTTGTCACTGGTACGGATAATCCCTTCAACAATATCGTCGATATAGGTGAAGTCGCGGGTGTGATTGCCATGATTAAACACAGGAATCGGTTTGCCTTCAAAAATATTCTTGGTGAACTTAAATAAGGCCATATCTGGACGTGTCCACGGTCCATAGACAGTAAAGAAACGCAGTCCTGTGGTTGGCAATTTAAATAAATGACTGTAGCTATGCGCCATTAATTCATTGGCGCGTTTGGTTGCGGCATAGAATTGTAGCGGATGATCCACACCATGTTGCTCGCTAAAAGGCATGGTGGTGTTGGCACCATAGACACTACTGGTGCTGGCATAGGTTAGGTGGGGTGTTGCTGCATAACGGCAGGCTTCCAAAATGTTGGTAAATGCAATCAGGTTGCTCTCCACATAGCTATGTGGATTTTCAAGTGAATAGCGTACACCGGCCTGTGCGGCCAAATGAATCACACGGTCAAAACAATGATCTTGAAAGCATTGATCCACCACGGCTTTATTGGCGAGATTGTCACGAATCAGAGTGAAACTACCTGTATCGTTGCGTTCAGCCAACAGTTGTAATTGCTGAGCACGGGCCTCTTTCAGGGATGGATCATAATAATCGTTAAAATTATCAAAACCGACCACATCATCACCGCGTTCCAACAGTTTTTTTGCAACACTAAAGCCGATGAATCCAGCAGCACCTGTGACTAGAACTTTCATTCATCGCCTCCAAAAATATCTCGGGTATAAACTTTATCTTGTACATCTAGCAATTCATTGGAGAGGCGATTGGCAATAATCACATCACAAGATTGTTTGAACTCATTTAGATCTTGAGTGACTTTAGAGTTAAAAAAGCTGTCTTCGTGAAAGGTCGGTTCGTAGATAATGATTTCCAGACCTTTGGCTTTTAATCGCTTCATCACGCCTTGAATCGCTGAAGCTCGGAAATTATCTGAGCCGCTTTTCATCACCAGACGATAGATTCCGACCGTGCTTGGGTTTCTTGCCAGAATTGAATCCGCAATAAAATCTTTACGGGTGCGATTGGCATCCACAATCGCTTTAATTAGATTGCTTGGGACGTTGTTATAGTTGGCCAATAACTGCTTGGTATCTTTCGGTAGGCAATAGCCGCCGTAGCCAAAAGATGGATTGTTATAATGACTGCCAATACGAGGGTCGAGACAAACACCGTCAATCACTTGTTTGGTGTCTAGGCCAAAGCTTTGTGCATAAGTATCCAATTCATTGAAGAAGGCCACACGCATCGCCAAATAGGTATTGGCGAACAGTTTAATCGCTTCAGCTTCAGTTGAATGGGTCAGCAAGACTGGAATATCTTGTTTTACTGCACCTTCTACCAGTAAATCGGCAAATTGCTGGGCACGTTCAGACTGTTCTCCAACGATGATACGCGAGGGGTAGAGGTTGTCGTGCAGGGCTTTACCTTCACGTAAGAATTCAGGCGAGAAAATAATGTTTTCAGTCTGATATTTATTTTTGACTTGCTCGGTGAAACCCACAGGAACTGTAGATTTGACGATCATGGTTGCATTGGGGTTAATGGCCAGTACATCCTGAATCACGCTTTCTACACTTTGCGTATTAAAGTAATTGGTTTGAGGGTCATAGTCAGTTGGGGTGGCAATAATAATAAAATCAGCATCTTGAAAAGCCTGCTGTTTATCCGTAGTCGCCGCGAAATTGAGCTGTTTTTCTTTTAAAAAAAGTGAAATATCATGATCTTGAATCGGTGATACTTTGTTATTCAGTAAATCTACTTTACTTTGTAGGATATCCAGGGCGATGGTTTCATGGTGTTGTGCAAATAGCATTGCATTTGACAACCCGACATATCCTGTTCCAGCAATCGCTATTTTCATAAGTACCTAACAGATTCGACATACATGATGGACGGCTAATAGGATAACCAGAGTGAGCCTAATTTTAAATCCCATTCTACAGGTGTAATCACCATTCGTCCTGCATTCGGAGTGAGGGTGATTTCACTAAAATACACATGATCTTGAGAGAGTAAGAAATCTACTCGGCTATAACCATACGCAAAACAAAGCTTTTCTGACAGTTGAATGATCTCTTGCAATTGTTTCGGTGCAGCCAAAGCGGATGGAGAGTTATCTTTTAGATCGACCCGAAATGGCTGTAACTGCCATTGTGTATCATACATATTTGAATAGTCGTTGCCTTGAGCATCTTGGACATCAATTTCTAGATATTCCGGACGGCCTTCAAAACAGTGCGCACGACACGTGGTAATGGCAGATTTACTGGCAGGATCGACATAGAGCTCTACATATTCTTCAACCAGTACTTTAGGGCAAATATCTTTGTAGTGCCATTCACGCTTTCTAAAATACATATTCATTTTAAGATGATTTTTGATTTTAGCGGTTGCTGCTTCGACATTAAACTTGCTTTTATCGCGACAGACCATGGCGCTGCCACTGTCATGGGTACATTTTAAAACAAATTGATTGGGTAACTGGTTAAAATCAATCTCATCAATACATTTGTAAATGCCAATCAATGGAACAAAATAGGCATCACCGACTTTTGCAGAAACCAACTGTCTGACTGCACATTTATCTGCTAATTTTGTGAACAGGGGACTCCGCTCGAAAATCATTCGGGCAGTGACTTTTTCATTGAAGCTTTTTGGCGAGCAAAAATCAGGGGTATAACCTAATTTGCAGATAAACCGTTTAGTGAGATACGCTTTATCTGAAACAAATTTAGTTCTAATTATTTTTGCTTGATACTCAAAGTAATTATAAATCATCAGTCAAAAGATTAAATCCCGTCAAAGTAACCTGTAATTATAATAAAAATACCTAAATTCGTCTAATAAAAATGTGGTGGTTTTAGGTGTGAAATGATTCCAAAAGGTTTGATTTTGTTAGGGATTGTCAGGAGTTAAGCTGATGTTAATAAAGTTACTAAACAAGGTGGAATTATATATCTGCTGATTACCTCATCGATATTAAAATTTAAACAATTATAATATATTGATTTATATGGAATGATTGCACAATCAAGATGTCTGCCATTACGAAAAGAGACTGCCAGTGAACAGATCAGTGATGTTATCATATGCTTCTAGATTAAACATGTTTGGCCGTATTTTCGGGCTTTCGGATCGTTTAAGAGTGAATTGATGAGTGAAATGATGCAACCGGTTGATGTGGTGATTGCTTGGGTGGATGGCAATGATCCGAAGTTAAAACAGAAGCGCATGCAGTATCAGGGCAAAACACAAGCTTCTGATGCCGTCAGTGATACCCGTTTTGCCAGCAACCATGAAATTTATTATAACGTTGCATCTATTTTAAAATATGTCCCATTTTGTCGACATATCTATATTGTGACAGATGGTCAGCAACCGCAATGGATTGATGACTTTGTTCAGGATGGGATTTGTGAGGCGGGTAAAATTCGGATTGTTGATCATCGTGAAATATTTACGGGGTATGAGCAATACTTACCCACTTTCAATACACGTTCGATTGAAACCATGCTCTGGAATATTCAGGGCTTATCCGATTACTTTTTCTACTTGAATGATGATTTCTTTTTTAACGCACCAGCACAATTAGAAGATATTCTGATTGATCAGAAAATGGTGATTTACGGGCATTGGCAAAGCAGTTTTGTGCTCAAGGCCAAGCTTTGGTATCGTCAGGTTTTAAATCAATATTTTTCCAAGCCGATACAACCTAAACATATGATTGCGCAAATGTTAGGTGCAGATATGCTTGGATTTAAAAAGTTTTTTGAGATTCACCATTATCCGCACGCGGTTGACCGTAAAATATTACAAGATTATTTACTTGCTCATCCTAAGTTTCTAGAAAAACAGATTCAGTATAAGTTCCGCAGTGTCGAACAAATCAATCCGATTTCATTGATGAATCATTTGAAAATTCAAAAGGATGAGGTCTTGTTAAAGCCTGACCTTGAGATTGCCTATTTGAAAAATGAAAGTAGTTTAAGCAGCTTCTTGCAAAGCTTGGGTAATGAACAGATTAAATATGGGTGCATGCAAAGTTTGGATCAATTAAGTGATGCGGCAGCGGCAGAAATTTATGCAGCTTTAAATCAAAAATTGGCAGGTTATATCCCGAAAGTTTTATTGGCTGAAACGGCCAAAGGATAAATGATGAAAGTTGAAACTTATCTAATTAACCTTGATGGCAGTGATCAGCGTCTGGCGAGTGCGACCGAACAATTACAGCAACAGGGATGGCCATTTACCCGTTTTTCGGCCTACGATGGTCGCGGCAAAGCGCTGTCTGAGTTTAAACAATATGATGATGCCGAGGCGCAGCGAATTTTAGGTCGTAGCTTGATCAATTCCGAGCTTGGGTGTTATCTGAGCCATTATGGTTGTGTCGAAAAATTTCTCCAAACAGATGCCGATTATTTGGTGGTGTTGGAAGATGATATTCAGGTTTTACCGAACTTTAAAAATAATCTGCAATCACTACTGAACTATCTAGATCAACATAAAGAGTTAGACTGGTATGTGGTGAATATGGCGGCGAAAAAGAAAAAACTCGCCAAAGATATTGTGCAGATGGATCAATACAACCTGTGGCATGCTTATTATTTCCCGATTCGTGGGGTTGGACTGCTTTGGTCGCGTAAAGGTGCAGAAGAGTTTGTCAAATTAGGTAAAAATATTCATGTGCCTGTCGATATCTTTTTCCAAGGCTGGCTCAGCAAGAATGGAAAAGGCCTCGGCGTTTGGCAGCCTTTTGTTAAACCTGCTGGATTGGACAGTGATATTTTGGGTACGGTTGCAACACAGGGTATTCAGCGTAAAGACTTGGAAAAGCGCGATTCGTCTCATGGTCTAAAGAAACAGAAACGAATGTGGCGTGACCGTTTTTATGCTTTTAAGCATCTTTACTTTTAACTAAATATTCTGGGCAAATCACTTGAGTAAAAAGCTGAGATGATTTGAAGATATGGCTGAGTGATCTGTATGAAAATATTTAAAAAAATATTCTATCTCTTAAAGTTCTATACGATGTATTCGAATAAAAAGAGAGGGGTTAATGAAGCCATAGACAATGAAGCAGATCTGATTGTACTTAATCCGATTGTGCAGAATGCGGTAATTCCTAAAAAAATCTGGATGTATTGGGAAGGACCACTGGCTGGATTTGTGGAAAAATGTGTTGAGCAAGTTAAAAAGACCAATCCAGATTATGAGGTTCATTTTCTCACGCCAGACACAGTGAAAAACTTTTGTGATATTGATTTTGGTCGTTTCCCAAAGGCAACACCGCAACAAAAGGCCGATTTGCTCCGTTTTGAACTGATTTATCAGTATGGAGGAATTTGGTTGGATGCAAGCATCCTGGTTTATGAAAGCTTAGACTGGATTCAGGAACTGATTGCGAAGAATCATACCAACAGCTTTGCCTATTACCGTGCCAAGAATACAACACTTAAAGATTTTCCCGTCTTAGAGAATTGGTTATTGGCCAGTGCAGAGAAAAATATTTTCTTTAAAGAATGGTTTGATGAACTGGCGAAAGCGATTGAAATGACGCCTAGAGCCTATCTGCAAAAACTGAAAGAAACAGAACCTGATTATCAGGATATGTTTCAACAGATTGGTCGTCTGGAATATCTAGTGGCCTATGTGGCCTGTCAGAAAGTGATGCGTCGTCATTTACCCAGTATGTGCTTAATTAACTGCGATCAAAATGCGCTGTATTTTCAGGTAAAACACCAATGGGTGAAAGAAAAAGTGCTGATCGATATGGCAATCAATTATCCACCTCAGCAAATGCCAAAGCTGATCAAGCTTGCAGGGAAGGAAAGAAAAACCCTGAGTCATTATTATGAAAAAGGCATGTATCTGGAAGGTTCATTACTCGATATCTAAAACAAGAGCTTTCAGGGTTTAAAGTAAGGTTTTCGGGTCAATCTTCTCAAATGCTTGAACAGCACTGTTTTGAGACAGGTTGAAAACTTTAATTTCTTTTTCTTTAAATAGTGTTGCAGCGACATCAAAGGCTTGGAATACGTCATCGACATGATGATTTAAGGTTGTTGGTTGCTGTCCGCCAATACTTTCATAAAAACGTGGCTGAGAAAAATTATTCATGTCTAAACCCGCAATATAGATTTCTTTATACCCCAGAGTAAAGAGAATCTGAAGGGCAACATAAGCCACGGTAAAATAGTCAAAAGTACCTTTATAGATATCGAGTGAGAAACCCATGCCTTTGTGAATAAAGAAGTCAGTTTCATTTTGATCAAAGTGTCTAGCATGGTCTAGAAAGGTTTCGACTTGACCATCGGTAATTGTTTCAATGGTCTTGATCTGACAATGAATATCTTCAATCCGAACGTGTCTTAAAATCAGGTCTAGGCAGCGTGGTGTGGTGTAAAAGGTGCAATCGCTATTCAAGACTTTTTGGACCAGATCGAAACGGCAGTTCACAAAGTTATGGTCAATAATGACATAACTAGAAAATGGAATTGAATCAAATGCGATAGCGCCATTTACACCGATATAATCTCGATCACTTTGATGCAGAATTTTGGAATCTAGTTGTTGAATAGAAGGGCCTGTCGCCACCAACATGCATTTTTTATGAGAAATTTTTGCTGGAAGGAGATTATTGGACACCAGTTTTTTCTTAAAATAAATTTTCTCAATACGATTCTGGGAACCGCGCTCCACGCTATAAAGTGGCCAGTAGCGACGATTATGTTTTGCTGCTTTAGGGAACAAAAGCTTATAAACCAATTTATAAATACTTCTAGAAATGCGATCTGAAAAGAAGTGAACCATTTAAAAACTCATTTATAAAATCATTGAGACGAATGAAACTAGATAACTTGGTTTAGGTCATCTAGTTTCGATTGATATTAGTCGTCTAAAGAAAAGCTTTTCTTTTTCAATTTGGTTTTTAGACTATGTAATGAACGAGCAAACCAATTTCTATCTTCTGGGCGAGTTACTTTGTTGCCGCGATAATGAATTTGGGTCGCTTTAGAAAAATCACCAAAGGGCTCAATACGATAGTTCTCTGGGCGATAACCCGCTGCAATGGCTTCTTGATAATATTGGTCGAACAGTTCAGTCAGGTCTTCACGTGGATGCGGCATGATTTTACCGTCGAACCAGTGTTTTTGTCCTTCAGCCTCTAAACGAGGTAAGGAGTATTTATGGCTGAATTGCGTGCCCATGTCTGAATAATGCAAGATTTTAATTTGATCAGCAGCCAGACCTTCACCATCAATATTATTATAGGAGTCTTGATAGGGCTGAACTAACTTAGGTTGATCTTTTAACAGCTGCATCAACTTTTTATGGCTTTGTGGATCCGCTTGAATATCCTTTAATGAAGGAAGGTATGCTTTGGCTTTCTCACAATCCCAAACACAAGTACACAGTCTGGCTGAGTTTTTACCGCCTTTGGCAATCACGATTGCTTCATCTTTTTTAGGATGCGCCCATAGCTCCGCAATATCACATAACACCACAACGTCCGCATCCATATAAATGGCACGGCCTTCGAAATTGCATGACTCTGGGATTGCCCATCTAAAACCTGAAAATGGGGTCGCCCAATGTTCTGTATGCCAGCCTTCGTCTGTTTGCTGATTGGTATACCATGGACTATTTTGATCGTGGCTAAGCTGCATCCATACAATTTCAACAGGATGTTTGGTATGCTTGCGGACACTATAGTCCAGAACCATCATTTGTTCTAAGTCGCAGTTATTGGGGTCGCAACCAACAAAAATTTTAATTGTGGAGTTAGACATGACTAGCTTCCATTTTTAAGGCTTTATTCATAATTATAGTCTAAAAAGAGGGGCTTTTTTTGAAATATTTCTCTACTTCTGGTTATATTGTAAAGTGATTATGTGAGGCAATGTAATGATAATAAATACATTTATTGAAAAGGCAAAAAGGAAAATTGCCCAAGCAGAGATTGTCTCTTTTGATATTTTTGATACCTTATTGCTACGTCCGTATTTATCTCCACGAGATTTATTTTTACATATCGAGATTGATCAATGTTTGGAAGGTTTTGCTCTGGCTCGAAGAGAGGCTGAATTTAGAGCGAGAAAGAAAAATCCAGATCGACAAGAGATCTGCTATGACGATATTTATAATGAAATTGAGGTTGAGTTTAAATGCGCCAAAGAAATTGAATTAAACTGGGAGTTTATGGTTTTACAACCGAACCCAGAAATGAAAATACTATGGGATTATGCCCTTGAATTAAATAAAAAAGTTATTGTAATTTCGGATATGTACCACTCATTTGAGAGTTTGCAGAAATT
Source organism: Acinetobacter sp. Ac_3412 (assembly GCF_013072675.1). Taxonomy (NCBI): domain Bacteria; kingdom Pseudomonadati; phylum Pseudomonadota; class Gammaproteobacteria; order Moraxellales; family Moraxellaceae; genus Acinetobacter; species Acinetobacter sp. Ac_3412. The sequence continues at coordinate 278,861 of NZ_LXUJ01000012.1, read as the reverse complement.
ACTGATTAAAAATGAATTTCATGCTTTTGAGCATTTATATGTGTCTAGCAGCTATGGTAAAACCAAGAAAAAAGGCACATTGTTTGAGCAAGTCTTTTCTGATTTAAAGGTGAGCGCACAAGATATTGTTCATATTGGTGATAATAAGAAAGGGGATTATAGAGCGCCCGCGAAACTAGGTGTCCAAGCAATTTTATATAAACAGATTGCACAGCAGTTCTTAGCTGTTGATGAACGGGTAAGACGATTTACAGAACAAGGCACGCTCAATTTAGGCAAGAGTATTTTGGTCGCAATGCTAGCAATGAGGTGGTTGAACCAGTCATTGGTACAGAATAAGCATCCATATTGGCAAGAGATTGGTTATGGCTATGCTGCACCTTTGGCTTATGGTTATAGTAAATGGATTGAAACTACAGCACTAGAAAAAAAGCTAGATCATCTTTTGTTTGTTGCTCGAGATGGCTATTTACTGCAAAAGGCTTTCAAACAATTTCATGTTGGTGGAATTAAAACCAGTTATGTATATGCACCACGCCTACTCAATCTAGTTTACCGACTTGATTATGAGAAGCAGAATATTGAAAGTGCTAAAGCGATTGTCGATTTTTATGCGCATAAATATGCAGATATTGCTGCATTAACAGAAGGGCAATCTTTTAACAAAGCTAGTCATTATCACCATTTTATTCAAGAGCATAAGCATCATTTTGAACAACATGCTGAGCAAATGTACGCTGATTATCATCATTATATTGATACGATCATAGGCAAAGATGAACAGGTCGGAATAGTTGATAGTAAGACCGTTGCTTTGACCTCTCAGAAAATGTTGGAAGATGTGTTACAGCGTCCAATCAATGGTTTTTATTGGTCTACGTTATTGCCGTATCGCACTAAAAAATATGCATTCGATACATTTATTCCCAATAATTTAAATACTTTAGACTCAAATGTATTTACTAAAAACTGGAAGTTTGTTGAGTTGCTTTTAAGTTCACCTGAGTTTCCAATTTATGGCGTTTCGATGAAGGGGCAGCCGATATATAAAGATAATCCAAGTAAGGATGAGGGTCTCATTAAGGAAAACTATGCAGAAATTGTTCAGGGAGCTGAAGCATTTTTTGCAGATATAAAAGCTATTTTTGGTCAAACCAATCTTTATCTAGAAGGTGGAGATCTTGTCGCGTGGACCAATATCTTTTGTGACTATCCACGTGGCGTTGATGTTGAAAAAATGACAGAGGTTCGGTTAGCCGTTGATGTTTCACATCATCGCGCTATACCACTATTTTCGATGAAGACCTCGTTGGCAGATTTCCTTAAACAGCCTAAAACAACCTTAAATATATGGAAGGGGTTAGTTTGGAGAACCCCTATACAATCATTGCTTTTACATGTTTTTAAGCCATTAAAGGTGAAGAAAAGTCATGCTAAGCACATTAAAATCGGTGTTCTGCCATATCTTAAGACAAGATATTTTATCTGGACATTGTTATTGTTTAAGCGGTTTTCGCTGCAATTAACCTTAGGAAATTATAACAAACATCATTCTTGAGTTTAAAAGGCGCTGGTCGTGCCCTATGTGGAATTGCCAGCTCTTATCTTTTAATTTGAATAAGAGCATATAGTTTGGGCCTGTTTTTAGTGTCGGTGCTGCGGGGAAATTTATCTTCTTGTCAGTAATTTGTTGTCTTTATTTTTATTCTGGAAAAACTAGTGTTTTAAAATTTAATTTATAGCTTTGATTTTATTTGATTTATTGTGGTTCTATTTTGGGTTTTGTAATCTTGTCTGTGTTCGCTGTGAGAAGAAAAAAATAACTATTTTTGAAATGTTGATGCTTATCCATAACTTACATGTTGTTAGCTTAGGCAACAGTCAGGCAAGATTGAAATCATGTACATCATAATCAAAAACAAGTATTCTTAGCGCCTGTAGGTATGTCGCCTAATTTGTCTGAATTACTCCTATCCCATATGAAAAAGTTTGTTGTCAGTCTCTCAAGCGCAATCGAGCGCCGTAATCATATCTCATCTCAATTTGAGAGACAGGGAATAGAGTTCAGCTTTTTCGATGCAATAACTCCTGATGTGGCCGCATATGATGCACAAGCCATGAATCTTAGTGTGCATGAAAACTATATTGCCAAAGGTGAACTTGCCTGTTTTATGAGCCATGTACATTTATGGAAGAAGATTGTCGATGACAATATTCCCTATATGGCAATTTTTGAAGATGATATTCATTTAGGGGAAAAGGCTAACAGGTTCTTAAATCAATCTGACTGGATCGAACCAGACTGGCATCTCATTAAGTTAGAAGCATTTACGCCGAAAGTGATATTGGGGGCTAAATGTAAAGAATTCCCGCAAGAAGGGCGAGAAATCTATAGGTTAATTGGAAAAAACTTAGGAACTGCGGGCTATATCCTGTCATTGCAGGGCGCAAAATTTTTATTAAATGAAATTGAAAAGATTGACTATATTATTCCCTTAGATAACTTGATGTTTGAGCATGTTGTTAAAGATCATAAGTTTATAATGTGTCAAATGCAGCCCGCACTGTGTATTCAAGACACCATATTGCATTATAGATCAACCAATATTCAGCTGAAAAGTCAGCTCACCTCGGAAAGAAAAAAGAGGATGAGAGCCAATAAAGCCAATGGTCTGCAGAAGATTTTTTTAGAATTGGTTCGTATTAGCACCCAATTAAAAATTATATTTTTTGCTCGTCGGGTAACATATAAGTGAAAACTTTTGTCATCAGTTTACAGTCCGCAGCTGATCGTAGAATACATATTGAAGAACAGTTTGGGGAAAAAGGAATTTCATTTCATTTCTTTGATGCCATCGAACCTCCTCAGGTCGATCTCCAAGCTGAAAAGATTGGCCTTACGCTTCGTCAAGGTGATTTAAGCAGAAATGAATTGGCTTGTTTATTAAGCCATGTCTCCTTGTGGCAAAAAGCTGTTGATGAAGAAATTTCAGCCATTGCAATTTTTGAAGATGATGTCCATTTGGGAGATGATGCTGAGCTACTCTTAAAACAATCAGACTGGTTAAAGGTTGATATTGTGAAGCTCGAAAAATCTTACGATAGTGTTATCTTAGATTTAAATAAAACCCAAATCTTTGATCATAAAGATTTTATTTTAAGACGTTTGAAAAACCCCCATCTTGGAGCAGCAGGCTATATTCTCTCTTATCAGGGAGCAAAGGCATTGCTTGAGTATATGAAAGAACAACCTGTTTTAGATCATGTTGATCAAATTGTTTTTCGAAAATATATTGCTGAAGGTCAGCTTGGTATCTATCAATTAAATCCAGCATTATGTATGCAGGACTATTTATTAAATCCACAAAATCAAAAGTTTAAAACAACACTTCAATGGCGTAATAAACAAAAAATTAAGTCCAGAGGATTACAGAAGTTATCTCGTGAACTCAAGCGTCTTTTGACTCAATTGAAAGAATTTCCTTATAAAACTAAATTAAAGTTTAAAGTGACTAATAAAAATTAAACTATGACATTATTTATTAAAGGGTTATCTGTCTTGATTTGCACTGTGAAATAGTATGAATATTCCTTTGAGGTTTATTTCATATATTTTAATTGTATAATTCTGCTGTTTTTTCTCAAATATGATGGCTTTCTAAATGAGTGTTTTTGTTATTAGTTTGGATTCTGCAATTGAGAGAAGACAACATATAGATGCAGAGTTTAAAAAATATTTAGTTGATTTCCGCTTTTATGATGCAATTACGCCAGTTACATCTGATGATGCAGCAAAAAGTGTAGGAATTGATTTGACTCGGCGAGGAAGCTTAACGAAAGGTGAAGTTGCTTGCTTGTTAAGTCATATTATGTTGTGGAAAAAGATTGTTGATCTCGACTTAGACTATATGGCAATTTTTGAAGATGATGTGTATTTAGGTGAGAATATACAGTGCTTTTTCAATGACTTTTCATGGATACCCAAAGATGTTCACATTATCAAATTAGAAGCTTTTGATAAAAAAGTTGATCTGTCTTTTTTCTTAAAATTATCAAAAAATGGAAGAAGTTTATATCATCTTAAAGGGATGCATTTAGGCGGGGCGGGTTATATTTTATCAAAAGCAGCTGCTGAGCATTATCTTCAGCTGATTGCAGATCTGCCAGAATTAGTTCCTGTAGATCATATTTTATTTGGTCGTAATGTTAAAAATGGGAAGTATAAAGCTTACCAAATCACGCCGGCAATTTGTGCGCAAGATTTTTATCTGAATGATCAATATCAAAATTTAGGAAGTTATCTAGAAGAGGATCGTGCTGTTCGGCATAAGGCTGAAAAACTAGAAAGACTTCGACAAAAGCAGCAAATGAGCTTATCTTTAAAAATTAAAAAGGAGGTTTTAAGATTAATTTTTCAAATCTTGAAACTTAAGGATCTCTCCGCTTATCGTACAGTGAAGTTTAAATAGTTTTAAGACGCTTAAAATCAATAGCCACTCATTTGTAGGCAGATTCAGATTTTCCGCCTCTAAACCGTTTATAACCCCACATATATTCAGCAGGAAAGCGGTTAATCATCTGTTCAACGGCTTGATTGAGTGCAGTTGTGGCAACTTCAATATCTCGATCATAGAGCTGTGGATCATTCAGGTCATCACAATACACATCAAAACCTTCACCATCTTCACGACGGAAACAGCTTAATCCGACTAGGCGACATTGGGTTTTTTGTGCCATTTTACTGGCCAGTGTACTGGTGAGACATGGAACTCCAAAAAAAGGAACCACAACACCACCAGACGGGTCTGGGACATGATCGGGCAAGATGACACTGAAGCCACCTTGTTTTAGGTTTTTAAACAAGGCCTTTACACCAGATGCATCAGTTGGGACTAAAGTGGCGTTAAGACGCTGACGGGCATGTAAGGCAAAAGCATTAAAGCCAGAATCTTTCATGGGTTTGTACATGATGGTTGGAATACCATATTGATGTACCCATGCATTCATCATTTCCCATGTGCCCAGATGCGGGGTAATAATCAGTGCGCCTCTTGGATCACTGAGCGCATCGGTTAATACGTCCAAATGATGTACCGTATGAATCTGTTGGATGCTCCATTCAGGTGGCATTGCCCAACATTTACCAGATTCAATATAACTGAGGCATTGTTTGGTGACGCTTTCTCTCGCGAGCTGTTCTTTTCGTTCTAGACTAAGTTGAGGGTAGGCTAGCCCTAAGTTGACTCTGGTTTTCCACAGCATACTTTTATTCGGATTTTGATTGATAAAGTATGCCGCCACTTTTGCGATACTACGTAAAAGTGCTAAAGGGAGAATACGAAGTAGGGTAGTGTAAAACGACATGATCTTAGTCTTGTTTATCTACGTTGCCTTTAAGGACCATATAGATTAATGCGACAAAAATCAGTAGAGCGCCTGCCAAGCTACTTACACAGAAGTATAAAATGCGTTGATTGGTGTCCATATTGAAGAGTTCATTTGCCAAGATGTAACGCATGAAAAACCATTGAGCAAGTGAAAATACAATAAGTACAATTGCATGTCGACGTACATCAGGACGCATTGCCATAAGACGGATCTCTCAATAAAAAGCAGTCTATTATGCCACTAGCGGACTTGTTCGCAAAGTAAAACTCGAAGATAAAAAACCCTGCATAGAGCAGGGTTTTTGTTGAAGCATAAACTCAAGGTTTATTTTTCTTCAGCTTTTGGCTTTTCGCGTAAACGAATACCTAAGTCGCGCAATTGATTTGCTTCAACTGGTGCTGGTGCTTGAGTCAATGGACATTCAGCTGTCTTGGTTTTCGGGAATGCAATTACATCACGAATCGAAGAAGCACCTGTCATTAACATGATCAGGCGGTCAAGACCAAATGCCAAACCACCGTGCGGAGGCGCACCGTAACGTAATGCATTCAATAAGAAGCTGAATTTCTCTTCTGCTTCTTCTTCACCAATACCTAAAGCTTCAAAAATTGCTTTTTGCATTTCTAAAGTATAGATACGAAGTGAACCACCACCGATTTCAGTACCGTTCAGTACCATATCGTATGCAACAGACAATGCTTCACCTGGATTGCTTTTCACGTCTTCAACACTTGATTTTGGTAGCGTGAATGGGTGGTGAACAGAAGTCCATTTGCCATCATCAGTTTCTTCGAACATTGGGAAGTCAACAACCCAAAGTGGTGCCCACTCACACGTTGTCAGTTTCAAGTCATGACCGATTTTCACACGAAGTGCGCCCATCGCATCATTTACAACTTTAGCTTTATCCGCACCAAAGAACACGATGTCGCCATTTTCAGCGCCAACACGTTTTAATAGATCCAGCACGATTGGCTCGATGAATTTAACGATTGGAGATTGAAGACCTTCGATGCCTTTTTCAAGTTCGTTGACTTTGATGTAAGCCAAACCTTTTGCACCGTAGATGCCTACGAATTTGGTGTATTCGTCGATTGCACTACGTGGCAATGAACCAGCACCAGGAACACGTAAAGCAACGATACGACCTTTCGGGTCTTTTGCAGGGCCAGCGAAGACTTTGAACTCTACGTCTTGCATTAAGTCTGCAACGTCAACCAATTTCAATGGAATACGCATATCTGGTTTGTCAGATGCATAGTCACGCATTGCGTCTGCATAAGTCATACGTTCAAATTTATCGAATTTTACATTCAATAATTCATTGAACATTTTAACCGTTAAGCCTTCCATTAAATCCATGATGTCATCGTCACTCATGAACGATGTTTCAACGTCGATTTGGGTAAATTCAGGCTGACGATCCGCACGTAAATCTTCGTCACGGAAACATTTCGCAATTTGGTAATAACGATCGATACCACCCACCATCAACAACTGTTTGAACAATTGTGGTGATTGTGGAAGTGCGTAGAAGCTACCATTTGAAACACGACTTGGCACTAAATAGTCACGTGCACCTTCTGGTGTAGCACGTGTCAAGATTGGGGTTTCAACATCTAAGAAACCATGATCTTCAAAATAGTTACGGATCAAGTTGGTCACTTTAGAACGGAAACGCAAGCGCTCTAACATTTCAGGACGACGGATGTCCAAGAAACGGTATTTCAAACGAATTTCTTCTGAAATATTGGTGTTTTCGTCATTCAATGGGAATGGCGGAGTATCAGAAGCTGCAAGAACTTCGATCTCTTTACCTAAAACTTCAATCTGACCACTCACCATGTTGGCATTTTCAGTACCTTCATAGCGACGACGAACACGACCTGTAATTTTTAATACAAATTCTGAACGTGCTTTATCTGCTGTTGCGAATGCTTCTGGCGTATCTGGATCGATCACCACCTGTACGAGACCATCACGGTCACGCATATCAAGGAAAATTACACCGCCATGGTCACGGCGACGGTGAACCCATCCGCATAAAGTAACGGTTTGATCGATTTGGGCTTCTGTTAAAGAGCCACAGTAATGAGTGCGCATCATATTGAATTATGTATCCAAACTATATTGGCTGTAGAAGGTGAATGCGTAAACAGCGCACCACCAATGAAGGGGAGATTATGCCTTGTTGAACGTATAGTCTCAAGTCTTAATGTTTTCAAGCGAATTTTAAAGCAACACTTCTACTTAAACTGATTTCAGACGAGCGATCCAATCAAAAAATAAAAACAATAGGCAGGCTACGGTAAACCAGCTTAGGCTTGCTTGTGTAAATTCATTAATCGATTTGCCTATATAAAAATAGCGTTCACTATTCCATAGATCAGCGCTGATCTGTTGGCTGTAGTCTAAGACTGCGATTAGTCCTACGATGATTGAAACACTGAAGCTGAGTAGTGCAAAAGTTTTTATTTTGGTTGAAACAGGATGGTTATGTTTATGCCTAAGGTAATAATGCCAAGACATGACCAGAATGATGGGTAGGGTGAGCACTGATGAGGCAATTTGTAAGACAAAATGCAGGGGATAACTTAAGCCAAGAAGTGAAATGTTTTGGGCAAGCGTTTCTTTGAATGCAAATGTTCGAAAGTCGAGGTGAGTAAGTCCATCCCAAATTAAATGTGTAGCAATACCTATGCTAAGGGCTATACAACTCATCAAGATAAAAGTTAAGGCATGATCAAAGGAGCTGACTTTTAATGGATGATGAATACCTAAAATGCGGTAAATCACAGGGCGATAGATCAGATACCACAGTAGACAGAAGAATAATCCGATTGGAAGATTGGGAAATAAAAGACCTGACCATTGGTGGGTTAAGTTGATATTTTCTTGTGTAAATAATCGATAGAGATCTGGTGTCATACAGCCAATTGCTAATGCTGCAAGTGGTAAATGACCTTTGCTTAATTTGGATAAGGGAGGGGCAAGTACTGCATGAGAAAGAGTGAAAGGCATAATAAAAAAAGCATTATAGATAATAAAATCTTACGCGAAAGAACAGTAAATAAATAATCAGATTTGTAAATAGGCTGACCGATCATGCTTGTTTTTTACAATGTTGTATTGTAGGTGTGTTTTTGCTTAAATAATGCAATGAATTTTGGTCTATTTTGATGGTTAATCAGTTTGCAGATGTTGATGAGGTTTAAATTTTGTAATGGGGTGTAATTTAAATTTTTTGGGTGAGAATAAAGTTGCAAAACTTATCTCGTTGACGATATTGATTCTATTTTTTTATTATATTTTTAATGAAAAATTTAGAGTTTGGTATGTTTCAATTATCTATACTTTAATGTTTACCTATGTTTTTATTAAAAATAAAAAAATAATCATGAATATGCCCTTGATGCTCTTCTGTCTGATTAGTTTTTTTACTTTTAGCTTAAGTTATTATCTTTTTGATCGGTTGGATGTTATTCCACAAGATGGCCCACAGAGAACATATAAAAATATTGTTAATCAGTATCTGTGGGTAATTCCTTTCTGCTTTTTACCAACGATCTATCATTATTTTAGTTTTAAAACTAAACAATTTTTTTCTGTCTTGTATATTATTATTGGCTTCTTGCTGGTCTATAGTTGGATTGTCGGGTTTCAACTCGATTTCCACCGTGGGTTGCTGGCAGATTTTTATAATCCAATTATATCGTATGATATTGTGTTTGTTTCTTTAAGTATTTTAGTTTTTGTTTTTTCATTTTATTTAAAATCGAGATCCTCATATCTGATAACAACTATAAGTTTATTGACTTTATTTGTGTTTATACTACATGGTTCTAGAGGGACATGGTTGGTCATACCATTTTTACTGTTATTTTTAACGTTATTTTATTATAAAACTCAGAAGAAAAAGCTACTTTTTAGTGGGGCACTGCTTTTAATCTTTTTGATTGTTAATGCTGTTATTCCAAATTCACCTGTATTTAATCGATTTGATGAGTTTCAAAAAGATAAGACTCATATCGAAAACCATAGCTATAATAACAGTACAGGTTCTAGATTGGTGATGTGGCACAATGCAATTGAACTATTTCAACAACAACCTGTTATCGGTGTTGGTGTTTATGGTGTTGAAAAGGAACATTGCCATCTAGCTGAACAAGGTATTTTACCAAGTTGTTTCCAGCATAAGCATAATATTTTCTTTCAAGATCTGGCTGCTAATGGCTTGATTGGTTTGGTAGGTCTTATTATTTCATTGCTTACGCCACTGATATTCTTCTTCTCTCAATTTTTTAGCAGAAATGAATTGGTTAAGAATTTGGCACTTGCTGGATTTTTATTTGTATTTTCATTTCTCTTGAGTGGATTAACAGAATATTATTTATTCTTTCCCCATGTCACTTATATATTCTTTTTTATAACGGCCAGTTTAATGAGCTTTATCATATTGAAAGACAAAAATAAGATTTGATAAATTAAGCAGAATTCAACCGGCATATCGAGAGAGAATGTCGGTTTTTTTTATCAAAAAATTAGGCTGATATGAGGGATAACGTTTCTCGTATGCTGAAGGTCTTTCATTGAATCATGGAGAAGTCGTGTAGCAAATGTTCTTTGTTGCACTGTTTTTTATTGCAAAATAAGTGAAATGTTATAATATAACAAAAACAACGATCGACTGATTCGAGACCCGATATGTCATTTCCACAGAATATTTTGACCTTATCTATTTTAGCTGTTGTATCTGTATCTACTTTTGCAGCAGAAAATGAGCAAGTGACAAGCTTAGAGACAATACGAATTAAAGCACATCCACTAGAGCAAACATCGAAAGATTTTGCGGTTGCTGATACTGTCGTAGATCAAAAACGCTTGCAACAAGGAGCTGTCACCATTGGTGAGGCATTGAGCAGTGAACCTGGGATCTATTCCAATCAATTTGGTGCGGGCTCAAGCCGCCCTGTGATCCGTGGTCAAGATGGCCCACGGATAAAAGTTTTGCAAAACTCCTCTGAAAATATTGATGTATCGACGCTATCTCCTGACCATGCAGTGACTGTAGATCCTGCGCTCGCTCAACAGGTAGAAGTAATTCGTGGGCCATCCACCTTATTATTTGGTGCTGGCACAGTAGGTGGTTTGGTGAATGTGACGGATAGCAAGATTCCAACCAAAATGCCTGAAAATGGTTATGAGGGAAATGTAGGTTTACGTTACAACACCGGCAGTGATGAAAAACTGGCAACAGCAGGAGTCACCGTTGCTCTTGGGGATCAAGTGGCCTTACGTGTTGAAGGCTTAAATCGTGAAGCCAATGACTATATCGCGCCAAACTATGTGCACGAAGGTGAGAAAGAGCGTCGTGTCGGTAATACCTTTGCCAAAGGTGAAACGGTGAATGTCGGTTTGTCTTGGATTTATGACCGTGGCTTTACCGGAATTTCATATAGCAATCGCCAAGATAAATATGGTCTGCCTGGACATAGCCATGAATATGAGAGCTGTAGTGCTCACCTTTCAGGACGTCCACATTTACACTGTGGCGACCATGATCACGAGGATGGAGATGACCATGGTCATGACGATCACGACCACGATCATGCACATGAGGCAGGCCCTTGGATTGATCTGAAATCTGAGCGTTATGATGTACGTACAGAATTGAATGATCCATTTGCAGGTTTTAAAAAGCTACGTGCTCAGGCCAGCTATACTGATTATAAACATGATGAAATTGAAGAAGATACCATCGCGACTCGCTTTAAAAACAAAGGTTATGATGGTCGTTTAGAATTGGTACATAATCCAATTGGGCCATGGGAAGGGGTAATTGGAACCCAGTATGGTCAACAAAAACTGGAACTCACCGGTGAAGAAGCGTTCTTGGCACCTAATACGACGAAGAAGTGGAGCATCTTTGGTTTAGAGCATGCACAATTTAATGATGTCCATGTTGAGCTGGCAGCACGCGCAGAAAAACAAAAAATTGATATTGATGACTCAAGCAAAAAAGATTTCGACGGTTCAGCCTTTTCTGTTTCTGGCGCTGCAAACTGGGAGTTTGCGCCCAACTACAAACTCTCTTTGGTGACTTCACATCAAGAACGTTTGCCTTTAGCGCAAGAGCTGTATGCCAATGGTGGACATTTTGCGACCAATACCTATGAACTAGGTAATGATCAATTGAAGAAAGAAAAATCGAATAATGTGGAACTCGGTTTCCATTATGACAATAACAAGTTTGATTACCATGTACATGTCTATCACAACTGGTTTGATGACTATATCTATGCTCAAACTTTAGACCGTTATAAAGATTTCCGCTTGGTGCAATATACCCAAGATCAGGCGCGTTTCTATGGTGCAGAGGCAGAAGCGGGTTATCAGATCTCGGATATGTACAAAGTCGGTGTATTTGGTGACTATGTACGCGGCAAGATTGACAATGAAAATGCCCCGCGTGTTCCAGCAGGTCGTCTAGGAACAAAAGTAAATGCTGATTTTGGCGATGGCTTTAGCGGTTCAGCTGAATACTATCATGTGTTCCAACAAGACAAGATTGCGGCTTATGAAACTGATACGCAAAGCTATAACATGCTGAATTTAGGTGTGGCATATACAGGTAAATATAGTCAGGCTACAGATTATCGTGTTTATCTGAATGCCAATAATTTGCTCGATGATCAGGTGTACCAACATGCATCGTTCTTATCAACGATTCCACAAGTGGGACGTAATTTCACGGTTGGGGTGAATTTTAACTTCTAAGTGAAAATTTAATTTTTGATTTTTTAAATGATCACCAAATTAGCATTGAAAAATCAAAGCATAAGCTCTAGCCTTAAGCCATTAGGCTAGGGCTTTTTTTGTTTATATGCGTATCTTCCAACGAATCCATCGAAAATTAAACTGGTCAGGTCGACGTTACATGGCAGTCATATTGTGTATTTTTGCGATTGGATACATTGCTTCGGCAATCTATCACACCGTAAAACCACTCCCAAAGGGATTGGATTTTGCTGGGCAATTACGTCATGCCAATGTGAAATTCTTAGCCGATCAGACTTATATCGATGCGCAAGGTCAGCAACAAGTGGACCAGCATATTTTCAAAGAAGTGTTTCAGTTGATTGATCAGGCACAGAGTACCATTGTGCTGGATATGTTCCTATTTAATCAGGAAGTGGGTAAGTCGACAGTCAAACAGTTTCCTTTAATGCAAGAGCTCACCGATGCCTTAATCGTGAAGCGCCGTTTGCATCCAAATGTTGAAGTGGTGGTGATTACTGATCCGATTAATTCGGTTTATGGTGGGTTAACGCCAAAGCATTATCTACAACTACGCCAAGCAGGTGTGGATGTCATCGAAACTGATTTAAAGCGATTGCGTGCTTCGAATCCGCTTTGGTCAGGTTTTTGGTATATCTGTTGTCAGAACTTGGGCAATAATCCTGAAGGTGGTTGGTTAAGTAGCCCCTTTGGCAATGATAAAATTACTCTGCGTAGTTATCTGGAATTATTTAATTTTAAAGCCAATCATCGTAAAACCTTGGTGGTCGATACTGTGGATGGCTGGAAAAGCTTAGTAACTTCGGCCAATCCGCATGATGGTAGTTCGCATCATAGCAATGTGGCCTTGGTGGTGGATGGGCCAACAGCGATTGATGTGTTACAAACCGAGCAAGCTGTGGCCAATATGTCTAAAGGTTCGAGCCCATTTGTGATTATGGGCGGGCTAGCCGAAGATAAAACATTACCACAAGTGCAAGTGCTGACTGAAAAAGCGATTTATGACGCCGTTCTGAAAATGATTCAGACTGCGAAAAGTAAAGAGCATTTGGATATGGCGATGTTCTATTTATCAGAACGCAATATCATTGATGCACTCAAGCAGGCACAGCAACGTGGTGTCAACATTCGTATTATGCTTGACCCGAATAAAGATGCGTTTGGTCGTCAAAAGAATGGCATTCCCAATCGTCAAGTGGCTTCGGAACTGAATGCAGTTGGTATTCCAATCCGTTGGTGTGATACCCGTGGCGAACAATGTCATAGCAAAATGCTGCTTAAATCAAATGCCCAGCAAGCAGAGATCATTCTCGGTTCAGCTAACTTAACTGCACGTAATTTAAAAAATTATAATCTTGAAACTGATATGCGGGTGATTGGTGCAGCACAAGCACCTGTATTTAAAGATGCGGGACAGTATTTTGATGCAGCATGGACCAACGCCAATGCACGTCAAATCACGGTGGATTATGCAAAATATGCTGATGAGTCAAAAGTAAAATACTGGATTTATCGTTTTATGGAATGGTCTGGCTTATCCACTTTTTAATTCAGCATAACGAGGGTTCTACGCAATGGCGAAAATTAAACTGAATATCAGACAGGATGAGCAGATTGGTTTAGAGGTACATCAATTTAATCATTATGCAGATATTGTTGAAATTCAAAGTTGGGCAGAACTCTTAGAATGTTATCGCTCCCTTAAACAAGATGTTTATCCTAAAAAAGTGTTTCTAGTTTTAGATGACGCCGCACAAGCAAAATATACCTCGATGCATGCGGTCGAGGATGACCGTCTGTATGTCGATTTTAGTGACGACCTCAAGGGAATTGAAGTCGATGATCCACGATGGGAGCAACGCTATCAAAATGTTTGTGTTCCAAAGCAATTGCAGCATTATCTTCAACAGTTGAATGATCCCGCACAGCAGCAGTGTTTTGAAAGCCTAGCTGAAAAAATGCAGCATTATGATGAAAATGACTTAGAAGCATTGCTTTATTTCAATCAACATCTATTGATTTCATTAGACAGTGTCATTGAAGTAAAAGTGGCTGATATTGAAACCGAAGCATTAAAACTAGCGATGCTACCGAATGGCTATTTTTCTTGTGATTTTGATCCCTTCGAAAATTATGCACTGATTCAGAAAATGCAGCACTATGGCTTCGAATTTATCGGACTTGGAGCAGCCTTATTGGGATGGATCAAAACAGCAGATTTTAATGCAGAAAAAATTGAAGATTTAATTCAGGATCTTGCTTTGATTTATCCGTTAGATTCCGCTCATCAAAAGGCAATGAAAGACCTGATTTTAAAAAATAATTATCTGATTTTACCTTATTCTGAATCACCACAAGAATATCTAGGTTACGACTTATCCTGATTCAGAACCTGAGCTCAACAAGCTGAATGTGGATGTTTATTTGCGATTCAGCTTGTTGAAAGACCTACATCCTCAAGAAAAAAATTAAGGGCTTGGAGGAATCAATTGATCTAAATCCTTATCAGCCATTTGCTCGAGTTCACTTAAATCGGTTTTAATTTTCCACTGACTTTCATCATCCACAGGATTTGGTAAGCGGGCTTCTAGCCAGTCACAGACCACATCTGGAGTGAATTCTGGATGATTACACTGGATTACCCAAGCTAAAAAATCTTTGGCTTCGCCGTTCATATAGGGTGGTGGAGACACAGGGAAGAACTGGGTTGGTAAACGCTCATTGGTGGATAAATAATTGAGTACATGTCCAAGTTCTTGAACGGTTTGCCATGCTAAAGGATGTTGAACATCAATATTGAATTTAAACCACCATGCGTGTTGACCATCTGCGCCATGTGCAACGATACGCGCTTCTTGCACGCTTGGCACTTTGCAAAAGAATTGATAGAGACGATCAAAATTCATTTCAGCCACTGATGTTGCCTTAAAACCAAAAAAATGATTTTAGCATATCTCGGTGGAGCTGTAGCTCGCTGCTGTTTATCTTGGGAATTCAACAGCTAATCTGAAAAAATATTATTACAACAGTTACGCTTATTTTTTATTCTAAAATAGACAGATACTCTGCTTTTAGGGAGATCACGATGAAGCAATTTAAACTTTATATTTATGGCTTGGCAGCTGTATTGAGCTATCTCCCAGTGATGAGCTATGCCGACAATGCTTGGAGTGGCTATAGTGGGGTAGAACGCCGCTCCTCTCATCAGACGACTCCTGCCTATCAGCCGCCAGCACAAGATCCATTTGCTTTTTCGAATCAGCGTTATACACCGACAGCGCCACCGAAAGGTTACTACTATCAACCCAATCAAAATAACTATTATCCTCATCCGAATCATCGACCGGGTGTCCGTGTCGAATATTATCCAGACACACAATATGACGGTAGCTATCGCCGTGAGTCTTTTGTGGTGGGTAATGAATTACCGGGTGAGTTCCGGAGCGAGCGTTATGTGGTTCGGGACTGGGATTACTACTCTTTACGTGAACCGCCGCGTGGCAGACATTGGGTGGTCGTGGATGGACGTTATTTTTTAGTGACTGATGATAATTTTACCATTGAGATTATTCGCTGATTTTTGATGGTTTTTTAAAATTTAATCTCTTGAGGATTCTCCATAATTTCTCACTATTCATTACAAAGCTTTGCAATGTCGTGGGTTTTATTCATGCTTTCTCCTTGAGTTTTTCTTAATCTGATTTCAGATCGAAAAACAGAGGATCAAAGAATGAAAAAGACAGCCGTATTACTGGTATCAACGCTTATGTTAGGGATTTCTGCCTCAGCTATGGCAGATTCAAATCGTTGGAATCATGATCATAAAGATCGCTACGATAACCGCTATGATCGTTATGACCACCGTTACGATCATCGTGAACAACCACGCTGGTCGAATGGCGATCGTGGTAATCATTATGGTCAACGTATTAACTTCAAGCGCGGCGAGCGCTTACCCTCAGAATTCCGTAGTAATCGCTATGTGGTTTCTAACTATCGGAACCATCGTTTATATGAACCACCTCGTGGTTATAACTGGATGCAGGTACAGGGTAAATATGTGTTGGTGGACTCGAAATATCGTGTTTTCCGAGTTGCATAGCAGATGCAATAAAAAAGCAGGCCATATGCCTGCTTTTTTATTTATGCTAGTTCGTCATCTTGTGGTCGAGGTGTTTTGTTGGAAGGCAATTGTTGTTCTTGATCCTTGCCCCGAATCACAGAAGGGTAGTTCCATGACGCAAATCGGACCACCAAAATCGCCACCGCTAAAATCAAGATCGAACCTGTGGTAATCACCAAATCCATAGAAGCTTTATGATTGTGCTGAATATCGGCAATCAACAGGCGGGTGAGTGCAGTAATCGCGACATAAATCAAAAAACGCACCGGCATGTGATTGGTCTTGAAGTAAATCCCCACCATTGCGCCTAATTCTAAATAGATAAACAACAGTAAGATATCATCAATGGTGGCGTACTGTTTTACCGTTAGAATTTCAATCACGGTATGTACGGCTGACCATGCAATCATACAGCCGATAATAAATAAGGCTAAATAATGAAAGGCTTCAACCGCGTAGTGACCGAAGCGATCAAGTAGGCGAGGTAAGCCTTCAAGTTTCTCTTTAGAGTTCAACATGGCGATTTATATTCTCAACATGATCATTAGAATGTTATGCAAGTTTTATGCTGATTTGATTATAGCGATAAAAAAACTGCCTCAACCAAATGATTGAGGCAGTTTTTAACATCACGCCAAAATTAAGCTTGGTTTGTGAAGTAATCTTCGCTGAAGTTCATGATCAAGTCAGAACCTGCTTTGATTTTCGCTAAACGCGCATCTAATTCAGGCAAGATACGGTCTACAAAGTATTGTGCTAATGCAATTTTGTTTTGGTAGAAATCACCAGATTTGTCTTTTGCAGCAGCAGCGATTTTTGCAAACATATAGGCAAAGCTGAGTAAGCCTACTGCATGTAAGTAGTCAACCGCAGCTGAGTTCGGGAAGTCAACATTTTCAGCTGCTTGCTCAATGATGAACTGCGTGATGGCTTCGATTTCAGTTGCAGCATCTAATGTTGCATCTTTAATGAAGTTCAAGTCTGTGTCTAGGTCATTGGCAAAGTCACGGATTTCAGTGATGTACTCAGCAATGAATGCGCCGCCACATTTAATGGTTTTACGACCAATTAAATCTTGAGACTGAACACCGTTAGTCCCTTCGTAAATTTGAGCAATACGAAGATCACGGATACATTGTTCCATACCCCATTCACGGATATAACCGTGACCACCAAACACCATTTGTGCATCTAAGGTTGCTTGGAATGCAGTATCAGTGAGGTAAGCTTTTGCGATTGGTGTTAACAGTGCAACACGGTTGTTCGCTTGCTTCACAGCTTCTGCATCAGTAGAGAATTTAGTGATGTCTAACTGTTGACCTACATAAACTGCAAATGCACGTGATGCTTCGTTATTCGCACGTACATTGAGCAACATACGACGTACATCACCGTGAACTAAAATGCTGTCTGCTGGTTTATTTGGTGATTGAACGCCTGCTGCGCTACGGCCTTGCAAACGGTCAGTTGCGTATTGTGCTGCATTTTGATATGCAAATTCAGAAGCACCCAGACCTTGAATACCCATCGACAAACGTTCGTAGTTCATCATCACGAACATTGCAGCAAGACCTTCGTTTTCTTTACCAACGAGGTAGCCTTTAGCACCATCAAAGTTCATCACACATGTTGCTGAGGCTTTGATCCCCATTTTGTGTTCAATTGAACCTGGGCCTACAGGGTTGCGCTCACCTAAAGAACCATCTTCATTTAACAGGAACTTTGGAACGATGAATAATGAGATACCACGTGAACCCGCAGGAGCATCAGGGGTTTTTGCAAGTACCAAGTGAATGATGTTTTCAGCTAGATCGTTATCACCACCGGTGATAAAGATTTTAGTACCGGTAATGTTATACGTACCATCTTCATTGCGTTCAGCTTTAGTTTTGATAATACCTAAATCTGTACCTGCATGCGGTTCAGTTAAGCACATCGTACCTGACCATTCGCCAGAATAGATTTTAGGTAAATAGGTTTCTTTTTGCTCTTGTGATGCATAGCTATTCAATGCCATACCAGCACCCACAGAAAGAAGCGGGTAGAGCATGAATGATGGATTGGTTGCGAATAACATTTCATCAGACAGTACAGTCAGCATTTTTGGCATGGCCTGACCGCCCCATTCTTCATCAGCACCTAAGCCGATCCAGCCACCGTCAGCGTATTGACGGAATGCTTCTTTAAAACCTGCTGGAGTGAAAACTTCGCCATTTTCCCAACGTGCACCTTCTTCATCACCCGTACGGTTTAACGGATGTGTCACGTTTTGGGCAAACTTCGCCATTTCTTCTAAAATTGCTTCAGCTGTTGCGGCATCTACATGAGCCAGTTTCTCATTAGACTGCCAAAATTGTTCTGCTTTAAATACATCATTTAAGATGAATTTCATGTCTGCTAAAGGAGCATTGTAAATTGGCATAATCGTTCCCTTCTACGCACCGTTTCATGTGCAAAGTGATCAAATAAAACGAACAAATAAATTGAATCGTATAAATTTAGCATTGATTAAACAAAAAAAGGACGGTCAAAACTGACCAGTCCTTTTTCTGTGATGAACGTTGCATCTCATTCTAAACTATGTTTAGAAAGCGAAGTGTTCCGCATCAAGTTCAAACAATGGCGCAACGCCAGTTGAAAGCACGTCTACATGTGAGCGAACACGTGGCAAGATCTTCTTGAAGTAGAAGCGAGCAGTGGTCACTTTTGCATTGTAGAAGTCAACTTCAGTTGAACCTTCAGCTAATTTCTCTTGAGCAACAAGCGCCATACGTGCCCATAAGTAAGCAAGCGTTACATAACCAGAGAAGTATAAGTAGTCAACCGCAGCTGCACCCACTTCATCTGGGTTTTGCATTGCACGCATGCCGATTTGCATGGTGATGTCGCCCCATTCTTTGTTGGCAGCAGCCAATGGCGCAATGAACTCTTGCATCGCCGCATTGTCTTTGTTTGCTTCAACAAATTTATGGATGATCTTGGTGAAGTCTTTCAACATTGCACCTTGAGTTTGCAAGACTTTACGACCTAACAAGTCAAGCGCTTGAATCTCAGTGGTACCTTCGTATAAGCAAGCAATACGTGTATCACGTACGATTTGTTCCATACCGTGTTCAGAAATGAAGCCGTGACCACCAAATACTTGTACACCGTGCTTCGCAGATTCAGAACCTGTTTCAGTTAAGAATGCTTTTGCGATTGGTGTTAACAAAGACAAGATGTTGTCAGCAAACTTACGCTCTTCTTCAGTTTCGCCTTTTTCAACGATATCTGCATATTGAGCCAATAAGTAAACCAACGCACGACCGCCTTCAGCAAATGATTTTTGCGTTAAAAGCATGTTACGAACAGCTGGGTGAACAATAATTGGATCAGCTTCTTTTTCAGGTGCTTTAGGACCAGAAAGAGAACGCATTGCCAAACGATCTTTCGCATACGCTAAAGCGCCTTGGAAAGAAGATTCAGATGCAGATAAACCTTGAACCGCTGTACCAATACGTGCTGTGTTCATGAATGTGAACATACAGTTTAAGCCACGGTTTTCAGGTCCGATCAAGTAACCTTTTGCTTGGTCAAAGTTAATGACACAAGTTGCGTTACCATGGATACCCATTTTGTGTTCGATTGAACCACAACGTACTGCATTACGCTCGCCAACTGAACCATCAGCATTGACGTGGAACTTAGGTACGATGAATAAAGAGATCCCTTTAGTGCCTTTTGGCGCACCAGGTAAACGTGCAAGTACGATATGGATGATGTTCTCAGCCATGTCATGTTCACCAGCAGAGATAAAGATTTTCTCGCCAGAGATTGCGTAACTACCGTCAGCATTTGGTTCTGCTTTAGAACGGATGATACCTAAGTCAGAACCTGCATGAGATTCAGTTAAGCACATGGTCCCTGTCCAAACACCTGAAACAAGGTTTGGCAAGTAAGTGTTCTTTTGCTCATCAGAACCGTGATGTTCTAAAGTACGAACCGCACCGTGAGAAAGACCAGGGTACATGCCCCATGACCAGTTTGCAGTACCCACCATTTCAGAGATAGAGATCCCTAAAGAGTTTGGTAATGCTTGACCGCCAAATTCTTCATCAGCAGAAAGAGATGGGAAGCCAAGTTCGATATATTTTTGATACGCTTCTTTAAAGCCTGTAGGTGTTGTTACAACGCCGTCATTCCAAGTACAACCTTCACGGTCGCCAACTTGGTTTAAAGGAGAAAGTTCGTTTTCGCAGAAATCAGCCGCTGCTTCTAAATATTGATCAACCAATTCACGGCTTACAGTGTCTTGAAATGCAGGAAGTTTCGCGTAATGTGCTTCAGCATTTAATAATTCGTGCAATACGAACTGCATATCACGTAAGGGTGCTTTGTATTGTGGCATAGCGGGTTCCTCAATACTGGTTAAACCAGAGTTATAATCTTAGTCAATGATAAATGTGCCCAACAGCACCATTTTGTACTGCTAATCGTGCAACAAGTTATAGTTCGGTACAAGCTTTTGCAGGTCATTTCTTAGTGACTGTGAAGTCAAAGTTTATGGTTCAACCTGTTTAAGCGTTTAGATTGTAGGTGCTTTTTGTGCTTTTGAGTCAAACTGCAGCGGCAAAATCGTAAGCAGCTGTGTACTTAAAAATGAATATGCTTTGGCCATAAAAAAAGGCGCTTGAAAAGCGCCGATGAGGAACAGAGGGATTAAGTCGTTGCGTTGGCTTGGCGTTTGAACTGTGATTTATCTGGGGTAAAACGAACCTCACAGGTGCCTTCAATTACACGCTTATTCCATTGAACATTCACACGTTCTCCAATACGCTTTCCTTGGCAGGCTTGTTCAATTTGGGCACGTTGTGCTTGATGTTCCTGACGCATTTGTTCGCGTTGCTCTAAACGCTGTTCACGTTTGGCTTGCCATTCAGCGCGTTGCTCTGGTGTAAGTGGTGCACGTTGCATATTATGGCGGTGATGGTCACGATCCATTGACTGTTCCGCTGGGGTGGTTGACTGACAGGCAGCCAAACCTAAAACAGAACCGAGTAGGGTGGTCATCAATACGATTTTTGTCTTGTTCATTGTTTTATCCAGCATGATCAGTTGTGATTTGATGGTTAAAGATTAGATAATAAAGATGAAGAAACAATGGAGAGTTTTTTTCGACCATGTTGGTTACAATCCACAAATAGAACACTATTGAGAATCTACTTTTGAATGTTCGTCGCGTGCCCTTAGCCTTACGCCTGTTTTTAACGGTATTACTGACCACCTTGTTGATCGCAACGATTAGCTTGGGGATTTTGCATTGGACCATGCAAAAGAACTTTGCCCGTTATGTGGCCGATGTGGAAATGCAGAAGCTAGACCGATTGATTGCCAATTTAGGCAACGTCTATACGGTTTATCATGACTGGGGCAATGCAATTCAGGCACAGATTCTGCAAATTGAAGGCACGGCAGCACCCGATGACTATGATCGCCTGTCTCAGTGGTGGTTGCGCCGTCAATACGATATTGCCTTACAACAACGTTATTTTAATGACCATACCTTACTTAGCCTGTCTCCAACGCTGGCGCAAAATAATGTCGAGATCAAAAACCGTCAGATCTTTAATGATGAAGAATTAAAAATTCTCAAACAGAATTTACCTTCGGAGTATCAACCTTTTGAAGGTTTACGCTTTCCTTTAAGTCCACGTCAATTTCGTTTAAAGACGGATAGCAAACAAGATAAACAGGACAGTAAACTCAATGCTGCACCTGCTGAACAGGGCAAAAAGCGCTTTGTCTCGATTCCTGATCGTTTAGGTTTGAGCTCACGACTGTCTTTATACGATGAGAATCAGCAGTTTATTGTGGGTGAACCTGCAACGGACCAAATTTCTTTCCGTCCGATTGTGGTGGGCGAGAAGGTGGTCGGTTACCTCGGATTAAAGCCCGTACTGGATCAGGATGATGCATCCAGTATCAATTTCTTTAGTAATCAAAAACGATATTTGCTGTTGGTCTATGCTTTAACGGTACTTTCAAGTTTGGTTGCAGCATTGTTGATGGCCACTTATTTTAAAAAACCGATTCAACGTTTATTAAAAGCAACTTTAGAACTGACCGATGGCAATTATCAACATCAAGTTGTGATTAAAAGAAATGATGAACTCGGTGATTTATCCAATCAACTGAATCATTTGGCTGATATTTTACATCAGCATGAAGAGTCTCGCCGTCAATGGGTATCCGATACCTCACATGAACTGAAAACACCTTTGGCGGTATTGCAGGCACAGATCGAAGCGATGCAGGACGGGATTCGTAAGGCGACTCCTGAACACCTGAATGCCATGATGCGTCAGGTCAGTACCTTGAAAAAGTTAACCCAAGACTTGGCAGATTTGGCGCAGGCCGATGCACAACAATTGAAATGCTATTTTGCTGAGGTCAATCCGTGGGATGTGGTACTGCAAGAAGTTGAAAACTTTAGATCGACGTTTGAGCAAAATCAGCTTGAAGTGACATTGTCAGGAGCAGGGGCAGTCCTATCTTTAGATCGGGATCGCTTTAAACAGATTATCGTCAATCTGTTAGGGAACTGTGTTCGTTACACCGAACAAGGTGGAAAAATACAGATTCACACTCAACAAGATGAGCAACAATGGATAATGTATGTAGATGATAGTCCATTGGGCTTAAATGATGAACAACTGGCACGTTTAGGTGAACGTTTCTATCGTGTCGATGATTCGCGTACACGCAGTACGGGTGGTACAGGTCTAGGTTTGGCCTTGTCGTGTAAGTTGGCACAAGCTTTAGGTGGTTCATTGACTTTCGATCATTCACCATTAGGTGGATTACGTTGTGTCCTGACTTTCCCAAAATCAATTCAATAATTTTTAGATCCTCTTGTGTTGAGGATGATGGATAGGATGAAAACCATGAAACATATTATGTTGGTTGAAGATGAGGTTGAACTCGCACAGTTGGTTCGTGATTATTTAGAAGCTGCTGGTTTTGAAGTCAGTATGTTTCATGATGGTCAGGATGCTTATACCCAGTTTCAGCAACGTAAACCGAGTTTGATGATTTTGGACTTGATGGTGCCACGCATGGATGGCTTGACCATTTGCCGTAAAGTCCGTGAACAGTCTGATCTACCGATTATTATGGTCACCGCGCGTACTGAAGAAATTGACCGCGTTTTAGGTTTGAATATGGGAGCAGATGACTATATCTGTAAGCCATTCAGTCCAAAAGAATTGGTTGCCCGTGTACAAGCAGTATTACGTCGTTTAGAGCGTAAAGCAGAGCCTGAACAAAATGATTTATTCCGTATTGATAAAGCACAGCAACGTATTTGGTATCAACAAAAAGCACTGACTTTGACCCCTACTGAGTTCCGTTTATTAGAGTTGTTCTTGGAGCACTTGGGTCAGGTTTATTCTCGTGCGCAATTACTTGATCATATTAACCCAGATAGCTTCGATGTAGCCGATCGTGTAATCGACAGCCATATTAAAAACCTGCGCCGTAAGATTTCAGAGGCGGCGGATACCGGTAATCGTCATGAATGGATTCAGGCGGTGTATGGGGTGGGTTATCGCTTTGAATATCCAGATGAGTAAAATATTAAAAGCCCTTTATTTATAAAGGGCTTTTTTTGTTGAATAAAAAATTGTCATTATAAATATAAATAGCTATTATTCCTCGCAAAGCCTATATATGGGTTTTTAAAATCCTAAATTTAAAACAGTTTAGATAATAAGTTTATTATAAAAGGGGTCTCCAATGTTTAAAAAGACATTTTTAGCTTTCGCTTGTTCTACAGTTTTAGTTGCTTGTGGAGGAGGTGGTGGCAGCTCATCAAATAATACGGATAATGGTAATCCAGTCGCACCTGTTTCAGATTTAGATAAAGCAAAACAGCTGATTGATACAACCAATAGCATTGTTGCTTATTTTGATAGTTTTGATAGTTTGCAATCTCAATATCAACCAACCTTTGATGCAGTTAGCGATGCTGGGAAGGATATTGACAATGCAGCAGGGCTGGTGCTCACACTTGCTACCTTAGCCTATAATGATGCTCAAGGGTCAAATAAGACCTATAATGCAGCACAATTGCAGACTTTACTCGATAATGATGATTATATTGACTATCAATTAACGGATAGTACATTTGCTGTGACAGTAAATGCATCATCCGTGACAGTTTCAGGTAGTGCAAAAGCAAAATATTGGACAAATACGATTTGGGATTTTAAAACCAATACATTGAAAGATATTTTTGATGAGGGGGCTCAAGTTACGGTTAATGCTGTGAAGCTAGAGGCACCTTATACAGCTGTAACGGATAAATATAATTTTAAAATCGTTGCTGGTGGGAAAATCCTAACCAAGAATGATGCAAATAAAAAAGATGCTTCTTTAGAGTTTAAGAGTGATAGCACAGCACAAGCGATTTATAGCACTGCTGCATTATTAGAGAACCGTGGTGATTCACGTCCTGAGACTGCGGAACTTAAATTCTCAAATGTTGTATTGAAAACAACAGATGCAGAAATTGAATTAACCGAGTTGGCAAGCAAAGCTAAAAAAGTTCAATTCAAAGATGGTAATAATGTTGGGACAGAGATCATTCCAACTGAACTTACGTTGAAAGGTAAGGCAATTAGTGGTTCGGAGAGTCTAAATTTAGATGCAAGTATCAAACTAAATAATGATTTAACCAAGACAATTGATATCACAAATGGTGAATCTGCTGCATCCTTTATTAATGCAGACCTGGTGGTAAAACTATCAGGTAATGTTAAAGGTGGCGCTAATGCAATCAAGCCATTTAATATTGATTTATCTGCTAAACGCAGTGATTATCAAAAAGGGACTGCAAATATTAAAATCGCAGTTGATAAAAATGCTTTAAATGTGGATGTTAAAACAGAAAATTTAGTTGCTGAAAAACCAGCTGTTTCTGCAAAAATCTCTCATGCAAATGGTGCATTTGTAGATATTGCAAATGTAGATCAGTTTACTTCAGCTGATATTAAAGTTGGCAATACCAAGTATGGAACAATCAATAAGGTTTCAAGAAGCGTTTATTCTGCCACTTTTACTGATAACACCACCAAAGCCATTGCACCATAATGATTAAAGGAGAGGGGTAGATGCTACCCCTTTTTTATATGCTAAGAAAAAGTTTCGTGCTCTCTATTTTATTGATAGCTGGCTCTTGTAATGCCCAAGAGCAATTGTACTATCAAGTACGTGCCGATGTTTATAGTGAACCTTTATCGATTAAATCATTTACAGATGATTGGAGTGATCCAAATTTTAAATCTGGAAAGAATGCTTTTGCCCATGGGTTAATGCAACTCGGTGTAAAACAAGGTGCATGGGATCTAAGCTGGATCTGGCGTTATGATTATGTATTAAGATTCAGTCAAGATACGGCTAAACTTTATTATCAAATAAAAAATGAAAAACCAATTGATGCGAATACTCAATATAATTTACAGCTTGAGGCGCAGCATGTGGATACAGTCGGGTCTAGATTTGCCTATACATGGCAGTTGAGTCCGAACTGGAGTTTAACGACGGGTGCAACCGCATTAATTGGGCGGCATTATGTGGATGGTCAAGTCAATGCTTTGGCTCAAACAACGGACCAGATACAACTCATGGATCGAGTCAAATGGTTGAACGGTCAAATTGACTATAGCTATGATCAGCCTGCGTTAAAAGAAGATAAAATGGGGTGGAAAGCGCAAGCCAACCAAGGTTATGGTTTTGCTTTAGATGCCTCAATTACAGGGACGATTGCGAATAATTTTAAGATTCATGTCAATATTCAAGATGCACTAGCCTATTTATATTGGCAAGATGCGCCTTATACCCGATATAAAATAAGCTACGATCAGGATATGCGTCCGCGCTTTGATATTCAGGGGAAATTTAATACATATCAGCAATACACGCAGAAGCTACCTTATAAAGTTTATACTGATATGAGCTACCAGTCTGATCAACCATGGAGCGTTGGGCTCAGTTCGATAAGCAATGAATATACGAGCCTTTGGCAAATGAATGCGTATTGGGATACGATTTTGAAGTGGGGAGTACACTATGAACCCCAAACTCATGCCATGGGAATCTCTATTCAGCATGATAACTTCGGTTTGAAATATATCACTGATGATCTGAATACCAATCAAGCCAAGAGGATGGGCGCGCAATTATTTGCTCAATATCAATGGTGATAATGATTGAATAGCCCATCATTTTTGTTTTGATACGAGACTGAGAGGAACGTAGTGTCTTATGAAGGCACTATTTGAAGAAAGGCAAAAGTTTTATCCTGTGGCTACCCCTTGCGCCGCTTCAACGCGGCTCATATCTAAGAAAATGTGGAATAGCTTCTACAGATGAGTTCGTCACTTTTCCTTCGTATAGTAAAGCTGAAATAAGATGGATTTTGATGATGATAAGGGATGAAGCACAGTAAAATATTTTATCCTGTGGATAACCACAGCGTTATCCACAGAAAATGTGGATAGTTTCGCAAAGATTTTGTCGAAATTATCTTCTTGTCTGGTTTTAAGTTGAGCATTCGTTTATTACAAGCCAATCAATATTACATTACTTTACAAAAGGTTGTGAGGATATCAGTGGCGTAATTGAGATTAATTCCAGTTGGTAAACTTATCCCCTGCATAAGCCTTGTGCAGTTTGATCATTGTCTTTATCCGCAAAAGTTGTCCTGAATACTAGCTCCTTTATGGATGAATGATGATAGGGGTGTGATCCTTGACCAATTGCCATATTTCATCCATATCTGAGTTAGTTACCGCAATACAGCCCAGCGTCCAGTCTTTACGTGGCATATAGCTTGCGCTTGCAGGAACGGATGTGGCTCGCGTCGGAACCGTACCATGAATCATCACATTACCGCCAGCGGATTGACCCTGCTGTTGAGCATAGGCGCGATCGACTTTATTCGGATAGGAGATATGCAAAGACTTATAGTAAGCACTTTGAGGATTTCGCCAATCGATAGAATAAGTCCCTTCAGGTGTTTTGCCATCCCCTTCAAACTGTTTATGTCCGATCGGATCAAAGCCTAAACGCATAGGATAGCTGCGAATGACTTCCTGCTGATGTTTTAATTGTAAAATGCGCTGGCTCTTAAACACTTCAATTGAAGTCACGGGTTTGTTTTGTTGAAGCTGTTCTATTTCATGGTCTGAAAGAGGTTGATGTGCCGATCCCAACGTTGGGATGAACTTACCATACTGGGAATATGCTAATCCCAATAATAGGATTAAAATCGCACATCCGATCATCAGCCCAATTTTCATAGATTTCTTCTTCTAAGATGAACAACTGACAGAAATTTCAGCTACATCGCTTGGTAACGGTCCAGTATCCTGTTCAGTTTCTAAATCAGCTTGTTTTTGATAAGGTTGATTCAGCAGCTTAAACAAACGATCAACCTCACTAAAATCACCACGCTCCGCAAGCTCAATGGCTTTCTGCGCCATATGATTACGCAGGATATACTGTGGATTGACCTGCTGCATGATCTCATCCAAGGCATCAGTATCTTGATGTTGTCGGATATTTTGATAGCGTGTTAGGAAGTCATCAAACTGTTGTATATGGATACAATCATCTCTTAAGGCTTTGTAATCCTGTTGCTGCAAACGAAGAAAACTTTGCGTGTAATCTAGCTGCTCTGTTTGCAAAATACCAAGAAAGGCAAAACTACAATCTAGACTGTCTTTATGAAATTCTGGCAGCCCCATTTTTTGGCATAAGCCTCGACCATAATGTTGTAAGAAGGTCGGCTCAAACTTTTCTAAACATGTTGCTAGATCGAGTTTGAACTGTTCTTTATTTTCTGCGCTCGCCAACGGAATTAAATTATTCAGCCACGTCCAAAGATTCCAATGACCAATACTCGGTTGGTTTTGATAGGTATAACGACCTTGGTAATCGGAATGGTTGTTAATCCAATTCGGACGGAAACGCTCCATAAAACCGTATGGGCCAAAGTCGAGTGTCGAACCGGTAATATTTAAATTGTCGGTATTCATCACCCCATGCGCAAAGCCAACCAATTGCCATTTAGCAATCATGATCGCGGTTCTCTCAATCACGGCTTCTGCGAAAGACAGAATTGGATTTTCAGCTTTCAGGCACTCTGGATAATGCCATTCAATACATTTCTGAGTGAATTCAGCCAAAAGTTCAGGTGCATATTGATTGATCCACTCAAAATGCCCCAAACGAATATGACATTCGGAGGTACGTAATAGCATCGCACCCAGCTCTAGGGTTTCACGCTGTACGCCTTGAGTTGAGCTGGTAAAACCAATAGCATGACTCGATGCAACACCAAGGGCATTCAATGCATGGCCCGCTAAATATTCACGAATCACTGAACGTAGGACTGCACGTCCATCGCCCATACGCGAGTAGGGGGTAGAACCTGCACCTTTCAGATGTAGATCAATGGTTTCGCCATGTTTATTCAGGATTTGTCCGATCAGCAATCCTCGACCATCTCCTAACTGACCAGCCCATTGTCCAAACTGATGGCCTGCATAAACCATAGCAAGTGGGGGAAATTCAGCAAAGGTTTTTTGTCCGCTGCAAATTTCAACCCAGTTGGCTTTATCTTCTTCGCTCCATTGCAATTCATCTGCTAAAGCTTCATTGAGATGACCTGCTTTGGCACCATGCAATGGACTTGGCTGCTGCTGGTGATAGAGCTTAGGATTAAGGGAGGCATAGCGGGGATTGAATTGCATAACTGAAACATCAGAGAGAGCTGAATCATGACTATAGCAAAAATTAGTGTGAAATGGGGAATCGTAAGGAAGGGGAAAGGTAGATGAACAGGCATAAAAAATGGCCTCTCTTGAGACCATTTTCGGTAGGTATTTCGTTATTCAGAAACTGGCGCTTTTTTGATATTACGCATCAAGGTTTCTAAACATTCACGATGGTGACTTAAGCGGTGTTCAAGCAATTGGAAATCAACTTTCAGTTTGTGATCCATCTGATGGATTTTCTCAGCCATCGCTGCTTTTTTCGCTTGAAGTTCTTGTTCTTTCAGCTTAGCCCAATCATTTAAAGTATGGGTGAAAGCTTCATATTCTTGTGCGATACGTTGTTTCATTTGCACGATGTCCGTATTCACATCATGACCATAAATTGCCAAGTCACGTTCCGCATATTTGAATTTCATCGCAAGCTCTGCTTTTTTGATATTAAAGCTAGGAATA
Source organism: Acinetobacter sp. Ac_3412 (assembly GCF_013072675.1). Taxonomy (NCBI): domain Bacteria; kingdom Pseudomonadati; phylum Pseudomonadota; class Gammaproteobacteria; order Moraxellales; family Moraxellaceae; genus Acinetobacter; species Acinetobacter sp. Ac_3412. Next base: position 249,281 of record NZ_LXUJ01000012.1, on the reverse strand, counting down.
CGACGTAAGTTTTTTGCTAAACCAAGTTTAGAACTGGTCCAAATCAACCATTTGGTTGGGTCATATTGCCACCATTTCACACCATTACGGTAATCGTATTGGAAAATGTGGTGGTAGTTGTGGTAGCCCTCACCCCAAGTGAAAATAGCTAACACGAAGTTGTCACGCGCCGTATTTTCATCAGTATAAGGACGTTTACCCCACATATGACACAGTGAGTTGATAAAGAAAGTGACGTGATGGCTGATGATCAAACGTAATAAACCACCGAGTAAAATTACACCCCAAATATCGCCTGTCGCCCAACCAATCAAGCCTAATACACCAACGTGAACTGCGATCACCATTGGCACATAGTAGTTGTGTTGGAACATCACTAATTTGTCATTGAGCAAATCAGGTGCATTTTTAAAATCTGGTTTAGATGGGGAATGATCGCGAATCATCCAACCTAAATGGGCATACCAAAAGCCACGTTTGATTGAATACGGATCTTCATCAACATCATCGACATGGCGGTGATGGGTACGGTGACCTGAAGCCCAGAATAAAATACTGTTTTGAACAGCAAATGTGCCGCCAATCATGAGTAAGATTTTAAGCGGTAATGCTGCCTCATAAGCACGATGTGCCCATAGACGGTGATAACCTGCTGTAATTCCTAGGCTACTGAGTGCCAATAGGAAAATCATACTCACCCATGCACTTACACTAAAATCATAATAATAGGCGTACAAAGGAATTAAAATGGCAGCAACAATTGGTGTTCCAATTAAGGTAATGCTAGCAGTCCAGTTAATGGGTGCTTTTTTGAGTGGGGCGGAAGTCATATCCGTCAGCGCTCCTAAAAACCTTGTTTGCACAAGATAATAAAACTAAACGAGATAGCAAAACCAATCATGACGATATATTGCTATTTTATCACTGATATTAGCATGTCCAAATCAATTAGCACTAGCATTATTCTACAGTTGTATCGCAAGAACAGTAACAGAATTCATTTGTAAAATTAATCAATGAATTAAAAGGTGAAATAAATCAATGTCTGAGCAAATTACCATGAAAAATCCCATTTTTTCTTTGAAGGCATTTTTTAACAAAACTTTAATATTCTCTGCTGCAGTCATGCTTGCAGCGTGCCAAAGCCAACCCAAACCTGTGCCCAAAAGCACCCTGCAACCAAAGAGAGTTGTTCAGCCACCAACAATGCAAGTACGCAAAAGTGTAGATGGGGTTCAGGATGTGGAATGGCAGATTACAACGATTCAGGGCAAGCGAGCATTGTTCTTTAATCAGTATCCAAGTTTCTTACTCAACTCTGTCTCAAAAATGGTGACAGGGCATACAGGATGTAACAATATTTATGGTCGTTATAAATATGATTTCACCCAACGCATACTGGATTTTGATGTAATGGCACAACATCAGAGTTGTAATCGTGCTCTAGCACAAGAGGCCGATTTGATGGATTCGATTCAGCGGGTTGAACGCTTCCAGTTGGATGGAGAAAACTTATATTTATTAGATGCAAAAGGGCAACGTCTTATTCAGGCGCAACGTAAAAAATAAAATAAAAAAGGCGGAATTTATTCCGCCTTTTGCTTACGTCAAATGCTGCAACATCGTGGTGGGTACATCGGTAATCAAACCTTGAATGCCTAATTGTTGAAGATGTTTGGCTCGTTCAACTTCATTCACTGTCCAGACACTAATCTCAAGATTGGCCTGTTGGGTACGTTGAATAATTTCATCTGTTGCCAAGGCATCTCCCCAGCCAATTTGACCGCAGCCATATTGCTGCGCCAGTTCTATCGCATATTCCCCAATAGGGATTTCTACCAACAGCCCGCGTTTAAACGAACTCCGTTGTTGCTGTAATGCGGCCAAAATTTTGACATCAAAACTGGTAATGGTCGCGGTTGCTTCAAAACCTTTTAAATCTTGTTGTAACTGCAGAATTAGACGTTCAGCTGCAGTTTCGTCTGCAACCGCTTTAATCTCAACTTCAATATGCTCAAAGTCAGTGAGGCAGTCTAAAACATGTGACAGGCTCGGCGTGTATTCTTCAAAGGCCCATGCTTGCCATTGATGGCGGTGATCGAATTGCTGGGCTTCAATTAAGCTACTGTTTTCGACTTGTTGTGAACGACCCGCAGTACGTACAAAATCATCATCATGAATCACCACCAAGTGGTCATCTTTCAGTTGGCGCACATCAAATTCAACGGCACGTACACCTAAGTCATGCAGATAGCGGAATCCACCTAATGTGTTTTCAGGCGCTTCGCCACGCGCACCACGATGACCAATAATTCGCATTTGTTTCTGCCTTGATTGAAAAATTATGCTTGATCAATACTGTCATTAATATTCTTTTGCCATAGCACTTCGCTACCACCTTCAGCACGTTGTAAGGCACGTGAAGCAACGAACAACCAGTCCGATAAGCGATTGAGTAATTGTAATGCGGTTGCCTGAATATTTTGGTCACGATTGTGTACAGACAATAAAGCACGTTCGGCACGACGGCACACTGCACGGGCCTGATGTGCATAACTACAAGCTAGAGTGCCTGATGGCAAAATGAAGTCTTTTAACATTGGCAGTGATTCATTCATGTGATCGATTTCTTTTTCCAGAAATTCAATGCTCACAGGCTGCAGTAAATGATAGTTTGGAATACACACTTCGCCACCTAAATCGAATAACCAATGCTGAATCAGGCTTAAGCTTTTGTCCCAGTGCACTTTATTTTCAATTTTGCTGGCGCTGATTTGTGCGCGAAGCACGCCAATGGTTGCATTCAGTTCATCAACATCACCGAGTGCAGCAATACGTAAATCATCTTTGGCAACGCGTGAACCATCCCCAAGACCAGTTGTACCTGAATCCCCTGTACGGGTATAGATTTTACTTAAACGATGTCCCATAGTTCTGTTTCTCTGATCCTAAAAATAAAAAGGGGATAATGTCGGTCAGAACATTACCCCGAAACTGGAGTTAAGAAAATATTTTTTATTATTTTATCACGCGATTAATAACGGAATGTGACACCCGCAGAGGCTTGACGTCCACCGTTGATGTAGTACACGCCGTTACCGTTATAAGCAGTTTTATAATTTACATCACCAATGTTCTCAATATTTGCAAAGAGTTTAATCATTGGTATAGGTTGCCAATACACATTTACATTCGTGGTGACATAACCAGGGTTAGTTGTTGGTGTTGTTGATGGCCAATCTGCAAAATCTTTTGAATTCGATTTCGCAACAACAGAAGCTGAAACACCATATTCTCCATCATCCCATCCCGTTGTAAGGGTTAGGCTTTGACGTGGGCGACGAGTTAGATCTTTTTTGGTTTCATCATCTTTTGCTTGTACATAAGCATAAGTTGTACTTAAAAAGAGTTCATCTTGCTGCCATTTAAATGAAGCTTCGCCACCAGTAAAAGTTGCTTTATTAACATTGATCAACTTGCCTGCTTGAAAACTAATGAGGTTATCCACTTTATTGCGATAAATAGATAAGCCTAAGTCGATGTTGTAGTTTAACTTTTGATCTACACCGATTTCATAAGAAAAGCTTTCTTCTGGTTTTAAATCAGGATTTGCACCCCAGGATAAGGCATATAAGTCATTGGTCGTTGGTGCACGGAAGGCAGAACCTACATTGGCATATACACTTGTAAGGGGTAATACTTGGTAGCGAATAGCCCCTTGACCAACGGTATGAGTACCAAACTTATCATTATCTTCAACACGAATACCCACTTGGGTGTCTAAGCCATTGTGCTGATATTGGTGTTGAGCAAAATAACCAATGGTATCTACGGATTCTTTATATTTGACGTCTTGTCCGCCGTATAGATTTTTTGAGTAGACATCACCTTTAATATCTTTAAAGGTTGAACCAACTAAAATATTTTGGGCAGGCGTTATTTGCCATTTTGTATAAAGTTCAGCTTCCTGAGTTGTACTATGCACGTAATCTGAAGAAGTATTTTGATCAATATTATCTTTATATTGTGAAAGACGGGCATGTACTGCAAGGTTATCTAAAACATTGAGGCGACCTTTTACATTGATAGCCTCGTTTTTAAAGTCTTGAGAAACTAAGTTACCGTAATTATCGTAATCGCTATAGCCTTGGTTCTCGCTATAGTCAACCGAAGCTGCATATTGTTCTTTATCAATGCCAACTTTTGCACTATAGCCTTTTTGATCAAAGCTCGCTTTTTTATTGTCTTTTGCGTCGGTAACAGGCGTACCATCTGTTTCTAAACGTTGTCCACGAATTTGAGCATAAAAACCATTTTCAGCCAGATCTGCACCAATAACAGATTTATAGGTTTTATTTTCACCAATTTCGCCTGTTACAAAAGCTGATGTTTTTTCAGGTGTTTTGGAAATCAGCTGCACCACACCACCAATTGCATCAGCACCATATAAAACAGAGGCTGGGCCTTTGAGAACTTCAATCTGTTTAATATCTGTGGTATCAATAAATGGGAGTGATGCTGCGCCAGAGGTATTTGAGTTTAGACGAACACCATCTCTTAAAAGCAATGTGTGATTCGAATTTGTACCACGTAAAAAAATAGAAGCAGCTTGCCCATAGCCACCAGTTTGTACCATATTGATTGAAGCATCAGTTTGTAATAACTGGGGTAACGAAGCGATTGGTGATTGTTCCAGAATCTTAGGTTCAATAATATTGATTCGCGCAGGAACTTCACTGATTTTTTGTTCAGTACGAGATGCTGTCACAACAATAGTATCTAGCGTCGCAGTTTTATCGCTTGATTGATCTTGAGCAAAAGCAGGTGAAGAAAACCCCATCGCAATAGCGATAGCACCAACTAAACGAGTCGGTTGAAAAACAGTAGACATGATGTCGCTCCAGACATTCACCCGTCGTGAATGATAATGTGGAAATAAACAACAAGCAGGTCTCCGGACTTCACTATAATCATCAAATGAATGATGTTACTCATCATCTTCCCACATCATACCGATGCAGTGATTTGGCGTTGAGCTGAGATGAGTGATTCGGTGTTACCGTTGCGAGGGCAGTGTTGGACTTACACCAACTTCCCTATAAACAAAAGAATTTGCTTTAGACTTGTTGCAAGATTACGCAAAGTATAAAGTGTTAACGTTTTTTAAACAATTGCATTTCCGAATGAACTTTGCACAAAGCAAGTCAAATTGCATTACAATGCGAGAGTTTCAAAAATATTCAGTTTTAATTGGACAGCTCATGCGCCAAAGCCAAATGCGAACCCGCGCCAAGATTTGTGGAATTACCCGAGCACAAGATATCCAAGCCGTTGTAGAAGCAGGGGCAGATGCGATTGGTTTTGTGTTTTTTCCACCCAGTCCACGACATGTTAGTATTGAGCAAGCCCAAACTTTGGCAAAGCTGGTACCGCCGTATGTGCAGTTGGTCGGCTTATTTGTAAATGCCAGTGCTGAAGAAATCCAAACGGTGCTTGATTCCGTTCCTTTAGATGTATTACAACTACATGGCGATGAAACACCAGAACAATGTCAATTAATTGCAACACACTGTAAACGCCGTTGGTATAAGGCCATTCAAGTCAAACCTGATTTAGATATTGTGACTGAAATCCAGCGTTATCAAGCAGCGGGAGCCAGTGCAGTGCTGTTGGATGCATGGCATCCTGAACTGAAAGGCGGCACAGGACACAGTTTTGACTGGGCCCAATTTCCCCAATTAGATATTCCACTCATTTTGGCAGGTGGCTTGACCCCTGAAAATGTCAGTGAAGCTATTGATACTACAGCGGCTTTTGCTGTGGATGTCAGCGGAGGCGTCGAGTCCGCAAAAGGTATAAAAGACCAACAACTGATTGAAAAATTTATGCAAGGAGTCCAACGTGGATCAGCAAAATAACGTGATTGACTACACCCAGTTTCCAGATGCTCAAGGGCATTTCGGTATTCATGGTGGACGTTTTGTATCAGAAACGCTGATGGCTGCACTTGAAGACCTCGAAAGTCTTTATGGTCGTATGAAGAATGATGCACAGTTTTTAGCAGAGTTTGACCGTGATCTTGCGTTCTATGTTGGTCGTCCTAGCCCACTTTATTATGCTGAACGATGGTCTCAGCACCTCGGCGGTGCGCAAATTTACCTGAAACGTGAAGACTTGAATCATACTGGTTCGCACAAGGTTAATAACACCATTGGTCAGGCTTTATTGGCAAAGCTATCGGGTAAAAAGCGTATTATCGCGGAAACAGGTGCAGGTCAGCATGGTGTGGCGACCGCAACCATTGCAGCACGTTTAGGCATGGAATGTGTGGTGTACATGGGTGCTGAAGACGTGAAACGTCAAGCCATGAATGTCTACCGTATGCGTTTGTTGGGCGCGACGGTTGTACCAGTACAAAGTGGTTCAAAAACATTGAAAGATGCCATGAACGAAGCGATGCGTGATTGGGTGACTAATGTTGATAGCACCTATTATGTGATTGGTACGGTGGCTGGCCCACATCCTTATCCGCAACTGGTTCGTGATTTCCAGTCGATTATTGGCCGTGAGGCTCGCCAACAAATCCAACAACAAGCAGGGCGTTTACCAGATGCTTTGGTCGCTTGTGTAGGCGGTGGTTCAAATGCAATGGGCTTGTTCTACCCATTCCTGAATGATCAAGACGTGAAAATGTACGGTGTTGAAGCCGCAGGTTATGGCATTGAAACGGGCAAACACTCTGCACCATTAAATGCAGGTCATGTGGGCGTGTTACACGGAAACCGTACGTATTTGATGTCTGATGAGCAAGGTCAGATCATTGAAACACATAGTATTTCAGCGGGTTTGGACTATCCGGGTGTTGGTCCTGAGCATAGTTTCCTGAAAGATATGAACCGTGTTGAATATGTGCCAATCAATGATGATGAAGCCTTACAAGGTTTCCGTGATCTCACTCAAATCGAAGGGATTATTCCTGCGCTTGAAAGCTCACATGCGATGGCTTATGTCACGAAACTTGCGCCAACGATGTCGAAAGATCAAATCATTATTGCAACGGTTTCAGGTCGTGGTGATAAAGACTTGATGACGGTTGCGCGTATTGATGGTGTTGAAATGGTCGAGATGTAAGTTTTTACAATGCCAAGTTTGTTTATGGTGATGTTGGGTGGCCGGCATGCTAGAGCCAATACCGAAGTTCATGATGTGGTAATGGCAATAGGTGAATCCTTATCTGAAGTCATCCCTCAGCTCAAACAGGCTTGGTTTGGTGAATCAAAAGGCTTACATATCGATGCTTGGGCACAGATTTCAGGTGTTCAATCACAAGGCGTGAATTATCAAATTCAGTTTTCTGATGCCGCACCGTCAGCTTCGGATGAAAAATTATATTTGATTAACCTAGGTGGATATTCACTTAACGCTTTTGGTGAATTACATAGCTACCATTTGGTGCTTGCACCAGATGCAGGGATTGCAAAACAGTTGGGTAAACAATTTATCGAACAAGATTGGCATAAACCGCATACCGATCGTGTGGTCGATGTCGATGATTGCATTCCAATTGATCATGTTGCAGGACGTTATATCCATTTAATTCAAGGTGAGTTTAATCCTACAGTTTGGGAAAATACTTATCTGACTTTGGATTAATCAGTAGTAAACATGAAAATAGGGAAGCAATTGCTTCCCTATTTTTTTATTGCGTATGTAGTTAAGGAAGTACTTTGATTCGATCGGTTTTAGGTGCCGTCAGTAGAGAATGCTGCGCCACATATTTTTCTAAGGCATCGATATCTTGTCCGCCACCGACTGGATTTTTACCTTCTTTTAATACCGTGAAGTTATCACCGCCATCAGCAAGGAAGCTGTTTACCGTCACACGATAAATCTTGCTATCCACGAGTGCTTGTCCTGCAACCAAGATATTGCTGGCGCGTGGTAAAGACGAGTTGTCTTTCTTATACGAATAACTGAACTCTTTTGATGGCTGTAAGATACGAACTGTGGCTGCATTTGCACCAGACCATTGTTGTTCTAACACATCACGAATCTGCTTACCTGTTAGGCTCAACGTCACAATTGAGTTACCAAAAGGCTGTACGGTAAAGACATCGCCAAAGGTGATCTGATTACTGCTATTTACCAATAAATCGGCACGTACACCTCCTGGATTCATCAGGGTAAAGTCAGAACCTTGATTACTTGCTGTTAGTGCCATAGCCTGTTGTGCATCGGCAATTAAATTACCGAGTGGGCTTTCACCACTTTCGGTGGCATTACGATTAATCACACCGTTGGCTGTACCGACCACACGGGCTGAAATAGTGGTGACGGCTTGGCGATATTTATCCAAAATCGCTTCAATACTTGGGGTTTTATTGAATTTCTCATAGAGATCAGTCAAGTTCACTGTAGTTGTACCAGAGGTATAGGCTTCACTTTGAATCGGAACTTGTTTGGCATCCTTCTTAATTACATCCCCTGTTTTGCCATCCAGTTCTAACTGAATATTGGTAATGGCTGTGCCGTATTGCCCTGCAGAAGTGAGTAAGAACGGTTTTTGTGGATTCTTGGTTGCATAATCACAGATATAAGACTGATGGGTATGACCAGAAACCACGACATCGACCGCAGGATCTAAGCGATCTAAGATACCGAGTAATGGACCACTGAGACCATCACAGGTTTTTTTATTAAACTTGGTACTTGGTGCCACACCTTCATGCACCACCACCACAATCGCTTCAATACCTTGTTTTTTTAACTCAGGAATCAAGGCATTCACAGTATCGGCTTCGTCATGAAAGTCGACATCTTTAATGCCCGCAGCTGACACGATACTTGGTGTTGCTTTCAGGGTCATACCAATAAAGGCCACTGGAATACCGCCATAAGTTTTAACTTTATAGGCAGGGAACAGGGTTTTCTTGGAATCAGCCTTCATTGAGACATTGGCGGCCAAGAAATTGAATTTGGCACCCTCAAATTTTGGATTGATCTGGCAGGGTTTAGCACTGGTATATTGCTGACAGCCACCATTTTGCAAACGACGTAATTCATCTGTCCCGCGGTCAAATTCATGATTACCGACTGCATTGAAATCAATCTGAATGTCATTCATGGTTTCGATGGTGGGCTCGTCCAAGAACAACGATGACGTGAGTGGCGAGGCGCTAATTAAGTCACCTGCTGAAACCACCGCATTATTGGGGTATTGAGCGCGTAGTTTTTTAATGGCATCGGCAAAATAACTGACCCCACCAACTGGAATGCGTACGGTTTTACTATTATCACTTGGATCATCTGCTTCAATGAAGCGTTTTGGTGGTTCTAAATTGCCATGAAAATCATTAAACGCAAGGATATTGATATTTTGATTTTTACGTTCAACTGTTGGTGTTTGATTATTATCATTGTCGTCATTGCAGGCTGTTAAAGCCAGCATCATGAGACAGAGCATATTTGCTTTTAAGAGTCGTTGAGTCGTCATGTTTTTTGATCGAGTGGTATAAGATTGTTTTTTAAAATAAAACTTATGTATGAATCTTTGATGAAATTGTGAGCTAAAAAAGTCCATTAGGGACTTGGATTTATCGGTTAAAATGTGAATTAAGTTGCACTTCTTTATATAAAAATAGTAGTAAATTTGATCACTTACAGTCTATTATGGGCGTAGCTGCGACCTAGCAATCATGGAATATAAAATGGATTTGATACAAGCCAATGGTCAACCGCGTTACGGACGTTTTGAGCAAGTCCCTTCGCGGATTAATCTGGACGACTATATTTATAAAACGCCTTATGGGCAGGTGCTAACAGGCTGGCGCAAACAACTTAAATATAAAAAATTTAAATTCTGTGGTTTGCAGCATGAGCATTACAGTATTGGGGTTGCGATTGTCGATTTATCTTGGGCAGGTCATGGTTTTTTCTATGTCTACGACCATCAATCTAAAAAAGTGATTGAGTGGAATGCGATTCAACCTTTAGCGTTAAAAACACAACTCGACGAGCAACCCTTATTTAGCCAAAGTTCGTTTAAAAAATCCGCTTATCAATTCGATATGCAGCATGCCAATGGGGTGCGCTACATTCAAGTGACCAAACATGGTGAAGTACAATTGAAAGCCCGAATTTTTTGTGCAGGTACGGATGCCTTAAGTTTGTGTAGCCCGACGGGAATTAATGGCTGGACTTATACCCAGAAGCAAACCACATTGGCAGTTGAGGGATTCTTTATCAGCCCTGATCGACAACAGATTGAATTTAATGCCCATAGTCTTGCAGCTTTGGATGATACCTGTGGTTTTTTGCGCCCTGAAACAGCTTGGTTTTGGTTGTCTTGCCAGTTCCGTGATGCGCAGGACCGTCGTATTGGGTTGAATCTTGCATCGGGAGTCAATGAAAGTTTTGGCAATGAAAATGCCTTATGGGTTAATGGTCGTTTATTTCCACTGACTGATGTTTTATTTGAACAGCAAAATGAAAACACTTGGTCGATTCGTTCTTTGGGTGGATGTTTGAATTTGATGGTGGAAACAGGCTGGTGCCGTTTTGAAAATATTAATTTGCGTTTGATCGGCAGCCAGTTTAATCAATGGCAAGCCAAAGTCAGTGGCACCATTGCACATGAACAGGTGGAGTTAGTGACCTTGGATAATGAATATGGCTTATTAGAGCAGCATTATGCGAAGTGGTAGTGAGTGAAAGAAAAACTCCCCTCAATCCAAAGGGGAGTTTTTATAGGGAATGAATTAAAGCCCCGCTTGCCAGAATGCTTCACCCGCTGCAATTGGATCATTGGTCTTAGCTAAAGTATCAATCCAAACATCATACTGGCGAATAACTGGATGTTGATTTGGATGGAAATCCTTTTTAAACCAGTCGCTATATTGCGCTCTTTTCGCCGTTAAAATACCGTTACGACCAAAGAACCACGGTAAACCTTTACGTGCCATATCAAAACGTTGTCTTAAGTTAAAACCATCGGTTTTGAGCATCACATCGGTACGGTACAAGGTAAAACCAAACATCATCACTGTGGTGAATACCAAGGCAAAGCGACGGGTTGCTTCAGGCACTTCACCGACTTCGCGCATCACATCAAAAGCCACATCGCGATGCTCCATTTCTTCAATCGCATGCCAAGCAAAGAGTGCACGTACAAACGGATCAGCCTCAGCCAAAGTTTCTTTTTTACTATAGAAGGTATCAGCCATCAGTGCAGTTAAATGCTCGGCAGCTGCGGTCATGGCAATGTTGTATTGTGGAGAGCGATTCTTGAGCTCAAATCTAAAAATTTTCTTTAAACGCGTGGTGAACTGATCTACAGGCATGCCTTGATCTTTCATGACTTGGTTCATTTTGTCATGCGCGATGCCATGTTGTGCTTCCTGACGGATAAAATCAGCAACACGTTCCTGCAAGTCTGGATCATCAATTTTGTCACGGAATAAACGGACACATTCGATAAAGTAGCGCTCGCCATCAGGGAAGGTGAGGCTTAAAGCATCAAACATACGAGTACGGAACGGATCACCCCCAAACCAGAAGCGTGGCGCTTGATCGAGGTGGAAGTCCAGTTTGGTTCTGACAACAGGATCAACTTGATAGGAAACATGTGCATTCATCTTGACTATTCCTTGTTTTTCTTCATGCACTCAGTATGGAAAAAGTCCGATGAAATGTTTTGACAGTTACAGCCAAGTTTTATACAAATAACGACAGATCAGGATGAGATTGGCGTATGTCAGTTAAAATAATCATTGGATATTTGCGTTTGTTTAATCGTGTTTTACAACAGGAACAAATTGATTTGTCTAAAGTTGTTGCACCTGAACTTTGGCAATCCTTTCAAGCCTGTTTGGAAAATCCTGATGAGCGTGACTTTGACGTCGAGCGCTATGCCTTGTTGTTACAGGCCGCTCAGCCACACTTTACTCGTCCGATTACTTTGGTATTGGCGGAGCATGCCAATTTACAAGATTTGGGGCTGATGGGCTATCTGGCATCGACCAGTATTGATCTACAACAAGCACTTCAACTATTACAACGCTATTATTCTCTGGTCTTTAAACAAACCAATTTAGAACAACTCGATGTGCAGCAATTTTCTGAATATATTCAAATTGTTTGGAGTGCATCCTATAGTGACTATCGGGAAATGTACGAGTTAAATTTGGCCTTGATCTTTAAAATTTCACAATCGATTGTGCAAGATGCTTTAGTGCCACCGCAGATGATTCAATTTGGTTATGCACCGCATACTGCACTTTATCATTTTGAAAAGTTTTATGGTTGTCCGATTCAGATTCAGCAGGGGCAATATGCCATCCGCTTTTCCAATCAAATTTTAAAGGCAAAAAGTATTGCTGCCGATCAGCAACTGAACCAAGTTCTATCCACTCAAGCGCAGCATTCATTGAATAGCGTGAGTTCTTTTGAAATCCAACAGCAGCAATTTCGTCAAAAAATACATAGCTTTATCGAGCAAGGTTTATTGCAGCAGGAAGAGGTGTTGCAAAGTTATGTGGCCAAGCGTTTGCATTGTTCTGAACGGACTTTGCAACGTCAACTGAAGGCTTATGAACTGAATTTTCAGGATGTGCTGGATCAGTGTCGTTTGGAGCAAAGCAAGCTGTATTTGCAACAAGGTAAGTCTTTTTCTGAAATTGCGGAGCGGCTGAATTATGCTGATCAGAGTGCGTTTGGACGTGCATTTAAGCGTTGGACAGGAGTTACTCCCAAGCAGTTTTTAAAATCTCCTTAGATTTTAAATATAGCGCTAGGCTTGATTTAAATTATGGTATGAAATGTGATACGCGGAAATGTCATCCACAACCTGAGTAAGCCAAAGCGACTTAAGCTTTGGTGAAACGCAAGTAAGAAATGAACCTTGCGGAGCTTCAATCGCTCCTCATGTGGATGACGGATGCCTTTGGTTACTTTGGGCTAAACCAAAGTAACTCGCCGAAGGCATATCCTATAATACGATGAGAACTAGGAGGGACGTCCTTATGATCATTGTTAATTTCAACAGATGAATAAAGAACTTATAACACTCTGTATTATTTTAACGTGTTTTGAGGCGTGGATAATTAAAGACAATGGCAAGGACTGCGCAAATTGCAAGGATCCAGCAATAATAAATATTGCCAATCAATTCAACGGGCGAAAGTTTGGCAATCGAACAGGCCAACAGTAGTTGCGCACCGTAGGGAATAATTCCTTGAACCACACACGAGAAAATATCCAGCAAAGCCGCACTGCGTTTAGGATCTACGCCATATTCTCTTGCTACTTCACGCGCCATATCGCCCGATAAAATAATCGCAACGGTATTATTGGCGACAAAGAGATTCGAGAAAACCACCAGAAAGCTAATCCCTAATTCACCAGCACGTTGTTTACCGAATTTGAATAGGCGTGTAATGTCATAGATACGTTGGATCAACCACTGCAAACCACCTTCTTTTTGCATCAAGGTCGATAACCCACCGAGTAACATGGAAAGTAATGCCACCTCAAACATGCTGACAAAGCCATCATAAATCGCACTATTCAGTTTGAGGAGGTCAAAATCTGGCTTTTCAATTAAGCCCATTAGCCCTGATAAAATCACTCCGATCATTAGCACGGCCAAGACATGCAGACGGGTAAAAGCAAGGAAAAACACAGCCAGATAAGGCAGAATCAGCCAGAGATCATAAGGGGTTGATTGAATTGCTTCCGCCTCATGGCTCATCGAAATGTAGACCAGCAAGGTAATAATGGCCGCAGGGAGTGCAATCCAGACATTGACTCTAAACTTATCCCTCAGCTCAACATTTTGGCTACGCGTTGCAGCAATGGTGGTATCTGAGATCATAGATAAATTGTCGCCAAACATGGCACCACCAACTACAGCCCCAATGGCATAGACAGGTGCAATATCAGTTGCTTGGGCAAAACCAAAGGCGATCGGGGCACAGGCGGCAATGGTGCCCATCGATGTTCCCATTGCTGTTGCAATAAACGCGGCAATGATAAACAGCATCGGCAAGACAAATTCTGGTGAAATAAGCGAAAGCCCTAACTGTACGGTTGCATCGACACTGCCAATAGCACCGGAGACACTGGCAAAAGCACCCGCCAGCATGAACACCATAAACATCAGAATTAGATTGGGGTGACTGGCACCTTGCAAAAACTCTTCAATTGCTGCATTTAGTTTTTGTTTATATAACAACAAAGCCAAAATCACGGCTGGAATGGCTGCAACAGGTGCTTTGACTTGATAGAAGGCAAATTCTGTCCCGATCATTGAATGATAGACACCACTCCCGAGAAAGATGATCAAAAATACCAATAGCGGTAGCAAAGCAAGGGCATTGCTTTGTACTTTTTCCTGAGAGTGGGCAGACATAAAAATAAAAAGAAAACTTAAAAATTGCGGCTAGTATAAAGGAGCTTGGCTGATTTCTAAAATGCTATGCGATCAGTCCAAAATTAGGAAGCTTTGATCATTGAGAAAAAACTCAAAATATAGATAAATGTAGCAAGGCTGTTGTAAGTAGCAAGATTCACTGTCGCATTCACGTCAAACTCTGTTCAATGAACAAAAAATAGCGTTACAATGCAGTGTTTTTGTATGACTACAAACAACTCCTTAATTTATATAAATCAGGAAAGCATAATCCTATGTCACGTCTTGCCACTCGTTTTGAACAGCTTAAATCTCAGCAACGTAAAGCGCTTGTTTCTTATGTTATGGCAGGTGACCCGCATCCACAGGTAACCGTTCCATTGCTTCACCAAATGGTTGAAGCGGGTGTCGATGTCATTGAACTGGGTCTGCCATTCTCTGACCCAATGGCCGATGGCCCTGTGATTGCTTTAGCCGCTGAGCGTGCTTTGGCAGGTGGAACCAATACTTTAGATGCATTGGATATGGTGAAAGCCTTTCGTGAAAAAGATCAAACCACACCAGTGGTATTGATGGGATATTTAAATCCTGTCGAAGTCATTGGTTATGAAAAGTTTGTTGCTTATGCGAAAGACTGCGGTGTCGATGGGGTGCTTTTGGTGGACTTACCGCCAGAAGAGTCGAAGCAATTAGGTGAAGTTCTTAAACAAAATGGAATGGATCAGATCTTCTTGCTTGCACCTACTTCAACAGACCAACGTATCCAACATGTGGTCAATCAAGCCAGCGGCTTTGTTTACTATGTGTCACTCAAAGGTGTGACCGGTGCAGCAACTTTAGATACTTCTGAAGCAGCAGCGCGTATTGCAAAAATTAAGTCTAAGACCAATGTGCCCGTGGGCGTAGGTTTCGGGATTAGTGATGCTGCGTCTGCAAAAGCGATGGGTCAAGTTGCTGATGCCGTGATTGTAGGAAGTGCTTTCGTTAAATCTTTTGCGACATTGCCAGCGGATGAAGCTGCGCAACAGACGGTGAATAAAGTGAAGGAGCTTCGAGCTGCGCTCGATGAGTTAGTATGAGTCAAGAGTTAACATCAGGGAAGGTTCTTAACCCTTCAACACCTTGGACTGAGCGTCATGTCCCAGGTATTCAGGTTGCAGATCAACAACAGATATTTAAAGCGACCTTTACTGAGCCTACGATTGAATGTCCTGAGTGCCATGCGCTGGTAACACGTACTGCAATGTCATTTAATGCCTATGTGTGTCCTCAGTGTGATGAGCACTTACATATGCGTGCGCGTGATCGTTTGAACTGGTTCTTTGATCAAGTGAATGGTGAGTTAGGTCAAGAATTTAATCCCAAAGATCCATTAAAATTTGTAGATAGCAGACCTTATCCAGATCGCATTCGTGAAGCACAAGACAAAACAGATGAAACCGAAGCACTTGTGGTAATGCAGGGTTCGTTGAAAGGCCTAGATCTGATTGCATGTGCCTTTGAGTTTGATTTTATGGCAGGTTCAATGGGTACTGTCGTTGGCGACCGTTTTGTACAGGCCGCTGAACGCGCAATCGCGTTGCATCAACCAATGATCTGTTTTGCTGCTTCTGGTGGCGCACGTATGCAAGAAGGCATGTTGTCTTTGATGCAGATGGCGCGTACTGCGGCTGCAATCCAAAAAATGAAAGAAGCGCGTGTTCCATACTTGGTGGTACTCACTCATCCTGTATACGGTGGTGTAACCGCTTCATTGGCGATGCTTGGTGATGTCCATATTGCTGAACCGAAAGCGATGATTGGTTTTGCAGGTAAACGCGTGATTGAACAAACAGTACGTGAAAAACTGGAAGAACCGTTCCAACGTGCAGAATATTTGCTTGATCATGGTGTGGTCGATCAGATCGTTCATCGTCATGCATTACGTGATACTGTATACAGACTTGTCGCTAAGCTGATGAATTTACCTTGAAACCACTCGCACCACATTCAACAGACACATTAACAACATGGCTCGATTATTGGGGCCATGTTCATGTTACAGGTATTGATTTAGGTCTAGAACGCGTCATTCCCGTCGCTGAAAAGCTCGGTGTGATGCAACCTCAAGCGAAGGTGTTTACCGTCGCTGGAACCAATGGTAAAGGTTCAACCACCACAACCTTGGCTGCGATTTTAAATGCGCAAGGTTACAAGGTTGGCCTGTATCAATCACCGCATATTTATCGTTTTAATGAAAGGGTAAAGTTGGCGGGTGTTGAAGTTGATGATCGAAGTCTGGTTGATGCTTTTGTTTTAGTTGATCAAGCACGACGTGAATGTGGTTTAAGTTTATCTTTTTTTGAAGCAACCACTTTGGCTGCTTTTTTGATTTTTAAACAGCAACAATGTGATGTTTGGGTGCTTGAAGTCGGCCTAGGCGGTCGTCTTGATGTGGTCAATGTGATCGATCCTGATATTGCTGTGATTACCAATATTGGTCTAGATCATGTAGATTGGCTCGGCGACACCGTAGAAAAAATCGCATTTGAAAAAGCAGGGATTATTCGTCCGAATATTCCTGTGGTGTTCGCGGGTCAGCAACAACTGCCGCAAGCCATTCAAGATAAAGTGGTTGAAACTCAAGCCCAGCTATATGCCTTGAATCGTGATTATTTTTACCAGCAGAATGATGATGGCCAAACTTGGTCATTTGCGTCTTCTGGCACAACCTTGCAGCTTCCTGTTGGACAACTAGCACTAGACAATATTTCTACCGCAGTTGCCGCTGTATTGGTGAGTGGTGTTGAGGTTTCTCAAGCAGCGATTGCTACGGGGATTCAACAAGCACGCTTACAAGGTCGTTTTGAAATACGACAAATCCAAGATAAAACCGTGATTTTTGATGCTGGGCATAATGCACATGGCGTCGAATTTTTATTGAAGCAGTTGCGAAAATTCTTAAAATACAATAAACAGTACACAGATGTTGTTGCAGTATTTTCAATGCTGGCAGATAAAGACATTGCTTCTGTCACCGATTTACTAAAAACAACAGTAAAAGATTGGTTTATTGCTAATTTAGATGTGCCTAGAGCCGCACCAGTGCAACAGATACATGATGCATTGCAAGGGCAACAGGTATACGAGTTCGGCAGTATCCAGCAAGCGTTTGAAACTGTGCTGAAACAAAGTAATAACAATCAGCTGATTTTAGTCTGTGGTTCGTTTCATACCTTAGAAGCGGTCTGGGAGTATTTAGAAGAATGTCGATGAATAACAAACAACGTTGGATGGGCGGCGTTGTTCTACTCGGTGGTGGTGTTTTATTAGCTGCATTGCTGTTAAAGGGCAATGATGAAATTGAGCAAGATCACACGCAAGCTCCAGTTACTCATCCGATTCCCAAAACTGAGTCTAAGCCGAAAACGGCACAGCCAGCTCAAGACAGCGAAATGGTGTCATTGCAACCATTGGCGGTCGATGTGGAAACAGAAAAGCGGTTGCTGGAAGAGCAGCGTCGTTCACGTGAAAAAGCGGTGGCTGAACAAGAAGCGCGTGCAGCTGAATTCTTAAAGATGCAGCAACAGGCCGAAGCAGCAGCAGCACGTAAAGCTGCAGAAGAATACGCAGCGATTAATGCACGTCGTACTGCAGCTCAAGAAAGCTCGGATAATATTCCACCAGAATTGGTTGAAGATGAAAAAGCCAAGGCTCAACGACTTGCGGATGAAAAACGTAAAGCGGATGAAAAGAAGCGCGCTGAACAACAGAAAACAGATCAACAAAAGTCTGATGCTGATAAGAAGTTAGCGGAAGATAAACGTAAAGCTGAAGCAGCAGACAAGAAAGCCGCTGAAGATAAACGTAAAGCAGAAGCAGACAAGAAAGCTGCGGAAGATAAGCGTAAAGCCGAAGCAGCAGACAAGAAAGCCGCTGAAGATAAACGCAAAGCAGAAGCTGACAAGAAAGCAGTAGAAGATAAACGTAAGGCAGAAGCAGAGAAGAAAGCTGCTGATGAGAAAAAACGTAAAGCTGACGAAGAGAACAAGAAGAAAGCTGAGGCTGAGAAAGCACGCGATCTGATGGAAAATGGCGATAAAAAGTGGATGGTACAAGTCGCTTTGGCAGCAAACCAAGCCAATGCAGATGCTGTTGTGTCGAAATTACGTGCTAAAGGCTACAAGGTAACGACCAGCCAGACCTCTAAAGGAATCCGTATTATGGTTGGTCCTGCCAAGGATCGTGATACTGCGGATAACACGCGTAAGAAAATCACAACGGATGAAAGCTTAAATATGAAATCTGCTTGGGTGATTGATTGGGTTCCGCTTGACCAACGATAAACCTTGATCATCCCCTAGATCAAATCAGGAACACATCACAGGCTTTATTCATGCTGTGAGTGTTCCATTAAAATTAAATAGGGGACTCGCGATCATGAATACAGTGATCAGAATATTAGAACGATTTGTTTTTTCGCAAGATTCTGATGTTAGTGCACTGTCTAGTGTTGCCTGTATAGGGGACGATGTTTATTTTGTTGGGGACGATGTCCGTTACTTACTCAAAACCAATCGAAACAATAACCTGACCAGTGCAACGGTTTTTGAAAAAGTTCCGTTATCTGAGTCGTCTGAGCAAATATCATTTAGCGTATTGAGCAAAGCAAAAAAGCCTGATTTTGAAGCATTAAGTTGCATCACCTTAGATGGGCGACAGCAATTACTGGTGATGGGATCAGGTTCCACCGAAAATCGGAAACAAGCATTACTTTATAATCCATCTAACAATCAAATCCGCATTTTTCTGGATACAGTTGATTATCACTTTTTGGAAAACAGCGTTGAATTAACGGGTGGAGCAGATCTCAATATAGAAGCTATCTGTTCAGATCATCGCCATCTCTATATCTTTCAACGTGGTAATATTAATCGCCATCATGGTGTTTTAGTTTTTGATTTAGCTGAAATTCAAGCAGGAAAATCGTTAGAAAATGCGCTTATCAACTCGCTTAATCTGAATTTGCCTGAGATTGAGGGTGCTGCAAGTGGGATTTCTGATGCCTATTTCTTTGTGGATAAAAATCTAATAGTCGCCACGGCAGCGGTTGAGCAAACATTAAATACCTATGACGATGGTGATGTACTGGGTAGTTTTATTTTGCTGTTTTCGTCAGAGGGTAAAGCCTTATCTAGCCATTTGATTCAAGATGAAGACGGTAAAACGCTCGCGATTAAAGTTGAAGGAATTACTTGGTTCGAGTCGAGATCCGATGGGGAAGTATTCTTATTGGTCACGGATAGTGATGGCGGAGATTCTGAAATTTTAAAGGTCTGGTTGGCTCATTCAGTTTTTGAAAACTAGGAGGGGAAGTAAAACTTGCTTTGTGATCATGCAATTTTGAGCAGTATATTGTGCAGGTTGATTCATGATGACTGGACAAGCCAGTTCCTTTACGAAGCTCTATTTGCTAAATAAATAGAGCTTCGTCCAAAATAATTACAATATTTAGTGAGATGGATTAGACAGTTGTTTTTGAATCCATTTTACATTTTCAGGCGTAAATAAATGGTCAATGTTTTTCCAGATCACATGGAAGCCATAGCCTCCTTGTTTCATCTCTTTGACCGCATCATCAATTGACCAGTTTTCAAAAATAATCCGATACATGGCAATGGTTGCACCAGTACGGTCAGAACCATGGTAGCAATGCACTAAAATTTTATGATTCTTTTCTTTGGCTGTTTGAATCGCTTGCATGGTTTGTAATAGATCTTGACGATTGATGGCCCATGTATAAATTGGAATATGCACAAGATTAAACGGTTGATCTTTTAAAACTTTGGCATCTTCATTTCTGGCTCTGAGATTAATGACCGTATCAATATTATATTGTTTTAAGCTTGGAATGAGTTCATTGCTGGGCTGATCACTACGAAATACATCATTGCTAATTTGATAAAAATTATGCTGCTGTGAAATCAGTGTTCCCCAGTTTTTTGGACGTTGTTCATCATTGAGGCTTGAATGCTTCATGCATCCGCCTACACTGAGTGTAGAAATCAGGGTGAGGGCAAGGAGTTTTTTTTTCATATTACTGATAACGATTGAATTCGACGGGATCGTGCGCACAAATTAACTCAATGCTTGGTTCATGTTGAGCGAGATATTGTAACTGCTTGAGGTTTTGCAAACGCAGTTGATTATTTTCAGCCAATAAGCGCTCAGTGAAATCTAAAGCCCTGAGTTTATTTTTTGGATTGAGTTCCAAATGGGTGTAATAGGCATCGCCACAGAATAGGACCCAGCCATCAGCCTTTTTAATCGCAATCCCACAGTGCCCAGCAGTATGTCCAATCAGTGGAATCATCAGGATTTCCTCTTGAAATAAGGCTAATCCTTTGACTTTTTGTAGATTAAACCAAGATTCACCTTCACTATGTTCCGCAAAGCTCCAATGGCGATGTTGTTTGAATTGCTCCGTTTTATAACGGAGCTTGCCTTTGGCTGTGAGTGATTGAGTGGCATTAAATTCAGCAGCTAAGAGATGTACGGTGGCATTGGGGAAGTCTGAAATTCCACCGGCATGATCAAAATCTAAATGGGTCACAAAAATATGTTTTACATCACTGGGGTTAAAGCCGAGCTGTTGAATTTGTTGGATGGCAGTAAGTTTTAAATTCGGCACAATTGAACCAAACTGTTTAAGTAAACGGCCTAAACGCTGTTCAGTATGTAAATAGTCTTGAAGCCCTAGACCTGTGTCAATTAAGACTAAGCCACGATCAGTTTCAATCAATAGACAATGACAAACGAGGTGTGCTTTCCAGCCTTTTTGTCCAAATAATGGCGCACAAGTCGGGCAGAAGCTGCCGCAATGTAGATGGTGGATATTGTAGATCATGATGCTTTTTTTTATTGTGTAGCGGATCGAATTATTTTTATAACCGATTGATTCAGAAATACCAAAACAATTTTAGCTTATATATAAAAAAGCCTATCCAGAGGATAGGCTGAGATGCATGTTATTCAGATTTAATATTATTTTATTACTGCTTGGGTTTATCCTCTACTACGTACTTCGTTTGTCTTGCACTGCGATTAAAGCATACGCTTTAATCCTTTAATTCACAGCATAGCTGCTCATCTTCTTGCGAAGCTTTAGCCGCTTCTCAGGAACGAGCGTTGCTCGTCTTTATTGCTACGCACTTCGTTTGTCTTGCACTACGATTAAAGCATACGCTTTAATCTAGTTCAGGCTGGGGGGTGAGTCTTAAATAAGGTTTGACCGCCTTATAGCCTTTCGGGAAGCGTTGTTTGATTTCTTCTTCATCTTTCAATGAAGGCACAATCACCACATCTTCGCCATGTTGCCAGTTTGCTGGGGTTGCTACTTTATGCTTGTCAGTTAATTGTAGTGAATCTACCACCCGCAATACTTCATTAAAATTACGGCCTGTCGATGCAGGATAGGTAATAATCAAACGAACTTTCTTGTTCGGGTCAATAATCACCAATGAACGTACCGTTAAAGTCTCACTGGCATTTGGATGAATAAAGCCATACAGCTCAGAAACTTTACGGTCTTTGTCTGCGATAATCGGGAAGTTGACCGTGGTGTTCTGCGTTTCGTTGATGTCCTGAATCCAGCCTTGATGTGATTCAATATCATCGACTGAAAGGGCGATGGCTTTCACTCCGCGCTTGTCAAACTCATCTTTTAGCTTTGCGGTATAGCCAAGTTCCGTGGTACAGACTGGGGTGTAGTCGGCTGGATGGGAAAAAAGGATTCCCCAGCTATCCCCTAAAAAGCCATAGAAATCAATATCGCCTTGGCTTGATTGTTGTTGGAAATTTGGGGCGATGTCGCCTAAACGTAATGTCATGATCAGTCCTCTATACATTCTTTATGTTTTCTATCTCTATTCAATATGCAGTATTCTCTTTATAAATAAAAAGATTGTTTTTTCATTTTGTTATGAATTTTTTGGATATGAATAAGTAGTGATGCTAAAAAATGATCAGAAATACACATTCAAATCGATGTAAGTTAAATGCAAATTTGCTACATTAACGCTCTTTGGTTGTGTGATGTCAGAATCGCCTCGCAGATTTTTTTGCCTGTTTGAATGCAAAGCACTTGTAGTTCTTATTTCTGACTCCATAATAACAGCTAAGAAAAAATTAACCGACCTAGGGTTTGTTGAAATTGACAAACCTTATAACAAACAGGATTAGAGAGTTTATTCATGTTGGCAAGTCTGATCGGAGGTATCTTCGGTACAAAAAATGAGCGCGAGCTCAAACGCATGCGTAAAATTGTTGAACAAATTAATGCGCTTGAACCGACGATATCTGCTCTTAACGATGCAGACCTCTCTGCAAAAACTCCAGAATTCAAACAACGTTTTAGTAATGGCGAAAGTTTAGATAAGTTAATGCCAGAAGCGTTTGCGGTGTGTCGTGAAGCAGCAAAACGTGTCATGGGCATGCGCCATTATGACGTGCAGTTGATTGGTGGTATTACCTTGCACGAAGGTAAAATTGCCGAAATGCGTACAGGTGAAGGTAAAACCCTGATGGGTACTTTGGCTTGTTATCTTAATGCATTAAGCGGTCAAGGCGTTCATGTGATTACGGTGAACGACTACTTGGCACAACGTGATGCTGAGTTAAACCGTCCATTATTCGAATTCTTAGGCTTGAGCATTGGTGTGATTTACTCCATGCAAATGCCTGCTGAAAAAGCACAAGCGTATACTGCTGATATTACTTACGGTACCAATAACGAATTCGGTTTCGACTATCTACGTGACAATATGGTGTTTTCTCTACAAGAGAAAAAGCAGCGTGGTTTAAGCTATGCCATCATCGATGAAGTCGACTCAATTCTAATTGATGAAGCACGTACGCCATTAATTATTTCTGGTCAAAGTGAAGATTCATCTCATCTTTATCAGCTTATTAATAATATTCCTCCAACATTACGTCCACAGAAAGAAGAAAAAGTGGCTGATGGTGGGCATTTCTGGGTCGATGAGAAACAACGTTCAGTTGAAATGACTGAAGTCGGCTATGAAACGGTTGAGCAAAAACTGATTGAAATGGGCTTGTTGGCTGAAGGCGAGAGTCTTTATTCAGCAACTAACCTGAATTTAGTTCACCATGTCACTGCAGCTATTCGTGCACACTATCTTTATCAAAAGAATGTGCACTACATTATTGGCGTTAATCCACAGACTCAGAAAGAAGAAGTCATTATTGTGGATGAAAGCACGGGTCGTACCATGCCTGGTCGTCGCTGGTCAGAAGGCTTGCACCAAGCGGTTGAAGCCAAAGAAAGCATGGAAATTCAACCTGAGAACCAAACGCTTGCAACCACAACTTTCCAGAATTATTTCCGTCTATATAAAAAGCTTTCAGGTATGACAGGTACTGCCGATACTGAAGCTGCGGAAATGAAAGAAATTTATGGCCTAGATGTTGTCATTATTCCAACGCACCGTCCAATGGTTCGTAAGGATCATAACGATTTAATTTATTTAAACCGTAATGGTAAATACACCGCGATTATTGAAGAAATTACCAATATTCGTCAGCAGGGTGTTGCACCGATCTTGATTGGTACTGCAACCATTGAAGCAAGTGAAATCTTGTCTTCTAAGTTGCTACAAGCAGGTATTCATCACGAAGTCTTGAACGCAAAACAGCACGAACGTGAAGCGGATATTATTGCGCAAGCGGGTAGTCCAAATGCGGTGACGATTGCGACCAACATGGCGGGTCGTGGTACAGATATTTTGCTGGGTGGTAACTGGAAAGCCAAGCTTGCCAAAATTGAAAATTCAACGCCTGAAGATGAAGCCCGCTTACAAGCACAATGGGAAAAAGATCACGAAGATGTTTTAAGTTCGGGTGGTTTGCATATCATTGGTTCTGAACGTCACGAATCACGTCGTATTGATAACCAGTTACGTGGTCGTGCCGGTCGTCAAGGTGACCCAGGTGTATCTCGTTTCTATTTATCGCTTGAAGATGACTTGATGCGTATCTTCGCGGGTGATCGTGTGGTTGCCATGATGCGTGCGATGGGCTTACAAGAAAGTGAAGCCATTGAACACAAAATGGTCAGTCGTTCAATCGAAAATGCGCAGCGTAAAGTTGAAGCACGTAACTTTGATATTCGTAAGAACTTATTGAAATACGATGATGTAAACAACGAACAACGTAAGATCATTTATTCGCAACGTGATGAAGTATTGGCTGAAAGCACTTTACAAGATTACATCGAAGAAATGCATCAAGAAGTGGTGAAGGGCTTAATAGCGGACTTTATTCCACCTGAGTCGGTGCATGATCAGTGGGATATCGAAGGC
The DNA here is from genome assembly GCF_013072675.1 of Acinetobacter sp. Ac_3412. Classification (NCBI taxonomy): domain Bacteria; kingdom Pseudomonadati; phylum Pseudomonadota; class Gammaproteobacteria; order Moraxellales; family Moraxellaceae; genus Acinetobacter; species Acinetobacter sp. Ac_3412. The sequence continues at coordinate 224,516 of NZ_LXUJ01000012.1, read as the reverse complement.
TTGGAAAATGCTTTACATGCAGATTTAGGCATTGACTTGCCTGTACAGCAATGGCTAGACCAAGATCGTCGTTTAGATGAGGAAGGTTTGATTGCACGTATTACTGATGAAGTAATTGCACGTTATCGTCAACGCCGTGAACAAATGGGTGATGAATCAGCAGCAATGCTTGAACGTCACTTTATGTTGAATTCACTTGATCGCCATTGGAAAGATCATTTAGCGGCGATGGATTATCTGCGTCAAGGTATTCATTTACGTGGTTATGCGCAGAAGAATCCTGAGCAAGAATACAAGAAAGAAGCCTTTAACTTGTTTGTGAATATGTTGGGTGTGATCAAGTCTGATGTCGTGACGGATCTTTCTCGTGTGCATGTGCCGACAGCAGAAGAGTTAGCTGAACTTGAAGCACAGCAACAACGTCAGGCTGAATCAATGCGTTTGTCTTTCGAACATGATGATGTTGATGGCTTAACGGGTGAAGTCACTGCTTTTGAAGAAACTGAAGTGACAGAAAATGCATTCCCAGTACCAGAAAGTCGTAATGCACCTTGTCCATGTGGTTCAGGTCTTAAATACAAACAATGTCACGGTAAAATCTAAGTTCATGACTTGATTTAAGCTGAAATAAAAAAAGCAGAGCATCAGCCTCTGCTTTTTTTACGAGAATTTACTTGAGTCCAAGCACGCTTTGTAGTTTCATTATTGGACTTACAGATCTTGATTGAGTTCGCATTAAAAGCGGGAAGACAATGAAAAAACCATTACAACTTTTAATTTTGGCAACTGCGGCGGTATCTGGTTTTGCATTTGCAGACGATGCACCACAAACCACAACTGTGGATAAAGTATTGGCAGCAAAAGGTACCAATACAGCTGAAGCGCAAGTCAAGCGTGAAGTAACAACTGTGATTAGTCCACGTACTGGCATTCGCTATACCCTAGGTGATACAGGCAACCGCCCAATCGTATTGCAAACTGCTGCAATCGCACCTGCAAACTCAGCAAATATTAACCGTATTGTGGCATCAAACCCTGCATTATCAGCACAAAGCCAAGAGAAAGCGAAGATTGCTTTAATTGGTGAAACAGCTGTTCAGGCGGCTAATGCGGCTGCGGCACAAACTGCAGGTACTCAGACTGCTAAAGCAAATTAATTTCAACTTGTTTGGAATAAAAAAAGAGATGCAATTGCATCTCTTTTTTATGGAAGAATTTTATTATAAAAAGCTTGGTAATAAAATTAAGCCAATCAGGATAGCAAAAAGCAGCCACTTTGATACGTAGTAAAGTGGGCGATTACGCTCTTTTAGGCCACGGCCATAGTGATGCACAGCATAGCCGTATTTAAAAATACGGTTAATAAAACCAGTTTTGTCTTGGTCATCATTGGGCGAACTTGCCGCAGACATGACATTACGACCAAACCAGTGATTAAACTTTTGTGCCCAACCCCATTTCATCGGGCGTTCGATGTCACAGAATAAGATAATACGGGTTTCATCGGTTTTGTTTTCAGCCCAATGCACAAAGGTTTCATCAAAGACGGTAGCTTCACCATCTCTCCAGCTATAACGCTCTTGATCGACTTCGATAAAGCAATCATCGCTATTGGGTGTCACTAGACCAAGATGATAACGTACCGATCCTGCATAGGGATCACGGTGTTTACCTAAGTAGCTGCCAGAAGGCAATTCGGTAAACATGGCAGCTTTGACTGATGGAATACTTTCCAGTAACGCTACCGTTTTTGGACAGAGTTGATGAGCAGATGGATGACTATCTTGATACCATTTCAGATAAAAGCGTTTCCAGCCTCGTTTAAAGAAGGTATTAAAGCCTGCATCATTGTTTTTTTCAGAAGCTTTAATTTGATTTTGCAGTTGAATGGCTTCTTCACGAATCACTTGCCAGTTATCCTGCAATGGTTTCAGTTCTGGGAACTGTGCCACATCGAAGAAAGCCTGATTCGGCAACTTAGAAAAGCCCGTCATAAACATGTTGATCGGTGCTAAAAATGTCGAATGGTCAAATAATTGTCGAGATGCTTTTAAGCGCTCTTTACCCCGTAAATAGGTATACAAAAAGCTGACTAAAAATACGGCAACGATAATCACTGCGTACATAACACAATCGTCTAAAAAAAATGAAGGCGGTTATTTTAGCACAAAAAATATTTGGAAGAATGCAGCCCTAAGCGCAACTTTATAAGATAAAAACTATGCAATTGAATGGTATTTCAGATGATCTAAGCGTGTATTTTTCGCAGATCATCTGAAAAATAATGATTAAATTTGGTTATTTACATCATCATGCTTGGTTTCACGAATCATTAAAAATGCGATTAACGATAAAATGGAAGCCAAACTTAAATATAAACCAACTGCGCCTAAGCCATAACTTTCTGCCAACTTGGTTGCGATATACGGTGCAAAGGATGCGCCGAAAATGCCTGCCAAGTTAAAAGTTAAAGCTGAGCCTGTATAGCGAACTGAAGTTGGAAAGATTTCTGACAATACGGTACCAATTGGACCATAGGTTAAGCCCATAATCGAAAGACCGATACATAAGAACAAGAACACCAGAATTGGGCTACCTGAGCCGAGTAGTGGCGCAAAACATAGTCCGAACAAGGCTGAAAGAATACATACCGCAATTGATGTATTTTTACGGCCAAATTTCTCTGCAAAAATTGCAGATAGGGGAATAAAGGCAGCAAAACATAAAGTCGCTACCAGTTGCAATACTAGGAATTCACCACGGGCATAGCCGAGCTTGGTGGTGCCCCAGTTCAAGGCAAATACGGTGGTGAGATAGAACACCACGAAAGTACAGATTGCTGCAATTGTCCCGAGCACCAACATTGGTAAATGCTTGGTCATGACCTCTTTAAACGGGACATTCACTTCTTTTTGCTTGTTTAATACTTTTTGGAAAGCGGGGGTTTCATGCAACTTTAAACGGATGTATAAACCGACCAAAACCAGCACAGCACTTGCAATAAATGGAATACGCCAACCCCATGTCATGAATGCTTGTTCAGACATAAAAGCATTGAGTAATAAAAATGAGCCTGTTGCAAGGATGAAACCGATTGGTGCGCCGAGTTGTGGGAACATACCATACCAAGCACGCTTGCCCTCTGGTGCATTCTCAGTGGCAAGCAGTACCGCACCGCTCCATTCACCACCTAAGCCTAAACCTTGACCCAAACGGCATAAGGCAAGCAATAGAGGCGCAGCAAGGCCAATTTGTGCATAGGTTGGTAGTAGGCCGATACAGACAGTTGAAATACCCATCGTCAGTAAAGCAGCGACCAATGTGGCTTTACGTCCGATTCGGTCACCGAGATGTCCGAAAATTGCAGCACCAATTGGGCGGGCAATAAAAGCAATCGCAAAGGTCGCAAGTGACTTGAGCACCGCAGCGCCATCGCTACTTTCAGGGAAAAATAAGTGTGGAAAAATGAGTACTGCTGCTGTGGCGTAGATATAAAAGTCAAAAAACTCAATTGTCGTACCGACAAGGCTAGCAAATAATACCCGTACTTTTGAATTGCTGGCCACTTCTGGGGTGGCAGTCGTAGTGCTTGACGACATACAAGACCTTCATGTTATTCATTCAAGAAACAGAATAGCGGTTGTCTTGAAAATTCCTTTTGAATGTGCAGTTTTACTTCGAAAACTTAATGCTATATATGGACTTATAATACATAACAGTAGATTGCCAAAAAGTGTAATCCTGCGCCTAATAGCACAAAAACATGCCAAATTGCGTGGGTATATCTTACCTTTTTTAAGGCATAAAACAATGTGCCGATGGTATAAGCCAAACCACCTGCAATCAGTAGTTGCACCGCTTCTCGAGACAAGTAACGTTGCATATCATCCATCACCAAAACAGCCAGCCAACCCATGACTAAATAGGCGGCTAGAGAAAGTTTTTGGAAGCGATGAATGAATACCAGTTTGAACAAAGTACCGATCAGAGCAATGGCCCATAAGGCGATTAGTAAGTAATGCGCTTTGGCGGTTGGAATGGCAATACTGAGAAAAGGGGTATAGGTGCCTGCAATCAGATAGTAAATCGCGGTATGATCCAGTTTTTTATACCAATAACGTTTACGTTCATCTTGGGCAAAGTGATACAGCATGGAACTACTGAGCAACAGTACCAAGCTAAAGCCATAGACCCATAAACTGATCCATTGCCCTAAAGGCAGGCCATAGCCTTTGATGATCAAAAAGATTGAGGCAATTAAAGCCAGTACTGCGCCAGCGCCGTGGCTATAGGCATTAATCAGTTCTTCTTTGGGGTCATAGTCCAGCAATGTGTTTGTGTTCATCAAGCGATCTGGTTGCATAAAAATACAACTGTATCGTAATGCAATTTCCCTTTTAAAGTAAGACGCTTTAAAATTTAGTTTCTATTTGTCAGGTTTTCATTATGTTTGCGCCGAATTTTTCTTTTGAACAAGAACAGCAGTTTTTCTTGGATATCCAGCAATCTATTGAAAATAAAAGCTTTGACCGCCTGATTTTGAGTCAGTACAAAGGCGAAATAGCGCAACTAGAAAAGATGACATTTCGTGTGATTGAACTGCAGGGACAGGCAAACTTGTCTTGCTTATACCATCACACCACACAAGACATCACTAAAAATTATAGTATTGCCGAAGGTTTGGAAAAGATTGCTGAGTTATTGAGTCTGTCTAAGCAAGCCAATCTCTTTAGTACTGAACAAGACGTTCAACTGAAGAAAAATAAGAAGAAAGCCATGTTGAACACTCAGAAGAAACAGGCATCTACCGACAAAGTCGGGCAACAGCAGCACGATCGTGAAAAGCAGCGTTATGTACAACAGCAAAGTCCATTTTTAAAGCATCTCGGGATTACCGATGAAAAAGGGAAAATTATCCCAAGCATGGCACGCAAGTGGAAACAGATTAATAAATTTATTGAAATCTTTTCGCATGCGTATGAACAGATTGACGCTTCACAGCAAGAATTGAATATTGTTGATTTTGGTTCAGGTAAGGGCTATTTAACTTTTGCCTTATATGACTATTTGCAGGCGCAGCAGAAAACACCGTTAATTACGGGGGTTGAACTGCGTTCGAATCTGGTTGAGTTTTGCCAGAATGTGGCTGATCAAACGGGTTTTAGTCATCTGGATTTCTTTGAAGGGGATGTGCGTAGCTATCAGCCAGAAAAGTTAGATGTGATGATTGCATTGCATGCCTGTGATATTGCGACTGACTTTGCCATTCATACTGGTATTCGTCTGAATGCATCGATGATTATGTGCGCACCGTGTTGCCATAAGGAACTCCGTCCACAGCTACAAAGTCCAGAGGTGTTACAGCCGATGTTGCAATTCGGCATTCATGCAGGACAACAGGCTGAAATGTTAACGGATACATTACGTGCATTACTGCTTAAAGCTTATGGTTATGAAACCAAAGTTTTTGAGTTTGTGTCTTTGGAGCATACCAGTAAGAATAAAATGATTCTTGCGACCAAGCGCAAAGATATTCAACAACCTGATGCCAAAATCATTCAGCAGATTCAAGCGTTAAAAGCCATGTATGGCATTGAAAAACAGAGTCTGGAATTATTATTGCAAGATCAGATGCCAGTCGAGAATATTGGCTGTAAGTGTTAATTAAAACAGAGAAAACGATGTACCAAGTCAAACAGGGAAATTGGGATCAATTACAGCAAGATGCGAAATTGATCCGAACATTGGTTTTTATTCAGGAACAAGGTATTGCTGAAGCGGATGAGTGGGATGAGCAAGATGCGATCTCACAACACTTTGTTATCTATGATCAGGATCAGCCGATTGCGACAGCACGATTATTACAAAATAATAGTGTGGGGCGCGTTGCTGTGCTTAAGGCTTATCGGGGGCAAGGTCTTGGTCAAATGATCATGCTGGATATTATTGCCTTTGCGAAGCAGCAGGAACGTGCATTCCTGCATTTGTCTTCACAAGTCCATGCGATGTCATTTTATCAGCAGCTTGGTTTTGTGGTGCAAGGGGATGAATATGATGAATGTGGCATCCCTCATATTGAAATGCGGATGCCACTTCTACAGTAAATTCAGAATGAAGTGAATGAGCTTGAATTGGACTGAGTTTATGGCTGTTGCTGAGTTTGGGCAGCCACTTCAGAACTCGCTGAAGAGCTATTTTGAGCATGTTCCTGTTGTTGCGCTTTACGTTGTGCGCCTGGCATATAATCAGGTTCTTGGGTCATGGCCAAATAGAAAAAGCTTAAAAAGATCGTGCTGAGCACACCGACAATAATGACAAATTTCCATCCCAATACGGTTTCTTCATTTGAATCTTTTTTGGGGGATGGTTGATTATTCATAATAAATTCCAAAAATAACAAAACATAAAACTAGATTTTGCGCCTTTTGAGGCTGATTTGCCAAGTGGAAATTTTGAATAAGAAATTGGCTCACACTTTGGATAGGGACGCGTAGACCAAAGATGCTGCCATCGTTGAACTAAGAAAAAACGCTTCGCCATCCAAAGGAAAATTGGATGTGTTTGTATAAGAATTAAAGCTTGTTCCAGTCCTCAATTGCCTTTAAACCTGTTTCTATTCCTACCTCATAACTATAGCGTATCTTGGTTTTATTCTTTGAAAGTCGACCTGCCATATTTTTTAAATCAGGGGGGCAAACTTCCAAGATTTTCTGTTCCGAGGGTGTACGAGTAAATTCGACGGCAGCGTTATAACGTTGGGTACGAGTCAAAAGACTGTGTGCAAAACCACGTTGCTGCTTAAATAGGTATTTGGCAAGGAACTGATCACCTTTACTGCTGGCTTTATAATAATTTTTTGGACGAGTTCTGAGTACCATTAACTTGGAAACCTCATGCTGTTGCGCTGCCCAATGCACGGGTAAGGCATCTGCAACACCGCCATCAAAATAAGGCTCACCGAAGACTTCAACCGCTTGCCGAGTTAAGACTGGAATTGAACTGGATGCTCTTAGACCTTCTAAGATATTGTCTTTGGACGCTTTGATATAGGTGGCTTCACCTGAAATGGCATGGGTCAATACCATATAAAATTCAGGATGATTGGCAAATAGATGAGCTTGATTGAGCGGATGCTCTTGTTCTACCACATCCCACATCCATTTTAAGTCCAGTAAGTCACCACCTTTGAAAAAGCGACCATATTGGATAAATTCAGTGCGGAGCGAATGATCTAAATAAATTTGTAGGGTACGGCCTTGCTGTGCCGCGAGGTAGTTGGCGACATTGGTTGAACCAGAAGAGACGCCAATACAGAGATCAAAAGGATTAAATTGTTGCTGTAAAAATGCATCTAAGACACCGCTGGTGAACGCACCGCGCATTCCACCGCCTTCAACGACCAGTGCCTGACGATTTTGTTGAAGCATTGAAAATCTCGAATATCATGATAAACCCATGTTTTACACGGATTTATCATATTCGACAATAACACTTTAGTGATTGTGTTGATGTGCTTCCGTTGCCCCTGTTTCTGTTGTCACTGATGATTGTGACATTTCAGCTGGGGTAGCTGCTTTCTTTTGATTCATTGGCATATAATCTGGTTCATTATTAATGGCCAAGTAGAAAATCACCATAAACAGTACACTGAGAATTGTGGTGATAATTAATGCTTTCCAACCCCAAGGCGAAGTTTCTGGGCAGAGTTTTTCAGACATAAGAAATTTCCAAATGATGCAAAAAAATAAAGCAGAATTGAGAAAGTTATAGCATAAATTGTGATGCATTACTCAGATGTTTTGCTGTGATTTTGTCGAGCGCATAAAAAAGCCCGTACAGACAAGGAGTTCCATACGGGCCTTAATTGGCTTGGCTAAATCGAGATTATTGAATCACAGTATTTTGCTGTGCTTTTTCTTTCAATAATTTTGGTGGTGTAAAACGCTCACCGTATTGTTCCGCCAGTTGCTCAGCACGTTGCAAGGATTTTTCAATCCCATTTTGATTCAGGAATTGAATGGCACCGCCTGTCCATGGAGCAAAACCAATTCCGAAAATTGAACCGACATTGGCATCAATCACAGATTCTAAAACGCCTTCCTCATAGCAGCGTAAAGTATCCAGTGCTTGTACAAACAGGAAACGGTCAATCATGTCTTGTTCAGAAATACTATTGTCTTTCTGCCAACGACTGAGCCCATCCCATAAATGTTTTTTACCATTTTCAGGATAGTCATAGAAACCTGCACCTGCAGCCTTACCTTTACGGTTCAGCTCGTGAATCATGGTGTGTACCACGTCATCCACTGGGGTTTTCGGTAAATCTTTGCCTTCCGCTTGCAGGGCTTTACGGGTTTCTGCTGCAACATGTTCAGTCAAGGTTAGAGAGACTTCATCCTGAATGGCAAGTGGGCCAACCGGCATACCTGCTTTCAGTGCTGCCATTTCAATTTTGGCTGGATGTACACCTTCTGCAAGTAGACGCATCCCTTCTTGAATGAAAGTACCAAACACGCGGCTAGTGAAGAAGCCACGGCTGTCATTCACTACAATTGGGGTTTTGGCAATTTGCTGAACAAAGTCGTAAGCCTTGGCCAATGTATCAGCAGAGGTCTGTTTACCTTTGATAATTTCGACCAATTGCATTTTATCGACTGGGCTAAAGAAATGTAGTCCAATGAATTTTTGAGCATCTTTACTTGCCGTCGCCAAACCAGTGATTGGTAGGGTAGAGGTATTCGATGCAAAGATTCCACCTTCAGCCAAATATTGTTCAGCTTCTTGTGTCACTTTGGCTTTCAGTTCTTGGTTTTCAAACACCGCTTCGATGATCAGGTCACAGCCTTGCAAATCTGCCGCATTCGCCGTTGCAGTAATCAGTGCTAAGACTTGGTCACGCTTTTCTACGGTCATACGGCCTTGTGAAACACGTTTATCCAGTAATTTTTGTGAGTAGGCTTTGCCTTTTTCAGCATTTTCAACAGAGACATCTTTCAAAACTACAGGGATGCCTTTGATTGCAGTTGAATAGGCAATGCCTGCACCCATCATCCCCGCACCTAACACACCCACTTTAGTCGCTTGCCATTTTGCAACATCCGCAGGGCGACTTGCGCCAGACTTGATTGCATTGAGACCATGCCAAAAAGTGCCGATCATATTTTTAGAAATCTGACCGACCGTGAGTTGAGTAAAGTAACGTGATTCGATACGCAAAGCGGTATCAACATCAACCTGTGCACCTTCAACCGCAGCAGCCATGATCGCTTCAGGCGCAGGGTAACAGCCTTTGGTTTTATCACGCAGCATTGCAGGGGCAATCGCAAGCACTTGTGCTACAGCAGGCGTTTTCGGATCACCACCTGGGATCTTGTAGCCTTTGACATCAAAAGGCTGTTGGGATTTGGGATTGGCTTTGACCCAAGCAATGGCCTTATCTAATAGCTCTTGTTCATTCTCAGCAGTGTCATGTACCAAACCCAGTGATTTTGCTTTATCCACGCCAAATTGCTTACCTTCCATTAAAAATGGAAACGCATTTTGTAAGCCAAGTAAACGCACCATACGCACGATACCGCCACCGCCTGGCAGCAAGCCTAAGGTCACTTCAGGCAAACCAAATTTGGTTTTTGGATCATTGATGGCAATACGGTAATGACAGCCCAAAGCAATTTCCCAACCACCACCGAGCGCCGTACCATTTAAGGCAGCAACAACGGGTACACCTAAAGTTTCAATCGCACGTAAGTCACCCTTGAGTTCTTCAATCATTTTGAAAAATTCAGTGGCATGTTCAGGTTGTACTTGAATCAGCTCATCCAAGTCACCACCAGCAAAGAAGGTTTTCTTGGCGGAACGGAAAATAATGCCTTTTAGATCCGTTTCTGTTTTAAGCTTTTGGCTGACTTCATTGAGTGAATCACGGAATTCTGCATTCATGGTATTGGCAGATTGACCCGATGAATCAAGGGTAAGAATTACAATATTGTCAGCGTTTTTTTCGTATTTAATAGCGCTCATGTTGTGCTCCTTACACCAACTCAATAATGGTGGCGATCCCCATTCCACCACCAACACACAATGTGGCTAGGCCACGTTTTTTGCCTTGACGTTCTAACTCGTCTAACAAAGTTCCTAAAATCATGGCACCTGTTGCACCCAACGGATGACCCATCGCAATTGCACCGCCATTCACATTGACTTTCTCGGCTGGAACGTTGAGTTCATTGATAAAACGCATCACCACGGCAGCAAAGGCTTCATTGACTTCAAATAGGTCAATATCATCAATCGTTAAGCCCGCTTTGGCTAAGGCTTTACGTGCAGCAGGGGCAGGGCCTGTCAGCATGATGGTCGGGTCAGTCCCCACCAATGCCGTTGCCAATACTTTGGCACGTGGTTTTAAGCCTTGTTCTTTGACGGCTTTTTCAGAAGCCAATAATACTATCGCAGCGCCATCAACGATGCCTGATGAGTTACCCGCATGATGCACATGGTTAATTTTTTGTGCTTCAGGATACTTCTGTAGCGCAACCGCATCGAAGCCCATTTGTCCCATCATTTCAAAGCTGGCATTCAGTTTTGCTAAGCCTTCAACGGTGGTCGCACCTCGAATAAATTCATCTTTTTCTAAGATCAGTACACCCGAATGATCTTTAACAGGAACGACGGATTTATCGAAATAACCTTTGGCCTGTGCTGCCGCTGCTTTTTGTTGTGAGCCGACTGCAAACGTATCGACATCTTCGCGGCTATAGCCGTCTAAAGTGGCAATCAAGTCTGCACCAACGCCTTGTGGTACAAAAGACGATTTTAAGTTGGTTTCAGGATCAAGTGCCCATGGGCCGCCATCAGAGCCCATCGGGATACGTGACATGGACTCCACACCGCCTGCGACGACGATATCTTCCCAACCAGAGCGGACTTTTTGTGCTGCCAAATTGACTGCTTCCAGACCAGATGCACAGAAACGGTTGATTTGCACACCAGCAACATCATCATTCCAGCCAGCTGCAATGGCTGCAGTTTTAGCAATATCACCGCCTTGGTCTGCAATCGGGGTAACACAACCTAAAACGATGTCATCCACTTTTGACGTATCAAGTTGATGGCGTTGTTGTAATTCATTGAGTAATGATGTGAGTAAAGTAATCGGTTTGACTTCATGAAGTGAGCCGTCTTTTTTCCCTTTTCCGCGTGGTGTGCGAATGGCATCAATAATGTAGGCCTCGCTCATAGGTTTTCCTTGTATCACCTTAAAATTGTTGTTTATCGAGTGTACTCAATTTAAGTGTCAGTGCAATGATGATAAACATTGGCAAGTTTGATGCTTTTCGCCAATTTGATAGGTTGCGTGAGTAATCAAGCCAAGCGTTAAATTTGGTATTTTTCTGCATGTCTTGTGACATCTTCGATTAGACTAGCATTTGGAAATGATTGATAGAAACGATGGGCGAAAGCACATGATAAAACTAAAGCGTCACTATGCTGCCATGGCATTGATCTTGTCACTTTTTGGATGTGATTCATCTGGACGGAATATTGAAAATAACAAAACAATCGAGGATAAAAACAAGGTGAGCCAAACCTATTCAAATCAAGCTGCTGATGACAAAATGCTATTGGTGTTGTCTGCACCTTCTGTACATGATCCGTATTACAAATCTGCTTTTCAACGAATTGTAGATTTTCAGATTGATTATGCAAAATCAATTTTGGGTAATGACAATGTCGTGATTTTGGTGGATGAGGATACTAAGCCTTATTTCACGGGCAAAGTGCCTGAAGATATTTTATTGGTAGATGATGTCCGTGATATCTGGATGCGCGACTTCACCACGGTTAATCCAATGCAGCCTGTGCAATTTACCTATACTTGGGCCTCGATGACCAAGAAACAAAGTAAAGATGTGCAAAAAAGTTTTAGCCAGTTTGCCGACCGTTATCAAATTCAAAGAGCCAAAACTGATTTGATGATTGATGGCGGGAACCTTGTTGATGATTATGCGGGTCGTGTCATTACCACTACACGTTTTATGGAAGATAATGAGCTTAGCTATAACGAGGCCAAACAAGAGTTAAAGGCTACGTTGGGTGCAACCGAAGTTGCCATCTTAGAACCAGATGAAGAAGTGCTGGCACATTCAGATGGCATGGTCAGTTGGGTGGATAAAAATACTTTGCTTGTGAATGACTATTCAAAAACACCATCATTTAGAACAACCGTAATGAAGGAGTTAAAAGCATCATTTCCAACTGCAAAAATTGTGGAAGTGCCTGTTGAATATAAGACCAATCCCAAAGGGCAATGGGAAGGTTTTGAGTCAGCATGTGGTGTGAATTTAAATGCCACGGTCACACATCACAATATTTATGTGCCAACCTTTAATATGCCGCATGATCAAAAAGCACTCACGATTATCAAGCAGAACACCAGTAAGAAAGTTATTCCTGTAAATGCTGAAAATGTTTGTCCAATGGGCGGCAGCGTGCGTTGCCTCACTTGGCAGGTGACAGGGAACAATGCTGCAAAACTTATTCAAGCTGCTCGAGATAAGTAATTGATTTATAACTTGCATCGGCTGGTTCACAAGCCGATGCAAGTTGTTTAAACTCACCTGCCTTTTTATTGTGCTAATAACAAATGAAATTCATTAATATTATTGGTACCACAGGTTCGGGTAAATCGACACTAGCCCGACAGTTGGCGCAAAAACAACAATTACAATATATCGAACTGGATAATTTACTTTGGCTGGATGATTGGCAAGAATCGGCCAATGAAGCCTTGTTTTTGAAGCTAAAAATCGCTATGAAAAATGCTGCGACAGGGTGGGTTTTGGATGGCCTTTATACCCGTACTACTCCAATGGTGATGGAGAAAGCAGATACCGTCATCTGGTTAGATTATGCCTTTCACATCAATTTATATCGTTTGACCAAACGTACATTCGGGCGTGTGATCAGTCGGAAAAAGTTATGGGAAGATTCAAATAATCGGGAAAGTTTAAAATTGATGCTGTCCAAAGAATCTATTTTTATCTGGTTAATTAAATCCTATCCGAAAAACCGAAAAAAATACTTAGCTTTGATGCAGAATCCTGACTATCAGCATATTCGGTTTATTCGTTTAACCTCTCCACAACAAGCAGAAAAATTTTTAGAACAGATTAAGGCCATGCAATGACGTCTATTCGAGCAAAAGCGTTATGCCTATTTCGTCATAATGATAAGGTGTTACTTGCAAAAGCGTATGATCCCAACAAGGATGAATATTTTTTCAGACCCATCGGTGGTGGTATCGAGTTTGGGGAAACATCTATTCAGGCAATTGAAAGAGAGGTCTTGGAAGAAATTCAGCAGCAGCTGACACAGCCAAAACTTATCTGCGTCATGGAAAATCTATTTAGCTTTGATGGGCAGCAAGGCCATGAAATTGTGTTTGTATATGATGCCGAATTTATAGACCTACATATCTATAAGCAACACCACATACAGGGTTGCGAAACCAATGGACATAGCTATATCGCACAATGGCTAAGTCGAGAACAAATCGCACTGACTCAATATCCTGTTTATCCAAAAGGCATTGAGCAATGGCTATTCAATGCGAGATCATCTCAAGTTGAGTTTATGGACTCATTCGATAAATCTAAATGAAAGAATTGGTTATAGGGTGATTCGGTATATTCTGCGAAAGCTGCACCTTCAACAAAACCAAATTTTTTATAAAGTTTGATTGCTGCATCAAAATGAACGTCTTTTCCTGTTTCTAAACTGACTTTTTGATAGTGACGTTGCTGGGCAAGTTCTAGTAAGTATTCCAGTAGCTGTGCTGCGACCCCTTGACGCAAATGGGCAGGATGAGTCCGCATAGATTTGATTTCTGCATGGTCGGGTGTCAGTTCTTGGATTGCGCCACAGCCCAGTAACTCATCATCGTTCCACAGGGTATAGACGCTAATAGAATCTTTTTGCAGACTGCTGAGGTCTAATGCAAAACTATGTTCAAGTGGGGTATTTTGATGCAGGCCATGCAAGTGGATATAAATCAAATTTTGTACTTGTGGGTGAGAAAAGTCAGCTTTTTTAATGGTCATTATTATTCAAGCAAATCGTAGGGGGCTGCTTGATTATTAGCATATTTAAAATGCAGTGTTCAACTATATAAAGTTGAACACTGCATTGTCGTTATTAGTTGTGATGACCATGCAACTGACGATATAAACCAGGAGTCACACCTGTCCATTTCTTAAAGGCACGGTGGAAAGTACTGGTTTCACTAAAGCCGACTTGTTGCGCTACATCTTCAAGGGTGAGATTAGGCGTCAACAATAAATGAATTGCAGCATCACGACGCAAGGCATCTTTAACCCCTTGATAGCTTTTGCCTTCCGCAGCCAAACGACGACGTAAGGTTTGTGGTGATAAATATAACATTGCTGCGACATCGTTGAGCGTTGGCATTTCTTCACCAATCTGACTCTTCAATACATCACGAATACGCGAAGTCAACGAGTTGGTATTTTTGAATTTCACTAACAACTGGGCAGGTGCTGCTTTCAAGAATTCTTCTAAAGTCTTTTCATCTTGACGGATTGGGAGATCCAAATAATCTGCAGCAAAGGTAATCTCTGTACGTGGCGCATCGAATTGCATCACAGGTGCAAAGAACAATGCATCGTATTCATCAGCATGATTAGGACGTTCATAACCAAAATGCACACGCTCTAAAGGTAGGCGACGCTCAATTAACCATGATGCTAGACCATGCCAAATCATCAGCATGCTTTCAGTAATGAAATGGTCAGGGTCTAAAGCTTTCGGAATATGTGGCACTAAGCGTGCTTCATGTTTGTCACGTTCCAAGCTTACCGACCACTCATCTCCAAACAGTTTGTAGAATTGAGAGGAAAGTTCAAGTGCTTGTCCAAGAGTCTTGGAGTGGATGATTAATTGACACATGATTGCGAATGTACCCAAGCGACGTGGCTGTACATCGAAGCCAACGTGTTCGTCTTGGGTAACCATCCATAACATTTTTACAAAACGGGTGTACTGCTCAGGAGAGATTCGAGCCTTTGGTTGGCGAAGCAGTTCAGCCTCTATGCCGACATGTGAAAGTAACGTTTCAACGTCCATGCCTAGGCGTTTAACACCTGTTAAAGCCGCATTCACGAAGTGGATGCTGATCGTATCACGGCTCATATTGAATCCTTCAGTTTCTTTACTATTCACGATAATTGACCTAAATAACCGTCTAAAATATCAAATTGGGCAATTGACAAGAAAAATAATTGCGCCTTGTATACATGTTAAATTGCCGAAACTATCAAGGTAAATGGCTGAACATGACATTGTTTTTGTGTTTATCCACACCTAGTATAAAAGAAAATTTGAACAAATTGAGTAAAAATTATTATGCCATCTGCACTAAAGGGATTGAAAGTCCTCGATTTTTCGACTTTATTACCAGGGCCATTTGCCAGTATGTACCTTGCCGACATGGGTGCAGAAGTTATCCATGTGGAATCACCGACTCGTCCAGACCTTGTACGGATTATGCCACCCTATGCCAATGGTCAGGCCACTGCGCACAGTTATCTGAATCGGAATAAACAGTCGATTGCCCTTGACCTCAAAGATGCAGCCAATATTGAACTGATCAAAAATAAAATCTCTGAGTTCGATATCGTGCTAGAACAGTTCCGTCCAGATGTGATGCGCCGTTTGGGCTTGGACTATGAGACTTTAGCGGAGATTAATCCACGACTTATCTATTGTTCGATTACTGGTTATGGTCAAACAGGGGCTTATAAAGATCGGGCAGGACACGACATTAACTATTTAGCGTTGGCAGGAGTGTCTGGGCATAGTGGTCGTCAAGATGGTGGACCGCCACCCTTAGGAATCCAAATTGCAGATGTGGCAGGTGGTTCTTTGCATGCAGTGATTGGTATTCTTGCTGCTGTGGTCGAGCGTCAACGCAGTGGTCTAGGTCAATATCTTGATATTTCGATGACTGATTGTGTGGCGAGTCTGAATAGTATGGCCGCTTCTGCAAGTCTAGCAGGGCAAACGCCACAAGCACCAGAGGTGGGAATGCTGAATGGTGCAAGCTTCTATGATTATTATCAAACCAAAGATGGTCGCTATTTTTCAGTAGGAAGTTTAGAGCCACAATTTATGACAGGCTTGGCTACAGCACTAGAATTACCTGTACTGCTTGCAAAAGGAACATCGTTTGACCCTGAAGATCGTCAAGCGGTAAAGCAAGCTTTGCAGGAAAAGTTTAAAACACAAAACTTTGCTGAATGGCAACAGCTGTTCCAAAGCTTGGATATTTGTGTAGAACCAGTTCTCAGTCTGGATGAAGCCTTGGTCTCGCCAATGGCTCAACAAAGAGGGTGGGTGGTTGATGTGCCAGTATCTGAAAATGCATCACAAACTGAGCCACAGTTGGCCTGTCCGATCAAGTTTTCCCGTTCGCAAATGAAGTATGCCTTTATTGGTCAGGGTTTAGGTGAGGGTAAATGGTAGAAAATATGTGCGACTTATCACTGATTGTTAAAATATTGTACAGATTGTTAACATTTTGAATAAGTTGTAATTTAAAAATGAGAGTAACCTTTTATACACAATAACATAAAAGGTTACGTAAACATGACAATCTCTAAATCTTTGATTGTTTCTTGTTTATCCGTTCTATCATTGAGTCTTTTCACACAACATACTCAAGCAGCATCTTCCGCATTTGACCCAAATGGTCAATGGCTGTTTGGTGATTGGAACGGTCAACGCACTGCGTTGCAAGAACAGGGTTACAAATTTTCTGCTGATTACACAGGTGAATTTGCAGGGGTTTTAGATTCTAAACAATACTCAAGCCATGGCAGTGAATTCACTGGACAATTGGCGTTGGGCACAAACTTCGACCTAAATAAAATTTTAGGTTGGCAAGATACTGAGGCGCAGATCACGGTGACATACCGTGATGGTCAGTCTTTGTCACAAACTGCAGATGGCTTACAAGGTCACCAAAGTTCTGTACAAGAAGTTTGGGGACGTGGTCAAACGTGGCGCTTAACCGATCTCTGGATCAAAAAGAAATTTTTAGATCAAGCTTTAGATATTAAAGTGGGTCGTTTTGGTGAAGGCGAAGATTTCAACAGCTTTAACTGTGATTTCCAGAACTTATCACTATGTGGTTCTCAGGTGGGTAACTGGGTTGGTGACCAATGGTACAACTGGCCTGTGAGCCAATGGGCATTGCGTGTCAAATATAACTTACAGCCAGATCTTTATGCACAAATCGGGGCATATGAATACAACCCTGAGAATTTACAGCGTGGCAAAGGCTTTAACCTAAGTACCGATGGCTCTCGTGGTGCGATTATTCCAGCAGAAGTGGTATGGAATCCTAAACTGGGTGCACTTGCTCTGCCAGGTGAATATCGTTTTGGTTATTACTACAGTACCGCGGATGCTGCAGAAATCGAGAATCCTGCCAAGACTGGACATAAACAAGGCGGCTGGTTTACTGCGAAACAACAGTTAACTCGTCATGATGGTCAGTCAGATCGCGGTTTGACTGGTTTTGTCAATGTCACAGTGCATGATTCTAAAACCAATGCCATTAAAGACATGCAAAATGTTGGATTGGTCTATAAAGGTTTGTTGGATCAACGTCCTCAAGATGAGATTGCCTTAGGTGTTGCCCGCATTCACGCCAATGACAAAAACAATAGTCTATTGGATGAAGAATATAACACTGAGCTGTATTACGGCATTCATGCCACCAACTGGCTCACCATCCGTCCAAATATTCAATATGTCCACCATGTTGGTGCATTGAAGGACGGAGATAAGACTTGGGTTGGCGGTATTAAGCTCCAAACCATTTTCTAATTTTGATACTCGAGCAATTTTGCAGATGCAGTTCATACGATGGGCGATATCTGCAAAGTTCTTGTTGTGATTTGAACTCGACCATAAAAAGAGACTTTATTTGCTTTTTATGGATCTAAAATATAAAAGATGCAAGGTGATCTTATGAATCAATCTGCTTCAAAATCTGGGCTTAGAACCTTGACGGTGGTGATTATCGCCCTCATTGCATTGTTCTTGCTCGTTGGCGGTATCTGGCTCGCAGCAATTGGCGGGTCTTTTTATTATGTAATTGCAGGCGTGCTGTTGCTGATTGTAGCAGTACAACTCTATAAACGTGCCTCAGGTCCATTATGGGTTTATACGGCATTGATGTTAGGTAGTGTGGTTTGGGGTGTATGGGAAGTTGGGACCGACTTCTGGGCACTGGCACCACGTCTAGATATTCTGGGTATCTTGGGTCTTTGGTTACTTGTTCCTGCAGTAACACGCGGTATTGATAATCTAGCATCAAGTAAAGTGGCCTTATCTTCAACTTTAGCGATTGCTATCGTGGTGATGGTGTACTCGATCTTTAATGATCCACAAGAAATCAATGGTGTGATTCAGACGCCACAACCTGCACAAGCGAAAGCGGTTGAAGGCATTGTACCTGAAGATTGGCCTGCTTATGGTCGTAGTCAGGGTGGTGAACGTTATTCTCCATTGACACAGATCAATGATAAAAACGTCAAAGATCTTAAAGTCGCTTGGACATTACGTACCGGTGATTTCCGAACTGAAAATGATTCGGGTGAAACCACCAACCAAGTAACGCCAATCAAGATCGGCAATAACATGTTTATGTGTACACCACATCAACATTTAATTTCGATTGACCCTGCAACGGGTAAAGAAAAATGGCGTTTTGATCCAAAACTCAAAACCGATAAAACCTTCCAGCATTTAACCTGTCGTGGTGTGATGTACTACGATGCTGCCAATACCACTGAATTTGCAACCAGCTTACAGGCGAAAAAGTCGACCTCAACCGAGTGTCCACGTAAAGTCTTTGTTCCTGTAAATGATGGTCGTTTAGTGGCAGTTAATGCAGATACTGGTAAAGCATGTTCTGACTTTGGTCAAAATGGCGAAGTGAATTTACAAGAATTCATGCCATATGCTTATCCAGGTGGTTACAACCCAACATCTCCGGGTGTGGTGTCTGGTACTACTGTGGTGATTGCAGGTTCAGTGACCGATAACCATTCGAATAAAGAGCCATCAGGTGTGATTCGTGGTTATGACGTGAACACAGGTAAATTATTATGGGTGTTTGATACAGGCGCAGCTGATCCAAATGCAATGCCAGGTCAAGACACTCAGTTTGTTCATAATTCACCAAATGCATGGGCGCCACTTGCCTATGACTCAAAACTAGATATCGTCTATGTCCCAACAGGTGTGGGTACACCAGATATCTGGGGTGGAGACCGTACTGAGTTGAAAGAGCGTTATGCGAATTCAATGCTAGCGATCAATGCAACGACAGGTAAACTGGTATGGCACTTCCAAACCACACATCACGATTTGTGGGATATGGATGTACCATCACAACCGTCATTGGCTGATATTCAAGATAAATCAGGTCAAACGGTTCCTGCGATTTATGTATTGACTAAAACAGGCAATGCCTTTGTTTTAGACCGTCGTAATGGCCAGCCAATTGTACCAATTACCGAGAAACCTGTTCCGCAAACTGTGAAATGGGGCCCACAAACCAAAGGTGAGTTCTACTCAAAAACTCAACCATTCTCTGACTTTGATTTAGCGCCGAAAGATAAATTGACGGATAAAGACATGTGGGGTGCCACTATGTTTGATCAGTTGATGTGTCGTGTGAAATTTAAACGTCTGAATTACGATGGTATCTATACGCCACCTTCTGAAAATGGAACCTTGGTATTCCCTGGAAACTTAGGTGTGTTTGAATGGGGCGGTATGTCAGTGAATGCTGATCGTCAGGTTGCAGTCATGAACCCGATTGGCTTGCCATTCGTAAGTCGTTTAATTCCAGCAGATCCAAACCGTCAACCTGTGGCACGTGGTGCTGGTACTGAACAGGGTATGCAACCAATGTATGGTACGCCATATGGTGTTGATATCAGCCCGTTCCTATCTCCATTGGGTTTACCATGTAAACAACCAGGTTGGGGCTTTGTTGCAGGTGTGGACTTGAAAACTCATGAAGTGGTATGGAAAAAACGTATTGGTACCATTCGTGACAGCTTGCCAACCTTATTCCAGTTACCACCAGTGAAAATTGGTGTACCTGGTTTAGGCGGCTCGATTTCGACTGCGGGTAATGTGATGTTTGTCGGTGCAACCCAAGATAACTACATTCGTGCATTCAATGTTTCAAATGGCGATAAGTTATGGGAAGCACGTTTACCTGCAGGTGGGCAAGCAACCCCAATGACTTATGAAGCCAATGGCAAACAATATGTGGTGATTATGGCCGGTGGACATGGTTCATTCGGTACCAAAATGGGTGATTATCTCGTTGCGTATGCTTTACCTTAAATCCCTCCCAACCTCCCTTTATGAAAGGGAGGAGTTCTCTAATTTAATCCTTGCGCCATTATAATCGTGGCTCAGGGTGAGGGGAGATTAAAAGTCCAGATTTATCTGGGCTTTTTCTTTTTGTGGCAATTAGATAGGCTTATCAATAAAACCGTTATTAAATATGCAAAAAAAGCATTTTGTTGATGAATAAAAGCTCGCTATGCTAGTCGCCTTTATAATGAATGACTAGCCATACGCCATGTATTTATATACGGATTTCGATCAACAACTGATTAACCAACGTGTTGCTCAGTTTCGCGATCAAACAGAACGCTATTTAGCTGGAAAATTAACAGAAGACGAATATCGTCCATTACGTTTGCAAAATGGTCTGTACGTGCAACGTTATGCACCTATGCTCCGTATCGCTGTGCCGTATGGCTTGATGAATACTAAACAACTCAGAAAAATTGCTGAAATTGCGACAGAGTACGATCGCGGTTATGCCCACGTTTCAACCCGTCAAAATATTCAGTTGAACTGGCCTGCATTGGAAAATGTACCTGACATTTTAGCAGAGCTTGCAACGGTACAAATGCATGCTGTACAAACTTCAGGAAACTGTATCCGTAATACTACCACTGACCAGTTTGCTGGTGTAGTTGCCGGTGAGATTGCTGACCCACGTCCGACCTGTGAATTGATTCGTCAGTGGAGTACGTTTCACCCTGAATTTGCTTTCTTACCCCGTAAGTTCAAAATTGCAGTATCTGCTTTAGAAGAGAAAGACCGTGCTGCAACTGCATTCCACGATATCGGTGTTTATCTGGTACGTAATGATGTAGGCGAAATGGGCTATAAAATCATGGTCGGTGGTGGTCTAGGCCGTACCCCGATTATTGGTAGCGTAATCCGTGAGTTCTTACCACGTGAAGACCTGATTGCTTATTTAGAAGCGACCTTACGTGTTTATAACTTACATGGCCGTCGTGATAACAAATATAAGGCACGTATCAAGATTTTAGTAAAAGCTTTAACACCAGAAGTGTTTGCACAAAAAGTGGAAGCTGAATTTGAGCACACACGTGAAGCATTGAAAATCCAACCTGAAATCTTGAAAAAATTGGATGAAGAATTTACACCATTTGATTATCAAGATTTAGAAGATCAAGACTTTACAGACTTATTCGCTGCACATCCGAAATTCAAACAGTGGTTTAACGTCAATACCAATGCACATAAAGTGAAAGGTTATCGTATCGTTACGATTTCTTTGAAGCGTGCGGGTATTGCACCGGGTGATGTCACCAGCGAAGAAATGAACTTAATTGCCGATTTGGCCGATAAATATACTTTCGGTGAGTTCCGTACCACGCACGAACAGAACATTTCATTGGTCGATGTGCCGCAGAAAGATCTATTTGAATTGTGGCAAACGCTTGAACACAGCGACATGGCACGTGCGCATATTGGCTTTATTACCGATATTATCTGCTGCCCGGGTGGTGATTTCTGTTCATTGGCAAATGCGAAATCGATTCCAATTTCAGAAGCGATCAGTCGTCGTTTTGATGACCTTGACACTATTTATAATCTGGGTGAACTTGATCTAAACATTTCGGGTTGTATGAATGCCTGTGGTCACCACCATGTTGGTAACATCGGTATTCTGGGTGTAGATAAGAAAGGTGCTGAGTTCTATCAAATTACCTTAGGTGGTCATGCCGATCATGATGCATCTTTGGGTGATATTTTAGGACCTTCATTTGCAGCCGAAGTTGTGCCAGATGTGATTGATGAAATTTTAAATACTTACCTTGACTTACGTACAGAAGGTGAGCGTTTTATCGATACTTATCGCCGTGTTGGGATTCAACCATTTAAGGAGCGTGCTTATGCTTAATACAACGCTACAAGTGCTCTCTAAAGATGGCACAATTGCAGACAATACTTATCAAGTCATTGCTGAAGATGGAGCGATTCCACAAGGTGATGTGGTTGTAACAGCTGAACAGTTGGATCAATTGGCAAAGGTGCAAGGCAAAAAGGCGCTTTACATTACGGTGAATGATTCACCTGAAACCCATCAATTTCCATTGAATGAGCTAGATGCCATTTTTATTGAATTTGCTGGTTTTAATGATGGCCGTGGTTATTCATTCGCTGCCTTATTGCGTCGCAAAGGGTATCAAGGTGAATTACGTGCAGTTGGTGATATCTTTAAGGATGTTTTAAACTATTTAAAACGTTCTGGCTTTGATACTTTTGTCGTCAAAGAAGGGAAAGATATTCATGAAGCTGCTGCTGGGCTTCAAGATTTTACCAATCCTTATCAAGCATCGACTGCTGTACCACAAGCAAGCTATCAAACTGGCGCATAAGCCGATTGAAAGAAAAAAGCTGAACTAAGGTTCAGCTTTTTTTTGTTTTAATTGCTAAGTTCACAATGATTATTCATCTAACTGACAATTGATCATCCATTTGATTCCAAACTGATCGGTGAATGCGCCATAGAGTGCACCCCAGAAGGTTTTTTCTAAGGGCATTTCAATTTGGCCATTTGCAGACAAGGCATTGAATAATCGTTGTGCTTCGTCTTGTTCATCTGGATCAAGATTAATTGAAATATAGTGGTTGTTACCTTGGGTAAATACGCTATTTTGAGCGCAGAATTGATCATTAACATCTGAAGCCATCAATACGGTAAATTCATTGATGGGTAGGGATACATGTAAAACCAAGTTTTTATCGGCTTCTGAAAGGCTGACGCCTTCAGTAGGTGGCATATCGCCATAACGGCTGAGCATGGTAAATTCGCCACCAAACACAGATTTATAAAAATTGAATGCTTGTTCTGTTTGTCCTTTAAAATTTAGATAATGATTGAGTTGCATATGGGACTCCTTGTTGTTTTTTTATACACAGCATAACTTATCGATATTTTGACTATAGGTGCATTATTTTTTGTAATCCTAAAAATAAAAAATCCTGCATCAAGCAGGATTCTTTTGAACAGATTGAAAAATATTTAGATCAATTCAATCGCAACAGCTGTCGCTTCACCACCACCGATACACAAGGCTGCAACACCTTTCTTACCACCAGTGCGTTTAAGCGCGTGAATCAATGTCAGGATGATACGAGAACCAGTAGAACCAACAGGGTGACCTAGAGCACAAGCACCACCATTAATATTGACTTTTTCAGCATCTAATTTGAAATCATCGATTGGGCACATGGTTACCATGGCAAATGCTTCATTGATTTCCCATAGATCTACGTCTTGCGCATCCCAGCCTGCCTTTTTCAATACTTTTTCGATTGCACCAACAGGGGCAATGGTAAATTCAGAAGGATGTTGAGAGTTAGAAGCAGTTGCCAGAATTTTTGCCAAAGGTTGTAAACCACGTTGTGCCGCAACTTCACTTGAGGTTAATACCAATGCTGATGCACCATCAGAAATTGAACTTGCGTTCGCAGCAGTAATCGTACCATCTTTTGCAAATGCTGGTTTTAATGATGGGATTTTATCGATTTTTGCACTTAATGGTTGTTCGTCTTGATCAACAACCACATCACCTTTACGGGTAGAAACTGTTACCGGAACGATTTCATCTTTGAAGTAACCTTCAGTAATCGCCTTTTGTGCACGCTGCAATGAACGGATGGCAAAGTCATCCATCTGTTCACGGGTATAGCTACGTTTATTTGCCATATCTTGGGCAAATGAACCCATTAAACGACCAGTTTCAGCATCTTCCAAGCCATCAAGGAACATATGATCCTTAATTTCACCATGACCCATACGGTAGCCAGCGCGTGCTTTCGGTAATACATATGGTGCATTGGTCATTGATTCCATACCACCTGCAACCACGATCTCGGCACTCCCGGCTTTAATCATATCTGCTGCTTGCATCACTGCTTTCATGCCAGAACCACACAGTTTGTTAATGGTCACTGCACCGGTAGAGTCTGGTAAGCCCGCTTTACGCATTGCTTGGCGCGCAGGGCCTTGTTTTAAGCCTGCAGGTAAAACACAACCCATGATTACTTCTTCTACATCAGTTGGTTGCAGGCCAGAACGGGCAATTGCTTCTTTAATGGTAACAGCACCTAATTCTGGCGCTGTAACACCAGATAATGCACCTTGGAAGCCGCCCATTGCTGTACGAGCGCCATTAACGATTACGATATCAGTCATGATGTGTCTCCACACTTATAATTTATAAAAATGTTCCAAACTTAAGCAGTATAGTAAAAAAAGGATCGGAATAAAGTGTTTTACCCATTTTAGGCTAGACTGAAGAGTTTTTAGCAACTTGATAACTTTTCAAAGCGAATATTGCCCATCCGACTTAAAACAATCTTCGTATGGTGCTGAGGGGATTCAGAGCAGTAGACAAAGCTGCCATTGGAGGCAAAGGGAAGGCCGTTCTCAGCTTGAAAAACAAGAGCGTTGGGGCTTCGTCCAAAAGACCTAAAGTAGAGGTAACCATATTTATGGTTCAAAGGGACGCTAAAGAGGAGAGTCTCATTCTGATCACGTTGGTTGTTTCGATTAATATCAATAAATCCGATAAAACCTTTATTCCAATTTGTGCCACAGTTCTCAAAATTTGAACTTGGGCACAGCATCACATTTTTATGATGAAGTTGTGCATCCGTTTTTGCTTTTTGTATATGAATTGTGAGGATTCTTTTAAGGTAGTTTACTTCAGCAGAGATCATCATTTCACGAAAATGGGGGATTGCAACAGTAATCAAAATTGTCAGAATTCCAAGGGTGATGACTAATTCAATCAAAGTAAAGCCAAATGGTTTAAACATATTCTACCTATCTATTTTTATTAATTTTTTTATTAACAGTGTGTTAAATGAAAACTTAATTTTGCTAGTGAGTATTTCTAAAAAAAAAATTAAGATATACTAAAGCACAAGTTTCTGAACAATAATTCAATCAGATACCCGATGGGAATTGAAAATTTACTGAACTACAACGGAAATTGTAAGAAATTTTGTCAATAATTTATGAGGTTAAAGTTATCAAGCACTTGGAAAATTCATCAAGTGTTTGTATGATTCAAAGTGAAGTGAATAGCTGAAAAAATAATACTGTAGAACACCTGTGTTCTCAGGACGAAAAATCATAGGCTGAGCTTACACAAAACAATTGTTATCTCTGGAGGATATCCATGAAATTGAGTCGTATTGCACTTGCTATGCTTGTTGCTGCTCCTTTAGCTGCTGCGAATGCGGGCATAACTGTAACTCCATTATTGGTTGGTTATAGCTGGCAAGACAGTAAGCATAATAATGACAACCTAACAACTCATGCTGAGTTGCAGGATGATTTATTTGTTGGTGCTGCATTAGGCGTTGAATTAACACCTTGGTTAGGTTTTGAAGTTGAATATAACCAAGTGAAAGGTGATCTTGACGGTACTGGCGTAGCTAATGCTGAATATAAACAACAGACAGTTGCTGGTAATTTCTATGCAACTTCTGACCTAATCACTAAAAACTATGACAGCAAAATTAAGCCGTACGTATTATTAGGTGCTGGTCAAACTAAAACTGATTTTGATGGTATCTATGCAGTTAAGAAAGATACTATTGGTAATGCTGGTTTAGGTGCTTTCTGGCGTTTAAACGATGCTTTATCACTTCGTACAGAAGCTCGTGGTACTTACGACTTTGATGAGAAGTATTGGAGATATACAGCACTTGCTGGCTTAAACGTAGTTCTTGGTGGTCACTTGAAACCTGCAGCTGCAGTAGTAGAAGTTACTCCAGTTGCTCCAACTCCAGTTGCTCCACAACCACAAGAGTTGACTGAAGATCTTAACATGGAACTTCGCGTATTCTTCGATACGAACAAGTCTGACATCAAGCCGCAATACAAGTCTGAAATTGCTAAAGTTGCAGAGAAGTTAGCTGAATACCCGAATGCGACTGCTCGTATTGAAGGTCACACAGATAACACTGGTCCACGTAAGTTGAACGAACGTTTATCTTTAGCGCGTGCTAACTCTGTTAAGTCTGCACTTGTAAATGAATACAACGTGAATGCAACTCGTTTGACAACTCAAGGTTTCGCTTGGGATCAACCGATTGCTGACAACAAAACTAAAGAAGGTCGTGCTATGAACCGTCGCGTATTCGCTGCGATCACTGGTAGCCGTACTGTTCTTGTACAACCTGGTCAATAAGCTCAATAATTTGAGTTTATGAACTAAAAAAGCGACTCGTTAGAGTCGCTTTTTTTTTTATAGATATATAGGTTTTTGTAGCATTGATGTAAAACAAAAGCATAAGGATTCAAAACTAGAATAATCTTGCCTTAACTTTGGATACATTGTGGGAATTATTTAGTTTTATTGAAAAGATTTTGATACCTTGTTAAAATTTTGATTAAAAAGTGATAAGCTCTCACAGCTTTATTAGATGTTGTTAAAATAGAATTTTCTAGATTTTTGGGAGAGAAATAAGTGGTTTTTTCAGTGGCTGCTAACTAAATGTTGTCAAATACTTGGAAAATTGATCAGGTATTTGTATGATTCAACATAAAGTGAATGACTGAAAAAGATACAATAAGATTATTTCTCAGTATTCAAAAACTATTAGAGTTTAGAGAACAAACAATTTTTTGTTTTTTGGAGGATATTCCATGAAAATGAGTCGTATTGCACTTGCTATGCTTGTTGCTGCTCCTTTAGCTGCTGCGAATGCGGGTGTAACAGTCACTCCATTAATGCTTGGTTATCACTGGTACCCTGAGAATGCTCAGGACAAGATGCGTGATACTTTGCAAGATCGTGATCCTCAGGGTCGTGGTGATGCTGGAAGCTTAAAAAATGGCGTTGCGTTACAAAGTGATTTACTTGTTGGTGCTGCAATTGGTGTTGAGTTAACTCCTTGGTTACAAGCAGAGATTGAATATCAACAAACGAAAGCTGACGCAGCTCGTAATGAGAAAACTAACTTTAATGGTCAGCCGTGGGATGCTAAGCAACAAACTTTAAGTTTGAATGCAATTGCTACTGCTGATGTGTTTACTGGTAATTATGACAGTAAAATCAAGCCGTATGCTTTATTAGGTGTTGGTCATTCTAAAATTACAGTAGATAACCCAGGTTGGGATCGTCGTTCATATGACACAATCAGCAACTTAGGTGGTGGTGTATTATGGCAAGTAAACGATGCTTTAACACTTCGTACAGAAGGTCGTGCAGTTTATAACTACGACAATAAGTGGTGGGAAGGTCAAGCCTTGGCAGCACTTCAAGTTGTTGTTGGTGGTCACTTGAAACCTGCTGCTGCTCCAGTAGTAGAAGTTGCTCCAGTTGAACCAACTCCAGTTGCTCCGCAACCACAAGAGTTAACTGAAGATCTTAACATGGAACTTCGCGTCTTCTTTGATACGAACAAATCTGTTATCAAACCACAATACAAAACTGAAATCGCTAAAGTTGCTGAGAAGTTAGCTGAGTTCCCGAATGCGACTGCTCGTATTGAAGGTCACACAGATAACACTGGTCCACGTAAGTTGAACGAACGTTTATCTTTAGCGCGTGCTAACTCTGTTAAGTCTGCACTTGTAAATGAATACAACGTGAATGCAACTCGTTTGACAACTCAAGGTTTCGCTTGGGATCAACCGATTGCTGACAACAAAACTAAAGAAGGTCGTGCTATGAACCGTCGCGTATTCGCTGCGATTTCTGGTAGCCGTACTGTTTTAGTACAACCAGGTCAACAAGCTCAGTAATTTGAGTTTATGAACTGAAAAAAAGCGACTCGTCAGAGTCGCTTTTTTTATATGAGGGATTTAAGTAATAAAACATTGGGATTCTCCTTTTTGTTTAATGGGTTTAAGGTATTTCAATTACTATCAATTATTTACCATATCTCTTTTTTTAACTGCTGCTTAGTATTTTGTCTTTCACGACGATGTTGTGCTCGAGGCTTCTCGGTTTCATGAACTCCACCTTTGTGTAATAAAGGTGAAAGCGCTACAGGATTACGGACCTTAATTTTTGGCATTTCTTTGAGTTTCATTTGATTATCCTTTGATACATAAAATTTGTTTAAGGGTATGCACAATTTCAATCAAGTCAGATTGGTTGGCCATGACTTGATCAATATCTTTATAAGCAGCTGGAATTTCATCAATCACTGCACTGTCCTTTCGGCATTCGATGCCTTGGGTCTGCTGAATCAAGTCATCTTGGCTAAACAGCAGTTTTGCCTTGCTGCGGCTCATTTTTCGTCCTGCACCATGTGAACATGAACAGAAGGACTCAGGATTCGCTTTACCTTTAACGATATAAGAACGAGCTCCCATTGAACCTGGAATGATGCCTAATTCATCTTGGCCCGCTCGAATTGCCCCCTTACGTGTGATTAAGAGATCCTCACCAAAATGAGTTTCTTGACTGACGTAATTATGGTGGCAATTAATCGCTTCTTTGGTCATTTGAAAAGGGGGGAGTAATGGTCGAATTGCCTCTAAAATCAGACGCATCATTTCACGTCGATTTTCAAACGCATATTCTTGTGCCCACTCAACGGCTTCCACATAATCATTAAAGCTATTTGAACCTTCCGCAAAATAGCTCAAATCTTTATCTGGTACATGTCCAAATCGATGCTGAGCTTCTTTCTT
Source organism: Acinetobacter sp. Ac_3412 (assembly GCF_013072675.1). Classification (NCBI taxonomy): domain Bacteria; kingdom Pseudomonadati; phylum Pseudomonadota; class Gammaproteobacteria; order Moraxellales; family Moraxellaceae; genus Acinetobacter; species Acinetobacter sp. Ac_3412. Next base: position 195,418 of record NZ_LXUJ01000012.1, on the reverse strand, counting down.
TGCCAGTTCGATGAAGTAGGTTCCAATGACATTGCCTAAGCCACGGCTGCCTGAATGTAGCATCACCCAGACATCCTGATTTTCATCAAGGCAGAGTTCGATAAAGTGATTACCACCACCTAAAGTTCCCAGTTGTTTCTGCCAAGTGGCATCAAACTTTCTTAACATTCGAACTAAGCCGGGATGTTTTTTAATGATCGGTTGTAAGCGCTTTTCAAGTGGGATGATACTTGAAGCTTTTGCTTTCACTTGTTTATGTAGTTCAAAGCCTACAGGGACTTTGCGTTCGATTGCATGACGTAGCGGTGCAAGGTTGTCTGGAAGCTGTGAAGCTTTTAGATTGAGCCTTATTGCGTTCATTCCACAACCAATATCAACACCTACAGCGGCAGGAATGATTGCGTGTTTGGTTGGAATGACGCTGCCTACGGTGGCACCTTTACCCACATGTACATCAGGCATCACGGCAATATGTGAATAAACAAATTGCAGTTGTGCCATTTTTTTCAGTTGTTCAATACTTTCGCTATCAATATCGTTGGTGAAGATTTTCACCGGAACGCCATATTCAGCATCTGCATTGAGTATTTTTTGTATGCCCATTTTCTTGTCTCGGGATATTTTAATTTTTCGTCCGAATAGGCATAAAAAAACCTAGCGAATGCTAGGTTGAATAGAGCATTCGGACAAGTGATCAATTGATTTGTACACTTGTCCGTGAGTCGACAGTGCCAAACCTTATTGTGTGGTTCCTTGTGGTAATGGCATATTGTCGTCCTCCTATCATATGGTGCCGTTGAAAATATGAGCGAGATTTTACTCATATTTTCAATTGGGTCAAGTAAAAAAGCGGTTTTTTTATTCGCCTTCTTTCACATTCATATCTTTATATGCAATCAGTTTGGTCTTGTGTTTCCACTTATAACCCAGCCAAATCGCCAAGAATAATGGAATACTAATATAGGTTGAAATTAAACCTAACCAGTCGATTTTTCCGCCAAGTAAAGCTTGGTAGTTTTGACCTAAGATGATGATTGAACAAAGAATAAATGCAAACCAAGGCGCAAATGGGAAGAATTTGGCACGGTAAGCCAGATCTTCAACTTTATAACCCTGAGCAATATAACCTTTACGGAAACGGTAGTGTGAAATCGCAATACCTAGCCAGACAATGAAACCACACATCCCTGACATGTTGAGTAACCAGTTAAAAACCTGTTTCTCGCCAATAAAGGTGGTCAGGAAGCACAGTGCAGCAACCGCAGTGGTCGCATAGAGTGCATTCATTGGTACGCCACGGCCATCTAGTCTTGAGAACCACTTAGGTGCACGACCTTGTTTTGCCATATCAAATAACATACGGGTAGAAGAATACATGCCCGAGTTACCAGCAGATAAGATCGCACTCAGAATAACCGCATTCATCAAACTTGCTGCAAAGGCAAAGCCTGCTTTTTCATACAATAAGGTGAATGGTGAGAGGGCAATATCTTCACTTTGCGCTGCTTTTAATAGTAGTGGATCATCATAGCTGACCAATGTACCGATGATGAAAATACAAAGGATATAGAACAGTAAAATACGCCAGAAGATTTGTTTGATCGCCAATGGAATGGTCTTTTTAGGATCTTTCGATTCACCTGCCGCAACCCCAACCATTTCAGTTCCCTGAAAGGAGAATCCAGCAATCATGGCCACACCGATTAAGGCTTGCAAACCACCAACAAAAGGCGCTTCTTTATAAGTCCAGTGCTGAAATACCGATACATTGGGTGTCATCATGATTTTAAAAATCATCCAGATCCCAATGATGATAAACACGATAATCGCGATCACTTTGATCAAAGAGAATAAAAATTCACTTTCACCAAACCCTTTGACTGTTAAAGCGTTAATTCCAAAAATGATGGCAAGGAAAATGGCACTCCAGTAGAAACCTGGAATATCAGGGAACCAAAACTTCATGATGAACTGAACTGCAACCAGTTCAAAGGCAACCGTAATCGCCCAGTTATACCAATAGTTCCAACCTAAGGCGAAACCAAAGCCATCTTCGACATAGCGGCTACCATAGGTAAAGAATGCACCAGACGTTGGATTGTGCGTGGCTAACTCACCTAAGCTGGTCATCAAGAAATAAATCATGATACCGATGAGGGCATAGGCCAATAACGCACCACCTGGACCCGCAGTGGCAATGGTTGAACCTGAAGCAAGGAATAAGCCTGTGCCGATCGATCCACCAATGGCAATCATGTTCAGGTGGCGAGCCCCGAGCTTCCGCTGAAGGTGTTGAGGAGCAGATGTATCGCTCATAAAAATTCCTTAAAATGTTTATTTTGCACAGGCATATAACACCTTGAATCCTTGTTGATCGGCTTTCACCAGACATTCACCAAAACTTTGTTCAATCAGAGGAGGGTAGTTTAGAAAACGATTTGCTACGATCCATAATTCACCTGAATTTTTCAGATGTCTTTTCGCACGTTGGCAAAGTTCCTCACTCGCATCGTAATTGGTATGAATTCCCTGATGAAAAGGCGGATTGCTGACGATCGCATCTAAATCATTCGGTGCATCTACAAAACCGGTGACAGCTTGCAGATTTAACTGAGTTAAATTGAGACCATTTCGTTGAAAGGTCAGTTCAGTAGACCGTAATGCAAATGCATCAACATCAAGTGCAAAAATTTGCCGATTCGAATCTAGTTTGGCCAAATAGGCACTAATAATTCCAGCGCCACAACCAAAGTCGGCAATCTTACCTGATTTTACTTGACTAAGGTAAGGGACTAATACGGCTGTTCCGACATCTAAATGATCTTGACTAAATACACCAGGCAAGGCACAGATATTTAACTGTTCTTGATCTATTTGAACTGTATAAGTTTTTAACCAGTGTTCAAGTGGTTTTAACTGCTCTGTTCTTTCGATCTTCATTTGCCAAAGTTGGCAGTGACGTGCACTGTCAAGTTTTAGTGTTTTGCCATATTGCAATAATTGTTTTGCTGCCCGCTCAACGCCCCCTTTTTTTTCACCAACCAGAAAAATATTGTGATCAAGTTTTAAATGGCTAACCACAACGTGCAGAATATAATTCAGGAGTTCTTTCGACTTTGGAACGAAAATAACAACCTGATCAAACTGTGCTTGTGGGAATTCCACGGAAAAATGAGAGCGAATTCCAGAGCTGATAAAACCTTGATGATCAGCATAATTCCAAGTCCATACTGAGGCTTGGACTTTATTGGGTAAAATTTTGGCGAGTTGATCATTTGGGGCATTAATCAGTAAAACTTGCCCGCTTAAATAATCTTGCTGTCTGATGACAACTTCACTACGTGGATCCATTTTGATCTCTCATCAAAAACAAAGCCCAGTCGTGAAACTGGGCACTTGTCATGGTTGGATGATTATTTATGTGTTTCAGGTAAAACAATATTTAAAATTAGGGCCGCGATACCACCTGTTGCGACACCAGAACTGAAAATATTTTTAAATAGTTCAGGTAGATGCTCAAGAATCTGGGGTACTTGTGCAACACCGAGTCCGAGTGCGAGCGAAATTGCAATAATCAGCAAAGCGCGACGGTCGAGGTGAATACTGGAAAGAATATTGATACCAGAAGCCGCAACAGCCCCAAACATCACCATCACAGCGCCACCAAGCACCGCTTGCGGTACGGCTTGAATCACGGCAGCAACAGCAGGGAATAAGCCTAAAATCACCAAGAGTACGGCAATCCAAATCCCGACATAACGACTTGCCACACCAGTCAATTGAATCACGCCATTGTTTTGGGCAAATACAGAACTTGGGAAGGTATTGAAGATACCAGCTAGGAAAGAGTTGGCACCGTTGACCAGTACGCCACCTTTAATCCGTTGCATCCAGATTGGGCCATCCACAGGCTGATTAGATATTTTACTGGTCGCAGTAACATCACCAATCGCTTCGAGAGAAGTAACTAAATAGATGAATGCCATTGGAATGAACAAACTCCATGAGAAGCTGAGTCCAAAATGCATCGGTGTTGGAATTTGAATTAAAGGTGCATCATTGAGTACTGAAAAGTTTAAATGGCCCATGAATCCAGCAAGAATATAGCCAATCACCAGTGCGATTAAAATTGCTGAACTTTTTACCCAAATAATTTTGATACGATTTAATAGAATAATAATGCCAAGCACGGTGCATGACATAATTAGGTTATCTGCATTGGCAAAGGTGTTGTCCTGCATTGCGGTATAACCACCGCCCATGCTAATCAAGCCTTCTTTAATCAAAGTAAGACCAATCAACAGCACCACAATACCAGTGACTAACGGCGTAATCAGCTTTTTTACCCATGGCAAAATTCGAGAAACGCCCATTTCAATAAATGAACCCGCAATCACAACACCAAAAATGGCTGCCATGACTTGCTCAACAGGTGTACCCGCAGCAACCATTGCACTCCCAATACCAATAATTGGGCCGATAAAGTTAAAACTTGTACCTTGGACAATGAGGAGTCCAGCACCAAATGGACCAACCTTTTTACACTGTAAAAAGGTTGCAATTCCTGAAATGATTAAAGACATCGAAAGGATCATGTTGGTGTCTTCGCGAGAGACGCCAAGTGCTAAACAAATCAGTAATCCAGGGGTGACAATCGGGACTAAAATCGCCAAAAGATGCTGTAGAGCGGCTAAAAATGCAACAAAAGGTTTCGGTCGATCATTGAGTCCGTAGACCAGATCAAGCTGCTGCTGAGGTTGTGAATTCGACATGGGAGTATAAAAAGCGAGAGGCATTAGTGGAATATTCTAATAGAGTTAGTTCGCTTTACCAACGATTCTATGACACTTCGTCAGAAAAAAAGTGCACTGTCAATAAACTGTCACTACTAAAGTTTAGTATTTTTCTGTATAATTTGCCCTCAAATTTAAAGCGTATCGAATTTTACATGTCAGATATTAAAACTCTCCGTAACATTGCCATTATTGCGCACGTCGATCATGGTAAGACGACTCTAGTCGACAAACTTTTACAACAATCAGGTGCTCTTGGTGATCGCGCAGGCGAGATTGAACGTGTTATGGATTCTAACGCGCTTGAGTCTGAACGTGGTATTACCATTCTTGCAAAAAACACTGCAATCAAATGGTTAGACGCACGTACAAACACCGAATACCGCATTAACATTGTGGACACCCCAGGACACGCCGACTTTGGTGGTGAAGTGGAACGTGTAATGTCGATGGTTGACTGTGTATTGCTTCTTGTAGATTCACAAGAAGGTCCAATGCCACAAACTCGTTTCGTAACGCAAAAAGCGTTCGCGCGTGGTTTGAAGCCAATCGTGATTATCAACAAAGTTGACAAGCCAAGCGCGCGTCCAGATTGGGTAATCGATCAAGTATTTGATTTGTTTGATAACCTTGGTGGTACAGACGAACAGTTAGACTTCCCAATCGTTTATGCTTCAGGCTTACGTGGTGTTGCTGGTCCTTCACCAGAAGAATTAGCGGAAGACATGACACCGTTGTTCCAAACAATTGTAGATATCGTTGAACCACCAGCAGTTGATGTTGATGGTCCATTCCAAATGCAGATTTCATCACTTGACTATAACAGTTTCGTAGGTGTAATCGGTGTTGGTCGTATCCAGCGCGGTTCAGTAAAATTAAACACTCAAGTGACTGTAATTGATAAAGAAGGTAAGACTCGTAACGGTCGTATCTTAAAAATCATGGGTTACCACGGTTTAGAGCGTGTTGATGTAGAATCTGCATCAGCTGGTGACATTATCTGTATTACAGGTATTGATGCATTAAACATTTCTGACACGATTTGTGATCCGAAAAATGTAGAAGCTTTACCGCCATTGTCTGTAGATGAACCAACAGTTTCGATGACGTTCCAAGTAAACAACTCACCATTTGCTGGTAAAGAAGGTAAGTTTGTAACTTCACGTAACATTCGTGAACGTCTTGATCGCGAATTGATTCATAACGTAGCATTACGTGTTGAAGATACTGATAGTCCAGACCGTTTCAAAGTTTCTGGTCGTGGTGAACTTCACCTTTCAGTATTGATCGAAAACATGCGTCGTGAAGGCTTCGAAATGGGCGTATCACGTCCACAAGTAATCATGAAAGAAATCGATGGCGAAAAACAAGAGCCATTCGAAAACGTAACTTTTGACGTTGAAGAACAACACCAAGGTTCTGTAATGGAACAAATGGGCTTCCGTAAAGGTGAGATGACCAATATGGAAGTTGACGGTAAAGGCCGTATCCGTATTGAAGCAACTGTACCTTCACGTGGTTTGATTGGTTTCCGTTCAGAATTCTTAACCATGACTTCTGGTACAGGGATCATGACATCAAGCTTCTCGCATTACGGTCCAGCAAAAGCAGGTACTGTTGCGAAGCGTCAAAACGGTGTGTTGATCTCTATGGTTCAAGGGACTTGCTTGGGCTATGCACTCTTCACACTTCAAGACCGTGGTCGTCTGTTCGCTAAACCACAGTTAGAAGTATATGAAGGTATGATCATCGGTATTAACTCTCGTTCTGATGACATGGTTGTTAACCCAACTAAAGCGAAGCAGTTAACTAACGTTCGTGCATCAGGTACTGATGAAGCTTTGACTTTAACACCTGCAATGGAATACACGCTTGAACAAGCGCTTGAATTCATTGAAGATGATGAATTAGTTGAAGTAACTCCAAAATCGATTCGTATTCGTAAGCGTTACTTAACTGAAAACGAACGTAAGCGTAACCGCGATAAATAATTTTTCTTCACTGAAAAATGACAAAACCGCTAAATTTATTTAGCGGTTTTTTATTGCATAAACCTAAGGGGAGGGACATGCTTAAACACATATTTTTATTAAAATAAAAAGTGTTGTTAAAGTGTGAAATAACTTTCTTTTTTTGATAAAAATATTAAATTATCAACATTATGTGGATAACTGCGCCTGTGTAATAAACAATGCAAAAACAGGCTGCGATTAAGTTCAACTCTGGAGAGTTATAGATGAGTATTATTAAAGAATTTAAAGAATTTGCCATCAAAGGCAATATGATGGATTTAGCGATTGGTGTCATCATTGGTGGTGCTTTCGGTAAAATCATTGATTCATTAGTGAAAGATATTGTGATGCCAGTGATTTCATGGATCTTGGGTGGTGATGTGGATTACACCAATTGGTTCCTTATCCTCGGCGACAACCCGAACAATGTGACAACCCTGAAAGCAGCACAGGATGCAGGACTGAATGTATTTGCTTATGGTAGCTTCTTAACTATTCTGATTAACTTCTTGTTATTGGCATGGGTTGTATTCTTGTTGGTGAAAGTGATGAACCGTATCCGCAAACAAGAAGAGGCTGCGCCTGAGCCTGAAGCAACACCGGAAGATGTTCAATTGTTACGTGAAATTCGTGATGAGTTGAAAAAACAAGGTTAATTTGTCTTGAATAAAAAAACGGCATTTGAAATGCCGTTTTTTTATTGCCTATTAAAATAGATTGGCACTGGATAATGCGGTGAAAATCATCATTTCACATAGAAAAATTGCTGCTTTCATTTTAAGATGCTGTGCATATGATCGGGGGATTAACCAACATGAACCAATTATTTGTTTACGGCACGCTTTGCCCAAATCGAGAAAATGCTCATATTTTGGGTGGAATAGGCGGTGACTGGCAACAAGCTTTTGTACATGGCACCATTCATATTTTGGATTGGGGGCCAGATCAAGGTTTGCCTGCAATGGTGCTGAATGAAGCAGATCCTTTGGTTGAGGGCTATCTATTTAGTACGGATAAGTTAGAACAGAATTGGCAAATGTTGGATGATTTTGAAGGGATACAATATCAACGTGTAAAGGTTCAGGTTCAGTTGTCTGATGGCAGCACAAGATTGGCATGGACTTATGTGATGAAGCCTCAGGATTAAAAGGTTTATTCTTGGAACAGGCTGTTGAGCTTAAATTAGAATTTAAGCTCAACCCCAGCGATTATCTCAAACCATCCATACGGAATTTGACTTCGACCAGATGGAAGCCAAACTGGCTTTTAATCGGACCATGTAAAATACGCTCTGCTGCGCTAAAGACCAGTTTATCGATCACAGGGACCAACTGTCCTTTTTTCACTTCACCGAGTTCACCACCACGTTTTGCTGAATTACAGGTTGAATATTGCTTGGCAACCTTGCAGAAATCTGCACCCGACTGAATCCGTTTTTTTAGCTGCTCAGCCAAGTCTTTGTCTTTAACTAGAATATGTCGAACAATCGCAGTTTGCATGCTGTGTTCTCCTTTGTACATTTCATAAGCTTACGCTTTTTTTAACTTCAGTGGCTGGCATTGCGGGCAGAATACACTGGCACGTTGGCCTAATTTCATGTTTTCTAATGTGGTTTCACAATTTACGCACATCTCACCCGCACGCCCATAGGCCAAAAGCGTCTGCTGAAAATAACCATTTTCACCCATCGCATTGCTATAGTCACGTAAGGTTGAGCCGCCTAAGTCAATCGCCTGTTTTAAGATGCGTTTAACTTCAATGACCAATTTTTCCACTTGTGCTTTGCTCAGCGTCGAAGCAGGTTGTGCTGGATGAACCCCGATGTTGAATAAACTTTCAGTCGCATAAATATTGCCGACACCAACCACCACATGGTTATCCATCAAAGCAATTTTAATGCCGACATTCTTTTTACTCAGTTTTTCATGAAGGTAACCCGCATTAAAATCTTCGCTTAATGGTTCAGGACCAAGCGTGTCGATCAATTTACTTTGATTCTGTTGGTCTAACCATAAAATACAGCCAAAGCGACGTGGATCATGGTAGCGGAGTTGCAGATCTTCAAAATCAATCACCAGATGATCATGCTTTCTGAGTGCTTCATTAGGTTCACATAGGCGAAAGCTACCAGACATGCCCAGATGCCAGAGCATATGGTCATGTTCAAATTCAGCTAAAATATATTTCGAGCGGCGTTTAAGTTGAATCAACCGTTGTCCAACCAGCTTATTGAGATCATTAGGAATAGGCCAGCGTAAACTTGCATTCAAGACGTTGACTGCTTGAACACGTTGTTGCAACAGCGGCAGCAGGCTGGTTTTGGTGGTTTCAACTTCAGGAAGTTCAGGCATAGAAAGCTCAAGTTGTTTCAACAACAATACAATGAGGGCAAATGTTTCACTTACAATTATGACGGTATTTAATTTTATTTACCAATGCCGATCATTAACTATATTGATGGTTTTGGCTAAAGTTAATGATGTAAGACAAATATAAAATAATCAGATGCTTACTTTTAAAAATCATCCTTTCGAAATTTTGAGAAATAAGGAATCTTCATGCCTTCACTGAAAATTAACCTTTTATACGGTTGCGTCGCAATGTGTATGGGGGCGGGTAGTAGCGTTATCTGGGCAGCTGAATCAGATGCGGATCAAGCGGTGCAGCTTCCAACGATCAAAGTTGAAGCAACACGAACCAATACCACGTATATGCAAACCCCTGCATCGATCTTTAGAGTGGCTATGCCTCCAAATGATCAATCTGCGCAGGTGAACTTAACCGAAGTGGTGAAAGGGATTCCAAGTGTTCAATTACGCAATCGCGAAAATTACGCGCAAGATTTGCAGCTCTCGATGCGTGGTTTTGGTGCGCGTTCGACCTTTGGTGTGCGCGGGATCCGTCTATATACCGATGGCATTCCAGCAACGATGCCAGATGGACAGGGCCAAACCTCGAATATTGATTTAAGTAGTCTCAGTCATCTTGAAGTATTAACTGGTCCATTTTCATCACTGTATGGCAACTCATCAGGTGGGGCAATCTTGGCGACGACCAAAGAAGGTCAGGGCAAAGATTCGATTGAGATGAGTTATGCGGGAGGCAGTCATAACAAGAATCGTGTAGGTCTGGTACTACAGGGCGGTGCAAAAAATCAAAATGAACCGAGCTACATCATCAGTTCCTCGTATTTTGATACCGATGGCTATCGTGAGCACAGCAAAGCAGAAAAAGTCTTAAATAATGCGAAACTGACGTGGAATTTGGATGATGGCACTAAAATTAACTGGGTCACCAACTATGTCAAGATTCATGCCGATGATCCCCAAGGTTTAAATCGAACTCAATGGCAGCAAAATCCGCGTCAGGTGAATGATGCGAATAATATATATAACGTTCGTAAAGATATAGAACAAACGCAAACGGGTGTGACTTGGTCTAAACCGATTAATGATCAACATGAGTTGTATGCGATGGCTTATTTCGGCAATCGTCAGGTGACTCAATATCAATCAATTCCCCAATCCGCGCAAAAAAATCCTAATCATGCGGGTGGTGTGATTGATTTTGAACGTAATTATTATGGTGCTGATTTCCGCTGGACAGGTAAAGAACTGTTGCCGAATACCACTTTTAGTGCAGGGCTTGCTGTTGATAGCATGGATGAAGACCGCAAAGGGTATGAGAACTTTAATCTTGTTAATGGGTCGCCGTCTTATGGGGTAAAAGGCACATTGCGTCGTGATGAAGACAATACCTTGTGGAATGTTGATCCCTATTTACAAGCCTCTTGGCAGTTTTTACCGACTTGGCGTTTAGATACGGGTGTGCGTTATAGCAATGTGCATTATAAATCTAAGGATCATTATTTAAGCAATGGCAATGATAGTGATAAAACGGATTATAACAAGGTGTTACCATCGGCTGCCTTAAGCTGGCAAATTGCACCTGAGTTATTGGCTTATGCCAGCTACGCCAAAGGCTTTGAAACTCCAACCTTTACTGAAATGGCTTATCAAGCAGATAAGGATAAATCTGGATTTAACTTCGATCTAAAACCATCGACTAGTGATAATTATGAAGTAGGTTTGAAATCGCAAAACCCGTTTGGTGATTTCACTTTGGCTGTTTTTCAGAGCAAGACTCAGGATGATATTGTTTCAGCAGGTACTTCAAATGGACGTGCGACCTTTCGGAATGCTGATAAAACCTTGCGCCAAGGAGTTGAGTTGGCATGGAATAAAAAGATCTGGAAAGATCTGGAAATCAGTAGCAGTTATGGTTATTTAGATGCCAAGTTTGATACCACAATTCCGGCTGTAGGTACGGTCAAGGCTGTTGAAAAGGGCAATGCAATTCCGGGGATTGCCAAGAACCAAGCTTTTCTTGGCTTGGCGTGGAAACCAGAGCAAGGCTTCTATGCAGGTGTTGATACTCAGTATATGGACAAGGTCTATGTGGATGATATCAATAGTGATGCAGCACCAAGTTACACCATTGCTTCAATCTATACTGGATATGCATGGAAATATGCAGATTGGGGCATAAATGGCTTTGCGCGTGTCGACAACCTGTTTGATAAAAACTATGCGGGTTCTGTGATTGTGAATGATAGCAATAGCCGCTTCTTCGAACCTGCAGATGGGCGCAACTGGAGTGCGGGGATTAAAGTCAGCAAACAATTCTAAGTGAAAAGAGCAGCATTTATTATGCTGCTCTTTGTTTTCTACTTTTTAGTTGCTGCTTTTTTTGCTGCGATTGCTTCTTCAACCTTGGCTAAAGATTCTTTCGCATTGGGGTAGTTTGCTTCAGCTAAACGAGAAAAAATATTTTTTGCCTGCTCTAAATCTTGATCGATAATGTTGCCATTAGCAAGCATGTTTCCCAAAATCATCAGAGATGGCGCATAACCTTTCTTGGACAGGTCTTTTAAGCTCTCAACAGCTTGTTGTTGCATGAATGGATTTTTATTCTTTACGCCAATGCCAAGGTCATATACTGCTTTTAAATTCTTCGCTGGATAATAGTCCTTTCGGAGTAAAGGGAGTAACCTCTGAATGGCAATTTGGTCATATTCAGGTTTTCCTTGTCTGAATAATAAATCAGCAAACTCAACAGTTGCATCATCTGAGCCTTGAGTCGAGGCTTTATCTAAATACTCTTTATATTTTTGCGGATTTTTAGCAAGGCCAAGTGTACCTTTGTGATAGGCCTGAGCTAGGCTGAAGCTGGCTGGTCCATAACCTTTATTAGATGCATCTTGATAATATTGAATGGCTTTCTTTTCATCTTTTGCAGTACCTTGGCCCATTTGAGTCATATAACCAAGATTATAGACAGCTTGTTGATTACCCGTTGTGGCTAAGCGTTGCATTTCCTGAAAGGCAGCAGGGTAATCCTTTGCATCGTAGAGTTGAGTCGCTTTAGTAAATGCAGGATCAGGTTTAATCGTTGACGTTTTAGGGTCAGCTGCAAATGTTGTGTGGCTTGCAATCGTCATTAAACTTGCGATAAGCAATTTTTTCATGTTTATTTTTCCTTTCATGTTGATCTGCTTTCATCCTTTGCATAGCAGAACTCAATATGCTGTTCCCATCATAAAAGTTTGGTTAAAAATGTAAATAAGGATTTTGTATAAATCTTAGCAAATGGAACAAACGAAACTGGAACTTTATTTCTATTTAGTTGTTTAAAATTAATGTCTTATGTTGAAAAATATGAAAGAAGGCTTGAGGTTTTTTGTGGCAAAAAAGTCAACAAGCCTTCATATTTAACCTTTATTTTTGGGGACTGGCTTCTTGTAAAAGTTGCTCAATCTGTTCTGCATTTTGCGGGCTGCCTGAGAGTCGCATCCCATTTTGCAAAAATAAAGTTGGTGTTCCATCGATTTGTAATTTTTGACCTAGGGCGAGATTCTTCTGTATAGGAGTCTCACATTGTGCAGCATTTTTAGGTGCTTTACGGTGCAGCATATAATCTTCCCAAGCTTCATACGGATTTTTCGAACACCAAATTTTATTCGCAATCGTTTCTGCTTGAGGATGTAGTCTTTTAAGCGGGAACAAGAATAGATACACGGTGACATTATCAACCGAAGTCATATGTTGCTCAAGCTTTTGGCAATAAGGGCAATCAGGATCGCTAAAGACATAGAGGATACGTTCCCCATTACCTTTTACATATTTAATTGCTTGATCGAGCGGCAGCTGTTTAACATCAATTTTACCAAATTCAGCCAAGCGCTCTTCGGTTAGGTTTTTCTTGTTTTTAACATCGAGGAGGTTACCAAAAAATAGGTATTTGGCTGTTTCATCAGTATAGATAATTTTACCCGCGGCATAGACTTCATAAATACCTGGTAAAGGAGAGGGGCTGACGGATTTGACTGGAATATCAGGATAATTCTGTTTGAAGTTTCGTTCCAGTGTTTTGCTATCTGCATGCAGGCTTTGTACGCTGAGAAGGCTCAGACTGAGTGCAGATAACCATGTTTTGATCATTATTTTCATGAGAAATCGGTTGTATTGAGAATAGGTGAACAATAACCTTCATTTCGATTCTCGACAAGAATGATCGTTAAACTTTATTTTAAATAAGGCTGCATTGCCAATTGCAGCAATTCGATTAGTTCAACATCCATATAGTGATAGTCATCTGGAATATCGAGCACGAACACTTTCTTATGCATAAGTTGTTTGGAAAACTGTTGTTTGATCTGTTGCTTGTGTCGAGACTCCATTACAAAAATTTGTTCAGCCCAAGCAATACCCTTTAACGAGAGAGTATGTTTGGCGTGACGGCTAGTCCCTGCTGAACGGGTATGTAGGCCATACCCTTGAGCGAAAATACGTTCGGCTGTAGGACTACGCCATTGATTGCGACTGCAAATGAAAAGAGTGTTCATTTAAGAGTTACACTTTTCAATATGAGCAAAGATTTTTTTGCAGAGCTCCTCTGCTTTTGGTGTTAATTGCCATCCTGGATTTTCATCGAAGTCCTTAATTACTTCTCTGCAAAAATCAAGTTTAGACTTAATTGTTCCAACACCATCGCCATCTGCAAATGCATTCTTTGAAGTAATAGAGTTAGGTCTTTTCATCTGTTGATCAAGTAATTTTCCAATGCCATAGTCGTCGTGATCAAAATAGTTTTCATCTGTAATTTTATCTAATAAATCAACATTATAGCTTTTAGTTGTTGACGGTCGCATTCGTTCAAATCTAATTTTTGCTACACGGATAATTGTATTGTGGGGTAAAAGATTTTCTGTTTCCTTACATTTAAGTATTAAATAATTTTCTTTTCCTAGTTCAGAAGCTAATACTTGACTTCTCGTTGATTTATTCTGAATATCGCCATCTGCTATAAGAAGCATGTCACTTGCTATTGCTTTAGCACTTAAACCTTTATCCTCCATTAAATGGGGATAATCCTCACAAAAAGACCAGTGAGTTAAATTACTTCCAGCATATTCTACAAATGTATAATGATAATTTGGCATAAAGCGACGGTACTTTTTGTATAACTCGAAATCTTTTTTTTCTAATAAGATCAAAAAATTTTCCATGAATTTAGTAATATATAAGCGATCGGTAATACCTTCTACCCAGATTGTACAGTTAGCTAAGTATACAGATGAAGGCTTGACACCCAATGAGGCGAGTAAATCTCTATCTCGATTACAACGATAAATGCTGAATTCAGCTGAATTTGATTCATCCATATTTGTTTTTTTAACAAATTTTTGAATAATTACTTGATCTGATTCGTCCGCCATATCAAGTAGATGATTGGAGTGTGTCGTAAAAAAGTAATAGTGCTTAGTCTCATTTAAATAAAAATTCATTAATTGACGAACCATACCTGCATGCATATGTAGTTCGGGTTCTTCAATGAAAAATGCATGCTTATCGTTCTTGGTAAAGGCTTCATAAGTTAAAATAATTACTTGCTGCAAACCATCTCCAAGCATGGAAACAGGAAATTGATTATCTTGATCAATTTTTATATGAACCATATCAATGATATTTTCATGTTCATCTTTTCCAAATTTTGGAATTAAAGTAATCGGTTTATTGTCAAAGAAGTATTGGCTTAGTTTCTGTTCATATTGTTTAATCAACTCTCTTTGTTCAGGTTCTCCAAGTAAATGAGTTTTAAGTTCATAATATAGACATTCACCTGTAATTATATTTTTAGAGTTAAACTTTTCAATGTTTTTGAAATAGTCTTTTTGAGTTCTTTCTATATATGGTTGTTTATCTTCAATGCTAGTAACAGGACGCATTCCTCTAAGGATAGGAATATAAAATTTTGAATTAAATAAAGAGTCTAAATTCTGGATGTCATCATCAGAAAGTTCAAAAAAATTGAAATCTTTTAATATAGAACGTAAATCATGAGACCTATCTATACTTTGTTTAATTGTAGAGTTGATAAAAATAAGTTGATTGAGAGTATTATTTGCTAATAGCTTATTCATTTCTTTAATAGAGAGTTTAAAGTCGGATAAATTCATTGAATAATTAAGCTTTTCTAGATCATCAAATTTTTTATTTAAAAGTCTTAAATTTTTTACAAGCTTTTTATTCTGATAAAAGTTGCTTGGGTAATTGTGAGTAAAAAGTGTTCTTAGAAATTTACTTTTTCCAGAATTATTTTTTCCTATAAAGAAGTTAAGTCTTTTTATTTCAATTATTTTATTGTAATTATTATCATTTTCTGAATTGTAATGTTCTAAATCTTCAGCCCAGTAATATATTTTTTCTGACATAAAAAAGCCCCCATATAAGAAGGCTAATTTAACAATAACTTTTATAAAAGCAAAGTATTATTGAGGTCTTGATACATCACCATTCAGTGCATCCGGTAGATCCAAAACGGTCACACCGAGCACTTCTAAAGTAGCGGGTTTGGCAATCACCAGTGCTAAATAGCCTTCTTCATACGCAATACTATTCACCACTTCAACATCTTTATTGAGTTGAGTTGCAGAGGTAGGAAGATCACCTTTGGCTTGGATTAAATGAAGCCAGTGCTTTGGTTTGGCTTTAAACCAAAGACGTGCCACGATTTCCTGACCAAGATAACAGCCTTTATCGAAATGCACACCATCACGTTGATGTAAACGTAATTCTTGAGGTTGGAACAAATGTTCTGTTGTTTGGGTAATCCAAGCCTGTCCAGACTGGATTGCCTGAACTTGCCAAGTATCGATATCTGTCGTTGTTGCAGAAAACTCGGTTTGTGTACCAACAACAGTTGGATAAACTGTTCCAACTTCTTCTAACTTCATTTTAGAAAAAGCACCAAACTTTTTAATATGCTTAGAAAACTCTTCTGCCTGATCTTGAGTGGTCACAAGTTCAAAACTTTCTGGATTTAATCTTTTAATCCATAAACCAAAATGAATACGTCCTTTTAAATCACAAATAGCAGTATAGCGACTTTCATTTTCAGGCAAGCGTTCTACATGAACCGTCACTTGACCTTGTAAAAATTTTTGTGCATCGACACCATTTAAACTAAAAGCAGTAAAACCAAGCTGACTCATAGATCAATCCTAAATCTGCGTTCTGGACACTAAAATATGGATTGTTATTTTGCGCCATTTTTCACAAAAAAGCAGCTTGAGATTCTCGATATTCGTGCTCAAATGAGCGATTGAAGGCATAGCTTTTGTACAATAAATCGCTATGATGAATCGATCCAACAGAATAATAGTGATATTGGAGAATAATAATGACAGGTACAGTTCGATTACATCGCGTATTTAATGCGCCACCTGCACGTGTGTATAACGCATTTCTTGATCCTGATGCATTGGTTAAATGGCTGCCACCGCATGGATTTACCGCGAAAGTTCATCATTTAGATCCACAACAAGGTGGAACTTATAAAATGTCATTTACCAATTTCTCAACGGGGAGCTCGCATTCCTTTGGTGGAACCTATGTTGAACTGGTACCCAATGAGCTTCTGCGTTACACCGATCGCTTTGACGATCCGAATTTACCGGGTGACATTCAAGTCACAATTCAATTGAAGCAAGTATTAGTCGGTACAGAAATACAGATTACACAAGAGGGAATCCCTGATGTGATTCCTGTAGAGGCATGTTATCTGGGCTGGCAAGAATCACTATATTTATTGAGCTTATTGGTACAAGCAGACATACCAGATCAATAAGGAAAACAGTTTAAATCTTAAATACAAAGTTTTGATGATCATTACATCGGGGGATGCTATGTCAGAACAAGCGATTGTTGAACGCCGTGAACAACTTGCGCGTATAGCCATGCGTGAAGCTTTGGAAAATCAACAAGCCGAAGATAGTGTGGAATTGTTTATTCAACACCATCTGGAGGAAGTGGAGCCAGCATATTGGAAAAAGCATTTTGCAACGTCAACGCCATCACCTATACAGGTGTTAGAGTTTTTGGTACTTACTCATCAGTGGCAAGATGAGGATTTAGACAGTTATGATATGCTGGATTTTACCTTACCAGACGAAATTACCAACTATGTGATTTGTGTGAGCTTTGATTCCAAAGGGCAGGTCATAGATATTTCAATGGAAAGTTGAACGGATAAGGTGCTGGAGAGTCGTGTGCAAATCGAGATCAAACGTATTTATGATCCTGTAGAGCCAACCGATGGGCAGCGTGTACTGGTTGATCGTTTGTGGCCAAGAGGAATTTCTAAAGAGCGTGCGCATTTGGATATTTGGCTCAAGGAAATTGCACCTTCTACAGAATTGCGGCAGGCCTTTTGTCATAAGGCTGAGCACTGGCTCAGCTTTCAAGAAGGGTATTATCAGGAATTAAGTGATAGTCCACATGTGAATGAACTTAGAGAAATGGCAAAGCAACAGCAATTGACGCTGATTTATGCAGCTAAAGATCCTGAGCTGAATCATGCTTTGGTACTTAAAAATTATTTACTTGGCAAAGCGATTCAAGCCTAAATTTTGAAAAACTGCGTCTATCCATCATAATAGTCGTTTTGAGTTTCTTTTATGTCTTTTCCACATTGCCCACAATGCCAATCAGAATATACTTACCAAGATGGCGACTTATTGATTTGTCCTGAATGTTCACATGAATGGAAGGAGGGGGAAGCATCTGCTTCAGAATTGCAAGACATTATTAAAGATGCCAACGGTAATGTATTGGCTGATGGTGATAGCGTTACGGTTGTTAAAGATTTAAAAATTAAAGGTTCATCATCTGTCGTTAAAGTGGGAACGAAGGTAAAAAGTATTCGTTTGGTGCCTGATGCAAGCGATGGTCATAACATTGATTGTAAAATTGATGGTGTGGGTGCCATGAAATTAAAATCTGAATTTGTGAAGAAAGTTTAAATTCTTATTTAGGAGCATGAAAATGCTCCTTTTTTCTACCTGATATAAATTACCAAAAGTGAACAAAAAACAATCTTCTTAAACGATGAGAGCTGATCTATATTGGATGAGATAACAATCAATACTAACTCCAAAAATAGAGGTCCTTATGGCAGGATGGTTCGAAGTAAGTCAAGCGAGTGATGGGCAATATCGTTTTGTATTAAAAGCAGGAAATGGTGAGCCAATTTTAAATAGTGAATTATATAAAACCAAAGCAGCTGCGCAGAATGGAATTGCATCTGTACAAAAAAATAGTCCAGATGATGCACGTTATGAGCGATTAACGTCTAAGAATGATAAACCTTATTTTAATTTAAAAGCTGCTAACCATCAGGTGATTGGTACCAGTCAACTGTATTCAAATGAACAATCGCGTGATAAAGGCATTGAGTCTGTTAAAAATAATGGACCATCAGAAACCATTAAAGATTTAACTGTTTAAATCAGTAATAAAAAAGCCGTTTCAATGAAACGGCTTTTTTACAGATAGAATTGAGATTAGCGAACAAGTTTTGCTAATAATTCTTCTTTATTGAGGTTAGTCGCTTCAGCATCACGACGGCCTTTATATTCAAAAGTACCTGCATCCAAGCCTTTCTCACCGATCACGATACGGTGCGGAATACCCATCAACTCAAGGTCAGAGAATTTCACGCCTGGGCGTTCGTTACGATCATCTAGTAACACGTCATAGCCTTGTGCTTGTAATTCAGCATAGAGTGCTTCAGCTGCTTCAAGCGTACGTGGTGATTTATGCGCGTTCATTGGCACAATTGCAACTTCAAAAGGTGCAATCGCTTGTGGCCAGATAATGCCTTTATCATCAAAGTTTTGTTCGATCGCAGCAGCGACAACACGTGTTACACCAATTCCGTAACAGCCCATGGTGACAGTAAATGGTTTGCCATCTTCACCTAAGACTTTACAGCCCAAAGCTTCAGAATACTTTGTACCGAGTTGGAAAATATGACCAACTTCAATACCACGTCTAATTTGGATCGTACCTTTACCATCTGGAGAAGGGTCGCCTTCAACCACATTACGTAGGTCAAACACTTCCGTGAATTTCGCATCGCGGTCCCAGTTTACACCCGTTGCATGTTTGTCGACCTCATTTGCACCTGCTACAAAGTCAGACAATACCGATGCAGCACGATCCACAATCACAGTTAAGCCTTTTTCAAGCAAGCCTTGAGGACCGCAGAAACCAGCTGTTAGACCGTGTTGTTGCAATTGTTCTTCTGTTGCAAATGCTAAAGGTGCAGCAATCAATGGATGCTTTTCAGCTTTAATATCATTGAGTTCATGGTCGCCACGGAGGAACAATGCAACAACTGGTGTATTGCCTTTGTCGTCAGTTGGACCCTGTACCAGCAATGCTTTAACAGACTGTTTGGCATCAGCATTTAAGAACTGGCAAACATCAGCAATGGTTTTTTGGTTTGGTGTATCAACTAGCGTTAATGCTTGAGTTGCACCAGCACGCTCACCGACTAAAAGCGCTTCTGCCATTTCAACGTTTGCGGCAAAGTCAGATTCTGTCGAGAAAGCGATGTCATCTTCACCACTTGACGCAAGTACATGGAATTCATGCGATGCAGAACCTCCAATTGAACCTGTATCTGCTTGTACTGGACGGAAATCCAAACCTAAGCGTGTAAAGATACGGCTATAAGTGTCATACATGACATCATAGGTTTCTTGTAATGATGCTTGGTCAGCATGGAAAGAATAAGCATCTTTCATGATGAATTCACGCGAGCGCATCACACCAAAACGTGGACGAATTTCATCACGGAATTTGGTTTGAATTTGATAAAAATTCAATGGCAGTTGCTTATAGCTTTTCAGCTCGTTACGCGCCAAGTCTGTAATCACTTCTTCGTGAGTCGGGCCTAGCACGAATGGGTTGTCATGACGATCTTTAAAACGTAATAACTCTGGGCCGTATTGTTCAAAACGACCTGATTCTTCCCAAAGCGCAGCAGGTTGTGTAACTGGCATGAATACTTCTAATGCGCCTGAACGGTTCATTTCTTCGCGAACAATCGCATCCACTTTCTTTAAAACGCGCGTTCCCATGGGCAACCAAGAGTATAAGCCAGAAGCGAGTTTACGAATCATCCCCGCACGTAACATGAGCTGGTGTGAAATCACTTCAGCATCATTTGGGGTTTCTCTTAACGTTGCAAATAAAAAGCGGCTTGCGCGCATGGAAACTGTCCTAAAGTTAAGTGTTATTTAAAAAGTACTATAAAATGAGCAAAAATAATGTGCTCAGTTTTGAGCAATGGGCATTATGACATGAAACATTCAATTTCGCGCAGTATATAGCACTGGCATATGACTAAATATTGAAATTGTTTAAAAATTAATATCGTGAAGGGAGAGATTTATACAAGATTTTGAGCTTAAGTCGAGCCGAGTGCATTTAAGCGATTGATAATATCGCTATATTCTACTTCAGTCTTGTGATAGGCATTACGTAGGCTTTCAACGGTTTTTTTGACGTTTTCAATATTTTGAGCATTATTTTCTAGATTGCTTTTAAGCTGGGCAGGTAGCATTTCACCTTTGCGGTGATATTCCATTTCTTGGCGTTTGAAACCAATCTTATCCTTTTGTAATTGCTGTAACTGTTCTTGCTGATAATTCAGCTGTTTTTTGAGGTTTGCTAAAATTTGATCGCGTTTTGTTGCTGCGATTTGTGGACTGCCATAGGCGCGTTTGAGCCTTAAATCCTGTTCACGACGGCGTGCGAGAGACTCACGTTGGGCTGATTGCTGAACATCGGCAGCGGCATTATAAGCACGATTACGTTTGATCACTTGCATATTACGATCAAGTGCTTCATAACCATGTCGGATGTGTTCTGGTGTGACCGAGGTACTGACATTGGCAACACCATTTTTGTCATAATAACGATACCAAACAGGTTTAACCTGTTCAGTTGCTGCAAAAGTGGAACTGTTGACAAATAGCAATAGAAAAAAACAACAAATGTAACTACGAGTAATCGTTGTAAAGTGACGAATGCGGAAACCGCACTTTAACGAACCAGTCATTACATTCCCCGTAAAAAAGTTAATTAAATCACTTATTTTTAAATAATAATCAGTTGTATATTAGTGCTAATTTAGACATTTAAAAATAGTTATTCAGCAAAAAAATTAGGAATTTAATCAAAAGTGTGAACTGTTTGTGATTGTTAAGCGAAACTGATAGGTTGGTTCAAAAAACTTCATTGATAATGCAAGTAAAGATATGTTAAAAATATCAACTAATCTGTATAAAACAAATTAAACCAACCATAGTTTGTATTGAGTATTGGGGCAGGACAATAAATGGACGATAAATTTCAAAATTTAAAGGTGATGGTGATTGACGATTCAAAAACGATTCGCCGTACAGCTGAGACCTTATTGCAACGTGAAGGTTGTGAAGTGATCACTGCGGTTGATGGCTTTGAAGCATTGTCAAAAATTGCAGAAGCCAATCCAGATATCGTTTTTGTAGACATTATGATGCCTCGTTTAGACGGTTATCAAACCTGTGCATTAATCAAAAACTCTCTAAATTATCAAAATATTCCAGTAATTATGTTGTCAAGCAAAGACGGTTTGTTTGATCAAGCGAAAGGGCGTGTTGTGGGGTCGGATGAATATTTAACCAAGCCATTCAGTAAAGATGAATTGTTAAATGCGATTCGCAACCACGTTAGCGCATAAAATTTAAGATTGAGGAAAAAATGGCTCGTATACTTATTGTAGATGATTCACCTACTGAAACATTTCGCTTTAGAGAAATTTTGACGAAGCACGGTTATGACGTTATTGAAGCGACCAATGGTGCTGACGGTGTCACTATGGCTCAAGCAGAATTGCCTGACTTGGTATTGATGGATGTGGTGATGCCAGGGATGAATGGCTTTCAAGCAACACGCCAGATTAGTAAGGGCAAAGACACACAGCATATTCCTGTTGTAATCGTGAGTACCAAAGATCAGGCCACAGACCGTGTATGGGGTAAACGTCAAGGGGCTTGTGATTATTTGACTAAGCCGATTGATGAACAGCAGCTTATTGATGTAATTAAACAATTATTAAGTTAATTTTTTGCTCAAGATGAGCCTTCTCAATACGGGATAGGGTATGGCAGCAAATGGATTTATCGAATTGCTTCGTTTATCCAAGCGAGGCAATAAACAATACACTTCAACTCAAAATGAAGTCAGCCGTTGGTCTGGTATCGCATTTGAGATGTTAGGGCAATATTTTGTTGCGCCTTTAGGGGAAATTTCGGAGGTGATTTATCCTCCGAAATATACACCAGTACCAAATACTCAGGCGTGGGTACGTGGTTTGGCCAATATTCGTGGACGACTACTTTCAGTTTCTGATTTAACACATTTTATTTCAGGGCAACGAAGTCAGTTTTCCCCAACGCAAAAAGTGATTTGTATTAGCCATCAAGACCATTATGTGGGGTTGGTCGTCGATCAGGTTTTGGGGATTCAACACTTTAATAAAAAGAGTTTTTTCTCTCAAAATAATGAGCTGGATAATAAATTGAAAGATTATTGCCAAGGTCACTTCCACCAACATAATCAACAATGGCATGTGTTTTTATTGAGTCGGTTGCTCAGCAATCCACAATACATGAACGCATCAATAAAATTTATAAACTAATTTATACGCTACGGAACATAAACGCGTATTCAGGGGAGAAGCTGATATGGGCTTTAAACTTAAAAAAAAGAACGGCAATGGCGATAGTGCAGGGCTGAAAAAAGGTGGTGCGTTTTTAGATAATATTAAAGCGCAACTTGACCAGTTTTCACGCTTATTCGGTGAAACAGAGAAATCGAAACCGATTATCTATCGTGCTTTAATTGCTTTGGCCCTTGCAGTTATCCTCTTAATTTACTTATTCGTGAGTGTTCCGCGTTCGAACCAGTTGACCCGTAGTTTGGGTGAATTGCGTTTGTTATCGCAAACGATTTCGCGTCAAGCAACTGAAGCAACTGCATCTGGTACGCCAGAAGCGATGAAAAAACTAGTCGAGTCAGAGAAGCAGTTTGCTGAAAACCTAGACACTGTTGAGAGTGTGTACGGTAAAGGCTCTGATGAGTACAAGAAGGTGAGTGGTCTTTGGGATACTGTTGCCAAGAATATTGACCTGATTGCATCGCAACAAAAAGTTATTAACCAGCTTTACGATACCAACATCTCGATCAGTGAAACCATTCCTGAAATTCAGGCGGAATATAACTTGATGGTCGACCAGATGGTTCGTGAAAACATGCCGAGTAGTCAGGTAATTATTACCAAAAACCAAGTGTTCATTGCAGAACGTATTTTACGTTCGATCAACTCGGTATTGGTCGGTACGGACAACTCAAACGTTTCAGCGAATGACTTTGGTGCCGATATTGATACCTTTGGTGTGTATTTAAATGCACAGTTAAATGGTAGCTCAGAGCTTGGTGTAGACCGCATCAGTTCAGCAGCATTGCGCGAATCTGTAGACAGCATTAAATCTGATTATGATGCCGTATTGAAATCTGCGGCAGCAACGGTATTGCAAAACGCCAACCAGATTGTTCGTGTACGTCAGGCATCTTCACAAATTTTCTCTCAGTCCGATGCACTTTTAACTTCACTCAATGATTTATCAAATAAAGCTGAAGGCGGTTGGGATAACGTTGTTGCAGGTATTGTACTGATTGGCGCTTTAGGTTTACTTGTATTCTCAGCATTACAATTACTTGCATTACGTAGTAATACCGATAAAGAACGCGTAACGCGTCTACAAGATGAATATGACCGTAACCAAAACGCGATTTTACGTTTACTGGATGAGATCGCCGACTTAGCGGATGGTGATTTACGCTCTTACGCAACAGTATCGGAAGACTTTACGGGGGCGATTGCCGACTCGATTAACTTCGCGATTGACCAGTTACGTGACCTTGTATCTCGAATTACTGATACCTCGCAAGAAGTTGCACGTTATACCCAAGATACCCAGAGCATTACTAACCAGTTAGCAGAAGCTTCTGAACATCAGGCGCAAGAAATTGCAGGTGCATCAGCGGCGATGAACGAAATGGCACTGTCAATTGACCAAGTATCTGCCAACGCTTCTGAATCTGCTGACGTAGCACAACGCTCGGTACAAATTGCAACCAATGGTGCGCAAGTGGTAAACCGTTCGATCGAAGGTATGGATCATATTCGTGAACAGATTCAAGAGACTTCAAAACGTATTAAACGTTTGGGTGAATCTTCTCAAGAGATTGGTAACATTGTCTCGTTGATTAACGATATTGCCGACCAAACCAACATCTTGGCATTAAACGCAGCGATCCAAGCATCGATGGCGGGTGAAGCAGGTCGTGGTTTCGCGGTCGTAGCCGATGAAGTACAGCGTCTTGCAGAACGATCTGCATCAGCAACCAAGCAGATTGAAAGCTTAGTAAAAACCATTCAAACGGATACCAACGAAGCCGTAATTTCGATGGAACAAACCACGTCGGAAGTTGTACGTGGTGCGAACTTGGCAAAAGATGCGGGGATTGCACTGGATGAGATTCAAACGGTATCGGGCGACTTAGCAAAACTGATTGAAAGCATTTCGGATGCAGCAAAACTTCAGTCTGCATCTGCCAGTCATATTGCAACTACGATGAATGTCGTACAGGAAATTACTTCACAAACAACAACTGCAACGTTTGATACAGCGCGCTCAGTTTCTGAGTTGGCAAACATGGCTGAATCATTACGTGAATCGGTAACTGACTTTAAGTTACCTGAGTAAACCGAATTGGAAAGGCAGATGGGGGTGTCTGTCTTTCCATTTTTAGAGATGTTGGATATCTCAACAAGGTGATGGCGAAATGTAACTACATCTTGTGTGATAGATAGACGTAATTTTTACCCACGTTGGTGGATAAAAACGAAAGAAGCAGCTATGAAACAAATATTAAAAACGTTAGTTGAAACGATGACGCTTCCTGAAGACAGTTATCTTGAACAAGATGCAGAGATTCTTGAAATTTTTATTGAAGAATTAGATGAGATCTTTGTTGAGTTAGAACCATTATTAGTTCAATGGACGGAACAACCACATCAGCAAGATGTGCTCACCGATATTCGTCGCCATTTCCATACCCTGAAAGGCTCTGGAAGAATGGTGGGAGCGAAATCGTCTGGAGAGTTGGCGTGGACGGTTGAAGATACTTTAAATCGTGTGATTGCGGGTACGATTAGCTTAAATACCGATATCCAACGCTATATACAAGCAGTTTTCAATCTCTACCGTTTTAAACTGATTCATGATTTTAAAGCAGTTCAAAGTCATCTGATCGACTTCAGACCGCTGGTTTTATTAGGACAACAATTACAACAACAGCAAAGTCCTGAGCCAGCATTGGCTGAGTTGTTTAAGCTTGCTACTGATCTGACACATGATGATGTCGTGACGGGTCTTGAATGGGCAGATGTCGAAGCAGTTGAAGAAACAGTTCCTGAAACTATCGCAGTCGAATCTCTTTCTGCTGAGACAACAGTTCATACTGATGATGAGGTTCTTGCGAAGGAAACTTTGGCCATCTTCTTGGAAGAAGCAGAAGAGCATCTCGCCACGATTGATCAATTCTTGGTGAATGATCGTCCAAGTAATGATCACTATAATACGCTGATTCGAGCATTACATACTTTACGTGGTAGCTCTGCCATGGCACAGGTTGATCATGTGTTTGAAGCCAGCTCAAAAGTTGAGAATTTGTTTAAAACATTATTACAAGAAGAGCTGGATTCAAGCTCAGATGAAACGGCTCTGTTGACACATTATGCTCAATTTGTACGTGATTATTTACATACTTTGAAACAGCAAGCCCCACAGCAGAAATTTGATGAAATCTATCAGACCTTCAATGTTGCTTGGGATAGCTACGATTTCCAACTTGAAGAAAAGAATGGGAACACCGTTCGGCCACAAGGTTTAGTCTCTGAGTTACTTGAACTCAATATTAATGATCTCTTAGACGTTGAGTTTGATTTTGAAAAGCGTGCACGTCATGAGTTCCCGCAATATATTCAGTTACTCAGCCAGCAAGCTGAAACCTTGTTGCAGCATACGCATCACCATGCAACCATTGGCATGTATCAATACACCAGTCAGTTGCGTTCTAGTTATCAAGATATTCTCTTTAAACCAAGTCTACTTAATCTTGATTATGCATTTGAGCTTTATCATCAAGTCCATCAACAGTTTATCCAACTGTTTGATACTTTGGCAGCAGGACAGCGTGTTACCTTAAGTAAAGCGCATGAGCTTGTTTTAAATGAATTAAGTTCCTTCACTCAGCAAAATGTTGAGGCTCTGGAAACACCTGTTGTTGAGATGACTGAGGCCATTGAAGAGACAAATACAGTCGAACTCCAAGAGGCAACTAAGCCTGTTATTGCGAGCACTGATCTAGCCGCGCAATTTGCTTTAGATAAGCAGCAGTTACAGTCAGATGAAGCGAATCGAGATTTTGATCCTGACGTATTGGATATCTTCCTTGAAGAAGCTGATGAATTACTGGGTGGGATTGATACTGACCTGAATACATGGGCTGCGGATCATCAAAACGTCAATGCCTTAAAGAATCTAATGCGCTATTTGCATACCTTAAAAGGTGGTTCAAATATGATTCAAGCGCGTCATATTGGTTTGATTGCGCATGAATTGGAAACCATCTACGAGAAGTTGATCAATCAACAGATTCAAGCAACGCCACAGTTGATTACTGCGATTCGTTCAGTGCAAGATGATATTGCTGATCGTATTCAAACCATTCGTGATCAGCAGATAGATTATCCATCGACACACACTTTGATTGTATTGGCCGATTTGTCGAAAACAGCTGCTGTGGCAGATCCAGTTGAAACTGAATCGGTACCAGCAACACTACAAGATCAATTAGCTGTAATTGAAGATGTTGCTGAGTCATCAGATGCAATTATAACGGTTGCGCCAGTCAAAACTGAGTCTGTGTCAGCAACGATTGATGTCACCGCATTCGCTGCTCAGTTGGCTCTGGATAAGCAACAGTTACAATCAAGTGATGCAAACCGCGACTTTGATCCTGACTTGTTGGATATCTTCCTTGAAGAAGCAGATGAGTTGATGGGGGGGATTGATGCTGATCTAATTACGTGGACTGCCGATCACCAAAATATTAATGCTTTAAAGAACTTGATGCGTTATTTGCACACCTTAAAAGGTGGTTCAAATATGATTCAAGCACGTCATATTGGTTTGATTGCGCATGAGTTGGAAACGATTTATGAAAAACTGATTAACCAACAGATTCAGGCAACACCACAACTGATTGCGATCATTCGTTTAGTCCAAGATGATATTGCCGATCGTATTCAAACCATTCGCGATCAGCAAACAGATTATCCGTCGACGCATGTGGTGCAGTTACTGCAACAAGCAGATCAAACAGTTGCTCCTGCAACGGTTGAAACAGTTGTTGAGGCTATACCTGTAACCGAAGTAAATGAAACTGAGCGTGTTGATACTCAGGCAGACGTACTTGAACTTGTCGAAGCTGAAATTGACGTGCAGCCAATAGCACTTGAAGAGCAAGTTGGCATTGTTGAAGTCGAAGAAGAAGTGTTGGAAGATACTTCAGCAGCTCAAACGGTTGAGACAGAGACCGCGTCAGCAGATGACGATGTTCGCTCTTTGGTTGAACAAACGTTCCTTGAAGAAGCGGAAGAGTTAATAGAGCAGGCACAAGGCTTATTAAAACAATGGTTTGATCAACGCGGTAACCGTAGTTTACTGTTGCAGTTACAGCGTAATGCCCACAGTCTTAAGGGCGGGGCACGTATGGCAGAAATGGATGCGATTGCCATTATTGCCTACCACTTGGAAAATGCATTCGAGCAATTTGGTGTACATCATTTCAATTCAAATGTGTATGACAACCTACTCAACACTGCATTTGCGTGGCTTGAGGATGCGATCTCTAAACGCCAATATGCAAACTTTGATGGCTTAAAACAAAGCTTGGAGAAGATGGAATTTGTCGATGTTTCGGCACAACTGCCACAGAAACTCTCTGCCAAAGACATCTTTACGCCTGAATATACGATGGAGTTTGTTCAAGGGGATGGCACTGAGCCACCGTCAATGCTAGGTGAATGGGAAACTGCTGAACGCATTGAACAGAATAATGAAATGATCCGTGTTTCTGCTGACGTCATCGAGAAGATGATTGATTTGTCAGGGGAGAATGCGATCAACCGTTCACGTATCGAGATGGACTTAGGTCAATTGGGTGGTACCTTGACGGAAATGGAACTGGCAATCAAACGTTTGGCGGATCAGTTACGCCGAATGGAGGGTGAGTTAGAAAGTCAGATTATTGCACGACATGGGGGTGAAAACTCACGTTATGCCGACTTTGACCCATTGGAAATGGACCAATATTCATCGTTGAATCAATTGTCCAAGTCTTTGGCCGAGTCTGCATCGGATTTGGTTGACTTTAAAACTACACTGTCTGAAAAGATTCGTGATACCGAAGGTTTGTTGTTACAGCAGTCACGTATTCAGGCTGAAATTCAAGAAAGCTTGATGCGTACTCGTCTGGTGCCATTCTCACGTCTATTGCCGCGTTTACAACGTATTGTGCGTCAAACAGCATCGACCTTAAACCGCCCAACAGAACTGGTGGTGAATAATACTGAAGGTGAATTAGACCGCAGTATTCTTGAACGTTTGGTTGCGCCGTTTGAACATATGTTACGTAACGCGATTGACCACGGGATTGAAGACCGTGAACAACGTCTACAGGCACAAAAGCCAGAGACTGGACATATTGTGTTGAACATTGGTCGTCAAGGCACGGATGTTGTTGTGACCTTTAGTGACGATGGTAAAGGGATTGATGTTAACCGCATTAAAGAAAAAGCATTACAGACTGGTTTAATGACCAAAGACCAAAAGCTTGATCAGGAAGAAATTCTACAATTTATCTTCCATCCAGGCTTTAGTACCGCGGCTCAAGTCACTCAAATTTCTGGACGTGGTGTAGGGCTCGACGTTGTACAAAGTGATATTAAAGCCTTAGGTGGTCACGTCAGTGTCGATTCAAGCTTAGGTCAGGGCACCACCTTTACCATTCGCGTACCAACTACCGTGGCGGTGAGCGATGCCTTGATGGTAAAAGCAGGCGATCAACAGTTCGCGTTCCCATTGGCACAGATCGATCGTATTGTACGTATCTCACCAATGGCCTTAGAACAGTACTTTGAAAGTCAGGATGATTACTTCAGCATTGATCAAGAGCGTTATCGTTTACGTTACTTGTCTGAGTTTGTTGCTGGGCAGCCAATTCCACGATTGAGTGGTGTGGTCCATTCCTTACCTGTGCTGTTGATTAAAGGTGCGCAAGGTCAGACCACGGCATTACTGGTTGATCAGTTGATTGGCTCGCGTGGACAGATTGTGGTCAAACCAGTGGGACAACAGTTCTCCAGTATTGGCGTGATTGCAGGTGCAACGATTCTCGGTGATGGTCAGGTTTGTTTGATCTTGGACGGTCAAAATATTGCGCGACAAGCGCAATCAACTGCACGTAGTAAGCAGGCGGATGAGACCTATACCAAGCAGCGTTATGACGAACGTCGCTTGATTATGATTGTCGATGACTCGGTGACGGTACGTAAGGTGACTTCACGTCTATTAGAGCGTCAAGGCTATGATGTTGTAACCGCGAAAGATGGTGTCGATGCAATTGAACAGCTTGAGACGGTTAAGCCAGATCTGATGTTATTGGATATCGAGATGCCACGTATGGATGGTTTCGAGGTTTCGAATCTGGTACGACATCATGAAATTCACCGTGACTTGCCAATTATCATGATTACATCACGTACCGGTGAGAAGCATCGTGAACGTGCATTATCATTGGGTGTAAACCAGTATATGGGTAAACCATTCCAAGAAGAGGCGCTCTTGGAAAATATTGAAAGCTTACTTGCGGTGCGCTAAGAGGTGAAAAATAATGGCTAAGAAAAGCGCAAACTCAGCACTGGGACAGATTGACCAGCAAGAGTTACAACATTTAATTACGGTCTCAACCGGATTTATTGATGCATATATTATTCAATGTCATCAAAAAGTACCGATGCTGTTACCACAAAATATTGTGTTATCAGCAATGGATACCCAAACCAATGTTGATCATATCGAATGGCATGATTTAAAACTTCCAGTCTATGCTGTGAATGATCCGAAGCAGAAACAAGGCGTCGCATTGGTGATTGAAGGGGATGACGTTTCTGAACGATTTGCTTTGGTCTGCGATGAAATGCCTGAATCGATTCGTGTGCGTATTTCAGAGATTGTGGATGAAGAGCGCGAAACCGATGACGACAAAGTCTTTAAATATGTAAAAATGGGAGAGCATGAATTCTATGTTCCCCATTTGCAAAATATACAAACCCAGCTCGGGTTGTAATAAAAAAGGAACTCATTTGAGTTCCTTTTTTTATTGATCTCTTTTATTTTTAAGCAAGTAACTCGATTAAAATCTGTTCATAGATTTCAGCCAATGGTTCAAGCTCAGCCACATTGACATGTTCATTAATCTGATGGATGGTGGCATTCAACACACCGAGTTCAAGTACTTGTGCACCTGTAGGGGCAATAAAGCGACCATCTGAAGTTCCGCCACTGGTTGAAAGTACCGTATCAATGCCTGTAACATTTTTAATCGCTGTTTTTGCAGCATTCACCAACTCACCAACAGGTGTAAGGAAAGGCAAACCCGATAAAGTCCACTGAATATCATAATTCAGTTGATGCTTATCTAAGGTCTCAAGTACACGTTGTTTTAAGATGTCCGCAGTCACTTCGGTTGAATAACGGAAGTTAAAGGTCACTTTTAATGTCCCTGGAATGACGTTGGTTGCGCCAGTGCCTGCTTGGATATTTGAAATCTGGAATGAGGTTGCAGGAAAGTATTCATTGCCGTTGTCCCAAACAGTTTCGCACAATTCATTGATGGCTTTAGAAGCAGAATGAATTGGGTTCTCAGCGAGATGTGGATAGGCAACATGACCTTGCTTGCCATGAACAGTCAGTACAGCATTTAGAGAGCCACGACGACCATTCTTGACGATATCGCCCAGTTGATTTGTGCTTGATGGTTCGCCAACTAAGCACCACGTCATTTTTTCATTACGCGCTTCTAATGTTTCAACGACCTTAACTGTACCATTAATAGATGGACCTTCTTCGTCAGAGGTGATCAGGTAGGCGATTGAGCCTTTATGATTTGGATGCTTTGCGACAAAACGTTCAGAAGCAACCACCATTGCAGCCAAAGCGGTCTTCATGTCTGCAGAACCACGACCATATAACTTACCATCGCGAATACTTGGTAAAAATGGATCTGAATTCCATGCGTCTAAATGGCCAGTTGGTACCACATCGGTATGTCCTGCAAAACAGAATACTGGATTTTCAGTACCGCGGCGCGCCCATAAATTATCAACATCTTCAAAACGCATGTTTTCGATATTAAAGCCAATCTTTGCTAAGCGTTCTGCCATGATGTTTTGACAATCATGATCTACAGGCGTTACAGAAGGTTGACGAAGGAGTTGTAAACTAAGTTCAAGCGTATCGGAATGGTTCATGCGAGATGTAGCTAAATCTGGTGAAATGTGAACCGATATAATAGGGGAATATGCAGCAGAAAGGTATGGGAAAATAAACCTTATCTAGGTTTAGATAAGGTTTTGGTAAGTTGCTTTCAGGGATTACATTTTATCTTGTGTTTTCTCCGCAGTTTGTGTGACTTTATCACCTGCCTTAGACACATCTTTACCAATACCTTTGAATGTATTACAGCCAGTTAAAACAAAAGCAGTCATGATTGAAGCAACTAAAATTTTTTTCATCATCGTCTCCATTTCAATTTAATTATGATGTACTTAAGAGGCTAAAAAAGTTAACAGAAAATGACTATGTGGGTTTGATGGTAGATGTGTTATAAAATGTTAATTTGTAGAATAATAATTCACTTTATTTCATAAATAAAAGCGAAGGTTGGCGAAACATATAATAAGAAGGCGTTGGCTGATCCTGATAATACAAACCATTGCTCCACCAGACTGCAGTTTGTGATGAAGGCTCTAAATCAGGGCAGAGCCATTCATGTCGTTGTAAACGATAATAAGGTGTTTGCGGTATCTGGGTTCCCCATTGGCCTAAACGCCGTGATGCATTGATCCAAGACGGTAAACTTAAGCTGTTTTGTTGCTCAGGTAGATAGAGTTGACCTTTCATCACTGCAAACTTTCTTTGAATTTGATGGTGATTGGCTTCTGAAAACTGAAATTGACGTTCAGTAAAATGTTTTAACTTTCGCTGCAAGGTATCTTCGCGGTTTAGGCCGTACCATTGTGCTAAATCTAATTCGTTTTCACCCAGATAATATTTTAATGCCACTTCCCAATGTTCGATTTCATTTGTTCGTGTATTGAGTACAACAAAATCGAGTTCACCTAAGGTGACTGCACCTGCAATTTTTTGAATACTATGTCCCAACAGTTGGTAGGGATGATAGTCATCATCCAATAACCAGAACCAGAGTAAATTCTCAAAACGCAAACCGAGACGGGTACTTTTGAGTTGTGCCAGAAAATCAATCAGTGGCTGAGGCTGTTGATCCAGTTGCTTTAATCGCTGTTCATAGTTTTGATAATGAGTGTGCCAAATCGAATCGTGATGAAGCTCAAAATGATGTTTTACATTAAGCTCATTGGGAATCTGAGCCAATATACTCGGGCTGGCGATACAAAATGCTAAATGACGTACGATTGGGTTATTAAACTGTAACCACGGTTCAAAATAACTGGAAGTGGTAATCAGGTTAGGCATGAATTAACTCAATCATTGAAATAATAAGTGAAGTTTAAGAAAGAACGATAAAAACACTTTATACTAGCACGGTTGTAAATCGGTGTTGGTTAATTGCTCAATGAAAACATTATTCTGGCGTAGTTTAGTCGTGATTTTTATTACGTTAGGAATTATAGGGGCAATTCTACCGGGGATGCCAACCACTGTCTTTCTGATTTTAGCAGCGTGGGCTGCTTCAAAAGGCTGGCCTGAAATGGATGCATGGTTATTGAATCATCCGAAGTATGGACCAACCTTACGCAACTGGCGTGAGCATGGCACAGTCCCGCGTAAGGCAAAATGGATTGCCAGTATCATGATGCTGATCAGTGGTATTTTGATGCTCTTTACCAATGCGCCATTTTGGGTAAAAGTTTTTACCGATGTCACTATGTTTATCGTGGCTGTATGGCTGTGGTTACGCCCCGAGCCTGAGCGAGGATAAGCAAAGCAACGCTCTTGCGGAATATATTCCTCATGCGCAAGACGAGAACTATGTTCGAGTGAAGAAAGTAACGCTCTTGCGGGAATATCTTCCTCATGCGCAAGACCTTGCGCCAAATATGGCTCATATGCTGTGAGTGGCGAGGCTAAATAAACTTAAAGCACTGCTTTTAGCTTATCTCAAAGATAAATCATGCTGTTTTGTTTTTTATATTTAAAACCAACAGATAATTAAAACTACTGAAAAGTACAAGAAAAAGCCGATAGTCTATGTTGAAATAAAGATGTTCTATCAGTTATCGAGATAAAAATGAGCTACACCTTAGATCAGGCAGACATTGTCATTGACTTGGCACAACAGACCTTAAGTTTGCCAAAACATAATAAATTCTATGTGATCTCTTCTGGTAAGAACGGCATTGGTGAGCAAGAAAATAGTGGCAAGACGCCAAGAGGTTGGCATCAGGTTGCTCAAAAGATTGGTGGTGATGCACCTAAAAATGCCGTATTTATTGCACGCCAGCCCACGGGTGAAGTGTATGACCAGCAATTAGCGCAACAATTTCCACAACGAGATTGGATATTGTCACGAATTTTATGGTTGGATGGTTTAGAAGAAGGCTTTAACCATGGGGAAGGGCACGATACCTTTAAGCGTTATATCTATATTCATGGTACTCCTGATACAGAACCGATGGGCATTCCAATGTCACATGGTTGCATTCGTATGAAGAATGATGAAATTCTTGAACTGTTTGAACTCGTTTCTGAGCAAGCTGTGGTTTATATTTCTGAACAAGCCTTAGAAAATAAAGCGTGAAAATGCAAATAAGTGCTTAAATAAAATACGAAAATATCATTTTTTTGATGGAATGACTTATTTTTTAATCATTCGTACTGTTTTTTCGGAAAAGAGTGGCAAAAGCGTTTGACAGGCTGTAAAGATTCTCTATAATGCACCTCACAAACGATGAAGACGTTAAGGGCGCTTAGCTCAGTTGGTAGAGCGTCTGCCTTACAAGCAGAATGTCGGCGGTTCGATCCCGTCAGCGCCCACCAAGCCTTTACGTTAAAACTCAAGTGCAGCGGTAGTTCAGTTGGTTAGAATATCGGCCTGTCACGCCGAGGGTCGCGGGTTCGAGCCCCGTCCGCTGCGCCACTTAAGTTTTAATAATTGTTTGTCATGATTGCAAAATTATCGTGCAGCGGTAGTTCAGTTGGTTAGAATATCGGCCTGTCACGCCGAGGGTCGCGGGTTCGAGCCCCGTCCGCTGCGCCACTTAAATTTGCAAGAATGAACACCTTGGGATACAAGATGATAATTTTTATCTTGCGTCATAAAGATTGATAGTTAATCAGTTTTTATTCCTTAGGGCGCTTAGCTCAGTTGGTAGAGCGTCTGCCTTACAAGCAGAATGTCGGCGGTTCGATCCCGTCAGCGCCCACCATAATTTGTGACATTTACTTCTCAATAGAAGTAATACAGTGCAGCGGTAGTTCAGTTGGTTAGAATATCGGCCTGTCACGCCGAGGGTCGCGGGTTCGAGCCCCGTCCGCTGCGCCATTCTCTTGATATCAATTTAAGAGAGTGTTAGTTTTAACAAGTATCTTTATACTTGATCTCTGATTCGAGATGCCATTAGAAAAATCAAGGATTTTTCTCTTGCGCTCAGACAAAGCTTCGCTTTGTTTATCCTCGCTCAGGGCGCTTAGCTCAGTTGGTAGAGCGTCTGCCTTACAAGCAGAATGTCGGCGGTTCGATCCCGTCAGCGCCCACCATATATCTTCCTTAAATCTCATATCATTGTAATCCATACAAAGTTATTCTATGATTAGCGTCAATAATGATTCTAATATTGAAGTACTTTATGAGAAACCCTTATCAACGCAAGGCTGCGTCGAAATCTCAAACTACACCTTCTGGTTCTTCACTCAAAGACGCTTACCGTCAGTTCATTCAAAATATTGTTATGCAACGTCATGTGATTGCACTGTATCACGATGGTTGGGCCTTATGCTCAACACCATCTGGACAGCATGCTTTATCCGTGTGGCAGAATAAAAGTTTGGCAAAACTGCTAATTAAAGACAATTGGGCGCAATACGAAATTCAGGAAGTACCATTACTGGCTTTTATTGAAAAATTAATTCCATTTTTAAAAGAAAATAATACGATCTTATCTCTAGACTTAACCCCAGAGGGAAACAATTTACTGGTTTCCCCTGATTCTTTATTATTGGATATTAAGAATTTTTTATACCAAATATATTTACAACGTCCAGATGTCTTTGCTGAGTTAAAACTCCCTTTACCACGTGATATTCGTTTGCATAACTCAGCTTCATCCTAATTGAGAGGGTAATCTCTCAATCAATACTCATTTAAAATCCAGCCACTCGCATAGGCAAAGTATTCTCTTAACTATGCGTTATAACGTGTTGCCAAAGGTGTGGTTGCACCAAGCATGGTGATATTGCTGTAGCCTTGTTTCTTGGCAATGGCAGCGGCACGTAAGGTATGGAAGTCACTGGTCACGATTGCAATTGGCTGCTGAATATTGATGTGTTGTGCCTGCAATAAGGTTTGACTATTTTTGAGATTTAACTCAGTACTGGTGCTTTTATCTTCCAAAATGATTTGTGATGCAGGAAGGTGATAGTGTTGTTGTACGTAACGTGACATCACCACGGCTTCGCTATCAGTTTCACCAAAATCAATACCACCTGTCATGACTAATTTTGCTTGAGGCTGAGCTAAAGCAATTGGGGCGGCACGGTCTAAACGTTTTGCGAGTGTTGCAGATGGTTGTCCTTTCTCTACACCACTACCTAGTACGATAATCGCTTTAACCGCAGGGATATGTTGAGTTTTATCATTGTTATCGGACAGATAATCAAAGAAATAGCCTAAGCTAACTAACCAAATCCAGAAACAGAGCCAGCCAAAGCGCCAGATTGAATGCAAGCGGAAATGATAGAAAAAGAAACGTTCAATATGATAATAGAAATAAGCATAGAGACAGAAAAATAGTCCAAGTAGCAGCGGCAGTACGGTTCCGATATGAATCTTTTTAAAAGCGATCAGAATTGCGCCATCTAAGAACAGAACTGAACCGATAAGGGCTAAAATAATACGAACCCATGAACTTATTTGCATAATCTTAATTGTGTCGATTTGAACCGTGCTAAGTGTATGCAAAATTCAGAGAAAGGCAAATCCTCTTATTGTCTTATAAAAAAACGAGTGGCTAGCACTCGTTTTTTTTTATAGAGAAGAATTAATAAACGTCTCGGCGATAACGACCAGCTTGTCTTAACTCATCCAGTTTTTCTTCGCTAAGAATTTCCATCAATGCCTGATCGACACCAGAAGCCATACCTTCAATGCTACCACAGACATAAATCACAGCACCTTGCTCAACCCATTTGATCAGTTCATCTGCATTGTTGCGCAATACGTCCTGAACATAGATGCGCTGTTCTTGATCTCGCGAAAAAGCCAAATCCAGGCGCTGTAGTGTTCCCATGTTTAACCAGGCTTGAATGGTTTCTTGATAGAAGAAATCATGTTCGCGTTGACGTTCACCAAAGATCAGCCAGTTGGCAGTGTAATTTTGGCGATTACGTTGCTGTAACAAGCTCATGAGACCTGCGATACCAGTACCATTACCAATACAGATAATTGGGCGGTTGTCATCAATTAAATGGAATGATTCATTGGTTCGAATACGCAGGGCGATGTTTTGTTTGGGTTGCGCAAATTCGGTTAACCAGCCAGAACCAAGACCGAGTTGATCATTTTCATCACGTTTTTGGCGAACCACCAGTCTTAGTACTTGTTGAGAGGGAATACTCGCAATCGAATATTCACGTGCGGGTAGGGTGGGCAACTGTTTCAGTAAATCTTCAAGCGTACTAAAAGGCTGGATTTCAACCCGCAGATTTCTATCCCACAGCGCTTGTTCAATATTTTGCTTCAATGATTTAACGATACTATGTGCTGGGGTTTGATACTTGATCAAGAAATTCTGAATATCGGTCAAACTGTTGGCAGGTTGAATTTCTGCAATATCACCCGCATGCCAGGTCATGTCAGATGCTGAGGTCAGCTCGATATTATAAGCTGCCTGCCCTAAGCTATCTGGATTAAGTAGGGTGCGTTCGCTTAGCGTCCATTGATCAAATACTTTCTCAATATTCATCGCATGTAGCTCATGCTGGGTTACCGCAGACAAGCCCTGATTCCAACGCTGAATATCAGTGGCATTGGCATTATCCACTTCGATCAAGTCGAATAATGGTTGAGCATGGCATTGCTTTAACCATGCATCTACCGCATAGCCGAAGCTACAATAACTATCAAGATATTCTTTTGAACCCAGTGCCAGTACAGCATATTGCATTTGGCTAAGATCAAGCTTTTGTTGCATCAGTTTCTTGCTGAAACTTGCGGCCAGATCAGGTGCCTCACCTGTACCATAGGTACTGACTACGAATAAAACCTGTGGTGCTTGTAATAGATCTTGCTCAGTCAGTTGCTGAATTGGTTTAACCGTGGTGGGCTGTTGTGCTTCTTGTAAGCTGGTCGCTGTACGCCAAGCCAATTGTTCAGCCACACCAGTTTGCGTTGCATAAGTAATCAGCCAAGGCTTAGCATTTGGATCAATCTGCTGTGCGCCGAGTGACTGACGTGCCGCTTGAGTTAATTTCTTCTGTTTACGACGTTTTAGATAGAGCATCCAACCCGTTACAAAGAACAGTGGCATTGCTAATGAAGCCAACATGGCAATAAATTGATAGGTTGAACCAAAGAAGCTACCGCGATGTACTGGCAGCATGCTGCTCATGATTTTTTCATTGAGCTTTTTATCTTCATAGAGTTCGAATTTTTCGAATTTATTGTTTTGATAGTTATAAACCACTTGGTTGCGTGCACGCTCATGTTGTGGAATAGCATCGACAAATGAAAGTTCAACCTTGGCATCATCACGTTTAGGAATATTTAAGGTGAGGCTAGAATATTCACGGCCAATCTGTGCATTTACGCCTGTCCATGTTTGCGTCAGAATGGTGTTAATCTGCGTTTTTTCTAGCTCTGGTTGTTTATCTTTACCACGTTCATTTTGTTGATTACGTTGTGGTTGTTCAACGCCCATAACTTTGAACATGCCAGCACGCCACCAGTCATAAGACCAATATAAGCCTGTACATGCAAACAGTAGATAGAACACAACCACCCAGGTTCCCACTACTGCATGAAGATCCCAAATAAAATTACGACCTTTCAGTTTAGGTTTAATAAACAACCATTGTTTAAAGCTATGTTTCTTTGGAAAGCGTAGATAGATGCCACTCAATACAAAGAAAATCAGCATGAGGGTCGATGCCCCAGTAATCTGTGCGCCAAATTCACCAGCAGTTAAATTACGGTGTAAACGCTGAATAAATTGCAGCGTATCACGCCCTTTAACTTCAGGTAATACTGCCGCTGTATAGGGGTTGACCATCATATTATAGCCACGACGCGCACCTTCTTTTTTAATATTGACGGTTGACGATTCGGTAGGATCGGCGGCAATGGTAATGCTGTTAATTTCAATTTCGGGTTGTTGTTGATTGAAATGTTGATACAGTTGGGCAGGGGTGAGTTTCGGTGTTTGGGCAACCTCAACG
The DNA here is from genome assembly GCF_013072675.1 of Acinetobacter sp. Ac_3412. NCBI lineage: Bacteria > Pseudomonadati > Pseudomonadota > Gammaproteobacteria > Moraxellales > Moraxellaceae > Acinetobacter > Acinetobacter sp. Ac_3412. The sequence goes on along the minus strand of NZ_LXUJ01000012.1, from coordinate 156,113 downwards.
ACATAGCTGTCTTGGTTGATCCATTTTAGAATCTGTGGTTCGTATGAATAGATTGCACCTGTTACTCCCATCAAAGAGAGAATAAGCCCCGCGGTAATCCCTAAAAACCAATGGATTTGGAAGAAAACTTTTTTAAACATGGTCAAAGAATGGAAAGATAATGGAATTCATGTAAAAAATTATAACCCAAGAATAAGAACATAATATGGATTTTGCAGGTAATATTGATTTTGATTCTCATTTATTTAATGGGCATTAAAAAACCTCTCATGTCGAGAGGTCTTTTATAGTGATTAATCTATTAGATTGATTTAGGTGCACCAACCGTTTCATTGAGGTGTCTGCGTACGGTATTGAACGAGAAATTTTTCGAGTCCATACGCTTTGGTAAAATATAGGCACCTTGTTGTTCTTCACCTTTTGTTTTTACCTTGAAGTTCACCAAAATAAAGTCAGGAGAGCTATACCATTCATAAATGTCTTTCCAACCAATGGTTGCAGTACCTTCTTGCAGACCCATTTTTTGACGCATCACGATACCGTGTGGTTGTACGCCTAAACGGAGTCCTTTAATTTCTTGTACTGGGAATTCAGTCATCTTGCGTTTAACGTACCACTCCAGACCAAAACGTTTGATCAAATAGAACAGCACCACACTGACAATCACGACCCAACAAATCACGGTTGAGTAGGTTGAATAATATTTAATAAGTCCTGCAGCAACCAATGAGAGCACAACCAGTGCAATCATAATCATCCATGCTTTGCGGCTGAATTTGTTGGTACTACGCCAAATCATCAGTTGAGCTTGACGTTGTTCAGCTTCAGAAACTTCGTAAGGAACAGGTTGTAGCGTATAAGCGTATAGCGTTTTGGCGGTCATAGTATAAAAAATGAGTATATAACTGGGTTTAGTTTAACATCTATTGGCATGCAAAGATATTATGCCAATGGCGAATCATGGGCGGCTATTGCAATCACAACAGCCATTAAAGTGAAGCAAATTCGGTACCATCTTCATTCGGTTCATGGCTCAGACTCTGTTTCAGCATACTTAAGCGTGTCAACACACTGAGCATAAGTGAAAGTTGCTGCAAAATGATCAGTGATTTTGGATCATTATCTTCATTGCGGCTGAGACGGTCACGAATGGTTTGCATCAGATTTTGTGCTGATAAATCAGGAACTTCATCTCTGAGTAGCGCACCTTGAATATCATCTAAAGCCTGATCGAGTAAGTCCAATACTTCCTGATCTTGGATTTGCTCTCGATGTGCACCTAAAGCTGCGATGTAGCTTAAAAAAGTATGGCTTAGGCATAAAAACTCAAACGCTAAACTTTTTTGATTCACATCAATATTCGGTTCAGTTGCAATGGTTGAAATCAGAGAAGCCACTTCAGCATCGGTATTGTGTGCGGCACGTCGAACGACGCGATAATTCAAGGCATTATTACGACCTTGATGATACTGCTCTACGACTTCGGCAAGATATTTACATTGCGCCTGTAGAGAACGTTGAATCGAACGCGGTAGTCTACGGAATTTCCAGTCTGGCCAAATAAAGCTGACACCAAACCATGCCAAAGCACACCCAATCACAGTATCAATAAAACGGGGTAGACCCGCTGCGAATGCAGAGCCGTCCAGATTAAAGTTGATTAACGCAAGAATGGTAATGAATGCAGTGGCTTGTGCATATTGCTTACTGCGTAACTCCAGAAACAGTACGCCGCTCAGAATCAACATCACCAATTGACCTTCGATTGAAGGAATAAAATAGATGATGGCAAGTCCAACGATAATACCGACCAATGTTCCGACGATACGTAAATACAAACGTCGTTTGGTGGCATTGAAGTTGGGTTGGCATACAAATAACGCAGTAAGCAGAATCCAGTAACCATATGCAATATTAGTAAGCTGAATAAACAGATAGCCAATAAACAATACGATCGACAAACGTACCGCATGACGGAACAATACCGACTCGGGTGTGAGATGTTGTTTCACTCGCACCATGATGTCATTCCAGCCTTTTAGATCATCATCTTTTAACTGGCTTTCGGTATGTTGTGCATTGATCTTTTGCAGGTTTCGTTCTGTTTCAAGATTTTGTAGTTGCGCATCAATCGATTTGAGGTTTTGATAAAGTGCAAATAAGGCATTAATTCTGACTTGATCATAGTGTCCATCTTTGCGTAGTTTTTCTAATGATAAACGCAAGTTCTCAAAACTATGCTTAAAGCGCTTGTTATGTACATAACGGGTACGACTTAAAATAGATTGAGCCAAATCCTGACAGGCTTTGCCTTGAATCGATAAGATCCTTTGAAAGCGAAATAAAATATCACTATGTTGAAAGACTTTTGCCAGTTTTTGATAATCGATATGAGCTGAATCGGCGCGCTCATGAATATCTTGAGCGACAAAATAGTATTGCAGACTTCGTCGAGTTCCCTTTTGTCCACGGTCACCTTTGAGACGCGTCAACAGGGACATCCGCATATCGTTAAAGATTGCGACCAACTTGCCATTTTCCATGGCGATATCAATCATACTTTGTTGATAGCTAGAGGGGGTCATATCCACATCAAATAAGTTTGATTTAGCGAATAAGAAACTCCCTAAGGCGGTGTAGGATGCAGCCAGTTGATCTTGAACTTTACGTACGGGGAACAATAGAAAGCTGATGGTTGAAAGTAAGCCATACCAAGCAGCACCAACAACAAGCAGAGCAGGTTGCAGATACCATTGTTCAAATAAATGTACACCCAACATGGAATAGACCGAAATGACTAGACAACCATAGGCAATGGTGGCATAGCGACGACCTAAAGAACCCAATAAGATCCAGCCGATACAAGAGGCGATTAATCCAATTGCAAAGGCAATCGGATAGGGGAATAACAGTTGAACCGAAGCTGCTGTAATGAAGAACCCGATATAGGTATAAATCAGGTTCATGATGCGCACAGAAAAGCGGTCATCAATATCACTAATCGCGGCTGCAACGACACCGAGTGTTAAGGGAATCGTTGCCAATTGATAATCTAAAAGATAGGGAACAAAAGCAGTGCCCGTAAAGGCGATTAACATACGCACGTTATACATAAACGTGGTGTTATAGGTTGCTTGTCTTAAACGTCCGAACCAAGGATTCAAAGTTTGTCCTTTTTGTATTCTGCAATCAATTTTCTGATTCTTATTATGCACAAATATGTTGAGGATGCTAAGCTTAGAATGGTGATTAACATGAAAAGTAGAGCATTATGCAGGCAGAGCAAACCAATCAGCGTCAATATTCAACAGCATGGATTTTGTTGCTTGCTTTGTTAACCGCATTAGGGCCGTTGTCGATCGATATGTATTTACCCGCTTTGCCGCAAATGGCAGATGAGTTTGGGGTCAGTACACAAATGGTGGCCAATACCTTACCCGCTTATTTTTTGGGACTGGCGATTGGACAGTTGATCTATGGACCTGTTAGTGACCGTATTGGACGTAAAAAGCCATTATATTTTGGCTTGGGGCTTTATGCGATTGCCAGTTTGGCCTGTGTCTTTGCAAGCAATGAGTGGGCTTTGATTGCAGCTCGTATCTTTCAAGCTTTAGGTGGCTGTGTCGGTGTGGTCATGGCGCGAGCAACCATTCGTGATCGTCTGGATATGCACGGCTCTGCACAAGCCTTTTCCAGCATGATGATTGTGATGGGGCTGGCACCGATTCTGGCGCCAATCTTTGGTGCATGGATTCTTAATTTCTTTCCATGGCAAGCGATTTTTATCACTTTATCGATGATTGGGGTGATGTGTTGGCTCTGTGTACATTTCTTCTTTAAAGAGTCACTGCCTGTTGAACGCCGTTTAAAATTATCAGCCTATCAAGTGACTACACTCTATGCTGCCATTCTCAAAGATGAGAGCTTTAGAGTACCAATGTTTGCGGGCTGCTTAACTGGCGCAGCTTTATTCTGCTATATCAGCTCTGCTTCCGAAGTGTTTATGGGGCAATATGGATTGTCCCAGCAGCATTTCTCTTATGCATTTGCGTTGAATGCAGCAGGGATTATGTTGATGTCCTCGCTGAATAAACATCTGAATACCCGAATGGGAATTTTCCAACGCCTGCGTTTGGGTGGTCTAATCCAATGTTTTGGGGCATTCATTGTGCTGACTGCTGGATTGATGGCGGATGCACCGCTATTACTGCTAATGTCAGGCTTATTCTTGGTGGTATCAGGAATTGGTTTAACAGGGCCGAATGCCATGGCTTTGGCGATGTCTCAGCAAGGGGCACGTGCAGGCACGGCCAGTGCCATTATGGGCAGTATGCAATTTGCTTGTGGTCTGTTGGCTGGGATTATCTTGAACTTCTTGGTATGGAAGGCATCTCTGAACATGGGCATCATGATGTTACTGTTTACCAGTGCAGGATTGTTTGCCATTTTAAAAGTTGGAAAACAGCAAAGCAGTCTCTCAGCTTAGAGACTGCTTTATTTACAAGTCTAGTCTAAAAACACCGTGAAGTTTTCAACAGGTTCACGCGGTGTAATAAAGGTATTCACAATATGCTCAGGGTCAGCATGACCTAAAGCCACTGCACAAACCAGTTCTTCATCTTCTGGTGCGCCCAAAATATCCAGTACGATTGGATGAAAGTGATTCCATGCGGCTTGCGGGCAAGTATCTAAGCCACGCGCTTTAGCAGCCACCATGACGTTTTGAATCATCATGGCAATATCCATTTTGGAGCCGATCCCCATGACTTTATTCACGGTAAAATATAAAGCAACGGGGGCATCGAACAATTGAAAGTTACGCAATTGTTGTGCGGCCATTTTTTCTTTTTCGCCTTTTTGGATGCCCAGCAAACCATACAGTCCCCAACCATTGGCACGACGACGATCAATGAACGGTGAGATCCAAGTTGCAGGATAATAGGCAAAAGTCTCTTGATATTGTGCTGCAAGCTCAGGGTTTTGTAGCAGTTCAATTTGGGCAGTGCAAACACGATCAATCATCTCTGCACGTTTTTGCCCTGTCACCACATAGACTTTCCAAGGCTGAACATTGGTGCCAGAAGGCGCACGACTTGCTACCGCTAAAATATCTTTGATGGTTTGTGTTTCGATAGGGGTATCTAAAAATGCACGGACTGAATGACGAGACGTAATTGCTTCATCTACATAGCGGACTTGTTCCGTGTTCATAAAAAACTCCTCATCATTTTGATCTTTTAATGTGTGCTGACTATAAATCAATAAATGCTTTTTGCAGATAGTTTTTCACATACAACTTTAGCGGTGTGTAAAAAATAATCACAAAAAGAAAGCTTTATGATAAGTTGTAGTATGTTTTATATGTTTTGTTTGGTTTGTGTGAAAAAGAAAACTATTAGTAACATAATGAAATCGAAAAACTATTTTTTTATTCACGCGAAAATGATGAAAACTCCTTAAATAAAAAGTACACACAATATTCGAAATTTATGCATAATACGCCCTTTTTAAAAAACTGATTGGGCTTTCCTTACTGATAAGGTGAGGGGAATTTTCTATCCTAGGCATAGCAAATTTATCCAATTTTATGCCGCTAGAAAATGTTGAAATATACACAGATACAAGGAGCTTCTCATGAGTGTATCTCTCATCCGTAAGCCGTTCGTACTACAAGGTTTAGCAATCACTGTTGCTGCCTTAATGATGAACAACGCACACGCTGCTAGTGAGCAAGAACAGATTCAACAACTTCGTGATGAAGTGAAGGAATTAAAAGCTTTATTACAGCAATATGTTCCCCAAGCAAAACAAAAAAATGACCTTGCTCCTGTACAGGAACATTCTAATTTTAAAGAAACACACCCAGATCACCCTGCAAATGTAGCTGTGGCACCCGCTGTTCCTAAAAAGTCGCAATTAGTGTTTAACACTGCGTCTGGCGCAGAAGTTAAATTACACGGTTTCTTACGTGGTGATGCTTCTTATCAATCTAAAGGTGGTGACGGGATCTTTAACCGCATCAATAAGGTTGATTTAGAAGGCGCTGAAAAGAACAGTGATCGCTTCTACAGCACTGCAACGGTTACCCGTTTGGGGCTTGATTTTAAAGCACCAGTCGAAGGCGCTGAAGTGGGTGGTAAGTTAGAAGTCGATTTCCGTGGTGGTAGTAGTAATGACACTATTCGTATTCGCCATGCTTATTTAACAATGAATGACTGGCTATTTGGTCAAACAACCTCAACTTTCTTGGCAACTGACTTACAGCCAGAAATGCTTGATTTTAACTCGCCTTTGGGAATCGGGACTTACCGTACGCCAATGGTCCGTTATAGTGGTGCATTTAATCCAACGACACATTATTTTGTTGCTTTGGAAAAAGGCAATGACGATAACCGAGCGCCTGCTTTAACTTCAAAATTAAAATATGATTTTGCAGAAGGTCAGGGCACAAGCTCTGCACGTGTGTTACTTACCGAAGCCCGCAGTAAAGCTGCTTACAATAATGACAAACAGCTCAGTGCCAATGACGCTGAATTAGGCTGGGGTGTTGCGGTTGGTGCAAAATATAAGTTCAGCGATGCGTTGCAGGCGATGATTGATTACTCGCATGTGAAGGGTGACAGCAAATTCTTGTTGTATACCAACAATGCTTATAACGTAAATCCAAATAATTTCGGTTTAAATTTGAATGAGTTTGATGCGCTAACTTTAGGTGCAACTTATCAAATTAACCCTAAATTACGTAGTACCTTGGCTTATGGCGCAATGTTTGCTGATGATAGCAATGACTTTGCTAAACAAGCGGTGATTGCAAAAGATGCTGCGCAGAACAAAACCTTGCAACAAGGTTGGTGGAATATCATGTATTCACCAGTCACACCGATTACGTTTGGTCTAGAGTATGTCTACGGCGAACGTAAGACCTTTGATGGACAAAAAGGTAAGGATAATCGTGTAGGGGCCATGGCTCGCTATAACTTCTAAGCCATCTATCCTGTAGGTGTAAATCATCCGTGAAAACTGATCAACGAAACAGGCCTCAGTTCTTGCTTAGAACTGTATGCTTTTTATTAAGTTGATTGAGTTTTCACTCATTTTGAGAGTTACTATTTTATGCGTTCCAAAGTGGTGGAAAAATCATCGCTAGAGCGAATAAAATAAACGGAAGAAGATATGGAATTTACTTTTAATGGTTTCTATACCCTAATTTCGGCGGTCATCGTCTTGTTATTAGGACGTTTGCTCGTTAATAAAATTGACTTCTTAAAACGCTATAACATTCCTGAGCCTGTGGCTGGTGGTTTGGTTGCAGCGGTACTTTCACTACTTGTACACTCACTTTGGGGTTACAGTATTGTTTTTAGTAGTGAATTACAAACCAGTTTTATGTTGATCTTCTTCGCTTCGATTGGCTTAAGTGCTAACTTCATGAAGCTCAAAGAAGGCGGTATTGGTTTAGTGATCTTCTTGGTATGTGTCGCCTCTTTTATTGTGGTACAGAACGCTGTCGGCATGAGCCTTGCAACCATGCTAGGTATTGATCCTTTGGTGGGTTTGATTGCAGGTTCAATCACATTGACAGGTGGTCACGGTACTGCAGGTGCGTGGGGTGAAATTCTTGAGACCCAGCATGGGATTCAAGGTGCGTTAGCTTTGGGTATGGCGAGTGCAACTTTCGGTCTGATTATCGGTGGTATTATCGGTGGTCCATTGGCGAAGTTGTTGATTAACCGTTATAGCCTTGCTCAAGCACAGACCCCAGCTGAAATCAAAAATCGTGATACGCATTTAGATCAACATCCTGACGAGCTGGCACCATTTGAAAATCCACATCAGGTTCGTTTAATTACGGCTGATAATGCGATTACCACTTTGGGTATGTTTGCTGCGTGTTTGGCATTCGCAGAATTCATGACAGGTTTCAGTAAGGGCACTTGGTTCGAGTTACCAACATTCGTTTGGGCGCTTGGCGGAGGTGTGATCTTACGTAATATCTTAGAAAGCGTATTAAAAGTAGATATCTTTGACCGTGCAATTGATGTATTTGGTAATGCATCATTATCGCTTTATCTTGCAATGGCATTGCTTTCATTAAAATTATGGCAGTTGGCAGATTTGGCTGGTCCACTTGTCGTTATTTTAGGTGCGCAAACCATTACGATGGCATTATATGCTGCGTTTATTACCTTCCGCGTCATGGGTAAAAACTACGATGCAGCGGTATTGGCGGCAGGTCACTGTGGTTTTGGTATGGGGGCAACACCAACTGCAGTTGCAAACATGCAAGCGATTACCAATATGTACGGACCATCTCATAAAGCCTTCTTGATTGTTCCGCTTTGTGGTGCGTTCTTCGTTGATTTAATTAACGCAACAGTAATTCAATTAATTTTGAAATTCTTTGCCTAAGTCGGATCAAAAGCCCCAAGCGGGGCTTTTTTGATTCATCCATTGTTATCGTATATGTACGGATGTACATAAAATATTTAAAAGCGAATAAGTGATGAATGAAAAATTAAATGACACCCTGATGGCTTGGGTAAGTTTTTTCAATGATCCTTTATGGGACTTTCTCGTTGTTTTCCTGCTTGCAGTTGGTATTTTCTATACCATTGCAACGAAAGCTGTCCAAATCAGAATGTTCTTCCACAGTATCAAGGTGATGAAGAGCAGTCGCAGCAAAGGTGAAGAGAAAGATTCACATGGACTTACACCTTTTCAGGCTTTTGTAACGGGGTTAGCAAGTCGTGTTGGTGTAGGTAATATTGCGGGTGTTGCAATCGCGATCGCGATTGGTGGACCGGGTGCCGTGTTTTGGATGTGGTTTACTGCGATTCTCGGGATGAGCTCAGCATTTATCGAATCTTCACTCGCACAGTTGTTTAAAGTCAGAGACAGTAACAGTAAGCAATTCCGTGGTGGACCAGCTTATTATATTACTCAAGGCTTACGTAGCAAAACCTTTGGTGTGATCTTCGCACTTGCACTGATCTTTACCTATGGTTTTGTATTTAACTCAGTCCAAATCAATGCGATTGCTAATGCTTCTTCTCACGCTTGGGGTTGGGATAAAGCGAATCTCATCGCTCACTTAGGCGGTGTTGATTTAGAAATTTCATGGGTTGGTCTTGCGCTTGTGGTGATGGTTGCATTGGCAATTTTTGGTGGTATCAAACGTATCGCTAAATTTGCAGAAATGTTTGTCCCATTAAAAGCGGGTCTGTATTTAGCAGTGGCGATGTATATTGCCATCAGCAATTACGAACTTCTTCCAGGTATCTTCAAACTGATCTTCACTGAAGCATTCCAGTTTAATGCGGCAGCAGGTGGTTTCTTTGGTGCAATGATCTCGATGGCAATGATGCAAGGGATCAAGCGTGGTTTGTTCTCAAACGAAGCGGGTATGGGTTCGGCACCGAATGCGGCAGCAGCATCTGATGTAAAACATCCAGTGAACCAAGGTTTGGTGCAAATGCTCGGTGTATTCGTAGATACCTTTATTGTATGTACCAGTACCGCGATTATTATCTTGGTGTCGGGTGTTTACCACGATGCGGGCTTTGTTGGTGTTGAACTGACACAACGTGCATTAGAGACACAAGTGGGTAGCTGGGGCGGTGATTTCCTTGCGATCTTGTTATTCTTATTCTGTTACTCAGCTGTTCTAGGTAACTATGCCTATGCAGAAAGTAATGTGCAGTTTATTAATAACAATCCGAAAGTGATGTTCATCTTCCGAATCTTTGTATTGGTGATGGTGTATTTCGGTGCGATCGGTAGTGTGCCACTGGTTTGGTCAATGGCTGACTTGTTCATGGGTATCATGGCAACGATTAACTTGATCGCAATTTTGCTGTTAACGCCAATGGCGCGGACTTTGTTAAAAGACTATACCTCGCAGCTTAAGAAAGGTATTAAAGAACCTGAGTTTAAGATTGATAATTATCCAGAGTTGAAGAAAAGAGTCGACTCTGATATTTGGTAATTTGATTTAACTCAAGTTGAGTCATCTTAAAAAGCTCCTTTCGAGGAGCTTTTTTTATGAAGTTTTTATGAAAAATACAAAAAATTGATACAGCATTTAGGCTTGGCAAACGCTAAAATTTAGTCAAGGAATATCGTAAATATGGCAATTGTTGCGTATGAAACAGCTTAGATTATTGGCGCTTGGTCTTTCAATGGCAGTTTTGGCTGGTTGCCAAAACACATCACATTTGAAACCTGTCATTGAAGATGCCCAAGCTCAAGCTGTAAGCCAACCCTTTAACGCCATAAAACAAGAGCACAAACGTCCTGTGATTGCATTGGTGTTGGGCAGTGGTGGCGCGCGTGGTTATGCGCATATTGGTGTGATCGAAGTCTTAGAGCAGCAAGGCATTCGTCCAGATTTTATTGTGGGAACCAGTGCAGGCAGTATTGTCGGTTCAATCTATGCCAGTGGTAAAAGTCCTGCTGAATTACGTGATATTGCCTTAAAGCTCAAAGCCAATGATGTGCGCGAAGTCAATGTGAGTCTGAAGGGCTTTTTTGATGGCAAAAAAGTGGAAGACTATATCAACGAGCAAGTGCATAACCTGCCATTAGAAAAGATGAAAATCCCAATGTATGTGGTGGCAACTGAATTAAAGGATGGCACCCGAACTGTATTTAATTATGGTAATACGGGGCAGGCAGTGCGGGCTTCTGCATCCATTCCAAGTATGTTTGTACCAACCAAAATCCATGATATTGAGTATGTCGATGGCGGTTTAGTCAGCCCAGTGCCTGTACAGGTTGCACGTGAACTGGGTGCGGATGTGGTCATCGCCGTGGATATCTTGGCACAACCGATTCATACCGAAACCAGTAATGTCTGGGGCTTATTCAATCAGAATATCAATATCATGCAAGGACGTTTGGCCGAAGAGGAACTTAAAGAGGCTGATATTGTGATTCAGCCTGATCTACGTGAAAAAGCACATATCTTTGATGTCAAAGGTCGTGAGATGACCATGCAGGCAGGTGTAGATGCCGCCAATGAAAAACTCGCCGAAATTCAATGGGCAATTCAAAGCAAAAGCTTCCCAACGCAAAGCGAGCAACAGGATATTACCTTAAAAATGAGTACCTCAGCGCCACGCTAAGCCTTTATTTTATGAGCCTTGTAATGGACTTAAGTACTTGAGTCCATTTACTAAACTTATATTTCGGCAAAAACAAATTGTAAATCATCTACAAAAAGCTATTAAAAAGAGAAAAAAACAGGTAAATAACTACAAATCATCAAACTTTTTTATCAGACAGTTTTAAGTTTCAGGTCATAGGATGACCTAGTCAAATGAGTCGCTACCTAACAAGGATTGTTAAACAGATGTTTAAGTCTTTCTTTCCCAACCCACGTTTGTTTTTTATTTCTGTCATCGTATGGTTATCCCTCAATATGTTGCTGTGGTACACCGGTGGGCATAGTTGGGGCGAATATCTAGGTTTTCCTAAAGGCTATGCAGAAACTCCTTTACCAATAGGTGTCAGCCGTTTTTGGGAACCTTCCTCGTTGTGGTTCTACATGTGGTTTTTTATCGCAACAGCATTATTTGCAGGCTTTTGGCGGATATGTTCAGACAATAAATGGCAAGCTTGGTCGATTTGGGGTTCAGCATTTATCTTGTTTAATATCTGGTTTGGGGTACAGGTCAGTGTCGCTGTCAATGCCTGGTATGGCCCATTTTGGGACCTCATTCAAAAAATGCTTGCAAATGGTGGGGGGGATATTAAAGAGCTGTATATGGGAACATTAACATTTCTTTATATTGCAATGGTTGCTGTGACTTTGGTCGTAGTGAATTCTTTTTTCACCAGCCATTATGTTTTCCGTTGGCGTACAGCGATGAATGAGTACTATACAGCCCACTGGGATCAATTACGCCATATTGAAGGCGCAGCACAACGTGTGCAAGAAGACACCATGCGTTTTGCCACGATTCTTGAAGATTTAGGGGTAGAATTGATCAAAGCAGTTATGGTTTTAATTGCATTTTTACCCTTGCTGTTTCAGTTCTCAAAACATGTTCCAGAACTTCCAATCGTAGGTGAAATTAGCCATTCATTGGTTTGGGCCGCAATCGTTTGGGCAATTTTTGGTACAGTATTATTGATGGTAGTTGGTATTAAATTACCTGGCTTGCAATTTAATAATCAAAAGGTTGAAGCCGCTTATCGTAAAGAATTGGTTTATGGTGAGGATCATGCGAATCGTGCCGATCCACTAACGCTTAAAGAGTTATTCTCAGGAGTACGTAAAAACTATTTCCGTTTATATTTTCATTATGCTTATTTCAATCTCGTCGCAATTTGGTATAAACAGCTCGATATCTTATACAGTTTGATGGTGCTATTTCCTGCAATTGCCTCTGGCAAGATGACTCTGGGCTTAATTAATCAGATTGGTAATATTTTTGATAAAGTTCGAGAATCTTTTCAATATTTGATTACTTCTTGGAAAACGATTGTCGAGTTGCTATCGATTCATAAGCGTCTTAAAGCCTTTGAAAAAATATTAGATTAGTTTGAACAGTTAAGATTAAGAAAGCCTTGGCCCGATGCTAAGGCTTTTTTTATTGCCAAAGGTTTTAGCGAGTTTGTGGTTTTTATGTGAAAAGTGAATATATATTGCAACGAAAATGACTTTATTTGATCAAAGTACTTCACTATAGTCGCTTGATAAAATTAATGATCTTTCATTTCTCTCTTGTATCGCTTAAAACCTAAATAAATAGGATAAATCATGAAACCTATATTGCTCAAAAGTGCATTGGCGCTTGCACTGACTGCCTTTACTGCAACTGTATGGGCAGATCAAGCAATTCAATCTTCCCCAACACAAAAAGTTTCAGGCATAGACCAACAGTATATCGACCAAAGCGTGTCTGCCAATGATGACTTTTATAACTATGTAAATGGTACATGGTTAAAAGAGACTGAGATTCCAGCAGATAAATCACGTTGGGGCGCATTCAACGAATTACATGAGCTATCCACCAATCAGTTACATGCGATTGTTGAAGAGCTGAGTACAAAAAAATCGGCAACAGGAACGGTCGAACAAAAAGTTTCCAGCCTATATGCCAGCTTTATGGATGAAAAAACAATTGAAGCGCAGGGAATTACATCATTAAAGCAAGAATTGGCAGGTGTGGATGCGATTCAAAATAAACAAGACCTTGCTCAATTAATGGGGCATTTCTCACGTATCGGGGTTAGAACGCCGTTTGATATCAGTATTGATCAAGATATGAAACGCTCTGATGTGATGATTGCAGGTCTAGCACAGCGTCATTTGGGTTTACCAGATCGAGACTATTATCTAAAAGATGATCAGAAGTTTGTGGAAACGCGCGCCAAATATCTGAAGCATATTGAGCGGATGCTGCAACTGTCTGGTGATCAGCAAGCGGCACAACATGCACAAGACATTCTCAAGCTCGAAACAGACTTGGCAAAAATCCAGTGGAGCAATGTCCAGAACCGTGATTTATCCAAGCGTTACAATATTTACCCACTCAAAGATTTGAATAAGTTAAGTCGTAGTTTTGATTGGGATAGTTATCTCAATACAGTCGGGGTCAAAGACAAAATTCAGACCATTCAGGTGCATCAATTAAGCTATTTCAAAGCACTTGATCCAGTGATCAATAAAACGCCTTTAAATGTATGGAAAGCGTATTTTAAATGGAACTTGATCAGTAATTTTTCACCCTTCTTAAACAAAGCCTTGGTTGATGAAAGTTTTGAATTTTACGGCAAAACCTTGCGTGATGTTGCAGAACAAGAAGTCCGCTGGAAGCGTGGTGTACAAACCGTGAATGCAGTATTGGGTGATGGTCTAGGCAAAATCTATGTGGAAAAACATTTTTCTGCAGAGAAAAAACAGCGTATGGATGCTTTGGTGCAGAATTTGATCCAAGCCTATGATCAAAGCATTAGCCAGTTGGATTGGATGAGTCCTGAAACTAAAGTACAGGCTAAAAAGAAATTAGCCAGCTTATCGATTAAAGTCGGCTATCCAAAGAAATGGCGTGATTATTCAGCACTTGAGATTAAAGACGGTGATTTGATTGGTAATGTGATTCGTGCCAGAGAATTTGAGCATCAAGACAGTTTGGATAAACTCGGTAAGCCCGTGGATCGTGATGAATGGTTTATGACTCCGCAAACCGTGAATGCCTATTACAATCCATCTTCCAATGAAATTGTCTTTCCAGCTGCGATTTTGCAACCGCCATTCTTTAATATCGATGCTGATGATGCAGTGAACTATGGCGGGATTGGCAGTGTGATCGGGCATGAGATCAGTCATGGTTTCGATGATCAGGGCAGCCAGTTTGATGAATTGGGCAATATGCGTAATTGGTGGACCAAACAAGATCATCAGAAGTTTAAAGCCAAAACACAGGCTTTGGTTGCGCAATACAATGCCTATGAGCCGATTGCAGGCTATCACGTTAATGGTGAACTGACCTTGGGTGAAAATATTGCCGATAACTCAGGTCTATCGATTGCTTATAAAGCGTATCAAATTTCGTTAGCAGGGAAGACTGCGCCTGTGATCGAGGGACGTACGGGTGAGCAGCGTTTCTATATGGGCTGGGCGCAAGTTTGGCGTGCCAAAACCCGTCAGGCACAAGCGATTGTGTATTTAAAAACTGATCCGCATGCACCAGATAAAGTTCGCGCCAATGGTGCTTTAGTCAATCAAGCGCCGTTCTATGATGCTTTCAAGATTAAAGCGGGAGATAAAATGTATTTAGCGCCTGAAAAACGGGTCAGTATCTGGTAATGCGAGATCCAATAAAAAACCTGTATCAAGCAGGTTTTTTTATTGCCCTTTTAAAGGAAGGCGATTCCAAGCCCTGCGCCTGCGGCCATGACCCAAAGCGGATGAATCTTTTTAAACATGCCGAGGATGGCTGTCAAAATCACGATGATGACCAAAAGTAGGTTTTGTGCAGAAGCATCGGCAATCAACCATGCACTGACCAAAACCAAGCCAACGGTAATCGGTTTCAACGCTTTTTCAAAACGTGCCCGTAATGGATTGGCTTTAAAGCGTTCCCAGAATTTCAGCGCATAAATGGTGATGATGGAAGATGGACCGAACTTCGCCAACGACGTCACCAACAAACCTGCTGGACCTGCGACATGCCAACCGACTAGAGGTACAATCATCATATTGGGACCCGGGGCAGCCTGAGCCATGGCAAACAGCGAACTAAACTGCTCTGCACTCATCCATTGATGCACGGTTACCACTTGGTGTTGCATTTCAGGGAGAATGGCATTACCACCGCCAAAAGCCAGTAGTGAAAGCTGAGTAAATACGATAGCAAGGGTGACTAAGATCATGATTTTTTCACTCCTAGAACCAGCATATTAATCGCCAGTAAAATCGCTAAAGTCAGTGCTAAGGGCAGCTTGATCCAGATCATAAACACGAAAGTCAGGCCAATGGTGAAAATGGTCAGATAGCTTTTTAAAATTGGCTTGAGCATCTTAAATCCTGTCGCAAATAGTAAGCCTGCGGCAGCAGCGGCCAAACCTTGGATCATGTGTTTCACTGCGGGGAGGTACTGAAAATGCTCATAGACCTGATAGATGATCAGTACAATTGCCGTCGGGGCAGAGATCAAACCGAGAACTGAGCTGATCGCACCTTTCACGCCTTGGAATTCCATTCCAATGGCAACGGCCATATTGATGATATTACCGCCTGGCAATAACTGACACACGCCAAGTAAGTCGGTAAATTTGCCTGCATCAATCCATTTATGTTCTTCAACGATAATGCGATGTGCCAGTGGCAGCACGCCACCAAAACCCATCAATCCCAATTTCATAAATCCCGTAAAAAGTGCCTTACAATCAGGAGCAGTCGCTAGTGGTTCACTCTCTATTGATAGGGCTTGGGCTTTCATTGGATTACCTTTCTGTTCAACCTTGTGAGCTATAGCATGAAAGATTTGTGGTATATTCACAAATGCTATTTTTGCCGTTATCTATACTTTTAGGGTATGTATGATTGATATTCATAAACTCAATGCATTCGTTGCTGTGGTGGAAGAAAGCAATATTTCCAAAGCTGCGGTTAGGCTGCATATGCAACAGCCACCACTGACCCGATTGATCAAAAGTCTAGAAGAAGAGCTGGATACAGCGTTGTTAAAACGCTTGCCCCGAGGTGTAGAGGTGACGGAAGCAGGTAAGGCTTTATATCAGGAAGCGATTACCATTTTGGCGCACGCTCAGTCGATTCCGAAACGGGTCAAAAACATTGCGCAAGGTTTGGAAGGTCAAATCAATATTGGCTTTACCAACTCCGCAGGGCTGCATCCTTTTTTGCCTGCACTCTTGCGTCAATTCAGGGAAAAGTTTCCTGCTGTTGCCATTCATTTGGAAGAAGATAGCAGTACCGCCTTAACCGATGCAGTGATCAATGAAAAACTGGATATCGTCTTTCTGCGCAAACCTGCACCGATTCATGCCGAAGTACAAAGCATACATGTACTGGATGAGCCCTTGATTGTCGCTTTGCCGAGTAATCATCCTTTGGCTGAGCAAGCGGGATCAATCCGCCTACTCGATTTAGAGCCGTATGAGTTTGTGTTGTATCGCCGTATTGCGGGGCAAGACCTGTTTGATAATATTTTGGCAAATTGCTATCAGGCAGGCTTTAACCCCAACATTGTGCAAGAAGCCCCTCGTTTAACTTCGAGCCTCAACCTAATTGCAGCGGGGATTGGGCTATCAATTGTTCCTGCGTCAATTCAGGACTTCTGGAATAAGCAAATTGTGTACAAACCGCTAGAAGCGAAAAAGCCATGTATCGCCCCGATCTATGCAATTTGCCGTGCCAAAGGCAATAGTGTTCGGGTCGAGCATTTCTTGAGTCTACTCAAAGCCAGTCAAGCGGTTTGAAACGGCTCAATGGTTAAAGTGATAGAAGTTTAAAATGGGCCCAACCAAGTGCTGTTGTGATTTATCCAGAGTTACGATGATTTCTCTAAAATTGAAGGTGTCCTCGTCATGGTATTTCGCGACGCCATGGGTTTTATTATTGACGTTTGCAATCTGATAGCTAAAGAAAGCCACTTGTTTGGAAGGATGTACAATATTCACCAGTTTTTGTGGATCTTTATAGCCGCCAAACTCATTTTCAATACTCTCTTTTAACAGATTGGGAAAGTAAAGCGTGGCATTGGGCATACCGCAACCGACACAGAAGGATGAATCGTATAATTCTATGGCCTGTTTTTGATCTGGACTCATCAGTAGGGCTGAACCCGTACCATTTGCGCCCGCATGTGCCTCCACATCGTGCCAATCTTTGGGTACAAGTACTGCACCAATTTCAGGTAGCGCAACTAATTTGAGTTGCTTGGCCTGATGTGTATCCAGCTTAAAATCGAAATGGCAGCTTTTGGCTGTACAGCTTTTAAAGTCTTTTAATAAGCCTTCATCGGCAGGATTCAGCGCAGTCACTCCATAAAAGGGAACACGGACATCGTTGGCAAAGGACACTTCACCCAAGGCATAAATTTGGTTTTCGGCTTTTCGCTCTTGCGCGGTATTTGAAAATTTGGGAAAGATGGGCTTAAAGCTACGTACTTCAGCATGTGTCAGCGTGGTAGACAGCGCCAATAGAACGGCAGAAATAGAGATTGATATTTTCATTTTTTAATTCAGTATCCGAGCTTGGATCAAAATTAACATATTGTTTGAGATAAGTGCATTTTCTAAATTTACTTCTGGTTTTAAGTTAGGCCATTGCATGAAGCTCCAAACAATGTCTTTTAACTTTAATGATCTATATTTTACTTTTTATCACTTTAACTAAAAATAATATTAAATTTAAATCAATAATTAGTATGAATTCAGATGAAGGAAATACAATTATTAATGAGCTTAGTTACCCAGAAGAAATGACTATGAATATGAAATCAATTTTTAAAGTAATCTTAGTTCTTGCCGTATTTGGAATGAGTGGGTGCGCTTCGTGCGTCCAATGCTAAGAATCAACCAAGTTTTTTACAATTGAGCCTTAGCAAAGGAAAAATAACGAAAGCTAAAGTGTTGGAGGTGTATGTTGAACTTACGAGAAAATCTATTTTTATGTTTTGTCAGTTTTCTATTCGTTGGTTGTACGACCTATGGAGATCATAAAACTAATACTTTGCTAAAGAATAAAATTGGGCATCCTTTGAATGAACTCGTCGCACAAATTGGACAACCAGAGAGTTCTATTTGGGATATTTCTGCCAGTGAAAAAACCTATATGCATACATGGACAATCCAGAAATATGCTCGAGATAAATTTGTAAAGACAGGAACAGAATATGTCGGCACTGGAATGGTTGGTATGACTCAAGGTGGAAATGGGGTAGCAGCAGCTCCTATTTATCAAGATCAATACAGAGATGTCGGTTATAACACTCCAACCTACTATACTTGTATGATCAATGTATACACCAATGCCAATGGGATCATTGTTAAAGAAGGTGGATTAAAAAATAAAACAAATGCAGTTGGTGGTTTTTGCGATGAATTCTTAAAGCTAAAATAGATTCCATCTTTTTGTGGTTTTAAGATAAAGTTGTTGTAAATGGATGTATATTTGATTTAAGAGAACTTAGGATATCTAAAATAGATAAGTAATCTACATTTGAGGTGAAATTTATCTTATCTATTTGTATTTTATAAATAATATTTATTATGAGAAAGTCAAACTATCTAGGGTGGGGATTACTCAATTTACAACTGACCATCGGTTTTGCTTATTCTTATGATTATTTTCATAGACATATTATTGTAGACCATGTTTTAGCTTTTACTTTGTCAGTTATTTTTATTGCGAATCTATTTTTCTTTTTTACTAAATTTATTAAAAATTATTCTCTTAGAGCATTTATTTCTATCATTTTCTCTAGCGTTCTAGTCTCTATATTATTTATTCAGTTCAATAGGGAGGACGCTAACTTCATTGTGAGTGATGTTCTTCTTTTGTTTGGGTATATGATGATCAGGATGTTGCTCTATATTACAACTCCTATCGCATTCTTGGTTGAATTTTTTTTAAAGAAAAACTAAAAAAATGGGATTGATGTTGTTCGTTTTTTAGTAAAGTTACTTAATCTGTAGAGTTTAAAAGTATATATTATGAGTAATCATGTCAGTATTCATAATGATTAAAATAATAGTATTGAAATTAGACGGCCTAGAGCATAAGTCTTATGAAAAAGATTCTTTCAGCCTGTTCCCTTGTTGTTTTGAGTTCTAGTGCTTTTGCCCAAGATATTAAAGGCATTTCATTCTCGCATGAAGATTGGGAAATTTACTGTAGCAATACAGGCACTTGCCGAGCAGCAGGTTATTACAATGAATATAGTGATGATGAACCCGCATCGCTGTTATTGACCCGTCAGGCAGGCGCACGACAGCCTGTACAGGTTGAATTTGCATTGGCTCGTTTTGAACAACCTTCTATGCCCGCAGCAAAGCTTAAAAATCTCCATTTCTATGTGAATGGCAAAGACTTTGGGCAAGTGTCCGTCGATGGAACAGAATTCCCACTGATGGGGCAACTCTCAACAAATCAAGTCAATGCCTTATTACAGCAATCCAAGAAAAAGACCGAAATCGTGTTTAAAAATGCCAATCTACATTGGCAAATCTCAGATAAGGGGATGACTGCGGTATTGCTAAAAATGGATGATTTTCAAAAGCGTATTGGCACAGTGGGTGCTTTAATTAAAAAGGGCAAGGCAGATGAGTCCAAGGTATTGGCCGCTCAACCCAAATTTACCGTCAAGCAGATCAAAACATCCAGTAAGCCTTATCTGACCTTGCGGCCAACCGATAAACGCTATGCTGCACTCTATCAAAACTTGATGGCTGCCCAGCCAATTCCGAAACAAGAAGGCTTTTGTGAAGGGGCTTATGATGGTAAGCAAACAGCACCTCAAGCAATTGATTTCTATAAATTGACCAATAAAAAAGTTTTGGCAGCTACGTTATGTTGGCGAGGTGCATATAACGAAGGTTATGGTGCATGGGTATTGGATGAGTCGCTTGCGAATAAAGCCACTTTTGTGACGGAACATTCCTCTGAGTTTTATAATGGGATTCTCAGCAGTTCGCAGAAAGGGCGCGGTATTGGTGATTGCTGGTCGAGTGATGAATGGGTTTGGGATGGACAGAAGTTTGTACATACGCTAGATCGCTGGACAGGGATGTGTCGAGGCCTTGCTGCGGGTGGAGTGTGGGAACTTGATCAGATTGAAGCAATCGTCAAATAATATTGTGAATATAAAAATAGCCTAAGGAAACGCAATGCTTAAATATAAGATGGGTTTAGGTGGAATGATTTTAATAGGTGCATCTGCCTATTTTAGTGCATCAGTTTTTGCTGCACCTTTACAGATTCTTGACTTTAAAAAGGGGCAACTGAGTGCAACGGAACAGACGCAACTCTGTGAACAAGTCAAAGAGCTGTGTCAGCAGCGAACACAATTGCAGAGTTTGAAAACGCCAGATCAAACCTTATGGTTATTATCTGAGGGAAATATTGCCCAGTTTGCGACTTCGACCACAGGTTTTAAATTGTTAAAGCAGTGGCGTATTGAATTGGCGGCTACGGAAGAAATGGCACGATCTAGCCAATATATTTTCCCTAAATTGTTTCCAATGGATCAAAACCGTTATGCCGTTGCAGTGATTGATACCTTTTCAGAAATGTATTCGGGTGGTGGGGCAGGAATTGAACGTGCCAGCTTTTATGAATTAAAGGATTCAGGCAAGACGCATCGCTTTATTGAAAATTATCCTTTTAATTTTAGCCGTATGATTCGGGCTTGTTTCTCCGAACAGGATTATGAAAGCTCTAAGGGCAAGTGCCATGATGAAGATAGTTTGAGCCTAGATATTCGTCCGATCAAGCCGATGCTTTGGCAATTCCGTTACCGCTACAGTCTGGATGTGTCACCTGCGTCAGACTCGGGTGAGAAATCATTTAAGGGCAGCCGCAACCTGAATATTGATTTAAATAAAGCACCTGAGCAGCCGAATATTCCAGAAGAATGGGATTATGAAGGTGCAGGCTGATAATTTACAACCATGAACGCTTTTACATTTTGCCAAAGCTTTAAGGGCGAGGACTTACGCAATTTACAGCGTCATAACAGATGATCTAGACAGAGCATGATACAAAGGGAAAGATTGCAATTTGGAACTGTGCTTATGTCTCGTGTTTATACTTCTGCCCGCCGTAAATTTTCTCATTTGAGTCGTTCTATATTCATGGCTGCGGCTGTGTTGGGTACAACCCAAGTGGCGATGGCAGGGCCAACTGTGGATCAATTGAGTGATTGTTTAGTGAAAGCCACAACGGCAGCAGATAAGACTACGGTTTTGCAATGGACTTTCACGGCTTTAGCGGCACATCCAGATTTAAAGTCTTTTAGTAATGTTACACCTGAGCAGAAAACCCAGTTAGATCAGAAATTGGCACAGGTGTTACAGCGTGTGATTGTGGAGCAGTGTTCGACACAAACCAAAGCAGTGATTCAAGCTGAGGGCATTCAAGCAGTTGGACAGGCTTTTCAACAGTTAGGTCAGAGTGCAGGTCAGGATATTGTCAAAGACCCTGCGGTTAGACAGCAGTTGCAAGGTACCTTGCGTTATATTGATTTAAATAAATTGGTCACGACTTTTTTAACACCTGATATCTGGAATAAGTTGGGTGTGTTAAGAGGGCAGTGATGAGTTTCATATTACTGAATTTGATTTTAAAAACCCGCTTTGAAGCGGGTTTCTTATTGGTTGAATTTAACTCTTTATTTTTTTATTAATCTAAGTGGTATTTTCCCGTTACAACTCACAAGCCTTGCCTTCATATTCATAACGGTGAACCTTATATTCTTGACCATCCCAACGATAGACTGCAAAGCAGAAACCAGGCCCTCCATTTTCAATATCTGGCCAGCCATCTTTTCCTGTAGTTTGAAGAAATTGGGGTATACCTGAATTGCTAAATAGTTGCTTCCATTTTCCATTTTTTTGCTGTGAAACAATATAGTAGCCAACCCCTGTATTGCCATAACACATGGTGCCGTAATCTGAAACGATTGCATCTTTCAGCCCATCACCGTTTAAATCGGCATAAGCTGTAATTTCACCGACTGAACAATCACTTTTCCAGCCTTTTTTACTTTTTGTAAAACCTGCCGCTTTGAAAATAGCATCAGTATCCGCTTTAGGGACTTGAGGTGTTTGTGCAAAATTAGAATTGCTGATTAAAAGTAAACAAGCACTCAGTAGTAATCTATTTTTCATAAGTTGAATAATCATGTCGGTTTTAGTTTAAAAAATTATTGTGTGAATATTTTATCCTATAAAAACAAGAAAACCCGCTCTAAAGCGGGTTTTCTTTTGAAATTAAATCAGTTTAACCAATCAAATTTTTCATTAATTCATTTACTTGGGCTGGGTTAGCTTTACCTTTTGCCGCTTTCATGACTTGACCAACAAGACCATTAAAGGCTTTTTCTTTACCAGACTTGTACTCTTCAACCATTTTTTCATTGGCTGCAAGTACGTCTTTGATAATCGCTTCAATCGCACCTGTATCGGTTTCTTGCTTTAAGCCTTTCTCAGCAATAATGTCATCCGCAGATTTTCCTTCTGCTTCCCACATAAAGCCAAACACTTGCTTCGCAATTTTGCCGTTAATGGTGTTATCCACGATACGTGCGATCATGCTACCCAACTGCTCAGCAGAAACAGGAGAGTCCGCCAATTCTAGGCCAGCTTTGTTTAAAGCACCTGAGAATTCACCCATCACCCAGTTTGCAGAAACTTTACCTTGTTTCGCACCGCCAGCAGCAGCCACAACCGCTTCGTAGAAGTCCGCCATTTCGCGTGACAGCGTCAATACATGCGCATCGTACTCAGTCACACCGAAGTCAGCAATAAAGCGTGCACGGCGCACTTTAGGCAATTCTGGAAGGGCAGCGCGTGCCGCTTCGATTTGCTCATCGGCAATGATCACTGGCAACAAGTCTGGATCAGGGAAGTAGCGATAGTCGTTCGCTTCTTCTTTCGAACGCATTGAACGGGTTTCCATCTTGTTCGGATCGAACAAACGAGTTTCCTGATCAATCTCGCCGCCGTATTCCAAGATTTCCATTTGGCGTTCAATTTCAACATTGATCGCTTGCTCAATGAAACGGAATGAGTTGAGGTTTTTCAACTCGCAACGTGTACCGAATGGTTGACCCGGACGACGCAACGATACGTTACAGTCGGCACGGAATGAACCTTCTGCCATGTTACCGTCAGAAATACCTAACCAACGCACCAATGTGTGAATCGATTTGATATAAGCAACTGCTTCTTCAACTGAACGCATATCTGGCTCAGACACGATTTCAAGTAATGGTGTGCCCGCACGGTTTAAGTCGATACCCGACATACCTTCGAACTGGTCATGAATCGATTTACCAGCATCTTCTTCAAGATGGGCACGAGTCACGCCAATACGCTTCACAGTGCCATCTTCAAGCTGGATGTCAATATGACCCAAGCCCACAATTGGATTGTCCATCTGGCTGATCTGGTAGCCTTTTGGTGAATCCGGGTAGAAGTAGTTCTTACGTGCAAACACAGAGGCTTGGTCGATATAGGCATCGATACCCAAACCAAAACGAATTGCAAGATCAACCACTTCTGCATTCAATACAGGCAATACACCCGGCATGGCCAAATCAACAAGGCTGGCTTGCGTATTTGGATCTTGACCAAATTCAGTCGATGAACCAGAGAAGATTTTAGACTTGGTTGCCAACTGCGTGTGGATCTCGATCCCGATAACGACTTCCCAACCGTCAATTAACTTTAACTTTTGAGCTTCAGCCATTATGCATTCTCCTCAGCAATTGCCGCACGTTTGGTATGCCAGTCTGTATTTTGTTGATATTGATGCACAATCGAAAGCAATTGTGATTCTGACCAGTAGTTACCAATCAACTGTAAGCCCACAGGCAAGCTGTCTTTATCAAAACCAATTGGTGCGTTGATGGCTGGTAGACCTGCCAAGTTCACAGCAAGGGTATAGATATCGCCTAAATACATTTCAGTCGGGCTGAGATTCGCACCGATCTTGTACGCAGTAGTTGGTGCAGATGGCGCCGCAATCACATCAACATTTTCAAATGCTTTGAGGAAATCTTGTTGGATCAAACGACGTACTTTTTGCGCTTTGACATAATAGGCATCGTAGTAACCCGCAGAAAGGGCATAAGTCCCGATCAAGATACGACGTTGTACTTCAGCACCAAAACCTTCTGAACGTGAACGTTTGTACAAGTCCATCAAGTCCACTGGGTTTTCACAACGGTAGCCATAACGAACACCGTCAAAACGTGACAGGTTTGAAGAAGCTTCCGCAGGTGCGATCAAGTAGTAAGTTGGTACATAGGCTTCAGTCATGTTGAGATCAATCTCAACCAAGATTGCGCCCATTTCCTCTAACTTTTTCAATGACTCTTCAACGCGTGCTTTTACATCAGTGTCTAAACCTGCCACATTGAAGTATTGCTTTGGAATACCAATACGTAAGCCTTTCACCGCTGTGCCGTTTAAGTTAGCCACATAGTCATCTACTTCTTTATTAATCGAAGTCGAGTCTTTGGCATCATGACCTGCGATGACATTCATCAAATAAGCACAGTCTTCCGCAGAACGTGCCATTGGACCGCCTTGATCGAGTGATGATGCATAAGCAATCATACCGAAGCGAGACACACGACCATAGGTCGGTTTTAAGCCGGTTAAGCCGCAGAATGAAGCCGGTTGGCGAATGGAGCCACCTGTATCGGTACCTGTTGCGATCGGCGCAAGATCAGCCGCTACGGCTGCTGCAGAACCACCAGATGAACCACCCGGAACATGATCCAGCGCCCAAGGGTTCGAGGTTGCACCGACATAAGAGTTTTCAGAGGTTGAACCCATGGCGAATTCATCCATGTTCACCTTACCTAAAGTCACGAGACCCGCAGCTTTGGCTTTTGCAACCACAGTTGCATCATAAGGTGAAATGAAGTTATCCAGCATTTTTGAACCGGCAGTGGTTTTAATGCCTTGGGTACAAAAAATATCTTTGTGGGCAAGAGGAATACCTGCCAGCACGTGTGCATTGCCTGCTTTCAGTGCTGCATCGGCTGCATTCGCTTCAGCAAGTGCCTGTTCTGCGGTGACCGTCACATAACTTTTTACTTTCGGGTCAATTTGGGCAATACGCTTTAAATAATGTTCAGTCAATTCGCGTGATGAAAATTGGGCTTGTTTTAAGCCTTCAGAGAGTTCACGGATTGATAAGCGATGTAAATCTGTCATATGAAAAATTTCTTTACATTCTAAATATAAAATATTGACTAATCGAATAAATCTTATTCAATTACGCGAGGTACGAGGTATAAACCTGCTTCTGTAGCAGGTGCGACCGCTTGATATTCATCACGATGGTTGCTTTCCGTCACAACGTCAGCGCGTAGGGGTTGCGGGTTGTCAAATGGGCTCTTTAAAGGCTCAACATCATCGGTATTAATGCCTTTCAAGCTTTCCATCATGCCAAGGATTTTATTCAAACTTTGAGCATATTCAGCAGATTGCGTGTCATTGAGAGATAAACGTGCAAGGTGTGCAATTTGCGAGACCGTTTGCGCATTTAAGTCAGTTGTCTGCTGAGCATCTGATGATGTAGACATAACTTTACCTAATTCAGTATTAAAAAATTTCAAAATATCGTGCGTTATAATAAGCGATTGACTTGTTCAAATCATCACATTTAGTTAAAGTTGCCACCTTGTATTCACACAAAGTTTAATTGAGAACGCCCCCGTGATTCTAAAACGACTAATTGGCTTGTTTTCGCCGGATTTAGCCATTGATTTAGGTACTGCAAATACACTTATTTATGCACCAGGCCGTGGCATTATATTAAATGAACCAACTGTTGTGGCAATTCGCCATAGTGGTTCACAAAAAATTGTTGCCGCTGTAGGTATTGATGCTAAACAAATGTTAGGCCGTACACCAGCGAATATTTCAGCAATTCGTCCGATGAAAGACGGTGTGATTGCTGATTTTGAAGTCACTGAGACCATGTTGAATCAGTTCATTGGCAAAGTGCATGAAAAGCGTTTATTCCCGCCAGCACCACGTGTTGTGGTCTGTGTACCTTGTAAATCGACATTGGTTGAGCGTCGTGCGATTCGCGAAGCTGTATTTAATGCAGGTGCGCGTGATGTACGTTTAATCGAAGAGCCAATGGCTGCTGCAATTGGTGCGGGTATGCCTGTTGAGCAAGCATGTGGTTCGATGGTGGTCGATGTTGGTGGTGGTACCACTGAAATTGCAATCATTTCATTACAGGGTTGTGTCTACGCTGATTCATTACGTATCGGTGGTGATGTATTTGATGAGCAAATCATCAATTATGTGCGTAAAGCACACGGTTGTGTGATCGGGGAAACGACAGCCGAAGTCATTAAAAAAGAAGTGGGTATGGCTGTTGCTGATGGCAAGACCCTAGAGATCGAAGTTCGCGGTCGTAACTTGGCTGAGGGTGTACCTCGCGCGATTACGGTGACTTCTGATGAAATTACGCAGGCCATTTCTGATCCGTTACAAAGCATTGTGAGTGCTGTTAAATCTGCACTAGAGCAAACGCCTCCTGAATTGTCTTCGGATATTGCAGAGCGCGGTATTGTGTTGACAGGTGGTGGTGCATTATTGCGTAACCTGGATAAATTGCTTGCGCAAGAAACAGGTTTGCCTGTAATTGTTGCAGATGATCCTTTAACTTGTGTCACTCGTGGTGGCGGTAAAGTATTAGAGTTCTTTGACAATCCAAACCACGACATGCTTTTCGTTGGTTAAATCATAAGGACTAGGCGGTGCAACCGAATCTTTTTTCAAGACAACCGCCATCTTTTCGCTCATTTGTCATTGCGGTGATTACATGTTTGGTGGTGCTTTTCTTTGATTGGCGCATGCCTTATGTAATTCAACCTGCAAGGGATGTCTTGTATGCCGCGTATAATCCAATTTATGCGCTGGCAAGCTATCCTGTACTGTCGCGAGAATGGCTTAACCAACAAACCAAATCTGAAGCGCAATTGCGTCGTGAAAACACCGCAATGCAAGCTGAACTGCTACAAGCACAAGTCCGCCTCCAAAAACTTTCAGAACTCTCTGCGGAAAATAACCGTTTAAGAGGGCTTTTGGATACGCCATTGATTATTGATGGACGTATGCAAATTGCGGAAGTGATTGGAACCGATGCTGATCCGTTACGCCATATTATTATCATTAACCGTGGTTCAGTGGATCATTTAAGTGCGGGACAAACTGTTCTAGACGATAAAGGGATTATGGGGCAGATCATTAATGTCTATCCACATAGTGCCCGTATCATGTTGCTGTCTGATAAAGAGCATTCATTATCTGTGCGTTTAGAGCGTACTGGAATGCGTGCGATTATTTCGGGTACTGGCGATTTGGGTCAACTCAAGATGGAATATGTGCCAACCAGTGCCAATATTCAGGTTGGGGACAAAGTCTTTAGTTCAGGTTTAGGCGAACATTTCCCAGCAGGTTATTTAGTGGGGACTGTATCTAAAGTCAGTCGTCATACTTCAGGTGAGTTTGCTGAAATTGATGTTACACCAGCAGCTCAACTTGCCAGTGGTCATCATGTTGTGGTGCTGTTCTCTGAATCCTTAGCGCAGGAGCAACCGTATGCCGATCGCTAAGCTCAATTATGAGAAACGCAAAGATCCGCTATGGATGATTATTCTATCCATCGTGATTGGTTCTGTATTGATGGTTTATCCAATGGCCTATGAGGCCTCGGGTTGGCGACCATCCATCATGCTAATGATTATGCTGTTCTGGATTCTCTATCAGCCTGTTTGGTGTGGTGTCTGGTTTGCTTTTGGCATGGGCCTTTTTGCCGACCTGCTGCTTGATGCACCGTTTGGCTTAAATGCACTCAGTTTTGTTGTGATCAGTTTTGGTATTCGCTATTTAATCCGTGAGCGCCGTATTCTTACTTTTGGGAATTCGTGGGTGATTGCGGTGATTGCGATTGTCGCACATATTACTTTTTTATGGATAAGCCAGACTATTGCAGGTACACATTTTTCGATTGCGCGCCATTGGCAACCTGTTGTGACAAGTGTACTGGCATGGCCATTGGTTTATTATTGCTTACATAAATGGCGCATATAATTCTCGCATCAAGCTCGCCTCGTCGGCAGGAGCTACTACAGCAATTGGGTTTGGACTTTGAAATCTATCGTCCAGATGTCGATGAGGCGGTGCATGAGGGTGAGACTGTTGAGCATTATGTTGAACGCTTGGCGCGCGAGAAGGCACAAGTCGTTTTAAATAAATATACTGACGCAATTGTGATTGCGGCAGATACCAGTTTAAGTTTTGCTGGGCAGATCATTGGTAAGCCAGAGTCAAAGCAACACGCTTTTTCCATCTGGTCGATGCTTTCAGGGCAATGGCATGATGTCTATTCCGGAATTTGTGTCGCCAGTTCTGCTCAGATTTTGAGTCGTGTGGTGAGAACGCAAGTTGAGTTACAGCAACTCAGTCATGCGGAAATGGAAAAATATTGGGCAACGGGCGAACCGATTGGTAAAGCAGGTGCTTATGCGATACAGGGAATTGCAGCACAATATATTCCACAAATTCGAGGCAGTTATAGCAATGTCGTGGGTTTGCCTTTGCATGAGATCGCACAGTTATTAGAAAGCGTTAAAACCTAAGTATTTCAATACAGGGAACGACACTTTCGGTTATAAGAATTTTTATAAAGTTTTGAGTTTGTTATGGCAGAAGAGTTGCTGATTAACGTCACGCCGATGGAATGTCGTGTGGCATTGATTGAAAATGGTACGGTCAATGAATTATTCGTTGAGCGAACTGTAAAACGTGGGTTAGTGGGTAATATCTACAAGGGTAAAGTAGTGCGTGTACTGCCAGGTATGCAAGCTGCCTTTGTTGATATTGGTTTGTCTCGAACCGCTTTTTTGCATATTAACGATATGGTGTGGTCGCGTTCGCAGCCTACCCCAAACGTTTTTGAGCTGTTACATCCGGGGCAGATGCTCACAGTCCAAGTCATGAAAGATATGTTGGGGACCAAAGGTGCTCGTCTAAGTACCGATCTTTCGATCCCATCGCGTTATCTCGTGCTCATGCCTTATGGTAATCACATTGGAGTGTCGCAGCGGATTGAGTCTGAAGAAGAGCGAGACCGTCTACGTAGCATCATTGAACATATTCAGGCAGAACATAATTTACCAGGTAGCGTCATTGTTCGTACTGCGGCAGAAGGCGTCGATGAAGCTGCGATTGCACAAGATATGTGTTATCTCAGCAAGCTGTGGGAATTTATTCAGCGCAAACAAAAAGAAGCGGCAACTGCTGAACTGATCTTTGAGGAACTTCCTTTACCGCAACGTATCATCAGAGATTTAGCCAGCGATGAAACGGCGAAGATCTATGTCGATTCACGCGAGATTCATGGCAAGCTCAGTGAGTTTGTCGATGAGTTTGTTCCGACCATTCAAAATCGCTTAATTCATTATCCTGGTGAAAAGCCGCTTTTCGATTTGTATAACGTCGAAGAGGATATTCAAAAAGCCTTGCAGACCCGTGTCGCACTCAAGTCTGGCGGCTATCTGATGATTGATCAGACCGAAGCGATGACCACGATTGATGTCAATACAGGCTCATATGTGGGTGGGCGCAGCCTAGAAGACACGGTATTTAAAACCAATATGGAAGCTACTCAAGTGATCGCAAGACAACTGCGTCTGCGTAATTTGGGGGGGATTCTGATTATTGATTTTATCGACATGCAGGAAGCTGAGCATCGTGAAGAAGTGATGCGTCAGTTTGAACGAATGCTGGAACGCGATCATGCGAAAACTAAAATTACCCAAGTTTCGGAGCTGGGCTTAGTTGAAATGACACGTAAACGCACACGTGAATCATTGGAGCATTTGCTTTGTGAATCATGTCCAACCTGCCAAGGGCGGGGCTATGTGAAGACAGCAGAGACAGTATGTTACGAAATATTTCGAGAGATCATGCGTTATGCGCGAGCATTTGATTCCAAGGGTGGCTTTACTGTCGTTGCGCATCCAGCCGTGATAGACCGGCTATTAACAGCAGAAGCCCCAGCTGTCGCGGATTTAGAACATTTTGTGAATCGTGTGATCAAATTCCAAGTGGAAAATCTATATACGCAAGAGCAATACGATATCATTTTGACCTAAAGTTGTAACAAGATTTCGCTTAAGCCTTGTTACAACTGAAATTTTACTTTCTATCACGAATTTTAAATACTAGAACCATAAAATGAGCCATAGGTACTTTTGGGTCCCTTAGCAAATAATATGAGGTATATAACGATGAATGTGAGTGAAAGATTAGTGAACCACGGTTTCAAGCATGTTTTAGACAGCAACCCTGTAAATACATGTTATATGGTAGACAGCCAAGGTAAAGAAGTTCAGATTACTACGGCGATGATTCGTTCAGCCTGCCATCAACTGCTACAACGTTGCCGCACAATCAAAAAATAAGGGGCCACTGAAAGCCCCTTAATTTTTTCTCAATCCTTAATTCGCCACTTTCTGTGGTAAATCTTGAATCGCTTGCTCAAAGCGTTGAATTTCTTCTTCTAAATGGGTCAGTAAATTTTGCATTTTTGGCAAAGCATTACGACATGCAATCAAACCCACTTCCAGTTTATCTAAATAACTGGTCATGGTGATATTCAAAGCCTGTCCATCCATCACAATCGATGCAGGGTAGAGCGCATCTAACTTTGCACCATTCCAATATAAAGGTTCACGCGGACCTGGTACGTTTGAGATGACAAGGTTAAAGGCTTGACGCTTAGGTAACATGCCTGATGCAATATTCAAACCGGCTGGACCATACACAACTGCACTATAATTCAAAATCTCATTGGCAGTCATACGGCTAAAACGCTGTTTCGAGTTCTGTACGCTACGGCGAATAACTTCTAAACGCTCAATTGGGTCTTCAATATGGGTCGCAAGATTGGCCAAAATCATGGTAATACGATTGCTGACATCAGAATCGTCGGTACGCAGTGATGCTGGAACCATCGCAATTAAAGGTTTCTTTGGCAAGCTGTTATGGCTGATGAGGTATTCACGTAAAGCACCTGAACATACCGCTAGAATCACGTCATTGAGCGTTACTCCCAAAGATTTGGCAATACGACGGAAACGACCGAGTTCAAAGGATTGTGCGGCAAAACGACGTGAAGAACTCACGCGTTGATTCAGAATAGAAGGTGGTGCTTGAAAGGTCGAGACATAATCTGGATTTTTGCCCATCTCTTTAAAAATGGTTTGCGACAGCTCTTGCATGACTTTAGGGGCAACTTCAAGCTGAGATTTAATCCCTTCCATCACACCTTTGATTTTGCTGACAGTCGGCGGCTTTGGTGCTTTGAGGCGTTTGGTTCGTTTACCTTCTACACACCAGAGTGGCACTACATGCTTTTCATTTGGATCTTGCGAAAGTGATTTTTCAATTAGGCGCATACCTGCGACGCCGTCCACCATGGCATGGTGAATTTTGAAATACATGGCAAAACGGTTGCCTTCAATGCCTTCAATAATGTCGCAGGTCCAAAGAGGCTTGGCGCGATCAATCAAGGAGCTATGCTGCTGTGAAATATAAACTAGTAATTCACGGATACGCCCAGGATTTGGTAGCGCAATATGGCGGAAGTGGTGATCCAGATCAAATTCGCTGTCTTCACCCCAGAACAAACCATTCAGTTGATTGTTAAATGGTGGGACAGGAATACTTTTTGATTGGCGAATTTCATTGACGAGATCGTGCACAAACGTGGGTGATGCATTCTCTGGAAGCTCGAATAAAAACAATCCGCCTACATGCATAGGCTGTT
Organism: Acinetobacter sp. Ac_3412; assembly: GCF_013072675.1. Lineage (NCBI taxonomy): Bacteria > Pseudomonadati > Pseudomonadota > Gammaproteobacteria > Moraxellales > Moraxellaceae > Acinetobacter > Acinetobacter sp. Ac_3412. The sequence continues at coordinate 124,051 of NZ_LXUJ01000012.1, read as the reverse complement.
GCCTTTTCTCTAGCGAGAGAAAGATAAAATCAATGGGGTGTAGTGGGCGCATAGCAGATCTAGCCTCTCATCGCATTTTTTCTAAGATACTCTCGAAGAGCTCTTATTAGAATTATTGGAACCGTTCTGCGCAGTATATACTGTTTGTTCTGGTTAAAATATGACTTTAGACAGGCGAGTCAGGAAAAATAAAACCACTGACGAATCAGTGGTTTTAATATACCAAATCTGTAATTGATTATTTTTTTAGGTTGCCTGCGTGCAAACCACATTCTTTATGCGTGGCCTCTTCCCACCACCAACGACCTTCGCGTTCATGTTGATTTGGCAGCACCGCACGTGTACATGGTTCGCAACCAATTGAAGTAAAACCGCGTTCGTGCAATGGGTTATATGGAATTTCCATCATGCGGATATAACTCCAGACATCGGCACTGCTCCAATTTGCAAGCGGGTTATATTTGATCAATTGCTTGCCTTCACCAGAAAAACCAGCATCAGCTTGAACCACAGGTACCTCGCTACGGGTTGGGCTCTGATCCTTACGTTGGCCAGTAATCCATCCATCTAATGTTGCCAGTTTCTTGCGTAGAGGTTGTACTTTACGGATTCCACAACATTCCTGATGTCCATCTTCAAAAAAGCTAAACAAGCCTTTTTCAGTCACGAATTGCTGAACTGCAGCAGATTCAGGGAAGCAAATTTCAATATCGATCTTATAGTGCTTACGAACAGTTTCAATGAATTGGTAAGTCTCTGCATGTAAACGTCCCGTATCCAAACTAAAAACACGGAAGGGCTTGCCAAGACGAGAAGCAATATCAATTAAAACAACATCTTCTGCGCCTGAAAATGAAATTGCGATTTCACCTTGCTGGCTTAACGCAAGTGCTAAAATTTCTCGTGGCGATTTATCTGCATATTCAGCAGCGAGCGCATCTACAAGGTCAATAGTCGGAATAACAGTCATGGATGTTCCTGGCGATAGGCTTGGGCACAATTGTAAATCAATGGAAGCAAAGTAGTGTGCTTGTCATTGATTTTAATCTTGCAGAATAAAATGATTTTATTCAACAACAGCGCAAAAATTGAATAATCTTAGTGCTATGATACAGCAATTTTTAACCAACATTGGAAGCATTCATGGAAATCGTATGCCTAGATCTTGAAGGGGTGTTAGTTCCAGAAATCTGGATTAACTTTGCAAAAAAAACAGGGATTAAAGAACTCGAAGCAACTACACGTGACATTCCAGATTACGATGTACTGATGACACAACGTTTGAATATCTTAAAACAACATGGCTTGGGATTGAATGATATTCAAGCCGTGATTGCAGATATGGGGCCATTTGAAGGCGCGAAAGAATTTGTTGAATGGGTACGTACTCATTTCCAATTGATTATTTTATCTGATACTTTTTATGAGTTTGCGCATCCACTCATGAAGCAATTGGGATGGCCAACGATTTTCTGTCATAAGCTTGAAACTGATGAAAATGGCATGATCACCGCGTATAAATTACGTCAACCTGATCAAAAGCGTCAGGCGGTAAAAGCATTGCATGGTTTGAACTTCCGTGTCATTGCAGCAGGTGATTCTTATAACGATACCACGATGCTGGGTGAAGCTGATCATGGTTTCTTATTTGATGCACCAGCCAATGTGATTGCAGAATTTCCACAGTTCCCACCATTGCATGGTTATGAGGCATTAAAACAGGCGATTCGTTCGGTATCACAACGTGATATTCCAGAGTAATTAATCCTCCCCAGCCCACCTTTAGAAAAGGAGGGGGGCTTTTTCACCTTGCGCCACTTCAGTCGTGGCTCAGGGTGAGGGGAGATTTCTTAGAATTTATACCCAATCTTTAAACCATAAGCGATGGCATCATTATTTTCAAATTCAGCCACATAACCTGGTGTGTTGAATTGTGAACCTGATTGAGCTTTGGCATCGCCGAGCCAGAAGTATTTCACGCCACCCGCAATAAAAGTCGCAGGTGTAGGGCTATATTGAACACCGATACCGACATTCCAATAACCTTCAGTTGGGCCCAGTGTGGTTACAGGGTTACCTGCACCAGAGTCCCAACCCACAGATACATTTCCTGCCCATTGATCATTTAGTTTACGACCAACGCCTGCGGTAATTGAGTATTGATCTTCGGTGTATGCAACCAGATCAAAACCGTCTTTTTTACCTGTTGAAGCAACGATAGGAGGTAATGTTGAAGCAGCACCAAATTTATATGGACGAATGGCAAAATCTTTCCAGTTCACCCAGCGTAAATTCGCAAACGCAACTGTGTTTTCCATAATCCCTGTTTGAAAATCAAGATTAACCGATTGAGGGGTGGTGATTTCAGTTGTGCCTGTTGAATGATTGATTTTATTTAAAATCGCATCAAAACCAGCATTACCAGTCATACCTGCAATGCCATGCGTTTCATAAGCATTCATTTCATGCTTGATTTTGGCACGATAGGTCAAAGAGGTTTTGAGTGCGATTTCAGGAATTTGATAAGCAACCCCTGCTAACCAACCGACTGCTTCATCACGGCCTGTTTTAAAATCATAACCACTATAGGCACTATAGCTCTGACCACGTAATAACACGGTGCTGTCTAAGGTTTGATAAACTGCACCCGCATAAATGTTCCAGTTTTGTGTTGGTTGATAACCGAATAACAAGTTTAAGTTTTCAGTATCGACCGTAACTGATGTACCACCTTTAAAAGGCAAAGGACGGCTTTCGATAAAGTTACTTTTGCCTGTATATTCTGCATCAGCACCATAAGGCTGGTCATAGATCAAACCAATCGAGAATTTATCCGTTGCTTGAATTTTTAGGGCAGCATTTGGAGAGTAATAATGATTCGCCATATTCCCTGTATTGTTTTGAGATGTGTCCTTACCTGATACATTGGGATCAAGAACAGTAAGACCTGCTTCAAAATAGTTATTTGGCTGTAAAAATGCTGCAATTGATTGACCTGAGCGATCCAGTGCTGCGGCAAATGTTGTCGTTGTTGGAACTAAGCTAAGTAGAAGAGCCGTTTGAATAGCATTCAGCTTCATTAATATGTTCTCTCAAATCACTTTGTAACAGAATGGCGCGAAAAGTATCATAATTTTTATGCGCTTAAATATTTTACAAATGTCAATAAATGAACTGATAAAGTCACGAAAAATGCTTGAGCATTCATGTTTTCTATTGATGCATTTAAATATATAAGAGGGTGTGTATTTATTGATCTATTAATTTGATTTTGTTGATTAAAGCATAATAAAAAAGGCCATCATAAGATGGCCTTTTTTAAGATAAATAATTAGAAACGGTAACCGATTTTCAGACCGTATGCGATCGCATTGTTGTCTTCAAACTTCGCAACGTATTCATTGCCACCAGCTTGAGCACCAGTTTGTGCCTTAGCATCACCTAACCAGAAATACTTCACGCCACCAGCAATAAAGGTTGCAGGAGTCGGGCTAAATTGAACACCTACACCAACGTTCCAGTAGCCTTCTGTTGGGCCCAAAGTTGTCACAGGGTTACCTGCCCCAGAATCCCAACCCACAGAAACGTTACCAGCCCACTGTTCACTCAGTTTACGGCCAACACCAGCGTTTACAGACCATTGGTCATCCGAATATTCAACTAGGTTGAAACCATTTGGACGACCGACTAAGCCACCAATTTGTTGAGATAATAAACCAAATTTATATGGTTGAATTGCGAAGTCTTTCCAGTTCACCCAACGAACATTTGCAAATGCAACAGTGTTCGCCATGATGCCTGTCTGGAAATCTAAGTTTACAGATTGAGGTGTCGTAATTTTAGTCTTTTTACCAACACTACCTTCTTCAAGTGCTTGAGCTTGAGCTAAAGCTTGAGCTGGGGTAATACCAAGTAAACCTGCTAAAACTGCTGGGTTATTTGTCAATGCAGAAGTTACAGAGAAATTCTCATTGATATTTACTTTATGATCAATTTCAGAGCGGTAAGTTACAGATGCTTTAAGTGCAATTTCAGGAATTTGGTAAGCTGCGCCCACTAACCAACCCGCACCACCAGTTTCTTTGATATCAGCATCGTAACCGTTATAAATACTGTATGCAGTACCGCGAAGGTTTACTTTACCTTTTACAGTTTGATATACGCCACCTGCATAAAGGTTTATGTTTGGTATAGGTTGATAACCAAATACCAGTGAAATATTTTGTGTATCCACTTCTACAGCAGTGTTACCAACACCTAAAGAAGCATTTGCATCTGCAAGACCTTTTTGCATTGCAAGAAGTGGTTTGCTTGCTTCTGCTAAAACAGCTTGAGTTGCTGCTTGTTGAGATAGGCCTTGAGACATTAGTGTCCCAATTGCTTGTTTAGCCGCGTCAGATTGCATATAAGCTGCTACTTTAGCCTTACCTGCATTGGCTAAAGCATCTAAACGATCTTGTGGTAAAACAGTATCAGCACCAGGATTCGATACAAAAACGTTGTTGCCAGTATATTGCGCATCGGCCCCATAAGGTTGGTCATAAAGAAGACCAAAAGAGAATTTATCAGTCAGTTGCAGTTTTAATGCTGCGCTAGGGAAATAATAATCATCACCCATATCGCCAATTTTACGAGTAGTTGCTGATGTACCAGCTTCCTGACCTTTAACTGTTGGGTCTAGAACCGAAAGACCAGCTTCAAAATAGTTACCCGGCTGTAAAAATGCAGACATAGATTGACCTGAACGGTCTAACGCTGCTGCAAAAACTCCAGTTGCAGGTAGCGTTGCTAAGATCATGGCAGTGCTAAGATGTTTTAATTTCATTGTAATCTTTCCTTGAACTTCAAGATTCTTAAGTGTTAAGAAGCTATGATCTGACAACAAAAAAGTTATCTATCGTGATTGGCTATAACTTCATGTAACAAAAATACCATAATTAAAATAAGAGTAAATGTTCTAAATGAACTAAGCAGTACGCTGGATTAGATGAAAATGGATAAAAATAAATCTTAAAAAATTTATATACATATGTGTTTTTATTTGTAAAATAATGATAAATATAAATTATTATTTTAAAATAGTAATCGTTCTTTTTTGCATTTTTCCCAAAAAAGTTTTTTATTTGGTCAAAGATTTTTTGTAAAAAATGAGATTTATTTCTCCATATTTTCTTTTTAGGTAAAAATTTCAGCGCATTAGAACATCGTTGAATAATTTTACGCAGAATTTACGTCTACTGGTTTTTTCAATATAGAGAATTTACGTCCTTCATTTCCATACTAACGCTAACCTATTTTTAAATGGCATATGCTATGTGGGAATTTATCTCTGTATTTGTCCTTTCATTACTGCTGGCTTATCCGCTCGGTGCTTATCTTGCAGATGTGATGCAAGCAAAGCCAATGAAAAGTGACGCGTTGTTTAAATGGATTGAACAACCCATTTATGCTGTGTTGGGTGTTAAGCGTAGTGGAATGAATTGGCGACAATATTTAACGGCATTTGTGCTCAGTAATATTTTACTGCTTGCTGCAAGCATCACCATTTTAATGACTCAAGCATGGTTACCACTCAACCCTGATCATATCCCGAATATGAATTGGGATCTGGCTTTACATACCAGCATTTCATTTCTGACCAATACCAACCAACAACACTATTCAGGACAGGCTCAACTATCTTATCTATCGCAAATGACAGTCATTGTTGGATTGCAATATTTATCGCCAATTATTGGGCTGGCTTTGTTGGTGGCAATGTTGCGAGCTTTATTTTTGCAATCAGGTCGAGAAGAAGGCTCGGATAAAAAAAATTGGAATACGATTAATTTAGGTAATTACTGGATGGATATCATCCGACCATTATTTAGATTCTTTATTCCATTAGGTCTTATTTTTTCTTTGCTACTCACTTTTCAAGGCGTGCCTGCAACACTATCTGCCGGTCCAACAGCGCAGGTCTTGGATCAAAGCACAGAAGTAAAAAACCAATATATTCCATTGGGCCCTGTTGCGCCGATGGTGGCGATTAAACAATTGGGGAGTAATGGTGGTGGCTGGTATGGCCCAAACAGTAGTGTGCCTTTAGAGAATCCAACGCCGTTATCCAATGTGATCGAGATGATCGCGATCTTACTGATTCCGTTGTCGGCAGTATTTATGGTCGGGCGCTTTATTCAACGCAAGAAATTGATGTGGATGATTTTTGGCAGCATGTTGCTGATGTCGTTGGCTTCAACCTCATTAACGTTGTGGACCGAAAAATCATCTTTAAGTGCTAATCCTGCGTTGATGGAAGGGAAAGAGCTTCGTTTCGGTGCGGATACATCAGCATTGTGGGGAAGCTTGACCACGCAAGTGAATAACGGTTCGGTCAATATGATGCATGATTCTGCCTCACCACTGACGGGATTGGTTGAACTATGCAATATGTTGATCAATGCCATTTGGGGCGGCATAGGGTGTGGGCTATTACAGTTCTTTATTTACCTGTTTTTAGCGGTATTTATCGCAGGTTTGATGACGGGACGTACCCCTGAGTTGTTCGGCCGAAAAATTGAAGTGACTGAAATTAAGTTATTGGCTTTGGTAATTTTACTGCAACCCGTGGTGATTCTTGGCTTAACTGCGATCGCCATTGCATTTCCATCGATTACAGGGAATTCAAATCCAGCATTTCACGGCATCAGCCAAGTATTTTATGAATATGTCTCTGCCTATGCCAACAATGGCTCTGGTTTTGAAGGTTTAGGTGATAACACTTTATGGTGGAATCTGAGTGCCAGTGTCGCTTTATTGGCAGGCCGTTACAGCGTGCTGATTATTCCAGTCTTGATTGCAGTCAGTTTAGCAACCAAACCACAAGCAACAGAAAGCAAAGGTTCTTTACATATTGAGTCACCGACCTTTGCACTGACCTTAATCGGAATCGTGTTGATTCTCACCTTATTGCAATTCATGCCAGTGTTGGTAATTGGGCCAATTGCTGATTATTTATCTGTGCTATCTGTGAAAGTTTAAGCGTGGAGCGACAACAATGAAACATTCAAATGCGACACAACAAATGGATATTTTGAATAAAGAAATTATTCAGCAAACTTTTCATAAACTGTTGCCACAGTATGCTTTTAAAAACCCAGTGATGGCCTGTGTCTGGGTGGGAACAATCTTAACGATTATTGCAACCTTGATGGGGAGTACCAGTTTAGGTTTTGGTTTGGTACTGAGCTTGATTCTATTGGTGACGGTCTTATTCGCCAATTATGCAGAAGCGGTTGCAGAAGCCAAAGGCCGCGGACAAGCAGCATCATTGCGTCAAGCGCGTGAAAACTTAACTGCAAATCGTATCCTCGATTTAAATGCGGTACCGAATACGATTTCTGCGAATCTACTTAAAAAAGATGATCTCGTCGTTGTTAAAGCAGGTGAGATAGTCCCTGCGGATGGTGAAATTATTCAAGGCTTTGCGACCATCAATGAATCAGCTGTTACCGGTGAGTCTGCACCTGTATTGCGTGAAGCTCATACCGATCGATCAGGGGTCATTGGTGGGACAAAGGTCTTGTCCGATGAAATTATTATTCGGGTCAGTAATGAAGCTGGTCATAGTTTCTTAGACCGTATGATTGCATTGGTGGAAGGCGCTAACCGCCAAAAAACACCGAATGAGGTTGCATTGAGTATTTTGCTCAATATCATGACCATTACCTTTATTGTGGTGGTGGCAACATTACCTTTTATTGGTTCCATGGTCGGGATCAAAATCAGTATGGTTTTGTTGATTGCACTGTTGGTATGTTTGATTCCAACCACGATTGGGGGCTTGTTGCCTGCAATTGGGATTGCTGGGATGAACCGTGCTTTAAAAGCCAATGTCTTAGCCAAATCAGGGAAAGCAGTTGAAGTTGCGGGTGATATTGATGTGTTGCTGTTAGATAAGACCGGCACGATTACCTATGGCGACCGCCAAGCGACCTCCTTTTATCCATTGGCTGGCGTGAGCCCAAGTGAGTTACGCCAAGCAGCCATGCTGACTTCTTTTGCTGATCCAACTCCTGAAGGTAAATCCGTGGTGAGTTTGGGTAAAGAAATGGGAGAGAGCATTCGTGAGCCTCAAGATGCCGAATTCATTCAGTTTAGTGCCTCGACACGGTTGTCTGGTGTGGATTTGGTCACAGGGCAAAAAATTCGAAAAGGTGCTGTCGACGCCATTCTTAAATTCACCTATCAAGATATTAAGGATAACGTTGAGCTTAAGACTCGTGTCGAACAAGTGGCATCAAAAGGGGCAACACCACTCGTAGTGGCTTCGAATCACAGCATTTTAGGGGTGATTGAGCTCTCGGATGTAATCAAGTCTGGGATTAAAGAACGTTTTGCACTGTTACGTGAGATGGGTATCAAAACCATTATGGTTACAGGAGACAATCCGTTGACTGCAGCAGCGATTGCCGCAGAAGCGGGTGTGGATGACTATATTGCAGAGGCCAAACCCGAAGATAAATTGGCTTGTATCCGTAAAGAACAAGCTGCGGGTAAACTGGTGGCGATGGTCGGTGATGGTACCAATGATGCACCAGCTCTGGCACAGGCGGATATCGGCTTGGCCATGAATTCAGGCACCCAAGCAGCCAAGGAAGCAGGCAACATGGTGGACTTGGACTCCGATCCAACCAAACTGCTGGATGTGGTGGAAATTGGGAAGCAGCAATTGATTACCCGTGGCGCCTTAACCACCTTTTCTCTGGCAAATGATGTCTCCAAATACTTTGTGATTTTACCTGCATTGTTTGCAGTAGCAATTCCACAACTTGGGGTGTTGAATATTCTGCAACTCAGTAGTCCAAGCAGTGCAGTAATTTCAGCATTGATCTTTAATGCGTTGATTATTCCGATGCTGATTCCATTGGCATTAAGAGGTGTGCAATTCAAACCCGCCAGTGCATTGCAATTGTTACGCCGTAATATGCTGATTTACGGTGTAGGTGGCGTGATCTTTCCGTTTATTGCGATCAAGTTGATTGACCTTGTTGTGTCATTGTGGATTTAGGAGTGAGAGATGAATACTTTATTGAATCATGAGCAATTGAATAAACAGGACCTACCATTATCCAATCCAGTGCATGCAATTTTACGTCCAAGCCTTGGTTTGATCTTGGTGGGGTTCCTTGTCGCAGGTGTCTTATATTCTGCTGTGAGTATATCGATTGCCCAGTTAATTTTTCCGAAGCAGGCCAGTGGTAGCTTAATTGAATTTGATGGCAGAATTGTTGGTTCAAGTTTGGTGGGGCAAAATTTTGTTGGTGAACAATATTTCCATGGCCGCCCCAGTGCGGTAAGTTACAATGTTGATGGGATGGCAGGCAGTAATTTGGCGGTTTCTAATCCTGACTTACAAAAACAAATGAAGGAAAGAACAGTGCAATTTGCTCACAATAATCACATTTCAGAACAGCAGGTACCGAACGATATGGTTACGGCATCAGGCAGTGGGATTGATCCTGATATTTCACCTGAGAGTGCATTATTACAAGTGAAACGAGTGGCACAACAACGCCATTTAGCAGAGCAGCAATTGCAAGATTTAGTGCAACAACAGATTCAGCCTGCACAGCTTAGTTTATATGGGCAAGCACGAGTCAATGTACTGCAGTTGAATCTAGCCTTAGACCAATTGTCATCTACACCTCGTTAGTAGAGTCCACTTATGCAGATCGACCGTAATCACAAAGCAGATGCATGGCTGGCACATAGCCAGCGTGAACAGTCTGGACGTTTGACCATTTTCTTGGGTGCAGCACCGGGGGTTGGTAAAACCTATGCCATGCTGACTCGAGCACATGAATTGATGCAGCAAGGGCAACATGTGGTGGTTGGGATCGTAGAAACTCACGGTCGATCTGATACCGAGCGCTTGATTCAAGGCCTCAATGTGATTCCAAGAAAGGCAGTGGAGTATCAAGGCCGTATTTTGGAAGAGATGGATCTTGATCAAATTCTTAAATTAAAGCCTGAAATTGTGTTGGTAGATGAACTCGCACATCGTAATGTTCCGAATAGCCGGCATGAATTTCGCTGGCAAGATGTGAATGAATTATTGGATGCAGGCATTGATGTCTATAGCACTTTAAACATTCAGCATCTAGAAAGTCTGAATGATGTGGTCTATCAAATCACGGGCATTCGGGTCAGTGAAACGGTTCCTGATGCGTTATTAAAACGTTTGAAAGATATTCGTTTGGTTGATTTGCCTGTTCCTGAATTATTAGAACGCATGAATCATGGCAAAATTTATTTAGCCGATGTTGCACCACATGCACTGCAAGGTTTTTTTAAGCCCGCACATTTAACTGCTTTACGTGATTTAGCAATTCAAACCGTTGCAGGGCAAGTTGAAATTGATTATCGGGAGAAGTTTGTTGCACAAGGGCAGATTATCCCGATTCAAAATCATGTGATGTTAGCGATTGATGGATCAGAATTTTCTGAAGATCTGGTACGGCGGGCACATCGTATTGCGGAAAGACGCAATGCAATCTGGAGTGTGATTTCGATTCAAAAAAGCCAAAATTCGAATACACAAGTTTTTGCAGTGACCAAAGCATTCAACTTGGCACGTAAGCTGGGTGCTGATACTTATTTGTTACATAGTAATCATATTGCATCGACCATTTTACAGGCTGCCTATGATTATGGTGCATCGAATATTCTGTTGGGGAAAAGTCCTAAAAAATCATTATGGCAACGCCTGTTCTCCGACCATATTGCGGATCAGCTATTAGAAAAGCAGCATCCATTTGAAATTACTTTTGTTCAACCCTTAAAAGCTAAAAATAATACTGAGGCTAAACCACAGATAGATAAGGCTTACTCTTCTTGGTTAGAACAAGGTTTGGCATTTAATCCACGTGAGATGATCGAAAGTATTTTGATTGTTCTATTGGGGTTGATTGCGGCAACTGTGAGTGATCACTTTATTGGTTATAGCGAATTGGCCTTGATCTTTGTAGTCACCGTGCTTGTCGTGGCGATGCGAGCAAGGATGTTCATCACCATTATCAGTGTGTTGATTTGCTTCTTGCTGTATAACTATTTCTTTATTGAACCACGATTTACGCTTCGCATCAGTGCTGAACGAGGGGTGATGACCATCATCATCTTTATCATTTCAGCATTATTGGTGGGTCGTTTAGCCAATCAATTACGTGCTCAGGTATTGAGCTTACGTGCAGCAAACTCAGTTTCCCTACAAATGCAAGAATTAGAACGGAAACTATCCAGCTGTGTCGATATTGAACAAGTTCTGAATATCGCCAAGCAACATTTAGAAAGCTCTTTAAATGCAGCCGTTTGGCTACGGATCGGAACACAAGAGTTAGGTGATCACTCTTTATTCAATGAAAAAGATCAGATTGCAGCGAGTTGGACCCAGAAAAATGCCAAACCTTGTGGACGTTTTACCAATACATTAACGCAATCCGAATGGTGGTTTAATCCGCTGAATTTGGTGGGGGACTATGGTGTCATTGCCATTCGATTTAATCAAAATACAGACAGCATTAGTTTTGAACAACAACGCCTTACAGAATTGATGATCGATGATATTGCTCAAACCGCTTCGCGGGTGCAACTGTCTCTACAATTAGAAAACTCGCGTGTGGTGGCTGAAACTGAAAAGTTGCGCTCTGCATTATTGTCGTCAGTCTCGCATGACCTACGCTCACCATTGGCGGCAATGATTGGTTCTGCAGATAGTCTGAAATACTATGGCGAGCAAATGTCCGAGGAGGACCGACATGAATTGTTAGATACCATTCATGTCGAAGGTGAACGATTGGATCGCTATATTCAAAATTTACTGGATATGACCCGGCTCGGCCACCAAGGTTTGAGTCTCAGTCGTGACTGGATTGGGGTCGAAGAACTGATTGGTTCTGCGACGCAACGCCTGAAGCGTTATCAACCCAAAGTCAATATTGATGTCACAATGACAGATGACTTGCCGCAATTGCATGTGCATCCTGCGTTGATTGAGCAAGCGATATTTAACGTGCTAGAAAATGCAGCCAAGTTTTCACCAGATGATATCCCGATTGAAGTACATATCCAACAGGATGACGGTTATCTTCAAATTGATATTATCGACCAAGGTGTTGGCATTCCCGAAGAGGAGCGAGAGCAAATCTTTGATATGTTCTATACCATGCAACGTGGTGATCGGGGAAAAACAGGAACCGGATTAGGCCTCGCCATTGTCAAAGCCATTATCGGTGCGCATATGGGCAGTATTGAAGCTTTGGCTAGTACATATGGTCAGGGCACCTTAATTAGAATACGATTACCACTGCATCAGGATTAAAATTATTATTTATGCCGCAAACATTAAATTCTCAAGCATCGATTCTGATTATTGATGATGAGCCACAAATTCGAAAATTTCTGGATATCGCTTTACGTGCACAAGGTTATCAGGTACATGTCGCGGAAAATGGTATGAAGGGGCTGGAGACTTTGGCGACACGTGGTGCTGATTTATTGATTTTAGATCTTGGCCTACCAGATATGGATGGGCAAGAAGTTTTGATTGAGTTACGACAGTGGTCTGCGATTCCTGTGATTGTATTATCTGCGCGCCCTGATGAAAATCAAAAAATAAGATTATTGGATGCTGGAGCGAATGACTATGTCACCAAGCCGTTTAGTATTCAAGAACTCTGTGCGCGTATTCGGGTGATGTTTCGGAATATGCCACAACAGTTGGAGCATAATTTAGTCTTCAATGATGGGCAGCTTTGTATCGATGTAGCTGAACATGCTGCTAAATTGCTAGGTGAAGAAATTGCCCTAACTAAAAAAGAGTTTCAATTGCTGGCTTTATTGATTCGTCATCAGGGCAAGATCGTGACGCAAAAACAAATTATGACCGAGTTATGGGGCATTACCCATGAAGAAGATACCCATTATCTTCGTATCTTGGTGAAAAAGCTTAGAACCAAAATCGGTGATTCTGCTGTGACGCCCAAGTATATTTTTACTATTGCGGGTGTAGGGTTACGTTTTTGCGAATAATCTGGATTAAGTTGAGCTAATTGGTTGGATTATAAAATTATTTATGATAATTTAAAGGTGGAGCTTGAATTGTAAAATGTTAGATAGTTCACGGTTTTTAAGCTATAATTTTCACGTTTTTTAATCTTTATTTTGATCGAGCGACAATGAAAAAATTATTAGCGGTGACAGTATTCAGTACTTTTGGCTTAATGGCCTGCTCAACCACAGAAACATCTAAATCAATTCAAAGTCCTCAAGTGACGGCAGCAGTTCAACAGATTAAATATAACGGGGTAAAAGTACCTGTTTCGATTGGTAAGTTTGATAACCGTTCTAGTTATATGAGAGGCATTTTCTCTGACAATGTTGATCGTCTTGGTGGGCAGGCGAAAACTATTTTAGAAACGCATTTACAGCAAACGGGTTATTTCTCTGTTCTAAATCGCGATAATTTGTCTGAACTTAAGCAAGAAGTGGGATTTAGCAACAGCACTCAAAGCATTAAAGGTGCACGTTATGTGATCACTGGTGATGTATCTGAATTTGGTCGCAAAGAAGTGGGTGATCAGCAATTATTTGGGATTTTAGGGCGCGGTAAACAGCAAATTGCTTATGCCAAAGTGAACTTGAATATTGTGGATGTAAAAACTTCAGAGATTGTACATTCAGTACAAGGCGCGGGGGAATATGCATTGAGCGCACGTGAAGTACTCGGTTTTGGTTCTACCGCATCTTATGATTCGACTTTAAATGGTAAGGTTTTAGACTTGGCTGTACGTGAAGCAGTGAATAACTTAGTGACTGATATTCAGAATAATCGTTGGACTGCGCAATAAGGCTGGACCGCTGTAAAATGAAAAAAATTCTGTTCACCAGTTTAATCACGATCGGCTTGGTTGGCTGTGCTGCGGGGCCTCAACCTTTATATAGTTGGGGTTCTTATACACAACAGACCTATCTGATGTATAACCAGCCAGAAAAAGCTACACCGAGTGCACAAATCATTAAGTTAGAAGCGGAAATTGAAAAAGCCAAAGCGAAAAATCTGGCCGTTCCGCCAGGTTTATATGCACATCTAGGATTGTTATCTTTACAAGTGAATAATGCGCAAAAAGCAGTTGAATATTTTCAATTGGAACGACAAGTTTATCCTGAATCTACGGTATTGATGGATCGGTTGTTGCGGAAAATGAATGCCAATGTGGGATCGACGCAGCCATGATTAAGACCTTTTTAGTTACAACCCTTCTGCTGACGGGTTTGGTATTGACGGGCTGTGCTTCATCTCCAGCGGTAAATAAGGATATGACGGCGTATAAACAGCATATGCCGAAATCTATTTTGGTATTACCGCCCGTTAACGATTCTCCTGATGTAAAGGCAACTTATAGCTATTGGCCGACAGTCGTTATACCTGTTGCTGAAGCGGGTTACTATGTCTTTCCAATTTCTGTTGTGGATTCGATGTTTAAAGAGAATGGCGTGACCAATGGTCATGACGCGCAAAGCATTTCAACACAGAAATTGAAGGAAATCTTTGGTGCTGATGCGGCTTTGTATATTCGAATTAAAGAATATGGTTCTCAGTATCAAGTCATTCAAAGTGTTGCAACGGTGAGTGTGGAAGCAAAACTGGTCGATTTAAACACCAATGAGACGCTTTGGTCGGGTGAAAAGAAAGCCGTGCAATCGAGCAATAGTGGCAACAATGACTTACTCACAGCACTGGTCGGGGCATTGGTTGAACAAATTGCGGGGAGCTTAAATGATCGTGCTTATCCCTTGGCAACGATTGTAAATACCCAACTCTTTACCCCGACGCAGCATAACCCTGGTTTGGGTTTGCTTTACGGACCTCGTTCACCGAAATACCAACAAGATGGCGTAGTGAAGTAATTCATGTTTCATTTGCAGAATAAAAAAGCCTCTTGATGAGGCTTTTTTATTATCGAATCTTATTTAATATTTGGATCACCTTGTTTCAAGAAGAAACGTAAGGCGAGTTTCTGTACCCAAGTACCATAAGGTGGATAGAACAGTTGGGTTGGGAAGAAGCGATGACGTGCAAAAACAGTTTTTGCATGGGAAAGCTCACGGAAACCTTCTTCGCCATGATATGTGCCCATGCCTGAGTTTCCGATTCCCCCAAAAGGTGCATCATGATTGACCACATGCCAGCCCCAATCATTTAAGGTTACACCGCCTGAATGAGTCTGCTTTAAGACATAATCACGTTCATTAGCATCGTGGGTAAAGAGGTATAAGGCTAATGGTCGTTCACTCGCTTGAATATAATCAATTGCATCATCCACTGTACCGTAAGCAACCACAGGCAAAACTGGGCCAAATAACTCTTCTTTAAGAATCCGCATCTCTGGGGTGCAATTGAGGACGATATGCACTGGCATACGACGCGCATCTTTGTCACGATCATATTCACCACAGGCAATGATTTGAGCGCCTTTGGCTTTGGCATCATCTAAGATATCGAGTAAACGTTTTAGATGACGATCATTCACAATCGAAGTGTAGTTTGTATTTTGGCTAATATTATTGCCATACATCGTAGTGAAATTTGCTTGGCATTCTGCAACGAATTGATCCACTTTTTCTTTTGGCACCAGTGCATAGTCGGGCGCAACGCAGATCTGACCACAGTTGGTCGCTTTACCATGTAAAACGCGTTTCGCTGCATCAGCAAGAGGATAGTTGCGGCTGACTAATGCTGGGGATTTACCACCAAGTTCTAAGGTGACTGGGGTTAAATTATCTGCTGCCGCACGCATGACCACCCGACCAATTGCTGGTGAACCTGTAAATACAATATGGTTGAAGGGCAGCGAGGTGAATTGTGCTGGATCAAGGATCTCTTCACCAAAAACAGCTACTTCATCTTCACTGAAAATTTCAGCCAGCATCCGTTTAACTACAGCATTGGTTACTGGAGTCACTTCAGGTAACTTGATCATCACCCGATTGCCTGCTGCAATTGCGGCAATTAAGGGTCCCAAGGCTAAATAAACAGGGAAGTTCCATGGAACAATGACACCGACTACACCTTTAGGCTGGTATTGCACCCGTAAACGATTCGATAAAAATAGTAGTTCAGTGCTACGTTTACTTGGTCGCATCCAACGTCTTAAATGATGAATGGCATGTTCTGCTTCAAGCACTGAACCGAGTAAATCAAGCAGTTTTGATTCATCTACTGAGCGTGAACTAAAGTCAGTATTAATTGCAGTCGCAATCACATCTTGATAACGGATAATTTGTTTTTTTATTTGCAATAATTTAGTACGTCGATCATCGAGATCTGGGTAGGGCTTGGCATCAAAAGCAGCACGCTGTTGCTTAAACACCGAATACATATGTTCGGTTGCAGGATCACTGAATTGTTGTGAAGTTGAAAGTGTCATTGTTGCTCCTTTCATGCTTATTAGTAGAATAGACTTTATGATTGATGAGATTTGTAGTCGATGTTAAATTGAGACAACAAAAGGTAATTTAGTGCCATTATGCATCATCACTCAAGGGATGAGGTGAAAAAATGCGTAAACAGGATGTGAGCCCGATGCTGATTGAAGCGCGTTATGATCAAAATCAATTGGCTCAAGGTACGCCGATTTTAGGTCTAACCAGCCTGCTAGAAGCCATGCAACAGCAAGGTTATCGTTTGGATGAGGTTTTAGCGGGCACAGGCATTTCTCAAGATGCGCTGAATAGTGCAGCTTCTCATATTTCTCCCTATCAAAAATTACAACTTTTTCAAACGATTCAGCGTTTATCTAAAGATCCGCTGATTGGCATGCGGGCTGGGCAAAAACAGCGGCTATCGGACTTTGGCGTTTATGGCTATGCGCTGTCTTCCTCTCGTAATTTCCAACAGGCCGTAGAGTTTGGGATTCGTCATATCAAACTCGCGGCACCCGTACTCAAGAAAAGCTTTTCGATTCAAAAGCAAGTTGCCATTTTTGAAGGTCATGAAATTATTGCACTCGGCAAGCTATTGCCTTTGGTGTGTGAATTTTGGTTTAGTTCGATGCAAACCTTGATTGAATGTGTTTTGGAAGCACCCTTTCAAGCGAAAAAATTGTTACTGCCTTATCCTGCGCCTGACTATGCAGATGAATATGAAAAAGTCTTTCGCTGTCCTGTGGAATTCGATGCAGAGGTGATGCAATGGCATTTTGATCTTGATTGGCTCGATAAACCTTGTCCGAATGCCAATCCGATTACTGCAGATATGTGTCAATCCTTTTGCGAAAGGATGTTGGGGAGCGATGATGATGAACAAGAACCCGATTTAGTCCGAACAATCCGTCTGATCTTATTAGATGCAGTGGGCAGCTTTCCGAGCGCACAAGAGATTGCTGATCAATTGCATTTATCCAAGCGAACTTTATACCGCCGTTTGTCAGATGCTGAAGTCAGTTATCAAGAGATTTTAGACAGCACCAGAAGGCGACTTGCAGATGAATATTTGGCAACAAGTTTGAGCATTGATGAAATCGCAGAACGCTTAGGATTTTCGGATACCTCAAATTTTAGAAAAGCCTATCGTAATTGGGTGGGGATTTCACCAAATGAATATCGAGCGGATAAAAATAAGATAATTTAGTTTAAAAAATAGGTTTTATTCTCAAAATATGAATTTTTTAATTTAATTTTAATATCGCGCGATAATAATGACTATTATAATTACTGGAATGCTCATAAACAGATATTTATTTAAATACAATAGAAGTTTTATAAATGAATGATATTTGTTTTAATTATCATTTAATTAAATATGTTATTTTTTAATCAAAAAATGCACCATAATATTGCATTGTGATTTTAAATATATAGCATTTTGATTAGTTATTCTTCAGGTGTTTTGATCGATTGATCTATATTTTTTAATAAAAACATATTAATAATTAGAGTCTTATATTTAAAAAGTATATTTGTATACTTTTAAGGTATTTTTCATGTGAATGGTTGTGTTCACTATATAATTAAATTAAATGAATTAGCTAAAGTTAAATCGCATAGAATCTGTGCTGGATTAGGGTAGGTCTACCCATTAAAAAAACTTATTATGCTAAGGATTGCATTCAATGCTGACTTTTTTAGGTATCAGCATGATCATGTGCTTTATGTATTTGATCATGTCAAAACGTCTCAGTGCATTAGTTGCATTAATTTTAATCCCATTCATATTCGCTATTATCGCTTGGGGCTTAGGTTTTTATTTTGACAGCTTAAGTCATATTCAATTGGCCGAACTTGGCAATACCATGTTAGAGGGTATTAAAAAGCTCGCACCAACAGGCGTCATGCTTCTTTTCGCTATTTTATATTTTGCCTTAATGATTGATTCTGGGTTATTTGACCCTTCGGTAAGATGGATTTTAAAGAAAGTAAAAGGCGATCCATTAAAAATCACTTTGGGTACAGTTTTTCTCACATTATTGGTCTCTTTAGATGGTGATGGTTCAACCACATATATGATTTGTGTGGCAGCAATGATGCCGCTTTATAAACGAGTCGGTATGAATCCACTGATCATGACCTGCTTGATGTTGCTTTGTAGTGGTGTGATGAATTTGACGCCATGGGGTGGACCAACAGCCCGTGCTGCAAGTGCATTACAAGTTGATGCCAGTGAAGTCTTCATTCCAATGATCCCATCAATGATTGTGGCGGCTGCTTGGTTATTCTTCTTGGCTTATATGTATGGCATGTATGAACGCAAACGTTTAGGTGTGATTGAACTGGTCGATATTAGCCATGCAGATGATATTTCGATTTCAAAAGATCCAGAAGCACAACGTCCACATTTACGTTGGTTTAACGGTATTTTGACCTTAGTCTTGATGGCATCTTTGGTAAAAGGGATTTTACCAATGTCGATCTTATTTATGCTGGGTTTCTGTATTGCATTGGTGGTGAACTATCCGTGTGTCAACATGCAGAAAAAGCGTATCGCCATGCATGCAGACAGTGTCTTAGCGGTAGTGGGTGTAATCTTTGCTGCGGGTGTTTTTACAGGGATTTTATCAGGCACAGGTATGGTTGAGGCCATGTCTAAAGGTTTCGTTGCGGTGATTCCACCTAGCTTAGGACCTTATCTAGCACCAATTACGGGCGTATTGAGTATGCCTTTAACCTTCTTTATGTCTAATGATGCCTTTTATTTTGGTGTTCTACCGATTTTGGCAGAAGCAGCATCACACTATGGCATTGCACCCGTTGAAATCGCACGTGCGTCGATTATTGGACAACCGATTCATTTATTATCGCCATTGGTTCCTTCAACCTACTTACTTTGTGGTTTGGCTGCGGTAGAAATGGGGGATCATCAGAAATTCACTTTGAAATGGGCATTTATTACTTGCTGCGTGTTGATGGGCAGTGCCTTAATATTTGGTGTATTTCCATTTTATAATATGTAAGTCAAATTGTTATAATGCTTTTATATTCATGAGAATATAAAAGCATACTTATTTACGCATTCCCACTTAATTCTAAATTTTGCTTGAAACACAGCGAAATAGAGATTTTTTACACTTTTTTTAGATGGTTAGGAACATAACAATGAAGATGAAAATTGCACTCGCGACAATGATGAGTATTGCGACCTGTTCTGCATTTGCAGCACCAAAATTTTATGGAGAGATTGATGCCAGTATTGATTATCTACCAGAAAAAAATGCAAATTCGGCAGATCATGATGTTTGGAAAGTAAATAGTAATAGTTCATTTGTTGGAATTAAAGGTGAAGAAAAATTAACCGAAAATTTGAGTGCGGTTTATTTAGCAGAATGGGCATTTTATGCGGATGGCGACAAAACTGATTGGTCGCAACGTAATCGTTTTGTCGGATTAAAAGATGATCGTTTTGGTACAGTCAAAATTGGTAAACATAATACACCGTTAAAAGATTTATCCAGTCCTGTAGATAGTTTTAATAACTATATCAGTAATAAAGCGGATATCACCGGCATTATGACAGGTGAGAATCGTGTCAATAATGTGGTGGTCTATGATTCACCTGAAATTGCCTTGAATGGTGGTAACTTAGAAGCCAGTGTTTTACTTGCAACAGGTGAGAGTAGAGGCATTGAAGATGATAAACGTGGTGGTGTGAATGCTGCCGGTCGTGGTCTAGGTGATGCATGGTCGGCATCGCTGAGCTATAGTCATCCTGTGTTTTTGGTTGGTGTTGGTTATGACAAAGCCATTCCAAGTGATTTCTTGGGACACGGTTTATTAAATGCAGCTGAGACTGAAACGCAAGTGGATGAAGTGTTCGCTGCTGCGAATACCGTGCGTGTGATTGGTCGTTTGACACCAATTGAAGGACTTGCCATCAAGGCTCTTTATCAGACATCAAAGATTGTAGATAAGCCAGGCAATAAAGTTGTTGATCCAACAACTTTAGATCCAGAAGGATTTATTCGTAATATTGATGATTCACAAGGCTGGCTCATTGGTGCGGAATACAAATTACCAAATCAGTCAAAATGGACGGTGAAAGCACAATACAGTCAAAACAGCACCAGCTTTAAAAGCAATGAGGCCGATTTCGATGCCAATCAATTATTACTTGGTACCGACTATTCATTTAACAAACAAGTGAAAGTCTATGGCTATGCTGGATATTCAACATTCGAGCAGGCAAGTGCTAAAGACAAGCAACCGATTGCGGGCACGGGTTTAGAATTTAAGTTCTAAATTTCAGTGAATTAACATCAATAAATAGGATAAATTTGTCCTATTTATTGGTGATTTTATTTGAATTGTTTTTCTCGTTGATAAAGCAATGTATAACTTAATTCCTTTTAGGATATGTGAATAATAAAATATAAAAATTATTAATAATTTCTTCATTATTCTCCTGTATATTGAGCGCATTGATCTTCATGGATAGTGTGGATAGAAAAGGAAATGATTTTTAAAGATTTAAATATCTCTTTGTTTAATAGTATAAATTCTTTTGCAAAGGAGCATGCCGCGCTAGACAAGGCCGCAATTTTTTTGGCGGAGGATTTGAATACGGTACTGATCAGTTTTCTGGTATTTTTATTGGTCATCCAATGGAAAACATATCATCTTTTATTTGCCAAAACTTTAGTGATTGTGCTGTTTTCTTTACTTCTAAGCGACATTATTGAATTCTTTTATCATCATCCTCGCCCATTTCAAATTGACTTAGGTCATAAGTTAATTGGCCATGGTTCAACTTCATCTTTCCCAAGTCAGCATACGATAACGGTTGTGATTATTGGCTTTTCTTATTGGATGGCGGGCTTTAAAAAGATTGGTTTGATCGGATTATTGTGTAGTGTAGTTGTCGGTCTATCGAGAGTTTTTGTCGGTGTTCATTTTCCGTTTGATGTGATTGGTTCTTTTGTGATTGGTTTTATGCTGGTGGTATCAGTCAATTATGCACTGAAAGAGTTGGCAATTAGAGTCAGAAGGTTGAAAATCATTCGCATTGCGGATTAAAGATTTCAATCTAATAAAAAACGGAGCTTGACTCCGTTTTTTATTGCCCGAGTTATAAGAAATTTATTCGATTACCCCAAGAGTTTACGCACTGTTTACGTTACTTCTAACCAAGCTTTAACTAAGCTAAATCTATCTATATAACTTGAGCTTTCAGCTATGAGTGCTGTACTTGTTGAGATCAATCATCCATCTGCGCTTAAAAAGTATATTCAAACGGCAATCTGCAACAATGATATTAATGGTGTTACGCTAAAAAAACGATTTATAGAAGAAGTTGAAACTTATTTAAAACATTATCCACAGACACAACACGTCGATATTTATTTATGTGACTTAAATGGACATTTACGCGGTAAACGTATAGATGTTAGTTGCCTCAAAAATCTGAGTAAAGGTTGTTATTTCCCATTGTCGATTTATGCCATGAGTCTGGATGGCAAAGTGATTGAGGAGACAGGACTCGGTAAGTATATTGGAGAGCCTGATCATTTATGTGAACCTGTTTTAGGCACATTGAAACCACACGCACTTGAGCCAGAAACAACAGCCCAACTACTGCTCAGTATGAAGGATGATCATCAGCAAGATTGCGTATTTGAACCTCGCAATATGTTGAAAAAAATCCTCTCTCAACTTCATGATAAAAGTTACTTTCCCTGTATCGCTGCCGAAGTCGAGTTCTATCTGCATCCCTTAAGTGAGGCTGATGAGGTTGAAGAAACCATGAGCCAATGCTTTGATATTAATACCTCCGATCATTATCAAAATATTCTGAATGAGATCGAAGCAGTCGCAAAACGACAGCGTATTCAAATTACAGGAATCGTTTCTGAATCCTCTTCAGGTCAGTATGAGATTAATCTGCAACATACAACGGATCTATTGAGCTTATGTGATCAGATTATGTTGCTGAAAAGAACCATCAAGCAGATTGCGAATAAGCATGGACTACGTGCAAACTTCCTTGCCAAGCCTGATATGCATAAAGCGGGCAGTGGCATGCATTTCCATATGAGTCTTTTAGATCACAATCAGCAAAATATTTTTAGCTCATCACAGGGTAATATCTCTGATAATTTATTAAAAGCGGTGAGTGGATTACTGTTATTGATGCCTGATTCGATGGCGATTTTAGCGCCCAATCTGAATTCTTTTAGACGCTTTAAATTTGGCAATCATGTGCCACTTGAAGCCAATTGGGGGCTGAATAATCGTAATGTGGCGATTCGAATTCCATGTTCAGATCAAGAAAATCAGAGACTGGAATACCGCGTGGCAGGAGCTGATTGTAATCCTTATTTGGCTGTCGCTATAATTTTGATAGGTACATTGCATGGTCTAACACAGGGATTAGATATTCCAAAGCAAGCGCATCAGTTAAAACTTAAAAGTGAGCATGTATTCTTGCCGACTGAGCAAATGCAGGCTTTGCAATTATTCCAAGCCAATTCGGTTTTAATCGAATACTTAGGAAAGGACTTTGCCACGCTTTGGTGTACGCTAAAGCAGGCTGAATATCAAAGTGTCTATAGCCAGATTACTGCTATTGAAAAGAGCTGGGATATTTAGCCGCTCGATGTGCTGTTGCAATATAACAAAAATGCTAATGGGTTATGCGCTCAGCGGGACTCGAACCCACGTCGGTCGCTTAGGAGGCAACTGCTCTATCCAGTTAAGCTATAAGCGCATAATTTTATGATTATAAACAAAAAAGTGATTGCAGAAGCAATCACTTTTTAATGAAACCGATTAACTGTTAGTTTTCAGTTTTGCGATTTAAAAACTTATAGAAAATAAACATGGCGACGATCCAGATCGGAATCATCAGTACAGATTCTTTGAAGCCTTGTTGCCACATGATATACAGCACTACAGCAATAAAACCTAATACCAAATAGTTACTAAATGGAGACCATAAAGCAGGGTAAGAGGTTTTAATTTGAGCTTTTTTGATATGACTTCTATATTTCAAATGGGTCAAACTGATCATGGCCCAGTTTAAAACCAGTGCACCAACAACCACATACATCAAATGTCCAAGTGCATCTTCAGGTACAAAGTAGTTTAACAAGACACAACCAAAGATCAGGAATGCCGAGAGCAGGACTGCTGGAACAGGGACGCCTTGTTTATTGGTTTTGGTAAAGATTTTTGGTGCATTACCTTGTTGAGCTAGGCCAAATACCATACGGCTATTGGCATACATACCACTGTTGTATACAGATAATGCTGCTGTCAGGATAATAAAGTTAAGTAGGTGGGCTGCCCAACCAATCCCCATTTGACTGAAAATCATCACGAATGGACTTTTATCTAAGCCACCTAAGTCCAATTGGTTCCAAGGCACAAGTGACAAGAGAATAGCAAGCGAACCCACATAGAACACTAAAATACGAATCACCACTTGGTTAATCGCTTTAGGAATGGTGGTCTTTGGATCTTTGGCTTCTGCTGCGGCCATACCAATCAGTTCAATACCCCCGAAGGCAAACATCAAGAAAGCCAGCATATAGAACAAGCCATCGAAGCCATGCGGGAAAAAGCCGCCATGTGACCACAGGTTGCTAAATGAGGCTGTTGAATTTGCATCCGCAGTGAAGAGCAAGAATAGACCAAACAAGATCATAGCAACGACGGCAGTTACCTTGATGATCGCTAACCAGAACTCTGATTCACCATAGAATTTAACATTGGTTAGGTTCACTGCCGTAATCACGACAAAGAAGAACAATACAGACTGCCAAGCGGGGATTTGTGGCCACCAGTAATTAATGTATTTACCTACTGCCGTTAGCTCAGTCATTGCGACAAGGATATACAGTACCCAATAATTCCAGCCAGTGATAAAACCTGGAAATTTACCCCAATACTTATAAGCAAAATGGCTAAATGAACCTGCAACAGGTTCTTCAACAATCATTTCACCTAAATGACGCATGATTAGAAAAACAATCAAGCCGCCAATCGCATACCCCAAAATAATAGATGGCCCAGCAGACTGGATAATTTGCGCAGAACCTAAAAATAAGCCCGTACCAATCGCTCCACCCATCGCAATGAGTTGGATATGGCGGTTTTTTAGTCCACGCTGAAGTTGAGAAGAATCGTTGTTCAAAGGACTGAGCTCGACGAGGAATTAACTGGATTATTCTAATAGATTCAAAGATTTTCGCCTAGTAAAAGTACAGCGATGCTATGACTGGAAAGTTGTTTTTAAAAGTTATTTAAAATCTTATATTTATATGAACATTAAAATGAAATATGCTGCAATTTTGTACAGTTGGAGAATGCCTTTGTTTTTCCCGACGGATGGAATAGTATTTTTGCCATTGTGAAAGTCTTGAAATCTACTCACTATAATGCATAGATTTTACACATTATGACCAATCCCAAAACCATTGGTCGTATGGTATTTTTGATGGCCGTGCAGTACCTTTAGATTCAAAACCAATCTGCACCAAGAATATGATAAAAGGAAGACATTGACATGAGCTCAGTACCGCAAATAAAAGTCCCAGCAACCTATATGCGTGGGGGGACAAGTAAAGGTGTGTTTTTCAAACTGGATGATTTACCTGAAGCGGCACAAATAGCGGGCAAGGCACGTGATCAACTTCTTCTCCGTGTGATTGGCAGTCCAGACCCTTATGGCAAACAGATTGATGGCATGGGTGGGGCGACCTCAAGCACCAGTAAAACGGTAATTTTGGCAAAAAGTTCTGAGTCAGAACACGACGTTGATTATCTATTTGGTCAAGTATCAATTGATCAGCCGTTTGTCGACTGGAGTGGTAACTGTGGCAACCTAACCGCAGCAGTGGGTTCCTTTGCCATTTCAAATGGTTTGGTCGATGCAGCGCGTATTCCTGAAAATGGGATTTGTACGGTACGGATCTGGCAGAAGAATATTCAAAAAACCATTATTGCACATGTTCCTGTGACCAATGGTCAAGTTCAGGAAACAGGTGATTTTGAACTGGACGGTGTGACTTTCCCCGCAGCTGAAGTTCAGATTGAATTTTTAGACCCGGCTGATGATGGCGAAGAAGGCGGCGATATGTTCCCGACAGGAAACGTTGTGGATCAACTGGTTGTTCCTGAAATTGGCACATTCCAAGCCACATTTATCAATGCAGGTATTCCGACCATTTTCCTCAATGCAGAAGATATTGGTTATCAAGGTACAGAATTACAAGATCAGATTAATGGTGATGCTGCAGCTTTAGCACGTTTTGAGAAAATTCGTGCTTATGGCGCAGTACATATGGGTTTGATTGAAGATATTTCAGAAGCAGCTGCGCGTCAGCATACGCCTAAAATTGCTTTTGTATCACAACCAAAGAGCTATACCTCATCAAGTGGTAAACCCGTCGAGACCAGTGATGTGGACTTATTGGTACGTGCTTTGTCGATGGGAAAATTACATCATGCCATGATGGGAACGGCAGCAGTTGCGATTGGTACGGCAGCCGCTATTCCAGGAACCTTAGTGAATTTGGCTGCCGGTGGCGGTGAGCGTGAAGCCGTTCGTTTCGGTCATCCATCTGGGACTTTACGTGTGGGTGCTCAAGCTGAATTGATTGATGGTAAGTGGTCTGTTAAAAAAGCCATTATGAGTCGCAGTGCGCGTGTGTTGATGGAAGGCTGGGTTCGTGTACCAGGGGATACCTTCTAGTTTATTTTCTTTTTGAGTTTTATAGGTAAGGCCTTCATTTGAAGGCCTTATTATTTTAGGTCTATTAAAAATACAAACACAATTTCATGAGATAAATAATGTTATGATGTGGCAATTCTGGCAAGTCTTGTCATTTTACTCTTCCATTCAGATTTCCTGAGGCAACAACTGTGTCATCTATCTCTCAAGTTAATGCGGATGTTCTAAAACAAGCTCAACAACGTATTCAACAAGATTTATTGACAGCATTGGCTGCATTTTCAATTCCAGAACCTTTAAAAGCAGCCGTTCATCATACCGTGATGTTAGGTGGTAAGCGGGTTCGTCCTGCACTCTGTTATGCAGCAGCGTCATTACAGCCGAATCACAACTTTGCAGCAGCACGCCGTGCCGCAGTTGCGGTTGAATTGATACACTGTTATTCGTTGGCACATGATGATTTACCATGCATGGACAATGATTTACTACGTCGTGGACAACCAACCTGTCATGTTGCATTTGGTGAAGATACGGCCTTATTGGCGGGTGATATTTTGCAGTCGATGGCATTTGAGATTTTGGGCAGCCGTTTGTTTGATGAGCAGGGCCAAGGAACTGAAGCTGCCATTGTCTTAAAACAAGTGCAAATCTTGGCAACAGCAAGTTCAAGAATGGTTTGTGGCCAGGTATTGGATTTACAGGCTGAAGGGGAAGGAAAACAAGTTGATCAAGCTGAATTGGAAAATATTCACCGTAATAAAACAGGGGCTTTGATTCAAGCAGCAATTATGATGGGTGCGGTGACCATTTTTAATGGGACTGATCAGGCAATTCCTAAATTACGCCAATTTGGGCAAACGATTGGTTTAGCCTTCCAAGTACAAGATGACATTCTAGATGTGACGGCAAGCACTGAGACTTTAGGTAAGACTGCGGGTAAAGATGAGCAAGTTCAGAAATCAACTTATCCATCGTTGATGGGCTTAGCACAAGCACAGGCTTATGCACAAACTTTACATGATCAAGCCTTTGAAGCCTTGGCTTATTTTGGTGCTGATGCCAAAGAGCTGGTCGAAATTTCGCAGTTTTTACTGGCTCGGAAAAGTTAATCTTTCGTCAGCTTTGATCAATTATTGAGTGTTATAAAAGACCATCCTTGTATGGTCTTTATTTTTGGAGTCGGTATATACCTTAAGATGATCAACAGAATAGATTTAAGCAGTTTATAAATCATTGTTTTAATATAAAAGTGAATCTAAGATAAATAGATGATCCATAGAAATAACAACAGAGCATCACTTTATGAATGACGATCAATTAGAACAATGTGCGCTTGAATATGGACAACAACTGGCTTTTTCCATCCAATCACAACCTTTTGGTCCAGACTGTGAGGTCTTTAAGGTCTTTGATAAGGTATTTATGTTGATTGGTGCTTATTCTGGCAAGTTGCTGGTGACGATTAAATGCGAGCCTGAGAAAAGTTTGGAATATCAGGAACTTTATCCTTCGATTTCGGCAGGCTACCATATGAATAAGAAACACTGGATTTCGATTGCAAGTCGTCCAGAGATCACCGCAGATTTGCTGCAAGACCTGATTAAAGATTCTTATGATTTAGTGGTGGGAAAACTCCCACTTAAAGATCGAAAGCGAATTCAGAATGTATAAAAAATAAAGCAGCGATAACGCTGCTTTATTTTGATTGGAAACAGGACTTAGTGTTTGCCCATAATTCCACGAATGGCATTGAGTACATCCGCTGGAAGGACCACAGTTTTTGCATTGCTAGATTTAGAAAGATCTTGCATCGCTTTCACATATTGCTCACCGAGTAAGTAAGCAACAGGGATTTCTTTATCACCGACAGCTGTCGTGACCATTTCAATCGCACGTTGTGAAGATTCTGCAAGAACAACCTGTGCTTCTGCATCACGACGCGAAGCTTCCAAACGACCATCCGCTTCTAGAATCGCAGCCTGTTTTTCACCATCTGCTTTAGTCACCGTCGCACGACGTTGACGCTCAGCCGCCGCTTGAGCTTCCATCGCAGCTTGCATGGTGTGAGATGGCTGAATATCTTGGATTTCAACCGTTTTCAGGGTAATGCCCCAATCTGAAATATCATCAGAAATGGCTGCTTTTAACTTCGCTTTGATATGATCACGTGAAGAAAGCGCATCATCCAAATCCATTTCACCAACGATTGAACGGAGTGAAGTTTGAACAAGGTTTTGAATGGCCCAAGTATAGTTTTCAATCCCGTACACCGCTTTTTCTGGTGTTGTCAGGTTGATATAAGCTACGGCATTCATCACCAGTACAGCATTGTCTCGGGTAATGACTTCTTGTGAAGGAATATCTAAAACAATATCTTTCGTGGTAATTTTATAAGCAACTTCGTCTACATATGGAATCACGAAATTGAGACCAGGATTCAACGTGGTATGGTATTTACCTAAACGTTGAACAATCCATTTATAACCTTGGGGAACAATACGAACCCCTTTAAAGATGGTTATAGCAATAAAAGCTAAAAAAGCTAAAACAACAATAGTACCGACAGACATTGAAAACCCTCTTTTGTATTTATGACGTGCTATGCGGTTGAACGACTAAATCATTACCCAAAATATCAACGACTCGAACGCGATCGCCGACTTGTACAGGTACAGTACAACGGCAATTCCATTCATCAGAACCTAAAACAGGCATCGAGAAGCGTACAATAATTTGTCCATGTTCAAGACCAGTCTGGATCACCATACCGACTTGACCAATGGTTGCTTCACGAGGAAGTCCTGCTTTGGTTTTATCAATGGAGAGAGGTTTGATAAATTTGAACCAAAGAATCGTGCATAAAATAGATAAAATTCCCCAAGTAATGACTTGGGTGGTAAAGCCCATCATCGGGAAAAGCCACAGTAAAATACAGACCATGACTGC
Source organism: Acinetobacter sp. Ac_3412 (assembly GCF_013072675.1). Lineage (NCBI taxonomy): Bacteria > Pseudomonadati > Pseudomonadota > Gammaproteobacteria > Moraxellales > Moraxellaceae > Acinetobacter > Acinetobacter sp. Ac_3412. The sequence goes on along the minus strand of NZ_LXUJ01000012.1, from coordinate 94,905 downwards.
TGCTATGCCAAACCATAATGCAGCAAAAGCAGGCAAAATTAACTCTGAAAGAATGAGTAAAATCCCTAATACAAACCAGTGCCAAGGTTCAACTACAAATTCCATAGATTTGCTCGCATCATTAAACGGAGTGGAGGTGAAAAAATATTCACCTTTAGCACTCTAGCAGATCATTATCTTTATGAATATACAAAGATTGTTTTTTTGGAATTTGGGGCTGATGGTCACAAGGAATCTTGCTTGGATTGCAAGTCGTTATGCAGATCAACAGCCCTTGAGGAGGATTTTTAGAATTTAGACTTTGGCGCAGGCTTAAGGGCAGCAGGGGAGTTTTTAAACGTCGTAATCGCATTTCGAATCGCAGTGATCTTGGCTTGAGCCGCTTTTTCACCTTCTAAAATTGCTTCATTACTGGATTTTAGGTCTAATGCGCCTAAATGGCCCACTTTAGGCTGAATCACGACGGTGGCTTGATTCAACTCTTCATTAATACTTTGCTGTCCCATGATATTAATGGTTTGATCGAGTAAGCCCCACATACTTAAAGGTTTGCCTCCTACTGGACGTGCAGAAATATCTACGGCAATCACAATATCAGCCCCCATATCTTTGGCTGTTTTAACAGGAATTGGACTGACTAAGCCACCATCTACATATTTGGTATTGCCAATCACCGCAGGCACAAACACGTTTGGAATACTACAAGAAGCTCGTACAGCTTGACCTGCATTGCCTTTAATAAACTCTGCTTTTTTTCCATTATCTAAGCGCGTTGCGACCGCAGCAAAACGAATTGGGAATTGCTCAATTGGTTTATTGCCCACTTGCGTATTTACATAGTTTTGTAGTTTTTGGCCGAGGATAATACCTTGACTATTCAAAGTTAAATCGCGTAAATCAGATTCTTGCAGTTTTAACGCCAGATTCTGCATTTGATAAGGGGTTTGTCCACTGGCATAAATACTGCCCACGAAACTCCCTGCACTGGTGCCCGTCACGATTTTGGCTTTAATGCCATGTGACTCTAACACCTTGATCACGCCAATATGGGCAAAGCCTTTGGCACCGCCACCACCCAACGCGAGTGCAATGACAGGTTCACGTGCTTTAATCGCCGTAGTTTGAGGTGTTTTCTTTGCTGTTTGATCACAACCAAATAAAGCGAGACTTAGAACAGCCAAGCAAGACAGTCGAGCAATTTTCATATCAGGTGCAGATAAAATGTACAAAAAGATGGGCACATCAGAGCAGATTTACCCTTAACTTTCTAGTTTTTTTTCACAAGTTTTTGTAAGGGTTCTGCCAGCCAATCTGGGTTCTTGGGCGAGAAGTGTCCGACATAACGTTGCATGATGTGCTCTAAGTCTTGTTGATAGTGACCTGTTGGGGTAAAAGCACCTAAGCAGTAAATGGTTTTATGGTCGTAATCAAAAGCAAACATTACGATGGGAATCCCGGCAGCATGGGCAATATGATAGAAACCACTTTTCATTTTCTCTGCTTTTTTACGTGTTCCTTCAGGCGCCATCCCAATCCAGATTTTATCGTGTTGATGAATCGTGGCAACGACTTGTTCGGTTAAACCATGAGCACTATCACGATGAACAGGAATGAGTCCTGCCCAGTTTAAAAGTGGCTTCAAAGCTGGTTTAAATAAAGTATCTTTACCTAAAACCGTAATTTTTAAGCCCAAGCCACCTATAGCGAGAAAGCCATACCAACCGTCAATGTTGGAAGTATGTGGCGAGATAATGGCAACAGCTTTAGGTAGATTGGGAATTTCACCAACAACCGTCCAGCCTTGGCCGAGAAAAAGTTTTTTACACAATGCACGACTATAAGCTGTACCACGTTGTGGAACCAGCGGAGGTAAATCTGGAAAATGCTGTGGCATAAATCACGATATGTAATGACAACTACAATTATGTTAAACACTCATGACAGCGCCTGCATTGGCAAAAAATAAGATTTTATTGCCTTACAGATGAAAGGATTGGATACTTGATCGACTTTATTGTACTGCCATGGAAAACGCGGAATGCCTAATCTTCGACAGATTTACATTTTATTGTTTTCTTTGTATTGGGCACAGGGCTTGCCTGTTGGCTTTATGACGCATGCATTGCCTGTGATTTTAAGGGCACAAGGGGTGTCGCTGGCGCATATTGGTGGTTTCGGCTTATTGATGTTGCCTTGGTCGATTAAGATTTTTTGGGCTGCTTATGTGGATCGGTTTGCCTTATTGGGATTCGGGCACTACCGTAGCTGGATCATTCCGACGCAACTTTGCAGCGTTGTTATTCTGATTATTCTCTCATTTTTCCCTATCCATGCCTTGGATCAACCGAGTTATCTACTGATTTTCTTTGGCTTACTCTTGTTGATGAATTTAACAGGGGCAACCCAAGATATTGCCACAGATGGTTTGGCTGTCAATTTACTCAAAAGTGATCAGCAGCATTGGGGCAATACCTTCCAAGTGATCGGATCACGTTTAGGTTTTATTGTAGGGGGCGGAGCTGTACTTTGGTGTTTGGATTGGCTGGATTGGCAAAGCACATTTCTGGCTTTGGCAGGTTTGGTTTTTTTAAACACATTGCCTGTTTTATTTTATTCCGAGCCGCAACATGAAAGCAAAGACACACTCAATAAAGCGAATGTTCAATCCTTTACTCAGGCAATTAAAGCTTATTTAAATTATTTCCAGTCTTCTCCAGAATTAAAAGCATGGCTGTTGGTACTGATCAGTTTTAAAGTGGCTGATGGTCTAGCAGGACCTTTATTGAAACCATTGATGGTGGATATGGGGCTGAATTTCACTCAGATAGGGGTGTTTATTACCATGTTTGGAGCGGTTGCGGCATTATTGGGAGCGGCTGTCGCTGGGCTATTATTAAAATATTTCTCTAGAACAAGTTGTTTAATCGTATTCTCATTTTTGAAAATTATAAGTTTGGGGGCGTATGCCATTCTCGGCTATGCCTATGAATCTCGTTATCAAATTGCTCCACTTTGGTTGTATGTGGTAAATGCAGTTGAAGATGCCTGTTCTGCAATGCTGCTGGTCGCGATGCTGACACTGGTCATGCAATATAGCCGTAAACAATTTGCAGGAACGGACTTTACCTTTCAGGTATCGACCATGGCAACGGTCAGTGGTTTATTGTATTTATTCAGTGGTATGGTTGGCGATTGGCTGGGCTATGCAGATTATTTACTGGTGATCTGTGTCATTTCGATGCTGTGTATGAGTCCGATCTTTTATTGGAAAAATAAAGCAAGATAAAGGTCACTTTTTATTACAATTTTTGTGTTTAAACGATGTATGTTGAAACAAATAATCTGGGTATATGACTCAGCTTATATAGGAATGGAATGATTTTCGTCGGATTTTATCATTTTATGAATATAGAGATTTCTGTGAATAAGAATATAGAAATATTGCGATAATTAATTGATATAGATATTAAATTTAGAGTGGATATTGTCGTAAATAAGTCAATTAAAATGAATAACTGAATGTATAAAAATTAAACTTTAGTCGAAATTGGAATAAATTAATAAGATTTTAATCGTTTTGTCATATAAAGTTAATGTGTAGGATTTGTTACAAATTTAACCAGGATGTAAACAATGAAAATCAAAATTGTAACAGCAGCAGTGCTTAGTTTACTTGCAACAACCACTTTTGCTGCACCAACATTTTATGGCGAGATTGATGCCAGTGTTGATTATTTACCAGAAAAAAATGCAACGAAGTCAAACAAAGACGTTTGGGAAATCAGCTCAAACAGTTCATTCCTTGGACTTAAAGGTGATGAAAAGCTAACTGAGCGTTTAAGCGCAGTTTATGCAATTGAATGGGGCTTTAGCGCTGATGGCGATAGCAATGATTGGGTACAGCGTAATCGTTTTGTCGGTTTGAAAGATGCGCAATTGGGTACTTTGAAAATTGGTAAGCATGATACGCCTGTAAAACAATTATCGAGCGTTGTAGATACTTTTAACAACTATGTTGCCAACAAGGCTGATATCACAGGTATTTTCACAGGTGAAAACCGTATTGATAATGCAGTGATTTATGAATCACCAGCAGTGAAATTACTCGATGGTGCATTTAAATTTAATGCGTTACTTGCAACAGGTGAGTCTTCTGGTATTAAAGCAACCAGTGGCGGCGCAAAAGTTGCTGGTCGTGGTTTAGGTGATGCATGGTCAGCATCTGTAACTTATGAAAATCCATTGGTGGTAGCTGGTCTTGGTTATGACAAAGCGATTCCAAGCACCTTCCTTGGTCGTGGTTTCTTAAATGCTGCTGAGCCTGCAATTGCTGGTGGTGGCTTGTTTGCAGCGGCAAATACGGTACGTGCAATTGGTAAAGTCACGCCGCTTGAAGGCTTGGCCCTTAAAGCACTGTATCAGACTTCAGAAGTAGAAGCTGTGTCTGGTAATGCGCCAGGTTCAGAGAATATTGATGACACACAAGGTTGGTTGTTGGGCGCGGAATATAATATCCCTCAAGCGAAGAACTGGACAGTGAAAGGTCAATATAGCCAGAATGATACGAGCTTTAAAACCAATACTGCTGACTTTAAAGCAAAACAAATTATCGCTGGTGCAGATTATGCATTTAACAAACAAGTTAAGACTTATGGTTATGCAGGTTATCTAACGCTTGAGCAAGCAAGCAAAAAAGATAAACAACCTGTTGCAGGCTTAGGTTTAGAATTCAAATTCTAATCTGTTTTTATTTAAAAAAATGCCCTTTAAGTTTGCTTAAAGGGCATTTTTGTTTATATTGTTTTTTCTTTAAATAGAATCATTTATTTTAATAAAACGCTAGGCTACAAGGATCGGGAATTGCTTCAACAAGGATTTATAAAAACAGGACATTATTTATACTTTAATTAATCCAATTCTTAATTAACTCAATTTTTAACCTGTCATTTTGTTGGGTTGCTATCGTTTTGTTTAAGTCATTTTTAAGTTTTTATTCTTATCTTAAAAAAAGCTAAGAAATTTATTTTTAGATTGTGATGCTTATGTTGCTGAAAAGACTCAAAACCAAGACCATTTCATTACTTACCTTCAATGTGTTACTCGCAGTTTGGTTAGGGGTTTTTCTCAATCTTGCATTTTATGAAAAGATGCAGACACTGACCCCTTATACAGGTTTTAAAGCAGGACTATTTGTTTTAGCCTCAGTCGGTGTGGTAACTGCATTCTATACTTTTCTTTTTCAAGTTTTGAATTGGAAATGGACCGCAAAACCAATCGCAATCGCCTTAGTTTTTATTGGTGGTTTTGCCTCTTATGCGGTTAATACTCTAGGGGTCTGGATCACCTCAGACCAAATTCAAAACCTGATGCAAACGGATATCGCTGAAGCAAAAGATACATGGTCTTGGCATTTGCTGGTTTGGATCATTGGTATGGTGATTGTGCCGATTATTGTGATTTTGCTGATTAAATTAAAACCTGAACCTGTTATTCGACAAATTTGGAAAAAGGTGGTGGCTTCACTTGTTTCTTTAGCTATGGTTGGTGGTTTATTATTTGTCTTTTATGTCGATTTTGCTGCAATCTTTCGTGAAAACCGCGATTTAAAAGGCATGATTTCTCCTCAAAATATGATTGCTTCATTTGTATCGTATTATAAAAAGAAAGCACCTAAGGAAAATCTTCCTCTGGTGACTTATGGCGAAGATGCTCAAGCAACGCAATCATCAACAACTGTACCCAAATTGATGGTGTTGGTGGTGGGTGAAACGGCACGTGCAGAAAATTTTTCTTTAAATGGTTATGCAAAAGATACCAATCCCAAACTCGCCAAACAGGATATTTTAAATTTTTCTCAGGTGCGTTCGTGTGGTACAGCAACGGCAGTTTCAGTACCTTGTATGTTCTCTGGTATGCCCAGAGAAGATTACGATGAACGTCTTGCGAGTCATCGAGAAGGCCTACTGGATATTGCAAAACGAGCGGGTTACCAAGTGACTTGGATTGATAATAATTCGGGTTGTAAAGGGACTTGTGACCGTGTTGAGCAATTTAAAATCCCTGAGCCAATTCAACAGAAATGGTGTAAGGATGGAGAGTGCCTGGATGATATTCTGATTGATAGTTTAAAAGCTTATCTTGAAACCATCCCGAAAGATGATACCCGTCCACATTTAGTGGTATTGCATCAAATGGGCAGCCATGGACCAGCCTATTATAAGCGGGTACCTGCTGAATACCGTGTATTTAAACCAACCTGTGATACCAATGCGATTCAGGGCTGTACTCAAGAAGCACTCGTGAATAGCTATGATAATACTTTGCTTTATACCGATTATGTTTTAGATTCATTGATTGAAACATTAAAAAATACAACGAAATATCAAACAGGTTTGTGGTATTTGTCTGATCATGGTGAATCAACAGGTGAGAGTGGGATGTATTTGCATGGTGCGCCTTATGCGATTGCACCGACGCAACAAACCCATGTCCCGATGGTGATGTGGTTCTCTCAGACATGGCAGCAACAAGCCGCGAAGCAAGTCAAATGTTTGGCACAACAAAGTAAAAATAAGCTGAGCCAAGATAACTTGTTCCCAACCATGCTGAGTTTGCTTGATATTAAAACCAAGGTAATTAATGCTAAAAATGACATGTTGCAGACATGTCCTAACCCATAAGGTGTAATGAAATCATGACTAAGATCTTGATGATAGAAGATGATTTTATGATTGCTGAGTCAACATTGACTTTATTGCGATATCATCAGTTTGAGGTGGAGTGGGTCAATAACGGGGTTGATGGGCTAGCTTTGTTAACCAAACAGCCTTTTGATTTAATCTTGTTGGATTTAGGCCTACCTTTGATGGATGGGATGCAAATTCTCAGACAGATTCGTCAACGTAGTTCAATACCTGTGTTGATTATTTCTGCACGAGATCAGTTACAAAATCGTGTCGATGGTCTCAATCAAGGCGCAGATGATTATTTGATCAAGCCGTATGAGTTTGATGAATTACTTGCACGGATCAATGCGTTATTACGTCGAGGCAGTGTAGAAACAGCACAATTGAAAAGCCAGTCACAATTGTTAAAAAGTGGTGAGTTGACTCTCGATGTTGAACAGCACTTGGCGACATTTAAAGGACAACAGATTGAACTGTCTAATCGGGAATGGGCCATTCTGATCCCGATGGTTTCTCATCCAAACAAAATTTTCTCGAAAGCTAATTTGGAAGACAAACTGTATGATTTTGACAGTGAAGTGACCAGTAATACCATTGAAGTCTATGTACACCATTTACGAGCCAAACTTGGAAAAGACTTTATTCGAACCATTCGTGGTCTAGGTTATCGTTTGGGGCAAGCTTAAACTTATGAAAAAAACTCAGCATTATTCACTCAAGAAAAGACTGATTTGGGGGACCTCTATTTTCAGTATTGTGCTGGGTTGTTTCTTGATTTTAGCCGCATATAAAATTTCATTACATGAGGTCGATGAAATTTTAGATACCCAAATGCAATACATGGCGGAACGTTCCAGCTCTCAGCCAGTAACGCCAACGGCAAGTCGGGTGGAGTTGCACAGAACCTACCATGAAGAGGATTTGTTGATTGATATTTGGGCCTATAAAGATCAAAGTCATTTATGGCATCAGACCCATCTCTTGCTCCCCCCTGTGAAACAAGCTGGTTTTTATACCCAAAACACACCGCAAGGAAAGTGGCGTGTGTATGTGATTCCATTAAAAGACTATCAGATTCAAGTCAGTCAGCAAGAAGAGGTACGCCATGCGTTTGCGTGGGAGTTGGCCGGGAGTATGTTTGTCCCTTATCTGCTCTTATTGCCGATTGCGATTTTGGTGTTAGCATTTATTATCAGTTTGAGCTTAAAACCCTTAGATGATTTTAAAACGGAATTGACCCAACGTGATTCGGATGGTTTATCACCGATAGATGTGAAAGATTATCCGCAAGAACTGTTACCCACCATTGAAGAAATGAATCGTTTATTTGAGCGTATTCAGCATGCTCAAACTGAGCAAAAGCAATTTATTGCCGATGCCGCGCATGAACTTAGAACACCTGTGACTGCACTGAATTTGCAAACCCGAATTTTGATCAGTCAGTTTCCAGAACATGAGGCTTTGCAAAACCTGAGTAAAGGCTTAGCCCGTATTCAACATTTAGTCACCCAGCTTTTAGCATTGGCTAAGCAGGATGTTGCACTAAGCCTGATTGAACCCAATACTAATTTCAGATTGAACGATGTTGCACTCAACTGTGTTGAGCAATTGGTGAATTTGGCCATGCAAAAGGAGATTGATTTAGGCTTTGAACGCAATGATCCAATTGAAATGCAGAGTCTTGAATCAACTGTACATTCGATTATTTTTAACCTGATTGATAATGCGATTAAATATACCCCGAATCAAGGCATTATTAATATTTCAGTCTATAGCGATACCGATGATTTTGCCTATATTCAAATCGAAGACAGTGGTAATGGAATTGATCCTGAACAATACGACAAAGTTTTGAAACGTTTTTATCGTGTCCACCATCACTTAGAAGTGGGCAGTGGACTGGGACTTTCAATTGTAGATAAAGCCACCCAACGTTTAGGTGGGGTTTTGACTTTATCTCGGAGTATTGAATTAGGCGGTTTGAGCGTTTTGGTCAGATTACCAAAGAAACTTGCGCATCATGAACCGCATTGAATATAAAGAGGACTTAATTTGACTGAGTATTGATTTCAGATTGCTGTTTCAGGTCGCGCAGGAATAACACACATTTCTGGATGCGTTTACCATCATTGCCGACTTTGCTGACATTCAAGCGTAATACCCAGTTTAAACGTTTACCGACCTTACAAATATCTTTATAGACTTGAGGTTCATCCAGTAAAGCTTGATAAAGTAGCTGGCTGGCTGGCTCGAGTCGTTCAAATTCAAAATGATAGGCTGTCGAGAAGATAAACAGTAACCAGTCACGAACAAAACAGTCATGCAGGCTGAGCACATCTCGCGGATCTGTTTCAAAATCAATAAAAGTAAACTGATTTTGTTCATCGACCAGAATGTTCCGCGCAAAGGCTTCACTTAAATAACCCTCATTCCCATGCAACTGGCGAATGGATTGAATGGCTTGATGAAATAAGTCGAATTGTTGTTCAGGATGATCTTTAAGGCTTGCAATTTTCTGGTCTAGTTGGCTGACGCGGCTTTGACGTTGTGAGCCGACATCTTCGAGCAAAATGCCTTTTTTTGAAAGTGCCAATACATTTGGTGTTGAAATCCCTAATGCTTTGAGCTGATGGATACGTTTGAATTCACATTGGATTGCAGCTGATCCCCCTTGGTTGGGAACTGGGGTGATGGAGCCGAGATTAAATATTTTTGCTAGCCATTTCAGAGGCGTATATAACCACAAACCATGACGTTCAGATGCTTTTTTAAGCCATACTTTACGTGAATCTAGTTCATAAGACTGAATAGAGTCGGATTGCGTTGCTAAAGTGGATTCCAAAAAAGTTTGATAGTCAGACATACGGCAGCAAGAAAAATCCTAATGTGGGTGTCAACCGAACTCGTTCTATAAGTTCGGGCATCCACTTTACCACATTGGATATCGAGAAAGGTACTCAATTGCGATTTGTAATGGCTTGGTGGTGCTTATAAGTGAGCGCATACAACACAAGGTTCACAGCAACACAAACCCATGCAGTCCATAAGTTATGACTCAAAAAATGGGCGCCACGCATCATCTGTGCCCAACCCATCGCAAAGCCAATAATCATTGCTGCAACAAGATAAAACCAAGCACGTTGTGTTTGATGCAAACGATAGACAAAATAGCCTGTGACCAGTGCGAAGCCTGTACTGGCATGCCCACCAGGAAAACAGTGTCCAGCAGTTGCAGAGAAATCCCAGATAAAGCCTGTTGGCGTTTCATGGGTCATATACCATGGACAAGCGTGATAAGAATGGGCTTTGAGTAGTCCTACGATACCTGTACAGAGCATGCTGACCCAAAACATATAACCATATTGCCAACGTTGTGGTTTCAGCTTTTCGACTTTAAAAGAGGCGCACCACAAAAAGAAAAAAACCACATAAACAAGCGTTAAAAGTTGTTTGACGTAAGTATGGTTAAGTTTATCGAGAAACCAATCATTTTTATAAGGGAAGCCACCCTGTTGACTGACCCAAGGTTGGATCAGTTGCATGTCAATGGTTCCACCGACTGGAAACACGAACAACAAGATGAAAAAGCTGACCAATAATAGAAAGCTCATCAATGCGAAGAAAGGTGTTTTCAAAATCATGGAACGTATTATTAAAATCAGATGACAATTGTGTTATTTAATGTGAATAAGCTTAATTGGCTCTTAAATCATCATAAAAAATGTTAGTAGAGGATAGTTAAAAATAAGCACAAACTTATTTTTTTAAGCATTTGAAAATATTTATTTTATTTTTTATTTAAGTATATTTTATGATTTTTGCTTGTTCCATTTCAGCATAAAGCAGCCATTTGGCTGCTTTATTTCTGCTATAAACTAGAACTGATTAGTGCAGGATTTTATTCAGGAATTGCTGTGCACGTTCTCCACGTGGTGCCCCAAAAAATTCGTCTTTAGAACAGTCCTCTACGATTTTTCCTTGGTCCATGAAAATAATCCGATTGGCCACCTGACGGGCAAAGCCCATTTCATGCGTCACACACATCATGGTCATGCCTTCTTTGGCCAATCCCACCATCACATCGAGCACTTCATTGATCATTTCAGGGTCAAGCGCAGAAGTTGGCTCATCAAATAGCATCGCAATCGGGTCCATACTGAGGGCACGGGCAATTGCAACTCGCTGTTGTTGCCCCCCTGAAAGCTGGGCGGGATATTTATTGGCATGGGCACTGAGTCCAACCCGATCCAGATAGGCCAGTCCTTTTTTATTGGCTTCCGCTTCTGAGCGTCCAAGCACTTTGATCTGTGCAATAGTCAGGTTTTCGGTAATGCTGAGATGAGGAAACAATTCAAAGTGCTGGAACACCATACCAACCCGACTACGTAGTTTAGTCATATCCGTTTTGGGTTCGTGAACGGGCACGCCATCGACAAAGATTTTACCTTGCTGAAATGGTTCAAGCCCATTCACGGTTTTAATCAAGGTTGATTTTCCTGAGCCTGATGGGCCACAGACCACCACCACTTCACCTTGGCAGATTTGGGTACTGCATTCGGTTAGCACCTGAAATTGATCATACCATTTACTGACATTCTGGAGGTCTATCATTACTTTATTGTCGCTCATACACTTAACCTCCTTTGTAAACGTTTCACTGCGAATGTTGCTAAAGCACTAATCGTGAAGTACACCAGCCCCGCAAATAAAATATATTGGGTGAGTAGAGACATTAAATCGCCACGAACATAATTTGTTCTGAAAAAATCGAGTAAGCCAATGGCATAGACCATGGTGGAATCCTGAAACAGGATGATGCTCTGTTGAAGCAGTAACGGTGTCATTTTTCTGAATGCCTGTGGCAGAATAATCAGTCGCATGGATTGGCCATAGCTCATGCCCAATGCAGAAGCAGCGGCAGCTTGACCTTTGGGAATGGACTGAATCCCTGCACGGACAATTTCAGAAAAATAAGCAGCTTCAAATAGCATGAAGGCGACGATACTTGAAACTAAAGCGGTATCAATGGTCAGATATTGTCCGGTAATTGCGGTATAAAAAAATGGCACAGCAAAGTAGAACCACATCAGCACCAGTAACAGCGGAATGGAACGGAACAGATCCACATAAGCCTGTGCAATCCAATTTAAAATTTTGATTGATGACAGCCGCATCAGGGCCACGAGAGTACCAATCGCAATACCGCCAATGGTCGCAATCACCACGACTTTTAAGGTAATGCTGAATCCATACCACAGCGCAGGTCCAGACTGCTGTAAGTCACTGAGAAAAGACGTTAGCCATTCCATACTACTTTCCTCCTGATATTAAACCAGGAATACGCAGACGCTTTTCCAACAGGTTCATGCTAAAAATAAGACAGATGTTAATCAGAATAAAAATGAGCGTGACATAGGTATAAATTTCGATGGTATTCTGGGTATATTCACTGATGGTTTTCATCTGTGAAATAATTTCTGCAACACCGACCAGCGAGGCGACCGAGGTGTTTTTGACACAGTTGGTCAACTCTGAACTGAGCGGCGGTAAAATGGTGCGAAATGACTGAGGTAGAATGACATAGCGATACAGTTGCGCCGTGGAAAAGCCCATGGCATAACCTGCATTGATTTGTCCCTTGGGTAAGGCTTCAATCCCAGTTCGGACTTGCTCACATACCCGCGCAGCAGTGAACAGACCCAGCCCGATACTGGCCGAGATCAGGGCAGTGGTATTGGCCCCAAGATCATTCATCCACCAGTTTTTAATCGGGGCGGGCAGAAAGTTGGGAACCACATAAAACCAGATAAATAATTGAACCAGTAAAGGTACATTTCTAAACAGGGTGACGTAGGTGGTACCGATGGCTCTGGCGGTTTTATTGGGGAGCGTGCGCATAATGCCGAGGATACTGCCCAGCAGCAGGGCAATACTCCAGGCGACCACAGCAATCACAACCAGCCAACCTAGACCTGTGATGATCCAGTTCAGGTAGGTGGTATCTCCGATACCTGTAGATTGCCACAAAACTCCCCAGTTCCAGCTATAATTCATAACAACTCCTGAGTAGAATCGGGACAACATCCACTGTTTCCCGATTCCACAATATTATGCTTGCGATAAGGGGAGCGAATTACTGATCGCGATCATGTGGATTGCTGATTAAGGCTTTGAGCTGATCCGACATGGCAAAATTCAAATTAATATTTTTTGGCGGAATCGGTTGCTGGAACCATTTTTCATACATCTTGTTGATTTCACCAGAGGCATAAGTTGCCTTGATGGCATCATCAACTACCTGTTTAAAACCAGTATCACCTTTACGCAGCATACAACCATAGATTTCATGAATTGGTGCAGTACCAACGATGTCCCATTGATTCGGATCTTTGGCTTTAGATTTTTCACCTGCGAGCAGAATATCATCCATCATAAAAGCGACAGCACGGCCATTTTGCAGCATCAAGAAAGATTCAGCATGGTCCTTGGCAGAAATGATTTCACCAATACCAAGTTCTTGTTGGTGTTGACGGATATAGCGTTCAGATGTGGTTCCTGCTGTTGTCACCAATTTTTTGCCTTTTAAATCGGCAAAGTCTTTAATCCCCGAATTTTTAGCAGTTAGCAGTCGAGAGCCGACCTCAAAGAAACCAACAGAAAAATCAACCTGCTGCTGTCGTTCTTTATTATTGGTGGTTGAGCCACATTCTAGATCGACAGTCCCATTCGAGACCAGTGGAATACGGTTCTGACTAGTGACGAGGTTATAGCGAATTTTCAGGTCTGGCATATTCAGCTTCTGCTTTACGGCTTCAACCACTTTAAGTTGCAGATCATGCGCATAACCGACGGGTTGGTTTGGGGTCGATGCAATATAAGAAAAGGGAATGGATGAATCTCGATAACCCAGCACTATCGTGCCAGAGCTTTTGATTTTGTTTAATGTTCCCGAAGTGGAGACACCCGCTTCAGTCGCTTTGTCGCCAGCAGCCGGCGCTTTGTTGTCACTACAAGCACTGAGTCCGAATACCAATGTGCCTGCACAAAGCAGAGAGGTCATGGTGCGTTTATAAATCATGTACAAAACTCCTTTTGTATCGTTATGATCGCATGCGTCATTGTTGCGGTTTAACCGTTCATTGTTATGAAAAATAATGTGTTCTTTTTGATGTCTTAAAAAACATTATTTTTCATCTTAATAGAGTTCAATGCGCATGCTCAAGCGATATTCTTTGCGGTTTTGTTAATCGTAATGGTGGATGAATGGCGTAATTTAAAAGCTGTAAATTACAGTAAAAATTGCAAGAAATATAAAGCATGATATGTGCCATGATCGCTTGAATTCACTGGGGCAGAGTCGGTTGCACAACTGCTTTATTTCAGTATTAAAACTGCTATGTATCGATAGCATCGATGAGAAGAGAAAAATAAAATAGGGAAAATAAAAACTAGCCCGTTTTTAATTGAGATAAAAAAAAGCGACGTTTCCGTCGCTTAAAAAGGTTTGAAAATTAGAACATCGATTCTTCAGAATTGGCTGAAATTTTATGGATTGAAAGATCCGCACCACGATACTCATCTTCTTGTGACAGGCGAATACCCATAGTGGCTTTTAATAGACCATAGACAATAAAACCACCGACTAAGGCAATGATAATGCCAAGACCCGTACCAATGACTTGTGAGATAATGGAGACACCCCCTAAGCCACCTAAAGCTTGTTGACCAAAGATGCCCGCTGCAATACCGCCCAATGCACCACAAACACCGTGTAATGGCCATACCCCAAGTACATCATCGACTTTGAGTTTGTTTTGAGTGTAAGTAAACAGGTAAACAAACAATGCACCTGCAGTACCACCAATTACTAACGCACCAATTGGGTGCACAATATCGGAACCTGCACAGATTGCGACCAATCCAGCCAATGGACCATTGTGTAAGAAACCAGGGTCATCTTTGCCCATGAAATTGGCAGCTAAAGTTCCACCTACCATTGCCATGAGAGAGTTAATTGCAACCAGACCAGAGATGGCTTCAACCCGTTGTGCACTCATCACGTTAAAGCCAAACCAGCCCACGATCAGAATCCATGAACCTAAAGCAAGGAATGGAATAGATGAAGGCGGATGGGCACTGACACGACCATCATTTTTATAACGACCATGACGAGCACCGAGTAAAATCACCGCAGCAAGGGCAATCCAGCCGCCCATTGCATGAACCACAACAGAACCTGCAAAATCATGGAAACTTGCACCAAAAGAGTTCTCTAACCACTTTTGCAGACCATAGTTACCATTCCAAATCATGCCTTCGAAGAAAGGATAAATCAGTGCTACCAAGATCAATGTTGCAATGGCTTGAGCACGCATCTTGGCACGTTCTGCGATACCACCCGAAATAATCGCAGGAATTGCAGCAGCAAAGGTCAGTAAGAAGAAACAACGCATTAAGTTATAGCCATGATCGGCTGCTAAGGTACTGCCTGCATGGAAAAAGTTTTGACCATATGCAATCCAATAGCCTACAAAGAAATAGGCAATCGCTGAAATGGCAAAATCGGTAAGGATTTTACTCAATGCATTGACTTGGTTTTTATGGCGTACCGTGCCCAATTCCAAGAACGCAAAGCCAGCGTGCATTGCTAATACTAGTACTGCACCGAGCAGTAAGAAAAATAGATCTACGTTTTGCATAGTGGTGCTCAAAAAAAGTGCTAAATTTTATTTTGATGCAAATATTTGATTCATTTTTTGCACCAAAATAGATTTAGTAAATCTAAAAACTCAAGCTGTATTGAAACAGCTCAATTTGATGAAATTTATAAAGCAAAAAACGCACCAATTTAGAAATTAAATTGTAATTTTGGTGAAAAGTGGTGCAATTTGCCTAAAAATAGCACAGTTCTGGGCATTTCTAAATGAAAGGAGTCGTGGGTGATTTCAATGCAAATGGGGAGATGGTTTTTGCTGTGTTCAAGAACAGCTCACGCCACTTTTCATATCTCTGATGTTCAATATAAAAAGCAGCGCTGTACAATTGTTGCTGGTCTTACATGACTGGTGGGCTATAGCTGAGGGTGCGTCCTAAAATCCACAATAAGAACAGCACTAACGGAAGATGGAACACCAATTGAGTCACGGTAAAACCAATCACGTCTTTGGCCTTGAGTTTTAAAATTCCCAACATCGGCAGCATAAAGAAGGGATTGATCAGATTTGGCAATGCTTCTGCCGCATTATAAATCTGCACCGACCAACCTAAATGCACCTGCAAATCATTGGCAGCCTGCATCACATATGGCGCTTCAATAATCCATTTACCACCGCCTGAGGGAACAAAGAAACCGAGTACCGCAGAGTAGATGCCCATCACAATCGCAAAGGTCTCTTTGGAGGCAATCGAGACAAAGAATTCAGCAATATAGTGCGACAGGGATAAATCCTGACTATTCAGCGCTTGGGTCATAATAAAGGCGATACTGCCATAGAGTGGGAACTGGATTAAAATTCCTGACACAGCAGGCACGGCCTGACTCACCGCATTGAGAAAATTACGTGGAGTACGGTGTAGTGCAAGCCCCAGCATCAAAAACACAAAGTTATAAGTATTGAGACTGGAAATGGCGATGATTGGATTGGTTTTAGAAAACTCGATAAACATCCAGATCAAGCCTAATGCCACCACAATAATGGTCAAAAGCGGTGAGTTCTCCAACCAATCCCCAGGTCGGGTCGATTTGACTTCGGTCTTTTCCTCTTCTTCAAAGTTGAGCTCAAAATCCTGCATGGTTTTGACATTGTCACCTTTCGGTGCAGACCAATAGGCAATCGCAATTGAGACAATCACCAAGATTAAAGTCATTAACATGGATTGCCACAGGAAGATGGTTTCGGTAAATGGAATTACACCGGTTAAGTTATAGATTGACTCAGGCAGACTGGCTTTATTGGCCTGTAACTGGGCTGCAGAAGAGCTGATACCCAGTGCCCAAGTTGCGCCCATGCCAATGATTGCAGCGGCTGCGGCTGCACGGTAGTCCATTTGTAGTTCTTTACGTTTTGCTAGCGCAATCACCAATAACGCCGTCAGAATAGTACTGACTGCCCAATTGACCAAAGAAATCAATAAACTGACCGTGGCCACCAACACAATGGCACTGCGTCCCGAATGGGGGATACGCGCCATCTTCTGAATCAGTTTTTTCACAGGTGCAGAAACCGAAACCACATAGCCAACAATAATCAGCATGGTCATTTGCAGAGTGAAAGGGATTAAACTCCAAAAACCATTCCCAAAGGAGCTGGCGACATCTTGTACCGATGCACCGATACTGATTGCAGCAAAGGAAACGATAATCACACCGAGCAGGGCAAAGATATAAGAGTCAGGAAACCATTTTTCCGACCAGTTACTAATCCGCAGGGCAAACCGTTCTAACAAGGCAGGTTGTTTATTCATGTTTAGCATCCATTTTTAATTTTGTTGTATCTGATTCATTTGTCCTAAATGAATGTGCTGCTCCCGAAAACAGCGAAAAGTGATGCCATTACAGCATCACTTCAACGAGAAAAATAAAAGGGGGGGAGAGTTAAGCTTTGGCTTCAATCAACAGCTCAACACCTGTAGCATCTAGAATTTGTTGTTCAGTGACATCCGGTGCTAACTCCACCAGTTTGATGCCTTCTGCGACAACATCTAAAACGCCCAAGTCGGTAATAATACGATGCACGACTTTTTGACCTGTCAGCGGTAAGCTACACTGCTTAACGATTTTAGCAGTCCCATCTTTGGCATTGTGTTCCATCAGCACCACCACACGTTGAACGCCTGCAACCAAGTCCATCGCGCCGCCCATGCCTTTGACTTTTTTGCCCGGAATCATCCAGTTGGCGAGGTCACCTTGTTCAGAGACTTCCATAGCACCCAGAATGGCGATATTGACGTGGCCGCCACGAATCATGGCAAAGGATTCACTGCTTGAGAAAAATGCCGCACCTGCACGAGCGGTGACAGTTTGTTTGCCTGCATTGATTAGATCAGGGTCGAGTTGCTGTTCGGTTGGAAATTCACCAATGCCGAGTAGACCATTTTCCGATTGCAACCACACATCCATATCCTCTGGGATGTAGTTGGCAACCAATGTTGGCAGGCCAATACCAAGATTGACGTAGAAACCATCTTGTAATTCTTGCGCGGCACGTTGTGCCATTTGTTCACGTGTCCATGCCATGATTATGCGTCCTGTGCTTTTAGGGTTTTTTGTTCGATACGTTTTTCTGGTGTGGCATTCAGCACCACACGATTGACGTAAATGCCCGCTAAATGAATTTCATCTGGATCAAGTTCGCCGATCTCAACAATTTGCTCTACTTCAGCAATGGTGACTTTTCCAGCCATTGCACATTCAGGGTTAAAGTTTTGTGCAGTTTTACGGAACACCAGATTGCCAGCTTTATCCGCTTTGTAGGCTTTAACCAGTGCCACATCTGCGGTCAGTGAGGGTTCAAGGATGTAAGTACGACCATTAAATTCGCGCTGTTCCTTACCTTCAGCCACCAAGGTGCCTGCACCTGTTGCGGTATAAAAGGCAGGAATGCCTGCACCGCCAGCGCGTAATTTTTCGGCTAGTGTGCCTTGAGGAGTGAGTTCAACTTCGAGTTCGCCATTTAGATACTGGCGTTCAAATTCTTTATTTTCGCCCACATAAGACGAGATCATTTTTTTAATTTGTCGGGTTTTGAGCAAGACACCCAAGCCAAAATCATCAATGCCTGCATTATTGGAAATACAAGTGAGGCCTGTTACACCAGTTTCTTTCAGTGCTTGGATTAATGCCTCAGGAATACCACATAGGCCAAAACCGCCAACCGCAAATGTCTGTTGATCTTGCACCACATCTTGCAGTGCCAGTGCTGCGGTTGAATAGACTTTATTCATTTTTTTCACCTGTAAATTCCTTGGTTTCTAATAGTTTTAGCACTCAGGGATTATTTACAGAAGTTTAAATTTTTAAAGGATTAATGAGGGAAACTCATTAATACAATAAATTTCATCTATTTCACTCAAAACTGGCGTTATAACAGGGGAGTCTGTCTTGGTGTATCAGCCGAAAGGACTTAGCCAAAATCATGTTGTAGCAAGATCTCGATAAACTCGGCTGAGATATTGGAAAGCTCAAAGTCTTTTTTATAGACAATGCCAATCGCTTGCGGCAGTTTGCCGTCCTCAATTTCAATTAAGACATTATGTTCCTTATCGATAAAATTCTGAAAATGACGGGGGATGGCACTGACCCCCATATCCAATGCGACAAAGCTGGAGAGGGAGCTGATCTGATGACATTCAACTTTTAAATCTAAAGTCAGATGGTTTTTAAGACAGTTTTCTTCAATCAGGTGTCGAACGATCGAGGGATGTTGCAAGGTCACAAAGGGATTGGCACAGAGTTGTTTCCAACTGATCGAATCCGCGCTTGCCAAAGGATGAGTCTTTGGTAAGAGCGCAAGGAAATCTTCCTCAAATAAAGGTTTAAATTCCAGTTGATCATTGCGTGGTGGTTCAAAGCAGATACCAATTTCAAAAATGCCATCCTGAACGTTTTCCAGTACTTTTTCATTGGGAATGTCATGAATAGAAAAACTGATATTGGGGTGTTTGGCTAAGAAGCTATGAATCACTTGCGGCAAAATCGCATGGGTGACAAAGGGCATCGAGGCAATATTGAGGGTGCCGCGATTGAGTTTAAATCGTTGCTTGACGTCTTTTTCCATATCTTCCCAATTGGCCAGTAATTTCTTGGCATAGGGGATCAATGATTTTCCTTCTTGTGTTAGTTCAACCCGACGGGTATTACGTTTAAACAGCTTGCCGCCCAGTTCTTCTTCCAGTGATTTGATACTTAGACTTAAAGCAGATTGACTGAGATGCAATTCAGCAGAGGCATTTGCATAATTCAGGGTACGAGTCAAAGCCAGAAATGCTTTGAGTTGCTTTAAAGTCATGGTGGACGACCTATGCGGAAAGTTTTTGATTTATATGCTGTAATTTATAAAAAAAACAGCACATTGTGACTGGCATTTTTGTTAATTCGGTGGCGAGAGGCAAGCTGTTTATTTTTAAAAATTTGACATGCGATTATTGATTTATTTTATCTCAATATCGAAAAATGGATTTTAAAAAGAATAAGCTAAATATAATTTGATGAGATTGATGAGTATTTTTGAATAGTTAATTTGTTTTATTAATCAATTAAATTTTTTGGTATTAATTTGTGTATTATATTGATTTTTAATAATAATTAAAATTATGTGTTTTGTTTTAATGGTCTTGTTTTTTGTGATTTTAATGCTATTTTAAAATACGTTTTAACATGCGTCATGGTTTTAGATTCAGTACTGCAATCGGCAGTATTTTGATTTTATTTATGGTTAGGATAACCACCACACAGTATAAAAAAAATAATTTGGTTGACCCTGACATATATTCTTTGGAATGGAGTAAAAGAATATGTGGGACTTATTTGTCATTCTGCTGTCTTTAGGCTTGCTGATGTACACGGCCTATCGCGGTTTTTCCGTGATTCTCATGGCGCCGTTATGTGCATTGCTCGCGGTTTTTCTGATTAACCCTGCCAATGTGCTGCCATTTTATTCGGGCGTTTTCATGCCGAAGATGGTCAATTTCATTAAAGACTATTTCTTGGTGTTCTTGCTGGGTGCAATCTTTGGCAAAGTGGTAGAAATGTCAGGTATTGCCGAGTCCATTGCCCGTACCATTGTCAATTTGATTGGCGCAAAGAAAGCCATTTTAACCGTGGTTTTACTCGGTGCCATTCTGACTTATAGTGGTGTCAGTCTGTTTGTGGCGGTATTTGCGATTTATCCATTTGCCAATCAGTTGTTCCAACAAGCCAATATTCCAAAACGTTTGATTCCCGGCACTATTGCCCTAGGCGCATTTACATTCACCATGGATGCTTTGCCGGGTACACCGCAAATTCAAAACGTGATTCCAACCACCTTCTTTGGCACCAATATTTATGCAGCGCCGTTTTTAGGTGTCATTGGGGCGATTTTCGTCTTGAGCATGGGTCTACTCTATCTGGAATCACGCCGTAAAGCTGCGGCTCGTGCAGGTGAAGGTTATGCTGGT
Source organism: Acinetobacter sp. Ac_3412 (assembly GCF_013072675.1). Lineage (NCBI taxonomy): Bacteria > Pseudomonadati > Pseudomonadota > Gammaproteobacteria > Moraxellales > Moraxellaceae > Acinetobacter > Acinetobacter sp. Ac_3412. The sequence goes on along the minus strand of NZ_LXUJ01000012.1, from coordinate 74,062 downwards.
TTTGCTGCTGAAGATGCAGTCACACCAGCGACTGCCGATGTTGAACAATCTACGCAGCACAATGGTTCAGTACTACGTCAATGTATGGCCTTTGTGCCGTTGATTTTGGTTGCAGTGATGAACCGTTATCTATCCACAGCCATCAAAGAATGGTATCCAAATGGCTTTGATTTTAATGCAATTGGTCTCGCCAACTACACTGTTGATGTGGCAAAAACAGGCGCAATCTGGGCAGTCGGCTTGGCCTTGATTGTCGGGATTATTGCTGCGATCTTGTTTGATTATCGGCGCGTGGTGACCAACTTTAAAGAAGGCGTCAATGCCAGTATCAGTGGTTCATTATTGGCGGTGATGAATACCGCTTCTGAATATGGTTTTGGTGCGATTATTGCGGCATTACCGGGCTTTGCTTTGATTAGTCATGCACTCGGTACGACCTTTACCAATCCTTTGGTCAATGGTGCGGTGACCACGACCGTATTGGCGGGGATTACAGGTTCGGCATCGGGCGGGATGAGTATTGCTTTGAGTGCGATGGCAGAAACCTATAACGCTGCTATTGTGGCGGCAGGCATTCCACCAGAAGTGATGCATCGTGTGGTGGCGATGGCATCGGGCGGTATGGACACGCTCCCACATAATGGCGCGGTAATTACCTTGCTTGCAGTCACAGGTTTAACCCATAAGCAATCCTATAAAGATATTTTTGCGGTCACTATTATTAAAACCTTGGCAGTATTTGTGGTGATTGCTGCATTTACATGGTTCGGTATTGTCTAAGTTGAATTTTAATTTGAGCTTGCCAGTAGTGGCGGGTGAACAATCAAAATGATTAAGAATAGGAGTAGCACAATGACTCAACAACTCGAAGCCAAAGTGGCCTTTATTACAGGTTCGGCTAGTGGGATTGGTTTGGAAATTGCGAAAAAATTTGCTCAGGAAGGCTCGAAAGTGGTGATTTCTGATGTCAATGCAGAGAAATGTCAGCAAGCAGTGGAGCAGTTAAAACAGCAGGGTTTTGAGGCTTTGTCTGCGCCTTGTGATGTGACTGATGAGCAAGCTTATAAAGCGGCGATTGATTTGACCACGCAAACTTTTGGGCGTTTGGATATCCTGATCAATAATGCAGGTTTTCAGCATGTCGCTGCAATTGAAGACTTCTCCACTGATATTTATCAGAAACTGGTACAGGTGATGCTGACAGGTTCATTTATCGGAATTAAGCACACATTTCCGATTATGAAAGCACAACAATATGGCCGTATTATCAATATGTCTTCGATCAATGGCCTGATTGGTTTTGCGGGTAAGGCGGGCTATAACAGTGCCAAGCATGGGGTGATTGGTTTAACTAAAGTGGCAGCTTTGGAATGTGCCCGTGACGGCATTACCGTAAATGCTTTATGTCCGGGCTATGTGGATACGCCATTGGTGCGAGGGCAGATTGCGGATTTGGCGAAAACCCGTAATGTGAATCTGGAAAGTGCTTTGGAAGATGTGATTTTGGCGATGGTGCCACAGAAGCGTCTACTTAGCGTTGAAGAAATTGCCGACTATGCGATTTTCTTAGCCAGCAACAAAGGCGCAGGGATTACAGGACAGGCGGTGGTGATGGATGGTGGTTATACCGCACAGTAATCTGTTTACGTGATTGAAAAAGCCGCTCAATTGGGCGGCTTTTGTTATGAAATGGAAATTAGGATTTAGCACAGCGCGATTCGTTTAATTTTTTCATCTGTTAAGAAAAATACAGATGTTGCACAGGTTTCTTCTAAAACATTGACAGAAATGCCATCACCCTTGAACTTTAGATAATGTTTTGGGTCAATTTGCTCATCAGCTAAGATATTTCCATCTTCATCAAAGCGATAGTCTTCATCCACGTAAATATCTGTTTTAGGTGCAACTTCAAAAGTTCCGAAAATATCGAGGTCATAATCTTTATCTGTATTTTCGTAGTAATAAACTTTGTCGCTATTTGAGATACGGAATTCAAAGAGATATTTCATTCCTTTTTTATTTGGGTTTTTCAGCACTCGAAAAGTATCCAGATCTCCATCGCCATCAAAATCAATAAACAAAGGCTTTTTGAGATGGGTTGTATCAACTGAATAGCCTTTTGGTAGTGGAGTTGAATTATTGGCGAGATAATCGGATTCGGGGGTAGCGGGAATAAGCACAGGTTCTGATACGGCTTGGGTTTGTTGAGTTGCTTTTGGTGTGGGTTGATCGCCTTCCGATGAAGGCTTCGGTTTTTCATTACATCCAGCGAGCAAAATAAATGAGGTGAGTAATAGGACTTTATTCTTCATAAAATTAGAGTATTTAAATGATGATGTATATAACAGATTTTAGCTTAAAAATTGGGTCTGTCATTTTTAATGTTGAATTCAAATTGAGGAGTATGAGGACTTTTTTTAGTCACTCAATTTTTAAGATAGAATGAGTCAACCTTTAATTCTAATACGACTTCATATGAACAATAAATTCGCCAACTTTTGTATTATATCCTTATGTTTAACTCAGCTGAGCCACGCTGAAGCAACGCCATTCAAGATGTATCAATCTGAGCCGTTACATTGTGGTGAAGCAACTTTTCAAGTGATTTCATCCTGTTTTGATCCAGATGAAGGCGCGCTGAGAGGAAGTGGTGGCGTCATGCGTGAATCTTGTCAATCCAGTCATTTGTTGGTGAGTTGGAAAGGACAGCAAAAGCAGATTGATTTTCCAATCGCAACAGCAGAGCAAGCGCAGCAATTAAAAAGCAAAGGCTATACGTTGCAAAAAGTGATTCGCCAAGGGGATTGGTCACCACAAAGTTTGGCTTGTGGTCAGGTCAAAGGCATTTCAGGCTATTTTGTGGTGGTCAATCAAGCAACCACCAATGATTTGAATCAAGAATACTTAGGTAAAGGGTCACTGAGCGAAGAGCCTGTGTTACTGAATTTGAATGGCAGCATGACCAGTGATGTACTTAGACAAAAAATCTATCCCTTGCTGAAACAAGATAAAGTTAAAATCACCAAGGTCGTTTCAGCCAATGCCTTATTTGGCGATGAGTAAAGCTTAGTTAAGCGATTTGTTTGTCCAAACACGATATTGAAAGTGTTTGCTGACTTTGTTGGTTGATTATTGCTACACTTTTTAATTTTTAGGCGGCAGCATTATGTCCTTTGATCTCAAAGTCAATTTAAAGCAAAGGGCTCAACCTTCTGCACAGCAGAAGAAGCTGAATCGCCTGATTGATCAAATAGAACAGCAAAAAATCAGCCTTGCCACATGGCAAAACGCTCAAGCCGAGATTCAACAGCACACACGGCAAAAGCTGATGCCTGTGTATAGTGAATTGCATGAAGTCTTGTTTCAGCAGTTAGATCAGCTTTGGACGCTGTTACAGCAGCATGAGTTTTCCAAAGCGGATATGCAACAACTGGATGAAAAAATTGCTCAGCTTGCCCAAATGTTAAAGCGCTCCAAAATGTTAAAGGATGAACAGCTAAGATTAGTGAAGCAGATCGATACCTTTTATCAGCAACATGCACAGCAATCGCTTAAAAAGAATAAAAAAGTACAGTCAGCTGAGTTTGAATTCAATGAAAGTTCTGAGCAAAGTGTAGAACTAGAACAAGATGACTTTGAGCAGTATGCTGTTGAGCAACAACAGGCTAGGGAACAGGCCAAGCAACTGAGACAACAGCAGAAAAGAGAACAAGCTGAGCAGATGGCAGCACAATCGTTGAAAACGGTGTATTTAAAAATAGCAGCGATGATTCATCCTGACCGTGAGCAAGACGAGACCAAAAAAGAAGAAAAAACTGAGTTGTTCCAGCAGGCAAGTCAGGCTTATGAGCAGCAGGATTTGTTTTATTTGCTCAAGCTTCAATTACAGCTTGAACAGAACAAAGGTGTTGGCGCTAAAGAGTTATCAGCAGAGCAAGTGAAGTTTTATAAACTGGCTTTGGATGCACAAAGTCAGCAACTCGAAAGTCAAATTGATGAGATTTTGGATTCTTTTCAGTTGGCGAAAAAAGTCAAAGCCGAGCATCTGCATATTGGTGATGTATATAAAGCTATAGATGCGGATTGTGCTGAGTTAAAGCAGCAGTTGAAGTGGGAAAAAGAACGTTTAAAGCATATGAAAAAGCTGAGTGGGGTGGAGATGTTGTTGGGGCATGGGGTGCTGTAACCTCTCCCTAACCCTCTCCTAGAAGGAGAGGGCATGTTGCGTATCGAATAACTATCAAATTCACAAAGGATGCTCCCTCTCCCTCAGGGAGAGGGCTGGGGTGAGGGTAATTAAAATGGAAAATAAAAAATGAAACTAGACCCACAATTATTAGAATTCGCCAAAGCTATGCGTAGTAATGCAACAGATGCTGAACATTTGATGTGGCAATTACTTCGGGCTAAACGATTTATGAATCTGAAATTTCGCAGACAGCATGTGATTGCACCTTATATTGTGGATTTTTACTGTCATGAATTGGGTTTGGTGATCGAACTAGATGGCAGCCAGCATGGAGCTAAAGATGCGATTGAATATGATGCTGAACGAACCAAGTTTTTAGAGGCTCTGGATTTAACAGTGGTACGGTATTGGAACCATGAAATTTTGAAAAATACTGAGAGAGTTTTGGATGATTTATGGAATAAATGTTGTGCACTTTCTAATAAGACCTCTCCCTAACCCTCTCCTCAAAGGAGAGGGAATATCGCATATCAGCTATAGGGCAACATTTCGTAACTTGAAAGGAATCTAAGAACTTAAAACTTGGATTTATTTTTAATATAAAGGGCTGAATAATCAGCCCTTTATACAATACATTAGATCAAAAATGCAACACATTAAAGCGCAGCAATCTGCTCCATACTTTGCTTAATTTTCGCTAACTGATCAGCAAACTCAGCCAATTTCACTTTTTCACCTTCAACAACTGCTGCTGGTGCTTTCGCTACGAAACCTTCATTCGAAAGTTTATTGGCAATTTGATCATGTTGCTTTTGAACTTTATCCAAGTCTTTCTGCAAACGACCCAATTCAGCTTTAGGATCAATCAAACCTTTCATTGGTACAAATACTGATGCATGGCTGACAACGCTAGAACAAGACAACGGTGGTTCTTGCTCATTGCTTAAGAACTCGATGCTTTCAACTTTAGCGAGTGCTTTGAATAAAGCTTCGATACGGATGATTTGCTCACGCTCAGCATCAGAAATATTCTTGAGTAATACAGGCAATAAACGCGCATTACCTAAGCCCATTTCACCACGAATATTACGTACCGCACCAATCAAACCTTGTAACCACTGCATGTCTGCTTCAGCTTGATCATTCACTTTCGCTTGATCAGGAACAGGGTATTGTGCAGTCATAATCGTAGCACCGCCTTTGCCTAACATCGGCGCAAGCGTTTGCCAGATTTCTTCAGTCAAATACGGCATCAACGGATGTGCTAAACGTAAAGAGGCTTCCATCACCGCAAGTAATACACGGCGAACTTCCGCTTTACGCTCTTCAGATACATTGGCATCGTTTAGAACTGGTTTGGTTAATTCAACATACCAGTCACAGTATTCATTCCAGATAAAGTCATATATCGCTTGTGCAGCAAGGTCTAAACGATAGGTAGCGAATGCTTGATGTACAGCAGCTTCTGCTTTTTGCAGACGGCTCATGATCCATTTTTCTGGAAGTTCCCACAGCTCAGGACGCGCTTCTTGAGCAACCGTTTGACCTTCAACATTCATCAACACGAAACGGGTTGCGTTCCAGATCTTGTTGGCAAAGTTACGGTAGCCTTCAACACGTTTCATATCGAACTTAATGTCACGACCTGTATTGGCAAGCGCACAGAACGTGAAACGAACTGCATCGGTACCGTAAGCTTGAATGCCTTCTGGGAATTCTTTACGGGTTGATTTCTCAATCTTCGCCGCTTGTTTCGGGTTCATCAGACCCGTCGTACGTTTTTGTACTAAAGTCTCAAGGTCAACACCGTCAATTAGGTCTAATGGGTCAAGCACGTTGCCCTTAGACTTCGACATTTTTTGACCTTCGCCATCACGAACCAGACCGTGAACATACACCGTTTTAAACGGTACTTGTGGCGTACCATCTTCATTCTTCATGAAGTGCATCGTAAACATGATCATACGCGCAACCCAGAAGAAGATGATATCAAAACCAGTCACCAATACATCAGTTGGGTGGAAGGTATTGAGGAAATAGTTTTCCGCATCTTTCTTGGCATCGCCAGTCCAACCTAAGGTTGAGAAGGTCCACAGCGCAGAAGAGAACCAAGTATCCAGTACGTCTTCATCTTGGTTTAACACAACATCAGCAGGGATGTTGTTTTTGGCACGGACTTCAGCTTCGTCACGACCGACATAGATGTTGCCTTCAGCATCGTACCAAGCTGGGATACGGTGACCCCACCAAAGTTGACGAGAGATACACCAGTCTTGGATGTTGTTCATCCACGCCATGTACATGTTGCTGTATTGCTCAGGAACAAACTTGATACGACCATCTTGAACCGCTTCAATTGCAGGTTGCGCCAATGGTGCAATTTTTACATACCATTGATCTGTCAATAATGGCTCAACAATCACACCTGAACGGTCACCACGAGGTGGTTTAAGCGTATAAGGTTGGATTTGATCCAACCAGCCTTCAGCTTCTGCTTGTTCAACCAGTTTTTTACGTGCTTCAAAACGCTCTAAACCAATATAGTCCGAAGGCGCAGGGATGGTTTTAGAAATTTGCTCGCCCGCTTTGGCGATATATTCAAACTCAGCCAATACTTCTGCATTTTTATTGAAGATATTGATGATTGGTAATTCACAACGCTTACCGACTTCATAGTCGTTAAAGTCATGTGCAGGGGTGATTTTTACACAGCCTGTACCGAATTCTTTATCTACATATTCATCTTTAACGATTGGAACAGCACGACCTGTAATTGGCAGGATAATGTTCTGACCTACAAGGTGCGTATAGCGTTCATCATCCAGTGCCACAGCAACAGCGGTATCACCTAACAAGGTTTCAGGACGAGTCGTGGCAACAACGATGTGGTCTTTACCATCATGGGTACGGAGGTTTTTATCTTCAAAGAAATATTTGAAGTGCCACAATGAACCTGCTTCTTCTTTATCTGATTCAACTTCTAGGTCTGATAGCGCCGTTTGTAGTTTCGGGTCCCAGTTAACCAGACGTTTGCCGCGGTAGATCAAGCCATCTTCATGCAGTTTTACGAAGACTTCTTTTACTGCATTGGACAAACCTTCATCCATCGTGAAGCGTTCACGCGACCAGTCGACTGACGAACCTAAACGACGAATCTGACGGGTGATGGTGTCGCCTGATTGCTCTTTCCATTCCCAGATTTTTTCGATGAACTTTTCACGACCTAAGTCATGACGGCTGACACCTTGTGCACCCAATTGACGCTCGACCACCATCTGCGTTGCAATCCCCGCATGGTCAGTTCCTGGTTGCCATAACGTATTTTTACCCATCATACGGTTGTAACGGGTCAGTGCATCCATGATGGCATTGTTAAAGCCATGTCCCATGTGCAAGCTACCGGTGACGTTCGGTGGTGGAATCATGATACAGAATGATTCACCTTGACCTGATGGTTTGAAATAACCTTGTTGTTCCCAGATTTGATACCATTTCTTTTCGATCTCGGTTGGATCGTAAGTGGTTGCAATATTTTGAGCAGATTGAGCGTCAGTCATAGTACAGAAGATTAAAATTGAATAAAAAATTAGATCTATTGTAGCAAAAAATCCTCGCTTCTGTAGGCATTTCAGCCATGCCAAGTGTTAATGCGAAAAGCTGCTTAAATAATGTCTGAATTGCTGTTTTTTGAGCTTTTATAGAGGGGATGTTGAATACAGCTTCATAATGTGGCTTTTATGACCGATGATCGCCAGCTCAATCAAGATAAATGCTTTATAGACTTCGTTTTTTTCGGGAAAAACCGATGGAAGGCGTTGGATTTTTATATAAATAGGATTAGATTTGTGTAATGCATCACATAACTTAAAAATATTGATGCTTAAAACAACAATATAAGAATGCGAAAAACTAAAAAAGGGATGCTTCTCATGAGTTATTCAATCCTGTTGAAAATTAATGACGTCACGCATGGACAATTTGAAACCATCCGCCAACAGCTCAATGCTGGTACGCATGAGAGCCAATCCCGTATCTTGGGTGAGGTGTTATCCGAAATTGCCTGTGAGATTGTCGAGCAAGTGTTTTCAGTACTCTTGATTCAAAATCGTCAGCCGACGCAGCTCACCCAGAAAAATACTGCTGAATCTGAAAGAGTGATTCAACAGATCATTGCTGCGGTGCGTAAATATATGCCGTGGTCGATTGCTTTTTTTGGGAATGAGCGTCTGTGTCCCTTTGCCAATTACTTTTCCAATATGATCAAGTATCACGATGAGCAGGTTTATGTATCTTATCCGATTGATCGACAATTGGTACAGCAGGCACATACATTGGTCACCCAACTCAAGAATAATGAAATCAGTGATATGGTCGATGTGTTTCAAACCCTGATTCAAATCGTGGATTTGGGGGTGACCAGTTTGATTCGTGAACCAAAAAAATGTCTCAACTTTAATACCGTGGTGGATAAAACCTTAAATGGGGTGATCAATATGACTGCTCATTTAAGTTATAAGCGTTTAGAGAAAATGGGTAATCAAGTGGATAGCAATGCAGCAACCGATTGCGTCAATCATTTTTTAGCATTTATGCATGTCGATACAGAATAGAGTGTGCTAAATTCGGCGTGTACAACGCCAAAAATGATAGAAAAATAGATTTGATAAAAGGGCTTGTTTAACAAGCTCTTTTTTTATGGAATCTTACAATTAGGGTTATTAAAATGAACACCGCCGTTTTTTTAAATATTCATGCGGATACTTATGCAAGGTTTGCACATATTCGAGCGCAATTATTGCAAGGACATAAAGAAAGTCAGGCCAATGCTTTGGGCAGTGTATTGTCTGAAATGGCTTGTGAAGTGATTGAACAAGTATTTATGGTGCTGTTACAAGAAAATCAGCAGTATTCACAAACGGGTGAATCTGAAAAAGTGATTCAGCAAATTTTGGAAGCAATTCGCAAATATATGCCGTGGTCGATTTCATTTTTTGGCAATGACCGTTTAATCCCTTTGGTGGAATACCTCTCTAAAACCTTACAACTTGAAGATGAACAGGTATATATGACTTATCCTGTTGAGCAGCATTTGGCTCAGAAGGTCATCGCTTCTAGCCAAAAGTTGGCAGGCGGAGATCATCGAGAAATTTCAAATGCACTCAAACTTCTCACCGAAGTCATTGATGCTGGCGTCACTCATTTGATTCGTGAACCAAAAAAATGTCTCAAGTTCAATTTTGTGGTCGATAAAACCCTCAATGGGGTGATTAATATGACCACACATTTGGGTTATAAGCGTTTGGAAAAATTAGGCACGCAAATTGATCAGCAAGTCGCGGCAACATATGTAGATTACTTCCTGAAATTTATGCGTCATCAAGCATAGGTAGGACATGGACATGGCAAAACTCAAAACTCTTGAAAATAAAGTGGTCTGGATTACAGGTGCTTCATCTGGCTTAGGCAAAGCTTTGGCTCGTGAATGTGCGTTGCAAGGTGCACAAGTGGTGCTGACCTCGCGTCGTTATGATGAACTGGAAGCAGTACGAGTAGGTTTACTTAAACCTGAACAGCATCTTTCGATTGCCGCAGATATTACCGATGAAGCTCAAGTCCGCCATGCGCATGAACAGGTCTTGGCCTGTAAAGGACGTATTGACTGGCTGATCAATAATGCAGGTTTGAGTCAACGTGCCTTGATTCAAGACACCACCATGCAAACTGAACGTGCCATCATGGAGGTTGACTACTTTTCACAGGTCTTTTTTACCAAAACAGTACTGCCAACCTTGTTAAAACAAAAAACAGGGCGAGTGGTATTTGTTTCCAGTGTCGCGGGCTTATTAGGCACCCAATATCGTGCCACGTATTCTGCGGCTAAGGCGGCGATTCATATGTGGGCCAACAGTTTGCGTGCTGAAGTCGCGAATGATGGTGTTGAAGTTTCGGTGGTCTTCCCTGGCTTTGTTAAAACCAATGTCTCTTTTAATGCCTTAAATGGTGAAGGCAAGCCTCAAGGTCATCAGGATGAAGCTATTGAAAATGGTTTAGATGCTGATGTATTTGCTGAGCGTGTGGTGGAATCCTTGATGGCAGGCGAGCAATATATTGTGGTCGGTGGGAAAAAAGAACAATTGGGTGTGTTGGTTTCTCGATTGTCACCAAACTTGTTGTATAAGATGATTCGCAAAATGAAAGTGAAGTAAAGGTGGAAGATAGTCCAAATTTATCTCAGCCATCTTCAAGCCATCGAGTATCAATTACATTGATTGTAAGTTATTTGTTGCTTAGTTTACCTGCTAGTTTTTTGATGGGTGGGCTAGTAAGTCAGTTATTTACAATCATGGCTCCTCTTTTCGGAAATACAAAGAGTGATGCTTGGATTGGCGTATTTATACTGTCTGTCCCATCAATCTTGTTGGCTTGCCTCATTGCATTGCCGATTATAATCAAAAAAGCATGTCACATTTTATCGACTGTTGTTTGGGTATTGGGTTGCTTAACTTTATTTTTGGTTTTATATCTCACAAGCGTTTTTCACTAGACTGAAATAATTGAAAATAGAGTAGAGTTTAGATGCTCTATTGAATGGTATGGTCAAATGACAATCAATAATCGTAAGAAAGCCGTTTTTAATTGGAGCGGTGGTAAAGACTCTTCATTGGCACTGTATAAAGTCTTACAGCAAAATGAATTTGAGGTGGTTGCTTTATTAACCACGGTCAATGAAGAAACAGCGTTGTCATCCATGCACGCCATTCCGCATGCATTGCTTGAAAAGCAGGCTGAAAGTATTGGTATTCCACTCTATCCTGTATTTCTACCGAAAAATCTACCTGTCTATGAGCAACGTATGCTCGATGCAGCCAATCATTTTAAGGCACACGGCGTTGAGCACTTTATCTTTGGTGATATTTACCTCAGCGATGTACGCAAATATCGTGAAGACCGTTTGCATCCTTTAGGTATTGAAGTGGTTGAGCCGATATGGAATCTGAACTCGCTTGAAGTGATGCAGGACTTTTTGGATTCAGGCATTAAAACCAAGATCATCGTGACCGATGCTAGTAAGCTGGATGAGTCGTTTATTGGACAGGATATCGATGCAGCTTTGCTTGAGCGGATGCCTAGCGATGTTGATGTTTGTGGTGAAAACGGGGAATACCATACTTTTGCTTATGCAGGCGGTTTATTCAAACATGCTGTTGAATTTGAAATTGCTGAAACTCGAAAAATGTCATACCAGTTTAAGTTAGAAGATGGGGAAGAGAAAACCTATCATTATTGGCAAGCGATCTTTGCCGAGTCCTAAGCAAATATTCTGTGCATGGCACAGGATATTTTTAAAAATCATTAAATCTGTTATGTACTATTTATTAAAAAAAGCTACTTGATAAGAACAAGATATTTTTTGCACAATCATTTGATTGGTCTTCACTGAAAAATAAGCATAATACCAAGCTCTGGCATCAGCGCGAATCGCTGCCTAGACCCAAATGAATAATACTAACTTCTCTTTAGCAGTGAAGGTATGGAGATTGTACATGGAAAGACGACTTTCACTTCTGGCCAAGGAACGCACGATTGCCCATTCTGGTTATAACCGATGGCTATTGCCTCCTGCCGCGTTAGCGATTCATCTCAGTATTGGTATGGCATATGGCTTTTCCGTGTTCTGGTTGCCATTATCCAAAGCATTGGGAATTGATGCCCCGATCGAATGTAAAAATATAGGTCTGCTTGAGCAGTTGTTCACGACAACCTGCGACTGGAGTGTGTCTACATTAAGCATTATGTACACGCTATTTTTTGTCTTTTTGGGTTCATCCGCATTTTTGTTTGGTGGTTGGCTTGAACATGCAGGACCGCGAAAGGCAGGCGTGGTTGCTGCATTTTGCTGGGCAAGTGGTTTGATCTTATCTGCGCTGGGTGTTTATACGCATCAGTTGTGGTTATTGTGGTTGGGAGGTGGAATAGGGGGCATCGGGCTTGGGCTTGGCTATATTTCACCTGTATCTACCCTGATTAAATGGTTTCCAGACCGTCGTGGTTTAGCAACAGGTCTTGCCATTATGGGCTTTGGTGGAGGCGCCATGATTGGTGCGCCATTGGCAGATAAGCTAATGAAGTTCTTTGCAACGGATACCTCTGTGGGTGTCTGGCAAACGTTTTTGGTACTGGCTGCCGTTTATTTTATTTTTATGATTGGCGGTGCCTTCGGTTACCGCATTCCGCCTTCAAATTGGAAGCCGAGTGGCTGGCAACCGACAGTAACGCAGGCGACGGGTCTTGTGACCAATCGTCATGTGCATTTAAATAAGGCATGGAAAACCAAACAGTTCTGGTTGATTTGGGGTGTACTCTGTTTAAACGTTTCTGCTGGTATTGGCATTTTAGCAATGGCTTCGCCGTTGTTACAGGAGGTATTTGGCGGACGCCTCATCGGCTTAGATGTGGGAATTAATGAATTAAACGCGGACCAAAAAATGCAGATTGCAACTTTTGCAGCAGGCTTCACGGGTTTACTGTCCTTATTTAATATTGCTGGGCGCTTCTTCTGGGCATCGACATCGGACTTTATTGGTCGTAAAAACACATATTTTATTTTTCTCGCATTGGGCTTTTTGTTGTATGTCTCGATTCCACATTTGGCACATGCCGAAAATTTGCCATTATTCGTTTTAGCCTTCTGTGTCATCCTGTCGATGTATGGTGGTGGTTTTGCCACTGTACCTGCTTATTTGGCTGATATTTTCGGCACACAAATGGTTGGGGCTATTCATGGGCGTTTGCTTACCGCATGGTCTGTGGCAGGCGTATTTGGAACCTTACTGATTACCAATATTCGAGATTATCAACTGGCACATGGCGTAGCTCAAGCGCAATCTTATGACACGACGATGTATATTTTGGCAGCTATGTTAGCGATTGGATTTGTACTCAATTTAATGGTCAAACCAGTTGATGAAGATAAATACATGACAGAGGCTGAATTGGCTGCTGAAAAGGCTTTGGCACATGAGAAATTACCGCAAGATTTAAGCCTGAATCATGATGTAGCATATGCGCCATCCAAAACAATTACTGTGGTACTTGCTTGGTTGGTTGTGGGTCTCCCTTTGTTGGCAGGGATTTGGTTTACCTTACAAAAGGCGATCGTTTTATTTCATTAACTTTAAAATCTAAGCGATAAAAATGCCTCATGATTTGAGGCATTTTTATTTTATGGGTACGACAGTAATTCCCCAATAGGCGACTGTCATCAATGAGGAGCGTTTACAATGGCTGTTCCATAAGCAAACACTTCAACCATTCCACCTTGCATACCCAATTCAGTGGTACTGAGTCGAACCCCCATAATATGGTTCGCACCCATGGCATGCGCTTCTTGCTTAAGGCGAATCACAGCTTCACGACGCGCCCGTTCCACCACACTTTCATAGCTGACTAGACGTCCACCAAAGAAGTTTCGAATGGTTGCCAGTACATATTTAAAATAATCGTGAGAGATTACCACATTGCTGCTGACCATTTGCCCGTAGGCTGAGGTTTCGACAAAGCGATTGGTATCAATACGGATATGGGAAAATTGCTTTTCTTTTTGATCCAGCTCGCGCAAATGTTTTTGCTCGATATGACGACCAAAACCCCAACCGACAGAGAATAGGATTAGAAACAGGACAATCTGAAAAATGAATCCATCCATAATTTTGCCTATACGCCGAATGGATCAGGAAGTTTAGGCGCAACAGGCTGTACCACCACGGCTGTGCCGTAAACAAATAGCTCTGATGCACCTTGGGCAATATTCGAGGTTGAGAAACGAATACCGACAATCGCATTGGCACCTAACGCTTTGGCCTTATCAATCATACGTTGTGTGGCTTCCTGACGTGATTCTTCCAACAATTCGGTATAACCCGTCAACTCACCACCCACAATATTCTTTAAACCTGCCATCAAATCACGGCCCACATGTTTACTGCGAACGGTGCTGCCATACACCACATCTAGCTGGCGTAAAATTTCATGGCCCGGTACAGACTCTAAACTGCTTAGTAACATTGTATTTTCTAAATCATCAATATATTCAGTTTGAAGATAAGAAATATTGGCAATGGTTGCAATAAAAAAGCTCACCGAAGTGAGCTTTTTTATGCGCAAAAATGAAATTATTTTTTTGCGTAATGTTGTTCAGAACTTGAAGGCTGATGCGTTACCGTTTCACTGCTAGAGGCTTTGAGGCCACCGCCTAAAGTTTTGTACAGTTCAACTTGGTTGTTGAGGTTGGCTTGTTGTAATAACAGCAAACCTTGCTCAGCTGAATAAGCAGAACGTTGTGCATCCAATACGGTTAAATAGCTGTCAATACCAGCACGGAAGCGGGCATTTGAAAGCTTGTATGTTGTATTGGTAGCATCAACCAAACGGCGTTGAGCGGTTAAACGGTCGCCAATGTTGGCACGCGTCGCCAAAGCATCATTCACTTCACGGAAAGCGGACTGAACTGATTTTTCATAGTTAGCCAGTGCAATTTTCTGATCGGTTTCAGAGATTTTGATATTGGCTTTACGTGTACCCCAGTCAAAAATTGGGATATTCAGGCTTGGACCAATAGACCAGACACCATTACCCGCTTTGAACAGATCGCTCAAGTCAGTTGAGGCATAACCCGCAGAACCTGTCAGGCTGATAGTTGGGAACAGTTGAGCTTTAGCAGCCCCAATATTCGCACCCGCAGCACTTAACTGGTATTCAGATGCTTTCACATCTGGGCGGTTGTTGAGCAAGTCACTTGGTAGGCCAGCACTAAACACGCTTTGTTGTGTAATACGCGCCACTTGTTGTTGAGGGAGCAAGTTCTGAGGAACGGGCTGACCAACAAGCAAGTTCAACAAGTTTTGTGCTTGAGCAACTTGAGTCTTGTAGTTCGCAACATCATTACGTGCAGTTTCAACCGAAATTTGTGCCTGACGCACAGGGATTTCGCTATCAATACCCACATCGAAACGTTTCTTGTTCAAGTTAAACGAGTCTTGTTGGGCTTTCAGCGTTTGATCCGCAAGTTTCAATTGTGCATTCGCGTATGAGTAGTTTAACCATGCTTGAGTGACTTGGCTGATTAAACTGATCTGCGTTGCATCACGTGAGCTTTGTGTTGCGAGGTAGCTATCTAAAGCTGCATCTTTCAAGCTACGTACACGACCCCAAAAATCCAATTCATATGACGTTAAGCCTAAGCCAACTTGATAGGTTGAATACGGATTATTTGGGTCACGGGTAGGGGTCACTTGACGAACTGCACTACCACTTGCACCAATCGTTGGTAATTGGTTGTTTTCCGAGATTTGGTATTGCTGTTGTGCTTTTTGAATATTCAAAGCCGCAGTACGTAAATCACGGTTATTGGCAAGCGCCAGATCAATCACTTGTAGTAAACGCTGATCAGCAAAGAAATCTTTGTAACCTTGTTCTGCAATTGATGTTCCAGAAGCATTGCCATAAGACGCGAAGCTTTCAGGAACATCTGAGCTTACTACAGGCTCTGGCCCGCGCATGCTTTGGCAGGCAGCCAAAGACAGCGCGAGTGCAGAGATTGCAATGCCACGACTGGAAATAGACCATACAGTTTGCATCACGATCAATGCTCCTGAGTATTTAAAGTTTTAGGTTTGTACTTAAAGATACTACGAATCCACACGAAGAATACAGGGATAAAGAAGATACCTAAAAGAGTTGAAGAAATTACACCACCAAGTACACCATAACCGACTGAGTGTTGGCTACCAGCACCCGCACCGCTTGCCAAGGCTAATGGTAATACACCAAAACCAAATGCAAGTGTGGTCATGATAATTGGGCGTAAACGCATTTTTGCAGCATGTAATGTTGCTTCAAAGAGCTCTTCGCCTTGTTCCTGTAATTCTTTCGCAAATTCGACGATCAAGATCGCATTCTTCGCTGAAAGACCAATTACGGCAACAATCGCAACCTGGAAGTAAATGTTAAAGGATAAGTTTGGATCACCTTTAATCAGCATACCTAACCATGTCAAGGTAAATGCACCTACGATACCTAAAGGTACAACCAGTAATACCGAAACAGGTACTGACCAGCTTTCATAGAGAGCAGCAAGACATAGGAATACGATTAATAATGAAAGAACCAACAGAGGAGCCGTTTGGCTACCAGAATCACGTTCTTCTAAAGATAAACCTGTCCATTCATAGTCGAAACCAGTTAAGCCCATAGAGGGTAACTTACCAATGATTTCTTCCATCGCTAACATTGCATCACCAGAGCTAACACCCGGTGCAGGCGTACCTTGAATGTTAACAGATGATACGCCGTTATAACGCTCTAGACGTGGTGAACCATAAGTCCATTCACCTTTGGCAAAGCCAGAGAAAGGAACCATTTCGCCTTTGTTGTTACGGACATACCACTTGTTCAAGTCTTCAGGCATCATACGAGTATCCGCTTCGCCTTGGACATAAACTTTCTTCACACGACCACGGTCAACGAAGTCATTGATATACGAACCACCCCAAGCCATGCTCATGGTGCTATTAATATCAGCGATACTGACACCCATTGCACCTGCTTGCGCTTGATCAATGGTGATCTGGTACTGAGGTGTATCTTCTTGACCATTTGGACGTACACCTGCAAGACGTTTATCTTGAGATGCCATACCTAAAATCGCATTACGAGCAGCAATCAGCTTTTCATGCCCTTGACCGCTTGCATCTTTCAACTGGATATCGAAACCAGAAGCGACACCCAATTCAGGCATTGCAGGTAACTGTAATGGCATGATGTAAGACGCATCTTTCACAATCATGTTCAATGCCATACCACGTTGAATGATGGCACCAATCTGCGATTCTGGTGTAGTACGTTCGCTCCAGTCTTTTAATTTAATAAAGGCAAGACCTGCGTTTTGACCCACCCCTGTGAATGAGAAACCAGCAACTGTAAAGATCGACTCTACATTTTCTTTTTCCTTATTCAAGAAGTAGCCTGTCATGGTATCAATGACTTTATCGGTACGTTCCAAGCTCGCACTTGGTGGCAACTGAACTAAGGTCATGACCACACCTTGGTCTTCTTCTGGTAAGAAAGAAGATGGCAATACTTTGTAGATACCAACCAATGCTGCGATGACAGCAATATAAAGCACACCAGAGAATAACTTATGGTGGGTCATACGATTGACACCGCCTTGGTATTTCTCTGAAAGTTTTTCAAAGCTGCGGTTAAACCAACGGAAGAAACGCGCAAAAATGTTGTTGCTTTCCTGCTTGTTTGGATCATGTTGTTTTAACAAGGTCGCACACAGGGCAGGGGTAAAGGTCAATGCTACGATCAAAGACAGGATCATCGCGGTAACCAGCGTGATCGAGAATTGGCGATAAATCACCCCAGTGGTTCCACTAAAGAACGCCATTGGTACGAATACCGCTGTTAATACACTGGTAATACCGATCAAGGCACCTGAAATCTGACTCATCGACTTTTCAGTCGCAGGGACTGGTTCCAGATGTTCTTCCTGCATCACCCGTTCAACGTTCTCAACCACGACGATAGCGTCATCCACCAACAGACCAATGGCCAGTACCATTGCAAACATGGTAAGGGTGTTGATTGAGAAGCCGAAGATATTAATCACGGCAAAGGTACCCAATACCACCACTGGTACGGCCAATGTCGGAATAATCGTTGCACGCCAGTTCTGCAAGAACAAGAACATCACGATGAATACCAAGACAACGGCTTCAATTAGTGTGTGTACAACACTTTCAATTGAGAGACGAATAAATGGTGTGGTGTCATATGCCAGCTTGTCTTTTAAACCGCTTGGATAGTTATGACGTAACTCAGATAAACGTTTTTCAACTGCAGCCGCAGTATCCAAGGCATTGGCACCTGTTGCCAATTTAATTGCGACACCACCTGCAGGGTTGCCATTAAACTTCGAGTCAAATTGATAGTTATCTGAACCGAGTTCGACACGTGCAACATCACCTAAACGAACTTGAGCACCACCTGAAGTATTTTTCAGGAAGATGTTTTTAAACTGTTCAGGAGTTTGCAACATGGTTTGTGCATTCACCGTTGCGTTGAGTACTTGACCTGCTGTCGATGGTGCACCACCGAGCTGACCAACTGCAACTTGCGAGTTTTGTGCACGAATGGCTGTTGCAACATCATTTGGCGTCAAGTTAAAGCTAGTGAGTTTTGCCGGATCTAACCAGATACGCATTGCGTATGAACCACCAAACACTTGGAGTTCACCCACACCCGCCACACGACTGAGTGGCTCAGAAATATTTGAGTTCACATAGTCTTTAATGTCAGATGCAGAAAGGCTGTTATCTGGTGAGTAAAAGGCAATCACTTGCATGAAGCTTGCGCCAGACTTAGTCACCTTTACACCTTGACGTTGTACGTCAGCAGGTAAAAGTGCAGTGGCTGATTGCAGTTTGTTTTGAACCTGAACTTGGGCGATATCAGGATCGATACCTTGTGCAAAGTTCAAGTTAATCGATGCTTGACCATTACCCGCACTGTTCGATGAAATGTAACGTAAACCATCCAAACCATTCATTTGTTGTTCAATGATTTGGGTGACCGTATTTTCAACAGTTTGAGCAGAAGCCCCAGGATAAGTTGCAGAAATCGTTACCGTGGGGGGGGCAATTGTCGGATATTGTGCAACTGGCATTTTTGTCAGCGTGATAATACCCGCCAACATAATGACCAGTGCGATCACCCAAGCGAAAATTGGGCGATGGATAAAAAATTGAGCCATGCAATCTACCCCTTAAGCTTCTGAAGTTGCTTTTTGTTCAGCTTTTGGTGAATTGGCTTGTTTTTGTTCAGCAGCTTTTGGTGCTGCATTTTGAGCTTCAGCTGCTTTAGGTTGATAAGGTTTAGCAGACACTTCTTGTCCTTCTTTCACCTTGGCAACACCATCAACAACAACCTTATCACCAGCCTGTAAGCCTTCAGTTACAATCCAGTCCTGACCTTTTACACCCACTGTTTTAATTGGGCGTGTTTCAATTGCACCTTTGGCATTTACCACCAATGCAATTGCTTGGCCTGTTGGTAAACGAGATACAGCTGCTTGAGGAATCAGGTATGCATTTGGTAAAACACCTTGCGAGATTTTAGCCGTTGCATACATACCTGGTAATAACAGGTGGTTTGGATTTGAGAACACTGCACGTAAAGTCACAGTACCAGTATCTGGGTTCACACTTGCATCAGAGAACGCAAGCTGCCCTTCGACAGGGTATTCAGAACCATCTTCCAGTGTGATTTTGACACGGGTATTGTTACTGTTATTTAAGCTGCCTTTGCTGAGTTGTTGGCGTAAACGCAATAATTCAGCACTTGATTGGTTGATATCAACATAGATTGGATCAAGTTGTTGAATCGTGACCAATGGATCAGCTTGGTTTGCCGTCACTAAGGCACCTGGTGTCACCGAAGAACGGCTCGACTGACCAGAGATTGGTGCGCGAACAGTTGAGTAACCCAAGGTAATTTCAGCATTCTTTAATGCAGCTTCAGACGCAGCGACATCCGCTTCAGCCAATTTTACTTGCGCATTGATATCGTCATACTCTTGTTTAGAAACAGCATTTGTTCCAACCAATTGACGATAACGACCTTCTTTCACACGCAATGCATTTAAGTTTGCTTGTTGACGCAATAACGTTGCACGAGCATTGTCTGCTGTTGCACGGTTGGTATTTGCATCAATTTGATAAAGTGCTTGACCTGCTTGAACGTAGCTACCTTCAGCAAATAAACGTTTTAGAATCACGCCACCTGTTTGTGGGCGTACTTCAGAAACTTGATATGCAGAGGTTCGTCCTGACAGTTCGACGTTTTGTTCAACGCTTTGTGGTTGTGCAACAATGACACCAACTTCTGGAGGTGGCATTTTTTGAGCAGCAGCAGCTTGCTGTGCATCTTTAGGATCTTTGCTACAACCAACAAGCGCAATGCTTGTTGCTAATGCGCAAGCAGTTAGGGCAGGGGCCCAAAGCTTAGCCGACATCATTATTCCACCTCAATTTAGATTTTTTATCTAAAAACAAATTGTTGCTGAAAGTGCTTTGATACAGCCCAAACCAAAGCAACGAAGTCCAAATCAACCCAATTCCCCAACCGGCAAGGACGTCAGTTGGGTAGTGAACCCCCGCATAAACTCTAGATATCCCCATGAATATAAACCATAAAGTAGATACTAAAATGACACTGGTGCGATATTTGTGTTGTTGACACAACAACATGGCTAAACTCGCAAGGGTTGCAGCATAAAGGCTATGGGCACTTGGGAAGGATGCACCATAACTTTGAACCAAGTGATAAAACTCCATTGGTCTTGGCCGATCAATGCTCCATTTCAGAAGCCAACCAATCACAATGCTGCCAATCACACTTAAAGCGATAAACGTCACATTCTTATAATTTTTAATCCAAGTTTGGTAAAGACACAAAAATGTAGTTAAAAATAGTAAAAAGGGCATTCCGCCAAGCCGAGAGAACAGAACTGTCACATGATTAAGCGTAAATGAACGGTGCTCAAAAAAAGCTTGAACACTAAAAAGGTCTAAAGTTGATGTGTTGGAAAGGGTTAGTCCAATCACACCGAATCCTAAAAAAAAGCAACCAATACAAAGCAATAGGTACGGCATGCGCTACTCATTATTTGCTTAACCATTATTCAGGGTTGTTGAGTGTTTGAAAGTGTACTCGTGAGTACACTTTTGGTCAAGTCTTGAAATTTTATGATAATTTCATTTTTGTGTTTTTTTAAGGTCTAGTAAAAAAACATAACAAAATTTGATGTATATCTCATTTTCAATTGATGTCAGTATTTATTGAAAGAAGCTGTTTTTAACGTATTCGATTTATCATGAAAACCACAATATCTGTCATATAACATGATTCGACGAAAGTGAAATAACAAACCACTTATTCAAAATACATCATAAAATTCTTACATAGTTAGTGATGTAGAAGCATTTTTTTGATCTCTATCATTCAAATTGAGATACGGACTCACGTCATCGTATCTCCTTCGGGTAAAAAGGGGATACCATGGCTGAGAAGTGATCTATTGAACAATAGACGTTGGGAATACCAACCCATTTGAACTATTTTTGGTGGTTTGATTATACGTAAAAATAGTTCAAATGTTAGACTTGTACTTCGCTGTTTTTTCTGTACAAAGTTAGTGATGTGAAGATACGTTTTTCGTTTGCTCTTCAACTTCTACGGGTTGTTTAGGTGGCCAGAAAAAATCACTTGGTCGAGTTAAGAAATGCGTTGTCACTAACTTAGCTAAAGGCTTCCATTGTGCAAAACGAACACGACGTGCGCGTAGAGCAACAATAATCGTCAAGGTAAAGCTGACAAATAAGTTGGTTAAGCCGATCAGCATCACACCTAAGAACGATACTAAAATTAAACCAATGTCAGGACCACCAATGGTCATTAAACCTTGGATAAAGTTGGCAGAAGCAAAGGCAATATGACGAATATCTAAAGGCAAGCCTAAGATAAATCCAATCGTTCCCATACTACCCAGCATGATCCCGAACAAGAAGTTACCCGCCAATGCGCCAAGATTGGTTTCAATATAGTTGGCAAATTTATCCAACCGTTGTTGCCCCATCCAGCGTTTTAAACGTCGATGCTGCTTTAAGCGTGGACCGACTTTACGGTAAACCGCCAAGTTATCGAAATATCCTGCGATTAGGCCTGAGAAAAATAAACAAACACCTGCAATTGCAGCATGTGGAACCGCCAATGAGGTAAAGGGGTTGAGACTATGTAGCAATGCGGCTGATTTGGCATGATTAAGCAGCGGTTCACCGAGATTGTATTGCCATAAAAAGGTAATCAGTGCTGCGGTTGGAATTGCAATCGAGATATTGCCTAGAATCGCAATGAACTGGGTTCGGATAATATTAATAATCAATGCGGCCAGTTCGGCAATTTGTGCGGTCTTGCTGCCTTTTTGCTGCTGTACGGTTGACGCCAATGCTGCTGCAGTCATCGCTGGCTGTTTAGTCGCCACGGTAAAATGCAAAACATGGATTAGCATAAAACCAAGCGCATAGTTCATACTATATAAAAAGGCATGACCAAACGGTGCAAGTACCAAGCGTGCAGTTAAAATTTTCAGCGTTGCCATGGTGGCAATGATTGCACCTGCACCCGCAGCTGCCTTGTACATACCAAAGAAGCCAGCTTTGTCGGTACTTACATAATGTTCGCCTGTTTTACTGGCGTTTTCAGTCACCTGTAAGGCAATCAATTCACTGGTTGAGGTTAATAAGTGACGAACACTTTTTTCATTGTAATGTGCTTTGGTCAAATCGACGATCAGCTCACCCAATGCGGTATAACGTGCATCATTTTTACTGGCTAATAAGGTCAGCAGCAATTCAATCCGATCAATCGCCTGTTCTAATAGTGACAATAAATAGGTCAGGCTGATACTAACCCCAATCCGTTTGGTGGCACGGCGAATTTTCAAGACCACTTCACGACACTGATCCAGCATCACAAAGGCTTGTGAAGCGTCTGGTGGTGGTAAAACAACAACCGCGTCTTGATCATCAATCTGCTTTTTATATTTCTCGATGAATTCTACGATTTCTCGGTTTTGAACTAGAAAAGGCGATTCATATTCGGTAATTTCGGGTTGCGCATTAATAAATTCAGGATATAAACCGATACCACTAATTCGATAGGACAATACCGTAATCGCTTTAATCAGCTCATTTTTTGAAACTTGCTTTTCTTTGGTATTGCTTTGGCTTTCACCTAATAGGTTGAATAGCGTAATCCAGTCCTGATTCTCAATCAGATCGAGCCATTCACTGTCATTTTCCTGATTGAACACTTTTCCAATCAAGGTTTTCAGTTGTTGACCGTCTTCGACCAAAGGGAGGAAGTGTGCGCCTAGGCGCTGTCCCAACTGATTCCAGAAACCATCCAGCGATAAAATGCCGCTGTCAGCATATAAGCTTAACTGTTTATATTGGCTAATGAGCTTAAGTAAGAAATTTTGCAGCAGGATTGCAGAGGTTGGCGTCAGTAATAATATTTTGATCAGCGCATGAATACGTTGTTTGACCTCATCCGCATCATTTGAATTTTTGGGACGGATCCGATTGACCAGTTCAATCAGCAGTTGTTCGTCAAGAACAGCTTGAGGTTGGTCAAGCTGTTCCTGCATTTTTAGAAAAAGATCAGATAAGGTTAAATGCATAGGCGGTCAGAAAATTATTGTAGTCGATGTAAAGCCATTAAGGTCAAATTGATCAGTGCTTGGCGATATTCATTATCTGGCAGCGCTTTTAACGCTTCTAAAGCGGCATCCGTTTCCTGTTGGGCACGTTTTTGACAGTAATCTAGGCCACCCGAGTGATGAACAATTTCAATCACTTTATCTAAATGCTCAACACCACCCGTTGCAATACTGCGACGAATGATCTCGTGATCCTCGCCAGTTGAATGAGCTAATGCCGAAATTAACGGTAAAGTTGGTTTTCCTTCCATTAAATCATCACCAATATTTTTACCTAATGTTTCAGCATCAGAGGTGTAATCTAAAATATCGTCGATAATCTGAAAGGCATTACCAAAATGACCTGCGAAGCGACGTAAAGGTTCACGGTATTCTTCTGCTCCCGCCAGAATAGCTGCACCTTCAGTGGCAAGTTCGAATAAACGAGAGGTTTTACCGTGGATAATTCTTAAATAGGTTTCTTCTGTGGTTTCTGGTTGGTGCTGCGATTGCAGTTGCAGTACTTCACCTTCTGCAATTTCACAGGTGCCTGTCGAGAAATCTTTTAATAAGGTCATATTGTTTAAGTCGACCAATAAATCAAAAGCGCGTGAGATTAGAAAGTCACCGACTAAAACTGCTGTTTGATTATTCCAAGTGGCATTTGCTGTTGGACGACCACGGCGCAAGTTCGATTCATCTACCACGTCATCATGAACCAAAGTTGCGGTGTGCAGCATTTCAATCACCGCAGCCAAATGCTGTGCCTGTTGCATATTGGCGAGTCCACAAGCACGCGCTGCCAATAAGCACATAATCGGGCGCATGCGTTTGCCGCCTGCTTCTACCACGTGTTTACTGACACTCATGACAAGGCCCACTTTTGAGCTAATTCCTTCATTAATCAGGCGATCCATCGCAGCAAAATCTGTCGCAACAGGGGAGAGAATGTCTTGCTTAAAATCGATAACCATATGAAGAAAAACCTCGTATAGGTGGGTAGTGTTGCCAAGTGTATCAATTAATCTGTGACTAAACAGTTATACAGACTGCGTAATCTGTCATTTAAAACACGATGATGAGCTCTTTGGTCTTAAATTAGACAGAAAAAAGGGAAGTTCCCCACCAAGCGCCATTACTTTACTTATGGCACTGTAAAAACACAGTTTGTTATTGTCACAATTTGTTTTCAAAAATGTATTTCAAATTTTGATCAGAATCAATCAAAACAGTTCGCCATCAATCTAATTGATTTTGCTTAAAAATCCAAGCAAGTTATCGATATACATGTGTTTATGTAAAATCACTTGTCGTTTGATCAATTTTCACTTAAAATTTGTCCCCTTGTATAACCCCAGTGGCGTTCGTCTTAAGATCGGTATATCCCTTTATCGGCACGACGACACGGGCAAGTTGGAGTACATTATGTACGCAGTAATCCAAAGCGGTGGTAAACAGCACCGTGTTGTTGAGGGTGAAACCCTTAAAGTAGAATTATTGAAAGCTGAAACTGGCGCGACTATTACGTTTGATGACGTATTAATGGTTGTTAACGGTGACAACATTCAAATCGGTGCTCCAGTTGTTGCTGGCGCAAAAGTAACTGCAGAAGTAGTTGGCCATGGTCGTCACGACAAAATCCGCATCATCAAAATGCGTCGTCGTAAACACTACCGTAAGCAACAAGGTCACCGTCAATGGTTTACCGAGTTGAAAATTACTGGTATCGCAGGCTAACACGAGGAGTAAATAGACATGGCAACTAAAAAAGCCGGTGGATCGACGAAGAACGGTCGTGATTCGAATCCTAAGATGTTAGGTGTTAAAGTTTACGGTGGTCAAACTGTAACTGCTGGTAACATCATCGTTCGTCAACGTGGTACTGAGTTCCACGCTGGTGCAAATGTTGGTATGGGCCGTGACCATACTTTATTTGCTACTGCTGACGGCGTAGTAAAGTTTGAAGTGAAAGGTCAATTTGGCCGTCGCTATGTAACTGTTGAAGCTTAAGTTTTAATAGTTCGAGAAAACCCGCTTTGAGCGGGTTTTTTTATGTATATCAATTTTGAATTGTAGTTTAGTCTGAAGTTGTTCCAAAGTTTCCTGTTTTTAAGTCCTCGTAGGCCTGTAAGATTTCCTCATAACTGTTCATCACAAAAAAGCCATGCCCGTTGATTGGTTCTTGTAAGGGAGGTGCGGATAAAAATAGCAGATCACAATCCTCTAAGGCAATGATCACAACATCCGTATCAAAGCTCGACATCACCGCTAAGGCCTGTTCTTCTAAACGATCCTCATGCGTTGCGAACTGAAGCTTGCCTTTACGTAGGTAAATTAAAGTCGTGTCGCCATGATTGGCAGGCAGAGTGAGTTGCTGTCCTTTATTTAGGTGTACATCAAAGACATTCATCGGGCTAAAGGTTTCGGCGATCCCCTGAATATTCTGAAATTGTCCCGCCACGATACGGACATAGCCTGCATTATTTTCGAGAATGACTTTTGGGATATTGTGATTCAGCAAGCTTTGATAATGTGGCGCAGACATTTTATCTTTGGCGGGTAGATTGACCCACAATTGAACCATTTCAAAGAGTCCGCCTTGTTCACGAAATTCAGGACTGAAATGTTCAATATGTTGTATACCCGATGCGGCAGTCATCCATTGCACATCGCCTTGCGCAATGATGCCGCCTTGACCCGTAGAATCTTGGTGTTGTAATTCACCAGCAAAAACAAAGGTCACGGTTTCAAAGCCACGGTGTGGATGTTCATTGACACCTTTCTTCGTGCTTTTGGGCGACAAGCGTCCTGGCCCTAGATGATCTAATAATAAAAAGGGCGAGGTGGTATTCCCCAGTTCCTGATAAGAAAAGACGGAAAGGGCCGGATAAAAATCGCCAATCGCAAATCGTGTGTCATTCCTGTGAATAAAGGCGAGACTTTTCATGGACGGTGCTTGTTAAAATTATTGGTTTTAGGTTATCAAACTCTTATTTTTCGTCTAGAGCATTGTTGATGAATAATTTCTCTGATCTGGCATTGAAATCCTTAGTTGGTGAATGGTCAAAAAGTTGAATTTCATCCTTACAATCTCTACATAAAGGCTGCAACTTCATACATAATGCAGAACTTTGCGACACGAATTACACAAAACCGTTGCTTTTCTTCATTTTTTTAATGATCAAAAACAGTAAGATGTCGTCATACCAGTAGAAATCTGATAGAAGGTTGTTTTTATGAATTTCGTAAAAAAAATGGCTTATGCTGCAACGTTAAGTGCAATGACACTTGCTCCTGTTGTGAGTAGTCAGGTATTCGCTGCACCTGTTGCTGCATCGGCTCAGCAAGCGACCACAAGTTTGGTTCAACAGCTATCTGGCTTGCAACGATTCACCGCAGATTTTGAACAAACCACAAAAGTGGCAACCAGTAATAAAGCAATACAAAAAAAAGGTTTAACTGCTCAACATATGAATCAAACCTTTAAAGGAACCATGAAAGTTGAGCGTCCGGGGAAATTTTATTGGGAAACCACCAGTCCAGCCAAACAAACCATTGTGACCACGGGTCAAGTGGTGTGGATTTATGATCCAGACTTGCAGCAAGCCGTGCGTCAAAGCTTAGATGATCAAATTGCCAATACTCCAGCATTATTGTTATCGGGGAATACCAATCAGATCATGCAGTCTTATCGTGTGACTCAACCAGACCGTACCAAACTGTATTACACCTTGTATCCGAAACAGGAAGATGGAGCATTCCAAAGCTTGACCATTAGTTTTGGTGGCAATAAGGCACCGAATTTGATGGTATTACAAGACTCTTTGGGTCAAACCACTTATGTTCGTTTCAATAATATTAAAGTGAATCAGGCGATCCCAGCCTCAGTGTTTAATTTTACGCCACCTAAAGGCACCGATATTATTGATCAGTAATTCTCTGTTCCACTTAAAAAGCCGCACATGTTGCGGCTTTTTTGATATGAAGTTTGGATACATTTCTTAATTTTATATTTCTACAAGGCTTTGTATAGTGAAGAAAAACATCAGAGACTTGCATGACGATGAATACTTCACAATTATCAAAAATTATTCCACTTCTTCCCATTCTGACGGTTGTTGCACTTGTAGGTTGCCAACCTAAAAAAGATACTGCAGCGGCAACTGAAAAAGTCGATATTCCATTGATTCATGCAAAAGTGGTGGCGGTTAAAATTCCAAAGCAGAAAGTCTGTTTGGAGGATGGTTGTACCACTTATGATTTACAAACAGTTGAAACCAATCAGAAATGGATTGATGAGTATTTCGTGAATCGGATGAAAAAAGCGGAGCCGAATGCATTTTCGAATATTGCCGATCAAAAAGTAAAAGTCCCTGCGGACGAACCATCGCAAAGTGAAAGCAGTACTTATGTACGCTTTATTGGGCAAAATTATAATTTAGCGACTTTTGCGATTCAGAGTTATTCTTACTCTGCAGGTGCAGCACATGGCATGTCACATCAAGAGTTTGTGAATTTTGATTTGACTAATAAAAAACATATCACAGTCAGTGAATTGCTTAAACCTGATATGAATACCAAACTACGTGATGAGCTTTATGCATCCAATCAAAACTGGTTGGAAGACCACAGCATTAAAAAAGAACAATTACAGGTCAGTGATAACTATTACTATGGGGTAAATGGCATTGTCTTTGTTTATCCACTGTATGAATTGGCATCTTATGCAGAAGGTATGAGTGAGTTGACCTTGCCATACTACGCAGCCAAGCAGTTTGTAAAAGCAGAATACTTACCAAGCTTACCTAAAGATCCTAATTAGTGCATGTCAGCACCTACATCTTAGCTGTAGGTGCTGAGACTTTAATTGTCAATCGCTGTATTTTTTTAGGTTAAAGCCTTACACTATAGCCAGTTTTTTCTCTATTCATGATTGATTATGATCGACCCAAAATTACTCAGAAATAATATTGAAGCAGTCAATGCTGCTTTGGCAAAACGTGGTATTCAGCTAAATGTACAAGAGTGGGCTGATTTAGAAGCTCGCCGTAAAGATTTGCAATCCAAAGCTGAAAACTTACAAGCAGAGCGTAATGCTGGTGCTAAGCAAGTCGGTCAAATCAAAAAGTCGGGTGGAGATGCTTCTGAGATCATGGCACGCATGGCGGCCATTGGTGATGAAATCAAAGCTGCAGAAGTGGCTTTGGCTGAATTACAAGCTGAGCTTGAGCAAAAGTCTCTCGCAATTCCAAATTTGCCAGATGAATCTGTTCCCTTTGGTAAAGATGAAAGCGATAACCTTGAAATCTTAAAGTGGGGTACACCACGCCAGTTTGATTTCGAGATCAAAGACCATACCGATCTTGGTGAAATGATGGGTGGTCTGGAGTTTGAAACAGCAACCAAATTAACAGGTTCACGTTTCAGCGTATTGAAAGGACCTTTGGCGCGTTTACAACGTGCTTTAGCTCAGTTCATGCTCGATACACACACGCTTAAAAATGGCTATACCGAAGCTTATGTACCATATTTAGTCAATGCAGACAGCTTACGTGGTACAGGTCAATTGCCTAAGTTTGAAGAAGACTTATTCAAGCTACAAGGTGAAAAAGAGTATTACCTGATTCCAACGGCTGAAGTGCCAGTAACCAACTTCGTTCGTGACGAAATTATTGATGCGGATCGTTTACCACTGAAATATTCTGCACATACCCCATGTTTCCGTAGTGAAGCTGGTTCTTATGGTCGTGATACCCGTGGTTTGATTCGTCAACATCAATTCGACAAAGTCGAAATGGTACAAATCGTAAAACCAGAGCACTCTATGCAGGCACTTGAAGAATTGACTGCACACGCAGAGGGCATTTTGCAGGCATTGGGCTTACCGTACCGTAAGATTTTGCTCTGTGGTGGTGACATGGGTTTTGGTGCTGTCAAAACTTATGACCTAGAAGTATGGGTACCAAGCCAAGATACTTATCGTGAAATCTCAAGCTGCTCAAATGTGGGCGATTTCCAAGCACGCCGTATGAAAGCGCGCTACCGTGTTGATCAGAAGAAGATCGAATTGGTGCATACTTTGAATGGTTCAGGTTTGGCGGTTGGTCGTACCTTGCTTGCGGTGATGGAAAACTATCAACGCGCTGATGGTTCAATCGAGATTCCAGAAGTTTTACGTCCATATATGGGCGGTGTTAGCTACATCGACTAAACTTTGCATCGATTTTGTGCATAGTTTTTGCTTTAGCTCAATCAGATTGAAAATATAGAGGCGTGACGTGGAAATTTTCCCAATCTCTTTAAAGTTGCAGCAGCAACGTTGTCTGATTGTGGGTGGTGGGCATATTGCCTACCGCAAAGCAAACCTGCTCGTCAAAGCTGGTGCAATTGTTGATGTGATTGCACCAGAGATCCTTCCTGAATTAGGCCAACTGGTTGAACAATCGGCAGGGCAATATATTCAAGCCTCTTTTTCGGAAACTGTTCTGGCAACAGCTTATCGCTTGGTGATTGCTGCGACAGACCAGCCTGACGTCAATAAAAGCGTATTTGAACAGTGTGAACAGCGTAACCTGCTGGTCAATAGTGTCGATGATATTCCACATTGCCGTTTTATGGTGCCTGCGATTATTGATCGTTCACCGTTGGTGATTTCAGTGGCTTCCAATGGTGCATCACCCGTTTTATCCAGACAGTTGCGTACTCAGATCGAAACCATCGTGCCACATGGCATGGGCAAATTGGCTGAGTTTTCGGGGCAATGGCGTAAGCAAGTGAAAGCCAAAATTGCCAATCCAGATGAACGTCGTATCTTCTGGGAAAACTTGTACGCCAGTCCGCTGAAAGAACAGGTTTTCAATGACAATATTGATGTGGCCAATAATTTGATTGAGCAGGCTTTAACAGAATGGACTGCACCGAAAGGTGAGGTGTATTTGGTCGGGGCAGGGCCAGGTGATCCAGAACTGCTGACTTTAAAAGCTTTGCGTTTGATGCAGCAAGCTGATGTGGTGATTTATGACCGCTTGGTGTCTGCGCCCATTCTAGATTTGTGCCGCCGTGATGCTGAAAAGATTTATGTCGGTAAAGCCCGTTCTAATCATTCGGTTCCACAAGATGGCATCAATGCCTTATTGGTGGAATATGCACAGCAAGGTAAACGTGTTTGTCGTTTAAAAGGTGGCGATCCCTTTATCTTTGGACGTGGTGGAGAGGAAATTCAGGAATTGGTGGAGGCTAATGTGACCTTCCAAGTTGTTCCGGGTATTACCGCAGCTTCAGGTTGTTCTGCCTATGCAGGTATTCCACTGACGCATCGTGATTATGCGCAAAGTGTACGTTTCCTGACAGGTCATTTAAAAGAAGGCTCACCTGAGTTACCTTGGAATGAACTGGTTTATGAAAACCAGACTTTGGTGTTATACATGGGCTTGGTCGGTTTAGAACGTATTTGTGAGCAATTGATTGCACATGGTCAGCGTCCAAACATGCCTGTGGCCTTAATTTCTAAGGGTACCACCCCTGATCAGAAAGTGGTGGTGGGTACATTGGCAGATATCGCGACCAAAGTATCTGAACATCAGATCGTAGCACCGACTTTAACCATCATTGGTGAAGTGGTCAGTCTACGTGAACAGTTAAAATGGTCTATGTAGGATCATGGCGTTCTATTTAGCTGGTTATCATCTCATTCAATTGAAATCAGCTAATCTATTTAAGGATGTGCCATCTAGAATTTTTACATGTAGTTCTTGTATAAATGATCATCTTGCTGATCGTTGGTCATATTCTTGGGTATTAAAAACGCAAGACGAAATTCAGGAAATAAAATCCAAACTTAGTTTAACGAATGAACAATTCCATTTACTTGAAAATTGGGTAAATGACTTACATCAGAAGAACTTGCTGGGTTGGACTAATGTCTTTCAGGATATTCAGACCGCAACCAAATATAAAGAAAGATTTTTTAAAGATCATGCTGATATTTATTTGCTATCTCTTTATGTAGATGGTGATTATAGGGCTGATATTTTAGAGATTTTTGCTCCAAGCTCTGAACAAGTTAGCGAAATTGGTATCTATCAGTGTTTAAAAAAAGACATTAGAGAAAATTGCAACCCAAATGAAAAGCTTTTGGGTTATGACTATATTGGCTTGGAAGTAAGTGGTGATTTTCATAGTTTTCACTGCCATGATCTTTCTAAAAATTTAGTTGAAAGATTTGATTTAACTTTAAATGAATTTGGGTTGTTTGAAGAGTCATCAAAAAGTGATCAAATTGAAGCATTTTTAAATGATGATTCGAATGGATTTGAGGCGATTCCGTGGGGTATTGCCAAAGTAAAATTGGTTAATTCTTGGTAAAATATTTAAGATTTATCTAGAAAAATTTAGTAGAGAAAATTTGTGATTCATGTCGTCCTATATGAACCTGAGATTCCAGCGAATACAGGTAATATTATTCGTTTATGTGCCAATACAGGTGCGCAGCTGCATTTAGTCAAACCTCTAGGCTTTGAGCTGGATGATAAAAAGTTGAAGCGTGCAGGTTTGGACTACCACGAATGGGCAAGAATGCAAATTTGGGA
This sequence comes from Acinetobacter sp. Ac_3412, assembly GCF_013072675.1. Taxonomy (NCBI): domain Bacteria; kingdom Pseudomonadati; phylum Pseudomonadota; class Gammaproteobacteria; order Moraxellales; family Moraxellaceae; genus Acinetobacter; species Acinetobacter sp. Ac_3412. The sequence continues at coordinate 41,964 of NZ_LXUJ01000012.1, read as the reverse complement.
CAATATCGAGCTTTGCCTTGCTGATTTAAAAGCGAAGGGTGTGGAGCATGTTTTTCCACTCACCACGAAAGGCACAGCAACACCGCATACGGTTGATCTGAACCGTCCAGTTGCCTTGTTGATGGGACCTGAAACACGTGGTTTACCTGAACAGGTACGTCTCATGTTCCCGCAAGAACAGTGGATTCGTTTGCCGATGGCAGAAAATTCAAGAAGTTTAAACCTTTCCAATGCGACGGCCGTGATTGTGTACGAAGCGTGGAGACAGCAAGGTTTTAAACAACTCTGATTTATCGTGCTTTAGATATCGCCATATGGACTTGCGACAACCAGCGTATAACCATTTGGGTCTTTAAACCAAATTTCGCGATGATGCGCGTTGGGGTTATATTTAGGGCCTTCTAAAATTTCAACTTGATGGGTTTGTAGCTTTTGTACAATCTCATCAAATTGATTGCTTTCAAACCACAATAAAACCCCATTCCCGATCACTCGTTTGGGATCACCAATATGTGGATGTTCATGCGCTTGCCATTGATGCAGTTGCAACACCATACGCTGTTCATATAGCAACTGTTCATAGTCTTTGCCGCTATGACCACTTTCTAAGCCAAGTATTGTTTGATACCACTGACTAGTTTTCTCGACATCGGCCACAGCAATTAAAGGTTGTGGGTACATATGAACCTCACCATATCGTCTCGTTTATTCTTCTTGAATTGAATCAAATCGTTGTTGAGCATAAATAACTTGTTCTATATTACTTTCAGCCCAATCTTTGAGTTGATACGCCATTTCCGCGACTTCTAAACCGAGTGCGGTGAGTGAATAATCCACTCGAATTGGTGCAGTATCTTGTACTTGCCGTTCAATAAAACCATCGCGTTCAAGCATTTTTAGTTTTTGAGACAATACTTTCGGTGAAATGCCTTGAATGCTTTTTTTGAGCAAATTGAAATGTTGGGTTTCTCGCGCAAGCACATTGATGATCATCAGTACCCATTTGTCTGCAATTTTTTCAAAAAATAACCGAGCAGGGCAATGCTGTTGATAAATATCGTATTTTAATGCCTGATTCATAGCGATAACCTTCATTTTCTTAATCGAATGTTAGTAGTTACCAGTTGGTAACTAATTGACACCTAGTTTCTAAAATATATCATTGAATCGAAGTTTTGAAAAATTTTGGATATTCTCATGACACAAATTGCAGTTGTTTATTTCTCAGGCTATGGCCATACCAAAGTGGTTGCGGAAACTTTTGCGGGTGCGATTGACGCATCTCTAATTGAAATTGATCAGAATGGTGAGATTACGGAACAGGATTGGCAAACGCTCAATAATGCGCAAGGTATTGTGTTTGGTGCACCAACCTACATGGCGGCAGCCCCTTGGCAGTTTAAGAAGTTTGCTGATGCTTCTTCAAAAATTTGGTTTACCCGTGGCTGGCAGGATAAAGTCTTTGCAGGTTTTACCAATAGTGCGAGTCTGAATGGTGATAAGCAGGTGACCTTGATTCAGTTACAGACTTTGGCTTCTCAGCATGGCGGTATTTGGGTGAGCTTGGGATTATTGCCAGCTAATACCAAAGATGCAAAACGTGAAGATGTAAATAACCTTGGTGGTTCGGTTGGTTTGTTGGTTCAGTCACCATCTGATGCGAGTATTGATGAGATTCCAACAGGGGATTTGGAAACAGCGAAGCTTTATGCACAACGTGTGAAATCGATTGTTGAAAAGCTGCACGGCTAAATTTTCAAGCTATAAAAAAGGCGCATTCAGCGCCTTTTTTATTAACTTATCAGATTAATGTCTGTCATCAAATTCATTATGCTGTGGTGCATTGTATTTGAAGCCTTTAGTCTTATAAGCAAGATAACCGACACCGATTACTGCCCAAGCCAGACCAATCTGTAAAGCCAATTTATCAATTTCCAACCACATCATAAACACGCTGGCGAAACCTAGCGTAGGAATGATGATGTAACTGATAATGTCTTTTGGTGTCTTGTTCTTGCCATCTCGTAACGCGTAGCGAGAAATCACCGAGAAGTTAACAAAGCTAAATGCGGTTAAAGCACCGAAGCTAATCAAGTTCACGATATGCTCAAGATCAAGGAAACCAGCAGACAACGCAACAACACCTACAATCAAGATGTTGTAAGTTGGGGTATGCAAGCGTGGGCTAATATGACCGAATAACTTTTTATTGATCACGCCATCACGACCCATCACATACATTAAACGCGATACACCTGCATGTGCCGAAATACCTGATGCCATGACTGCTACGACTGCAAAGTATAAAACCATGGTTTTAAATGCAAGGCTACCAATGGCTGCAACCATGACCGGTTGAGATTCATCCAGTGGGTTGAAGTAGGTATTCGGATTACTTGGGAAGTAAAGCTGAATAAAGTAGGTGCTGACAATGAAGATGATACCTGCAAGCAATGCTGTGGTGAAAATTGCACGTGGCAAAGTCTTTTCAGCATCTTTGGTTTCTTCTGCAAGTGAAGAAAGCGCATCAAAACCGGTAAATGAGAAGCAGAGAACAGTTGCACCAGCAATTAAAGCCCCGACAGAGGTCATTTCATTCCAGAATGGCGCAAGTGACCATAATTCAGCTTTGTCTGGATTCAGTGTGCCGTCGGCATAGACCCCTTGTGTGAGCAGGATATAGACCTGATACACAAAGTAGAAAATGACACCGAGCTGGATCACCACAATGGTACTGTTAAAACGCGCAACAAAACGTGCACCAAACAAGTTGATCACAGTCATGAGTACGGTTAAACCAATCACCCAAATCCAGTTGTTTACTTCTGGGAAGAGTGCTCTCAAATAAATATCAGCAAGAATGATATTCACCAGAGGAGAGAGCAAATAATCTAACCATGAAGACCAACCCACCATAAAACCAACATTAGGGTGAATCGACTTTTGGGCATAGGTATATGCAGAACCAGAAGACGGATAACGACGAATCATGTGACCATAACTGATCGACGTTAAAAGAATTGCAACTAAGGCAAATATGTAGGAAGTCGGTACATGACCACCACTTCTTTCAGATACTAAACCAAACGTATCAAATAAAGTTAATGGTTGAATATAAGCCAAGCCAATAATGATGATGTGCCAAAGCACAAGATTCTTTTGAAGCTTCGCTGTTGGTTGAGTCCCAGATAAATTTGTCAACGGCGTTATCCTCATAATCGTTGATCAAAGATCAGCCATAGTGTTAAGGATCATTTGAGACAAAAACGATCCCCCGTACAAAAAACGAAAGTGCGCCAATCTATCCTAAAACACTATAAATTGTCAGTACTTTTATGCTTTTTTTAGCAATTTTTTTGCCAATTGGGTAAAGAAATAGATGAATAAAGATTCACTTAAAATTAAAAAGCCCCGATACTCAATCAATATCGGGGCTTGTAAGCAGCAATACTTGATTTAACTCAATGTATTACCATGCTTTTTGTAAGATTGCACGAATGTCTTGCAAGTTTGCTTCTTTCGGATTGTAAATGATAGAACCATCATTCAATGCCTTATCTGCAACTTCATCCAGTTGTGCTTCAGTGACTTTACCTGTTTCGCGTAACGTACGTGGCAGTTTGGTCAGGCTGAAAAGACGATCACGCATTGCTAAAATTGTGGCAATGGCTTTGTCTGCACGTAAGTTTGCAGGAGTTTGTGCATAAATATCGGCACCCGCAAGTGGTAGCAGTAATTCACCAATCTTGTCGCCATTAATTTCTTTATTGTATTCCAGCACGTATGGCAGGAATAAGTTCATGCATAAACCGTGGGGCAGATGTGCAACTGCACCGAGGGCATGACCCAATGAGTGAACTAAGCCCACCATTGAATTAGAGAAGGCAATCCCCGCCATGGTGGATGCTTGTGCAAGCTCTAAACGACTTTGTGCATCGCTTGGATTGTCTAAAACTTTGAACAGATTTTCGCTGATCTTTTTAATCCCTGCGCTGGCATAGGCATCACTTAGTGGATTCGCTGCTAAGCAAGTATAAGCTTCCACACAATGAGTTAATGCATCCATACCAGTCATGGCAGTCAGATGCGGTGGTAAAGTCTGGGTCATGCGTGGATCAAGAATCGCGGCATGTGGCATCAAGTAATACGAAGCAAAAGCCAGTTTTACATTACGTTGCGTATCTGAAACCACAGCCACCATTGTCACTTCTGAACCAGTACCAGAGGTGGTTGGAATCACAAAGAATGGCTTAAGTGGTTTTGGCAGGTTATGAGCACCTGAATATTGTAATAAATCATCACCACCTTCAGACACCAAGATATTGGTCGCTTTAGAGGTGTCGATGACTGAGCCACCACCAATCGCGATGATTGCATCACATTTTTTCTGGCGGTAAAGTTCTGCGGCTAAGCGAACCACTTCCAAGCTTGAATCGGGTGGAACATCATCAAAGATCGCACCAATCACCGCATCAGTTGTACTAAAAGCTGCTTCGATTGGGCTAAGTAAACCATTGGCACGGACACCTTTATCGGTAATGATCATTGGGCGTTTTGCGCCAAGCGTCGCAAGTTCAAATGGGATATGCTCTAAGGCAGCGTTACCAGCAATGACTTTTACAGGACAGAAAAACTCGTAATAAGGCTTAGCCATGTTATGCGCTCCGTTTGAGATATGATTTTGCGACTTTAAGATAAATATTTTTTGCACCTGTGAATTTTTCTTTTAATGTTAATTCAACAGGGTAGCGTTTGACTGCAAGTGAAGCGATCAGCTTTGGTAAGATCAAGGCTTCCATTTTATTCAGGCAACGCACCAGACGGATGGCACTTGAAACATCACCATCGGCAATCATACGGTCATTGGCAAAGGCTTGTGCCGTACTTTCTTGGAAAGAAAATACCAAAAAGGCGTGGGTTAAATGCTTGAAGGTAATGGTTAAATCAGGCTTGCCTTTGTAGTTGGACAATAGCTCTAATTGTTTTTCTTCGGTTACTCGAGCAACAAATGCAGGTCCATTGGGGAAAACATTCATTGAAAGGATAAAACCAACAGGAAACTTCGACACTTCCTGTTGTACTTCATCATCCACTTGGCTTGCCATCACGAGGCCACGACCCACAACATCCATCATGAGTTTGACGTAGGCAAATTGCAACGTGGGCTTCACTGCTTTGGTTGAAATCACTTGCGTATCCCTTGTTAAAATTATGCAAAAGCTAATTTAGAGTATTTACTCTAATTTATTTTATTAGAATTGAAAAGTAAATTATTCAGATTTGACTACAAGGTCATTAAAGAAATCGGTATTTTGCAGATAGTGGACAAAATCAGCGCAAAGCTGTTCAAAGCTTGGATAATCTGTCAGTAAGTCCTGTAAGCGCACCATCTCTAAACCTGCATAACCGCAGGGATTAATGGTTTGAAAACCAGTGAGGTCGCAGTCGATGTTCAGGGCCAGACCATGATAACTACGGCCACGACGGATTTTAAAACCAAGAGAACCAATCTTGCGTTCATCGACATAAACGCCTGGGGCATCAGCTTTGGCATAGGCATTGATATTATATTTTTTGAGTAGATCAATCATGGCTTGTTCTGCAAAACTGACCAAAGTACGCACATGCCATTTCAAGCGATTCAGGTCTAACAGGAAATAGGCCACCAATTGACCTCTGCCATGCCAAGTGACTTGGCCACCGCGATCAGTATGTACAATCGGCAGGTTGCTGTGCAGCAGGATATGTTCAGGCTTGCCTGCTTGTCCTTGGGTCAGGACATCTTGATGTTGAAGCAGCCAAACTTCATCGGGTGTGGTTTCATCACGATTAGTTGTGAAGTCTTTCATTGCTTCAAAACGAGTTGTGTAATCTTGTAGATCATTGAAACAACGAATGATTAAAGTCGGTTTTGCAGCATTCATTACAACAGGATTTCCTTGGCGGCTTTGAATTGATGAGTTGTTGAATTATGTAATGATTTGAATCAGATAAATAGGAATTTATCAAAAAAGTCGGATGTTATTTTTTGCGAAAAAAAAATCCAAAACACTTTCGCATTTTGGATTTTTTGATTATAGCGCTGTCTTAATTAAAGGACAGGCTGCAAGGTCAGCGTATAAGGCATGAACTTGTTCCAGCTCTTCAAAGCGCAATTGTGCAGTCAAAGAGTGGTATTTGCCTGTACGTGACGGCTGAACTTTCACTGTGTCGCCATCAAATTCAGGGAAGTGCTTCTGCAAAATATCAACAACAGCCACTCGAAGTTCATCCCCTGCATTACCAATCAATTTGATCGGATAGTCCATCGGGAAAACCCAAAGATGTTCTTGCAATTCACGAGAAGGAGTGCGGTCTAACATGAGCAACCTCTTAATTTGAAACGCCTGCATCAGTGCAGGCGCTTTTGATCTAATACATAGATGGGGATGAAGTGTTGAACTTCAAGTCCTGCGCTAAACCAATACAATGCATTGGTCTAGCACAAAATTTCCCAAAGATTAGTCGTTTTCCAAGAATGAACGTAAGTGTTCTGAACGAGAAGGGTGACGCAGCTTACGTAACGCTTTCGCTTCAATCTGACGAATACGTTCACGTGTTACGTCAAACTGTTTACCTACTTCTTCTAAAGTATGGTCGGTTGGCATATCGATACCAAAACGCATTTTCAATACTTTTGCTTCACGTTCAGTCAAGTTTTCAAGTACTTCACGTGTCGCTTCTTTTAAGCCTTCTGAGGTCGCAGCATCCACTGGTGAAGTGATGTTTGAGTCCTCAATGAAGTCACCAAGATGCGAATCTTCATCATCACCGATCGGTGTTTCCATCGAAATCGGTTCTTTTGCGATTTTAAGTACTTTACGAACTTTAACTTCGTCCATTTCCAGACGCTCACCCAATTCTTCAGGAGTCGGTTCACGGCCCATTTCTTGAAGAAGTTGACGAGAAACACGATTGATCTTGTTAATCGTTTCAATCATGTGTACTGGAATACGAATGGTACGTGCTTGGTCGGCAATCGAACGTGTAATCGCCTGACGAATCCACCACGTTGCATAAGTCGAGAATTTATAACCACGACGATATTCAAACTTGTCCACGGCTTTCATCAAACCGATGTTACCTTCTTGAATCAAATCGAGGAATTGTAAGCCACGGTTGGTGTATTTCTTCGCAATTGAAATTACCAAACGTAAGTTTGCTTCAACCATCTCTTTCTTGGCACGACGAGCTTTTGCTTCACCAACCGCCATACGTTTAGAGATATCTTTGATATCTTTAACGTTTAAACCAAGATCTTTCTCAATATCTGCAATTTTTTGCTGGAAAGCCAATACGTCAGGACGTACTTTCTCTAAATGCGCTTTGGTTTCAGCAGGTGCTTTTGCAATTTGTTCGTCTAACCAAGCTGGATTTGATTCTTGCTCAGGGAAAGTTGTACGGAACTGGGTACGATCCATACGACCACGACGGACTGCATAACGCATAATTTCACGTTCATTTGAACGAATTTGGTCATGTGTACCACGAATCATTTCTGAAATGATTTCGAATAAACGTGGTGTAAATTTGAACATCATGAACACAGCAGCAAGCGCTTCAAGCGCAGCTTTTGCTTCATCACTATCACGACCGTGCTTCGCTACAACCGTTTTAGTTTCATTCCAAGCAGCCTCTAATTCAGAGAAACGAACTTTGGCAACTTCAGGGTCTGGACCTGACTCACCTTCAGAATCATCATCACCTTCAGATTCTTCTTCTTCGTCATCATCATCGAGTTTGACGTCTTTCGCTTTAGGTGAAGAATCTTCGTCTTCTTCAAGCTCAGCTTCTTCTTCAAGAACTTCTGGAATATCTTCGTCAGTTTCTGGGTCTAAATAACCAGAGAGAATATCGGCAAGACGACGCTCGCCTGTTAAAAAGTCATTATATTCTTGTAAAACAACTTCAACAGCATTTGGCCAGTAAGCAATCGAATGTAAAACGTCACGAATACCTTCTTCGATGCGTTTTGCAATGCTAATTTCGCCTTCGCGTGTAAGAAGTTCAACCGTACCCATTTCACGCATGTACATACGTACAGGGTCTGTGGTACGACCAGGCTCACTTTCAACCGATGCTAATACGGCAGCAGCTTCCTCTTCGGCAACTTCGTCAGCCGCTTCAGTTGATTCACCAAACATGGTGTCATCAGTTTCTGGTGCACGTTCATGCACTGGAATACCAACGTCTTGAAGCATCTGAATGATGTCTTCAATCTGCTCACTTTCCGTAATTGAGTCTGGTAGATGATCGTTAACCTCAGCGTAAGTTAAATAACCTTGCTCTTTGCCTCGGCTAATCAGAGCCGCTACTTGCGAAGTAGGGGAATTCATATCGCTCATCTTTGCTTACTCTTTTGTTGAATCTGGGGCGGTGAAAAACCGTGCATGATAGCACAATTCACGACGAATGTTTTGGATTTGATCCGTTTGCTTTAAATAAAAAATAGCTTTGATTTCACGTTCGTTTCTTGAATATGGGGTTGAGTCATAAATTTTCAAGCAGTCAATCCTGATTAAAGATGTTTTTTAATTACAATTGTTCTTAGATTATAAATACACAAAAAAACTGACGAAAAAAAGTACAAAACATCATTTTATCACAAAAAAAACAAATAAAACTTGACAAGGCTGGCTAAGACCGATAAATAGCGGCTAGACCCATTTATATTTTTTCATTAGAGGTACTTAGTGTCTTCTACAGATTTTGAATTAGATGATGATAACTATGGTGAAGATGATGCAGGTTTTGATGAGTCATCTGGAAAAATTACTGCCAAAGAATCATTAGAAAAGCGCCGTTTGATTGATGAGCTTCTGGCGCAACGTCGTTTAGAGCGAGAACTCAAAGATTTTGATTACGATTTCGACGACGATGATCTTGATGACGAAGACTAAGCAAAATTGCTAAGACTTTATGTCCGAAAATGTTATGCTGTTGACGATGTATTTTTAAAATTGGATTAAAGAATGAGCACGTTAGATTTAGACTTATTGAGTAACTATCTTGACGGCGATCAAAATGAATATGGTCTAGATTTTGCAGCGACTCATGGCTTTTTGTGTGCGATTGCAGTTGGTCCACAATTCGATCGTTGGTTAGATGAGCTTTTCGAGAGTAATCAAAAGAAACTTCCTGCTGAAGTGCTTGAGCAGGTTAAGCTTTGGTTGGAGTCTATTCGTCAAGATTTAGCCAATGAAAATGGAATCGAGTTTCCATTTGAAATCGAAGAAGCAGACGTTGAATCGAGCTTAGGTGATTGGAGTGTTGGTTTTGTTGATGCCATGTTCCTTAATGAAGATGCGTGGTTTGCGCCTGAGTTTGAAGAACAGCTTATCGATTTAACATTACCAATTATGGTGTTTAGCGGAATTGATGAAGAAGATCCACAAATGGAATCTTTCCGTCGCAATGGTCAGTTGATGGATGAATTAGCGGAAGAAATTCCAAATAATTTAAATGAACTCTATCTGATGTACCATACGCCAGCATAAGGATACCTCGGATACTGTGATCATCGCGGTTGAAGAATGACAAACAAATAGAATATTAAAACGCCTCTAGAAGGCGTTTTTTTATTGCCGACAATTGGCGTTGTTGCTTTACATTTAGATCGTTTAAAGATCAATATTTAAAAATGAGCGAAAAATAGACTCAGTCCTAAAGCACTCAAGATACAACCAATCACTCGATTAATGCTGATTTGTCGAGAGAGAATTTTATTTCGAATGAAAGGGGTAGAACAAAAAAGTGCAACAAGACAAAACCAAGCCAAATGACTGCCAGAAATAAAAATACCATAGCCGATTAACGTGTGCAGACTGTTGGTGGTGGTCATGAGTTGTGCATAAATACTCATGACAAAAAGTGTGGTTTTGGGATTGAGACTATTGGTGAGAAAACCATGCCTGATGGCCTGCCAACGTGTGATCTGATGGCTATTGTCATCAAACAGAATGGGGGCTTGGGCAAAGGTTTTGTAGCCAATATAGATCAAATAAGCTGCACCCATATATTGAATCAGATGAATTAAACTGGGGAGGTGTTGCTGTAAAAAGCTGAGTCCAATCAAGCTGTAGCTGATATGGACCCAGACACCCATCGCAATGCCGTAGGTGGTGCACATGCCCAAATGTCGACCATAGAGATAGCTGTTTCGGGTCACCAGGGCGAAGTCAGCACCTGGGCTGATGACTGCAAGCAGGGTGACGATGCCGACTGCAATGATTTCATTCACTCATCTATTCCTAAATTGATTGATTAAAGATTTTTTATATTTTTCATATTCTTGCTATATTTAAAATTGAAGTTAATTCTTTTTATGCATGAGTTTTTGGAATGATTGAGCGATTATCTTTGAATTCACTCAAGTTTTTTTATTACGTGGCTTGTTATGAAAGTGTGACGCTTGCTGCGGAAAAGCTATTTGTGACTCAAAGTGCGGTGAGTAAGCAACTTAAAAACTTGGAAGAAAGTTTAGGCTTGCTCTTATTTGTACGTGAAGCCAGAAAATTAACTTTAACCTCAGAGGGTGAAGTGCTGTTTGATTGTTGTCAGCAGGTCTTTCAACAGATCGAGCAGTGCGTAGTACAATTACAGCAACACAATAAGGTGCAAAAGAACCTGATTCTTTCTTGTGAACCGACACTGGCCATGAAATGGCTGATTCCCCGCTTGGCGCAATTTAAACAGCGCTATCCTGAATTTGAGGTGAGTTTGTTAACCGGTGGTGGAGCGGTGGATTTTACTGCACAGCATATCGACGTGGCGCTGAGAAGAGATGATTTTGATTGGGGCGCTGCCCTGTATAGTGAAAAAATTGCAGATGAACAGATGCTCGCTGTACGGGCGAAGAATGATCATGCGGCAATGACACAGCTATTTATTTCCAAGTCCAGACCTCAGCTATGGCAACAGTTTAAACGTCGGCATCTAGCACAACTCAGTGATTTAAAACGATCTTCGCTTGAGCATTTTTATCTCTGTATTGAGGCTTGCTTGGCGGGTTTAGGTGCAACAGTGGTTTCAGCCTATATGGTTGAACGAGAAATGGAATATCAGATGCTGGAACCACTTACCACGACTTATGCAGATGGTTCGGCCTATCATTTATTGTCTGCCCAGCCTTTTGAAGCGGATATTCGTAAACGATTGCTGAGAGACTGGTTAAGGGATGAAATGCATAAAAGCCAACTGGGATTTAACGCAGTTTCATCTCAGGTCTAAGTTTTGTTAGTGTTATTGGTTATGGTTTGATTTAGATCGGTAAAACTTTTTAATTGCCCACCAGATGATATATAAGGCAATTAGGGCGAAGATCAGATAGCTGATGCGTTGAAGAATCGCCAGCATGAGTGTCTGATTTTCACTAAAATGATAGCCCAGATAGGCAAGGAAACTGGTCCAAATCAGTGTTCCAGCACTACTGTAGAGCATGAATTTACTAAAAGGCATTCGGCTGATCCCTGCGGGAATACTAATCAAGGAACGAACTGCAGGAATCATTCGTCCAAAGAAAACAATGCGATGCCCATGTTTGTTAAACCATGTTAGTGCTTTGTCCAGATCAGTAACCTGAATGCGTAAATATTTGCCATAACGTTCGATAAACTGAAACAGTCGTTGTTGTGGTACTTTTCGACCGATCCAATAGAACAACATCGCAGCTAAAATTGAACCAGCACTTCCTGCAATAATGACACCGATCAGGGTGAGTTCACCTTTTGAAGCGGTATAGCCAGCCGATGGCATAATGATTTCTGAGGGAATAGGCGGGAAGATATTATCTAGGAACATTAAAAATGCGATACCTAAATACCCAAGTTTTTCCATGATCGATAAGACCCAATCTTCAAGTCCCATAATGCCCTTATATAGTTCATTTGATTATTGTTTTTAGCATAGAGAGGTGCAGGGTAATGCTCAAGGGTTGAATCGTTACATGATTTTTATCAACACAATAAAAAAGCCATAGTTTAACTATGGCTTTCATTGACTGATTAAGCTTATAGACGTTTGCGTTTTGCAGCAGCAATCTGTGACTGACGCATACGGAAGCCTGCTTTTTGTTTGTCTGTGGTTTTATCAATACAGTACACACAAGATACGCCATGTTCATAGCTTGGCAGTTCAGCTTCAACTTTGGTCAATGGCCAACCGCAAGCATGACATTTGATGTTTTCACCTTCTTCAACACCATGGGTAACAGCAGTACGGCCATCAAAAACGAAACATTCACCTTCCCACATGCTTTCTTCAGCAGGTGTTTCTTCTAGATATTTAAGAATACCGCCTTTCAGGTGATAAACCTCATTGAAACCTTCTTGAAGCAGGAGAGAGGTTGATTTTTCACAACGAATACCACCAGTACAGAACATCGCAATTTTTTTGTCTTTGTGCTGTTCAAGATTCTGTTTTACGTATTCAGGGAATTCACGGAAGGATTCTGTTTTAGGATCAATTGCACCCTTGAATGTACCCGCTTTGTATTCATAATCATTACGGGTATCGATCAAGATTACATCATCACGACTAATCAGATCATTCCATTCTTTAGGATCAAGATAGTGGCCAACTAAATCACGTGGCTTGACTTCTACACCTAAAGTTACAATTTCATTTTTAAGTTTAATTTTCATTTTACGGAATGGCTTTTCAGAGCTTTCAGACTCTTTATATTCCATTGCGTTAAAACCTTCGTTGAGAAGGAATTGATGAACTGCATCAATCGCGGCACGGTCACCAGCAACAGTTCCGTTAATTCCTTCAGACGCTACAATCAGAGTTCCACATAAATTGATGCTATTCACTAAGTCCAAAAGACGTTGTTGCAGATCTGCTGCATCTGAAACTTCTTTAAATTGATATAGTGCCGCAACAACCCAATTATTGGTCGCTTGCTGTTCTACAGGTGCAAGCTGTTCTACAGTAGCGTTCATGGATAACTCCAAATGTATTAAGATAGAAAAATGAGGCGCACATTTTAGCGCGAAATCTGAAAATAAGCGAGAAAACCATAAAATAAATATGGTTTTAGAGGAGTTGGTTTTGAGTAATGATCGTCGAATCCCATCATTGACCCCATGTGCAGGGCGTTGTTCAACGGTATTTGGTGATCTGGTTTGCCGTGGCTGTCGCCGTTTTAATCATGAAGTGATTCAGTGGAATACCTATACTGCAGAGCAGCGTTTGATGGTGTGGAAGCGTTTAGATGCGCAACTGGATCAAATTTTGGTGCCCTTGTTGCCTCATGCAAATTTACCGCATATTGAAGGCTTTATTCAGAACAAGCGTACACGCGTATTAGAAAGTGCCAGTAAAGGACGTAAGCTTTATCATGCTTTGAAGATTTGTGAAAAAAACAAACACTTGGCACATGATAGTGGGCTGGGAATTAGCGATGCTCAGGTTAAACCGATCTGGGATGAGTTTGAACGTCGTGTACTGGCTCTGGCGAAGGCCAGCTATGAATTGGCTTGGTTGCGTGCGGATGGCATCAGCAATACCTTATTGCGTGCATTAGAGCTAGAAGAAGATGAGATTTAAGCAATCACATGTTGTAGGTAATCTTGTCGATTATGAAGGGTGTTGATCAACATCCAGCTGATCTTGTTAATTCTGAGATCTGTTGATCTCCCGGTTATGAAACAGGTTGGATAGTTTTAAAGCGCTAGGGTTGCGAGCAAAATATTGTGCCATGATCTGTTGATCTTGTTCACGAATCAGGCTTATTTTAAAACCATGTGTGGTCGTTCCTGAAGAGCGTCCTTTAGATCGGTAGATCTTTTCAGTGATGGTGTACATATTTTTTCCATCACTAAAGCGCCGATCCTCCAGAACCTGCAACTGCATTGGTTGAGGAAATCGATAGAGCACTTTTAATCGTTGATAAAATTCATCATAGATATAAATGTTTTGCTGATCTGTAAAAATATAACTGAAATTTCCTGTATAGGGCTCACTGCTTTGGCTACCAATGAGTTGCAGGTGTGATAAATCAACAGGTGTTGTTCCCCAAAACTTGTGCTCAGCAATATGTGGTAATGGATGTTCATTTAAATAAAAAGATCGACCGTCTGTTGCTAGATTTAAGTTCTGACTAAAACGGTTACTTCTACTAAAAATTTGCGTCTGTTGCGCATTTAACTTGCCCAGCTTTTTGTCTTGATAATAAACATAGCGGTGATCGTGGATATATTGACTACTATTTGGAAATGCTTGGCTCTGTTGTGGATCTAAATCTGTTAATGCTTTTGTTTTGTAATAGACCTGTTGATCATCTTTGGCGTAAAAATAGCTAAGTGTATTGAATCTTGGATGTAATATTGTCGAGAAATGAGCGGCATTCGCGTTGGTTAAACCTATATCGCGAAAGTAAACCTGTTGATGATCTTTGGTGAAATCATTACCTAAATAGCGTGTTTGCGCAGGATTTAATTGAGACAAGATGTGGTCTTGCCAGTAAACCTGTTGCGGTGTTTTACCGACATTGCTATACAGCTCATCTGCACGATTAGGGAGATTACTCAGAGCTAAACCTGTAAATTGATTAGCCTTTACTTGGGGAACTAAAAAAGTACCTTGACCTTGTTTAAAAATATAGACCTGATTCTGAAATGTTTCGAAATTTGTGCCGGAGATTGACTGGGTTTGTTGATGAGGCAGATCAATGCTGCCATCATCAAATTCACGCCAGAGTAAGTAGCTCATAAAAAGGCTAAAGCTGACTAAAATACCAAGCGTTAATCCGATAGCTGACCATCTCTGTTTTCGTTGAAAAGTGTCTAGCGCCTGTTGATTTGCAATTATGCTAATGATATCAATATGGGTTTTCTTGTGGGTACTTGCGTTGCTGATCCGTTGCAACTGTTGCTGTTTTGCCAGTGCTTCCAGTTTTTTCCAGAATGGTAAAAACTCACAATGTTGCTGGGTTAAGGTGGCAGGCCACATCCATGAGTTAAAATAAAAATACTGTCGATAGGGTTTGCTTGTGCTTAAGAGATTAAAACTATGGATTTGAGTTTGTCGTTGTTGAAGTTGTATCTGAATCAAATCTTGCCAAGAGAAAAAAGTAGCTTGCTTGGAATCTTCCAGTGCCATGCCTTGCTGATATAACTTAAAGGTGATGGGACGTCTAAAGTATTTTTGATAAAGCTGGTTATACAGGTAAAGCGTCGGTATCAATAAAGCAAACATCAAAGCAATACTAAGCAGTTGGGCGAAGAAAGGCAGGAATTGATAAAGATAGTACAGGCTTAAATCATAACTAAAGTAAACCAGTAAGAGCCAAGTCAGTATGATCATCAATAAAAACAACGCAAAAGACGCAATTGTTATTTGAAAGACGGGCAGTGTGACTTGCATCAAAACAGCGGTTTTTTTGATCATTGGCTCGATATAATTAATTCTGCAAAATGAATGTTGTTTAGGTTTTCTTTTTTGAGCATAACCGATAAAAATAAAAAAAAGGATGCAGAAGCATCCTTTTTTTATTAACGCTAATCGAAATTAACGTTTGATGTCGCGCTGCGTCGAGCCTGTGTAAAGCTGACGTGGACGACCGATCTTGTAAGGACCGCTGTGCATTTCTAACCAGTGGCTGATCCAACCAACTGTACGTGCAAGCGCGAAGATCACCGTAAACATACCTGTTGGGATACCAATCGCTTTTAAGATGATACCTGAGTAGAAGTCTACGTTCGGGTAAAGCTTACGCTCAACGAAGTACGGGTCGTTCAGTGCAATACGCTCAAGTTCCATTGCAAGTTGCAATTGTGGATCGTTGATGCCTAATGCAGCAAGAACTTCGTCACATGTTTCTTTCATGACTTTCGCACGTGGATCGAAGTTTTTATAAACACGATGACCGAAGCCCATGAGTTTAACTTCTTTACGTTTTACTTTTTCCATGAATTCAGCAACGTTTTCTACGCTACCAATTTCATCTAGCATTTTAAGTACAGCTTCGTTTGCACCGCCGTGAGCAGGTCCCCAAAGTGCAGAGATACCCGCAGAGATACATGCATATGGATTCGCACCAGTAGAACCAGCAAGACGAACGGTAGACGTAGACGCATTTTGTTCGTGGTCAGCATGAAGCGTGAAGATACGATCCATTGCACGAGCAAGAACAGGATTTACTTTGTAATCACGGTCAGCAGGCGTAGCAAACATCATGTGTAAGAAGTTTTCTGCATAACCAAGGTCATTACGTGGGTAAATGAATGGTTGACCTACAGTGTACTTGTAGCTCCACGCTGCAAGTGTAGGGATTTTCGCGATTAAACGAATTGCAGTAATTTCACGGTGGTTAACATCTTCGATGTCTAAACCGTTGTGATAGAACGCAGATAATGCACCAACAACACCAACCATGATTGCCATAGGGTGAGCGTCACGACGGAAACCATTGAAGAAGCGGCTTACTTGATCGTGAACCATCGTATGGTTACGTACTTTCGCATCAAATTCTGCTTTCTGTTCAGCATTTGGAAGCTCGCCATTAAGTAGTAAGTAGCAAGTTTCTAAGTAGTCTGCTTGAGTCGCTAATTGATCAATTGGATAGCCACGGTGTAATAACACACCTTTGTCACCATCAATGAATGTGATCTTAGATTCGCAAGCCGCTGTCGCCATAAAACCAGGATCGAAAGTAAAGTGACCTGATGCCAATACATCTTTAACGTCAATTACATCTGGGCCTAATGTGCCGCTGTAAATTGGTAATTCAATTTCTTTGCCATCAAGCTGTAATACGGCTTTTTTGCCAGTTGCTGCAGACATTCAATAGATCTCCTGTCCTGGTGAATGATTATCTGACTCGAAATACTAATCTTGTCATGTGCGAATCAGACGGTGTCAAAATTTGCTATAAGATTAGTGGTTACTAAAATTTTGTCAATTATACTTAGGGATAAAAAATGACGTTGCTACAGTCAATTAGTCATTCAGTATCGAAGAAAAAACTGAGTAAAATCACAGCACCGGTCGAGTATAATATGTCAAATCAAGTTTCAGGTGCATAAAAAAAATGAAGCATCAGTCCAATTGTAAGTAAATTTTTATTTGGGTCAGATGTTGCTGCTTATAAAATAAATACTTATCCCGTCTGCAAGCCCTATAACGGCCATACTTTGCCGTGAACTGTTCATTCAAAAAGCAATCAAAAGCGCTCTAGGTAAATTCATTATTGGTGCATTTTGGTGCGATTAATTGCCTAAAAAATGACTCATTGAATTTGGCAAAAGGAATCTTAAAAATAGATTATTAATTAATTATATTTAATATATAAATGAGCAGTATTATTTGGGGCTATATATAAAGGTTGAAAAATTGCGCTGCTTTGACGCTGAAAAGGGCATTTTTTGTGAAATATGAAGAAAAGAATTTATAAAATTAAAAAGTATCTATAAAAAATAGTATTTTATTTTTATCATTACAAAACAATCAGATAGTTGTTTTTGCTTAAACTTGATGCATTAATCGCCGCTATTATGCGTGTGAATGATTCTTATTTAAAGTTTTTTTCGACTAAAGCGAAAGTTGATTGTTTGTATTTTGATATTTCACGTTTTATAATTCGATGTCGTTTATAGGTTAGGCATGTGCTGTGCTTGCCTAACAATGCCAGCTTTCCTTTGAATTAATTCAAACAAACTCCGGATGGAGTTTCTACCTACAGGATGCCCGCTGTGAAAAGCAACAGACCTGTCAATTTGTCCATGGGTCAGGTGTTAGCGGTAAATTTACGCTCACCCGTGGCTATTGCATCAATTCTACACCGTCTATCAGGTGTAATCGTATTCTTATTAGTCGCAGTTCTTTTATGGATTTTGGATAAATCTTTATCTTCACCAGAAGGATTTGACTACGTTAAAAATGTCGTTTTCGGAAATATCATTGTACGTTTCATCGTATGGGTATTTGTAGCTGGCTTGATTTTTCACTTTATTGCAGGTGTGAAGCATTTACTTGCTGACCTCGGTTTTGCTGAAGAACTTCAAAGCGGTCGTATCGCTGCTACAGTTTCATTGATCTTGTCTGCGGTTGGTATTGTCGCAGCATTCGTATGGATTATGTTCTGATGAAAAGTGCTACAGGTTTAACAGGTTCAGGTTCTCGCGACTGGTATATCCAACGTGTCAGTGCTGTAGTGTTAGCTGCATACACTGTAGTGTTGTTTGGCTGGATCCTTTGCAATAGCGGATTTGGTTATGAACAGTGGGCTGGCTTTATGCTGACTTTGCCAATGAAGATTTTCTCTTTATTAGCAGTGTTATCGCTGGTTGCACACGCTTGGATTGGTATGTGGCAAGTCTTTACTGATTATGTAACGACTCGTCAAATGGGCCCTTCAGCTTCAGGTTTACGCCTTGTACTCACTTCTGCTGTCATTATTTCAGTGTTCGTGTACGCAATCTGGGGTATCCAGATTTTCTGGGCAAATTGATAGGAAGAGATCATGGGCGCAATTAACCCTAAAGAAGATTATTCAAATATTCAAAACCTCACTTTCGACGCAGTTATCGTTGGTGGTGGTGGTTCTGGTATGCGTGCTGCTTACCAACTTGCTCAAGCGGGTTTAAAAGTTGCTGTATTGACCAAAGTATTCCCAACACGTTCGCATACAGTTGCCGCTCAAGGTGGTATTGGTGCCTCGTTAGGTAACATGCAAGAAGATAATTGGCATTATCACTTCTATGACACGGTGAAAGGTTCTGACTGGTTAGGCGATCAGGACGCAATCGAGTTCATGACACGTGAAGCGCCAAAAGTTGTGTATGAGCTTGAACACTTGGGTATGCCGTTTGACCGTAATGAAGATGGTACGATCTATCAGCGTCCATTTGGTGGTCACTCTGCAAACTATGGTGAAAAAGCAGTTCCACGTGCGTGTGCTGCTGCTGACCGTACAGGTCATGCGTTATTGCATACCTTGTATCAAAGCAACGTGAAAATGGGTACTCAGTTCTACGTTGAATGGATTGCATTAGATTTAATCCGTAACGAAGAAGGTGATGTACTTGGTGTAACGGCGATTGACCAAGAAACAGGTAACATTGCTGTATTCCAAGCCAAAGCAACCTTATTCGCTACAGGTGGTGCGGGTCGTGTTTATCGCGCATCAACCAATGCTTATATCAATACTGGTGACGGTCTTGGTATGGCTGCTCGTGCAGGTATTCCATTGCAAGATATGGAATTCTGGCAATTCCACCCAACGGGTGTTGCTGGCGCAGGCGTATTGTTGACTGAAGGTTGTCGTGGCGAAGGTGGTATCCTTCGTAACAAAGACGGCGAACCATTCATGGAACGTTATGCACCAACTTTAAAAGACTTGGCGCCACGTGACTTCGTATCACGTTCTATGGACCAAGAAATTAAAGAAGGTCGTGGTTGTGGCCCTAAAGCGGATTATATCTTATTGGATATGACTCACTTAGGCGCTGAAACGATTATGAAACGTCTTCCGTCTGTATTTGAGATTGGTAAGAAGTTTGCAAACGTTGACTGTACTAAAGAGCCAATTCCAGTGGTACCAACAATCCATTATCAAATGGGTGGTATTCCGACCAATATTCATGGCCAAGTGGTTGTACCACATGGTGTAGAAGAAGGTGAATTCTCTGCAAGCTACAACAAAGACACTAAAGAGTATCATTATGTCGGTACTCGTGATTACGTAAAACCTGTGAAAGGGTTCTATGCAATTGGTGAATGTTCTTGCGTATCAGTACATGGTGCAAACCGTTTAGGTACCAACTCATTGCTTGACCTTGTGGTATTCGGTAAAGCAGCGGGCGAGCACATCATTGACTATGTAACTAAACATCATGGCGATGATTATGCACCGCTTCCAACTGATGTCTTGGTGAACACTTTAGCGCGTATCCGTAAGCTTGATGATTCAACAACGGGTGAAAACGCACAGGAAGTTGCTGATGCAATCCGTGACATCGTACAAGATCACGCCGGTGTATTCCGTACTCAAGCATTGCTTGATAAGGGCGTAAAAGAAATTCTTGCGATTGAGCCGCGTGTTCGTAACATTCATTTGAAAGACAAATCTAAAGTATTTAACACTGCGCGTGTTGAAGCGTTAGAAGTTGAAAACTTGTATGAAGTTGCGAAAGCGACTCTGATTTCTGCTGCTGCACGTAAAGAATGTCGTGGTGCGCATACAGTTGTTGACTATGAGTTAGCACCTGATCACCCAACTTATTCTTACGGTCGCCGTGATGATGAGTGGATGAAGCATACTTTATGGTATTCATCAGATAACCGTCTTGAATATAAGCCGGTACGTTTCAGCCCATTAACGGTTGAAGCAATTGAACCTAAACCACGTACATTCTAATCGGGAGAACAAAGATGAGTAGAGGCACTCGTACATTCGAAATCTACCGCTATGATCCTGATAAGGATAAAGCGCCGTACATGCAAACTTTCAAACTTGAGTTAACCGATAAGCATCGTATGTTGCTTGATGCGTTACTTGCGTTGAAAGTGCAAGATGAGTCATTAACATTCCGTCGCTCTTGCCGTGAAGGTATTTGTGGTTCGGATGGTGTGAACATCAATGGTAAAAATGGTTTAGCGTGCTTGTGGAACTTGAACGATTTACCAGAGAAGATTGTGATCCGTCCTTTACCTGGTTTACCAGTGGTAAAAGACTTGGTTGTAGACATGAACCAGTTCTATGATCAATATGACAAGATCCAACCATTCTTGATTAATAATCAGCCAGCACCGGCAAAAGAGCGTTTACAGTCTCAAGCAGAACGTGAACACTTAGATGGTCTATATGAATGTATTCTTTGTGCATGTTGTTCAACGTCATGCCCATCATTCTGGTGGAACCCTGATAAGTTCCTTGGGCCGTCTGCATTGTTAAATGCATACCGCTTCATCATTGACTCTCGTGATACGGCAACACAAGAACGTTTGGCTCGTTTAGACGATCCATTCTCTTTGTTCCGCTGTAAAGGGATCATGAACTGTGTATCAGTATGTCCTAAAGGTTTGAACCCGACAAAGGCTATTGGTCACATTCGTAATATGCTGTTGGATCAAGCGGGTTAATCTGCTTTTTCTAGCGTAAAAAAGAGAAGCTCCGAAAGGGGCTTCTTTTTTTATGGTTGCTGTAATTCCTGACTGCTTAAAAAATATCTATTTGCAAAAGTTGGGCTTGAATTTTAGAAATGAGGCCTTAAATATTTATAGATTTTGCTGTTAAACCAAATCATGGGAATCGATATGATAAATATATTGATTTATTTTTCATCAAACTGAATAAGGTTTGTGCAAGATTTGTAGAGAATGTTTATTTTTGATCGATTGGAGTGCAACTTTTATCAAAAGGGCGGTATATTAGAATATAATTTGATGTGTGTATTTCGCTGCTTTATAGATGGTATGTGTCAAAAAAATCAATCCCTGCTTGAGAACATGATAGGATTTCTGCCACAAATGAAATCAAAAAATAAACAGATTCTGGATGTTATCGATCGATAATGCCTTAGAGATTTGTACAGATTTCATGGAAAAAGTCAATTTAGAAAAGTTAAAAATCCAGTTAATTTTTCTAAAATGATTTGCAAAAAATTGCTCGATTTCATCGAGTATGAAAAATGAGTTATGTGCCTTGAATTGAAGGTGCGTAGCTCATTTGTTACATCAAAGGGAATACTCCTGATGTGTAGTAATAATGTCTCAAGGTTGGATGATCTTGAGTAGTAGTGTCGTGTTTACCAATTTGACACTATGAATCATGGGTGTGCTTAAAAGGCAGCCTGTATTATTTTTTGCAATAGGAAATGGGTCCAAAAATGCAAGAAGTTGCTGACGCATCGCGTCTTGACACTGAACTTTCCGCTGATAGTGCAGCGTATATTGAAGAGCTATACGAGCAGTACCTAACTTCTCCAACCTCAGTGTCAGAGGATTGGCGTGAATATTTCGATAAATACCCTAAAGGTGATCAACCACACGGCAGTGTGCGCGAGCAATTCCTCCTTTTGGGACGTAATGCAAGCCGAGTTCAACCTGTCGTACAAAGCACTGTAAGTACAGAACATGAGCGTCGTCAAATTGGTGTATTACAACTCATCGCTGCTTACCGTAACCGTGGTCATCAAAAAGCTAAACTCGATCCATTAGGTCTTGCGAAACGCGAAGACGTTCCTGACCTCGATTTATCTGCACACGGTTTAACTAAGTCTGATCTCGATACTGTATTTAATACAGGCAACCTCGCAATTGGTAAAGCAGAAGCAACATTGTCTGAAATGGTTGATGCCATGGAAGCAACTTACTGCGGTTCAATTGGTGCAGAATACATGCATATCGTTGACACTAAAGAAAAGCGTTGGATTCAACAGCGTTTGGAAGGTGTTCGCGGTAAATTCAATTATACCAATGATCAGAAAAAAGGTTTCTTGGAGCGTTTAACTGCTGCTGAAGGCCTAGAGAAGTATCTTGGTAACAAATTCGTTGGTGCAAAACGTTTCGGTGTGGAAGGCGGTGAGTCTTTTATTCCAATGATGAACGAAATCATTCAACGTGCAGGTAGTGTCGGTTGTAAAGAAGTTGTGATTGGTATGCCACACCGTGGCCGTCTCAACCTTCTTGTCAACATCATGGGGAAAAACCCAGCTGATCTGTTTGGTGAGTTCGAAGGCAAGAGCCTACATAAAAAAGGTTCTGGTGACGTTAAGTATCATCAAGGCTTCTCTTCAAACGTCATGACTCCAGGTGGCGAAGTTCACTTAGCATTGGCATTTAACCCATCCCACTTAGAAATCGTTGGTCCTGTGGTTGAAGGTTCAGTACGTGCACGTCAAGTTCGTCGTAAAGACATTGGCGGTGATGATGTACTTCCTGTGATTGTACATGGTGATGCTGCATTTGCAGGTCAAGGTGTAAACCAAGAAACCTTCCAAATGTCACAAACACGTGGTTACACAGTGGGCGGTACCGTTCATATCGTGATTAATAACCAAGTGGGCTTCACGACTTCTGATCCACGCGATACACGTTCTACCGAATACTGTACTGATGTTGCAAAAATGATTCAGTCGCCAATTTTCCATGTGAATGGTGATGATCCTGAAGCTGTTATTTTTGCGACTCAAATTGCCCATGACTTCCGTCATGAGTTCCGTAAAGATGTGATCTTAGACTTGTTCTGCTACCGTCGTCGTGGTCATAACGAGGCAGATGAACCATCTGCAACTCAACCATTGATGTATCAAGTGATCAACAAGAAAGCGACTACGCGTACCTTGTATGCAGATCAATTGGTTCAAGAGAAAGTACTTGATCGTTCAAGTGCTGATGCCATGGTTGAAGGCTACCGTTCTGATTTAGAAGCAGGAAACCACGTTGCTAATGCTTTAGTTCGTGAACCAAATAAAAAGATGTTCGTCGATTGGACACCTTATTTGGGCCATGAATACACCGATCTTTGGGATACAACGTTCAGCATTGATCGTTTGAAAGAACTTGGTTTGAAAATGAATACATTGCCAGAAGGTTTTGTATTACAGCGTCAAGTTCAAAAAGTCATTGATGATCGCGTGAAAATGCAAACAGGTGAAATGCCACTCAACTGGGGTGCTGCAGAAACTTTAGCGTATGCGACTTTACTTGATGATGGTTTCTTGGTTCGTATTACTGGTGAAGACGTGGGTCGTGGTACATTCTCGCACCGTCACGCCAAATTACATAACCAAGTTGATGGTTCTGTTTATATCCCACTTTGCCATATCAAAGAAAATCAGCCACGTACTGCGGTTTATGACTCTTTACTGTCAGAAGAAGCAGTACTTGCATTTGAATACGGTTATTCAACGACATTGCCAAAAAGCTTGATCGTTTGGGAAGCTCAATTTGGTGACTTCGCTAACTGTGCACAAGTTGTAATTGACCAGTTTATCGCTTCGGGTGAAACCAAGTGGGAGCGTGTTTGTGGTCTAACCATGTTGTTACCACACGGTTATGAAGGCCAAGGTCCAGAGCATTCATCTGCACGTTTAGAGCGTTTCTTACAGCTATGTGCTGAAGACAACATGCAAGTGATGACACCTACGACACCAGCACAGATTTTCCATGCATTACGTCGTCAGGCAGTTCGTCCGATTCGTAAGCCAATGATCGTGATGTCGCCAAAATCGTTATTGCGTCATAAACTTGCGACTTCAACTTTAGATGAATTAGCAAACGGTTCATTCCAAACTGTGATCGATGAAATTGATCAAATCAACAAAGCTGACGTAACTCGCTTAGTGCTTTGTGGCGGTAAGGTTTATTACGATTTACTCGAAAAACGTCGTGAGCTTGGTTTAAACCATATCGCGATTGTTCGTATTGAGCAGTTATATCCATACCCAGAACAACGCTTAGCTGAAGTCATGGCAGCTTATCCAAACATTCAAGAACTTGTTTGGACACAAGAAGAGCCGAAGAACCAAGGCGCTTGGTTGTTCATCGTTCCTCGTTTGTATGAAGATGTTCTTAAATCTGGTAAACAAATCCGTATTAGCTATGCTGGTCGTGAAGCATCTGCCGCACCTGCTTGTGGCTCGCCATACTTGCATGCAAAACAACAAGCTCAGCTTATCAATGACGCACTTGCGATTGAAGTTGAACAATCAGGAGATTCTAAATAATGGCAACCGAAATTAAAGCACCGGTATTTCCAGAGTCAGTTGCTGACGGTACGATCGCAACTTGGCACAAGAAAGTAGGTGAACCTGTGTCACGTGATGAAGTGATCTGTGACATTGAAACCGATAAAGTTGTTTTAGAAGTGGTTGCTCCAGCTGATGGTAGCTTAGTTGCAATCATCAAAGGTGAAGGCGATACAGTTCTTTCTGACGAAGTGATTGCTCAATTCGAAGCTGGTGCTGTTGCTGCAGCTGCTCCTGAAGTTGCTGCTCCAGCCGCGGCGGCTCCTGCTGCATCTGCGCCTGCGGCTGCATCAACTCAAGCTGTTGATTCAAACCAAGCGCCTGCGGTTCGTAAAGCATTATCTGAAACTGGTATCAATGCTGCTGACGTACAAGGTACAGGCCGTGGTGGTCGCATCACTAAAGAAGATGTTGCTAGCCATCAAGCTAAACCTGCTGCATCAGTTCAACCATTAAGCGTTGCTGTAGGCGAGCGTATCGAGAAACGTGTTCCAATGACACGTTTACGTAAGCGTGTTGCTGAGCGTTTATTGGCTGCGACACAACAAACTGCAATGTTAACAACGTTTAACGAAGTTAACATGAAGCCAATCATGGAAATGCGTAAGCAATATAAAGATGCTTTCGAAAAACGTCATGGTGCGCGTTTAGGCTTTATGTCTTTCTTTGTTAAAGCAGCAACTGAAGCATTAAAACGCTACCCAGCAGTGAACGGTTCTATTGATGGTGATGATATTGTTTATCACGGTTTCTATGACATCGGTGTTGCTGTATCGAGTGAGCGTGGCTTAGTTGTACCAGTCCTTCGTGATACTGACCGTATGAACTATGCAGAAGTGGAAAACGGTATCCGTGATTACGCTTTCAAAGCACGTGATGGTAAATTAGGTATCGAAGACATGACTGGCGGTACGTTCACGATTACCAATGGTGGTACTTTCGGTTCATTATTATCTACGCCAATTTTGAATACGCCGCAAACAGCGATCTTGGGTATGCATAAAATCCAAGAGCGTCCTATGGCGGTAAATGGTCAAGTTGAAATCTTGCCAATGATGTACTTAGCGCTTTCTTATGACCACCGTTTAATCGATGGTAAAGAAGCTGTAGGTTTCTTGGTAACAATCAAAGAATTGTTAGAAGAGCCAGCTAAACTCATTCTTGATCTTTAACATATTTAAATCCCCCTAAAACCCCCTTTGATAAAGGGGGACTACCAGTCACGGTATTTCCCCTCTTTGCAAAGAGGGGGTTAGGGGGAGATTTAAGGAATAGAAAAATGTCTCAACAGTTTGATCTTGTTGTCATTGGCGGTGGACCTGGTGGTTATGAAGCGGCGATTCGTGCAGCTCAACTTGGTTTCAAAGTCGCTTGTATCGAAAAACGTATTCACAATGGTAAGCCATCTTTAGGTGGTACCTGTTTAAACGTTGGTTGTATCCCTTCTAAAGCATTGCTTGACTCTTCTCACCGTTACGAAGCAACTGTTCACGAACTTGCTGAACACGGTATTACGACGGGTGAAGTTAAATTTGATTTAGACACTTTGTTGGCACGTAAAGACAAAGTTGTTGATCAATTGACGGGTGGTGTGGCTCAATTACTAAAAGGTAATGGTATCGAGTGGTTACAAGGTACTGGTAAATTACTTGCAGATAAAAAAGTAGAATTCACACCTTTTGAAGGTGAAGTACAAGTTTTAGAACCAAAGTACGTAATTCTTGCGACCGGTTCTGTACCTGTAAATATTCCAGTCGCACCTGTTGATGAAGACTTAATTGTTGATTCGACTGGCGCATTGAAATTCTCAGAAGTTCCTAAGCGTCTTGGTGTAATTGGTGCTGGTGTTATCGGTCTAGAACTTGGCTCTGTATGGCGTCGTCTTGGATCAGAAGTTGTTGTGTTTGAAGCATTAGATGCATTCTTACCAATGGCTGATAAAGCATTGGCGAAGGAATATCAAAAAATCTTGAAGAAACAAGGTTTGGATATCCGTATTGGTGCGAAAGTTTCTGGCGCTGAAACCAATGGTCAAGAAGTAACGGTTAAATACAACCAAGCTGGCGAAGACAAAGAACAAGTTTTTGACAAGCTTATTGTTTGTGTAGGCCGTAAAGCCTATGCAGAAGGTTTATTGGCTGAAGATTCTGGCATTAAATTGACTGAACGTGGTTTGGTTGATGTAAATGATCAGTGCCAAACATCTGTTGAAGGTGTTTATGCGATTGGTGACTTGGTACGCGGTCCAATGCTTGCACATAAAGCAATGGAAGAAGGCGTAATGGCAGTTGAACGTATTCACGGTCATGCTGCTCAAGTGAACTACGACACAATCATCAGCGTTATCTACACGCATCCAGAAGCAGCTTGGGTTGGTTTAACTGAAGAACAAGCAGCTGAAAAAGGTCACGAAGTTAAAGCAGGTCAATTCCCGTTTGCGGTGAATGGTCGTGCGTTGGCTGCTGGTGATACTGCAGGTTTTGTGAAGTTCGTTGCTGATGCGAAAACAGATCGTCTTTTAGGTATGCACGTTGTGGGTCCTAATGCATCTGATATCGTACACCAAGGTATGATCGCGCTTGAATTTGTTTCTTCTGTTGAAGATTTACAATTGATGACTTTCGGTCACCCGACTTTCTCTGAAGTTGTACATGAAGCAGCGCTTTCTGTTGACGGTCGTGCAATCCACGCGATTCAACGTAAGCGTAAATAAATATAAAGTGTGGTTCGCCACACTTTTTTTGAATGATGATGATTGTCTTATTTAGACAAGCATTGATTCAATATGTAGCAGTCTGATTTTAAGAAGATCAAGGCTGTATCACTACAAACAACATAGTAGGTAACTAAATGAACTTACATGAGTATCAAGCTAAAGCGTTATTGAAAGAATATGGCATGCCAGTACAAGAAGGTATCTTGGCAACAAATGCAGACGAAGCAGTTGCTGCATTTGAACAGCTTGGTGGTAAATTCGCTGTAATGAAAGCGCAAGTTCATGCTGGTGGTCGTGGTAAGGCTGGTGGCGTTAAAGTTGCAAAATCTAAAGAAGATGTTATCGAATTTGCAAACAATATCATTGGTACTCGTCTTGTAACGTATCAAACAGATGCAAACGGTCAACCAGTTAACAGCATTATCGTTGCTGAAGACGTTTATCCAGTTGAGCGTGAGCTTTACTTGGGCGCGGTTGTAGACCGTTCTAGCCGTCGTATTACTTTCATGGCTTCTACCGAAGGTGGTGTAGAAATCGAGAAAGTTGCAGAAGAAACGCCTGAAAAAATTATCAAAGTTGAAGTTGATCCATTAGTTGGCTTACAACCATTCCAAGCACGTGAAGTTGCGTTTGCTTTAGGTTTGAAAGACAAGCAAATCAGCCAATTTGTAAAAATTATGGCTGCTGCTTACCAAGCATTTGTTGAAAATGACTTTGCATTATTCGAAATTAACCCACTTTCAGTTCGTGAAAATGGCGATATTTTATGTGTAGATGCGAAAGTAGGTATCGACTCTAACGCGCTTTACCGTTTACCTAAAGTTGCTGCTTTACGTGATAAGTCTCAAGAGAATGAGCGTGAATTGAAAGCATCTGAATTTGATCTTAACTATGTTGCTTTAGAAGGTAACATCGGTTGTATGGTTAACGGTGCTGGTCTTGCAATGGCAACGATGGACATCATCAAACTTTATGGTGGTCAGCCTGCAAACTTCCTTGATGTTGGTGGCGGTGCAACGAAAGAGCGCGTAATCGAAGCGTTCAAAATCATCCTTGCTGATACTTCTGTTCAAGGTGTTTTAATCAACATCTTCGGTGGTATCGTACGTTGTGACATGATTGCTGAAGCAATTATTGCAGCGGTTCAAGAAGTAAATGTAACTGTACCAGTTGTTGTTCGTTTAGAAGGTAACAACGCTGAGTTAGGTGCTAAATTACTTGATGAATCAGGTTTGAAATTAATTTCTGCGAACGGTTTATCTGATGCCGCAGAAAAAGTTGTAGCTGCAGTTAAAGCGTAAGGAGTATCAATCATGAGCGTATTAATTAATAAAGACACTAAAGTATTGGTACAAGGTTTTACTGGTAAAAACGGTACTTTCCACTCTGCACAAGCTTTAGACTACGGTACAAAAGTTGTTGGTGGTGTTACTCCAGGTAAAGGTGGTACAACTCACCTTGACCTACCAGTATTCAACACAATGAAAGAAGCGGTACGTGAAACAAATGCAGATGCATCTGTTATCTATGTACCAGCTCCATTCGTTTTAGACTCAATCGTTGAAGCGGTTGATTCAGGTGTTGGCCTGATCGTTGTGATCACTGAAGGTGTTCCAACTATCGACATGCTTAAAGCTAAACGCTACTTAGAAACTAACGGTAACGGTACTCGTTTAGTTGGTCCTAACTGCCCAGGCGTGATCACTCCAGGTGAATGTAAGATCGGTATTATGCCTGGTCACATCCACCAACCAGGTCGTATTGGTATCATTTCACGTTCAGGTACATTGACTTATGAAGCTGTTGCTCAAACAACTAAGCTTGGTTTAGGTCAGTCTACTTGTATCGGTATTGGTGGTGACCCAATCCCAGGTATGAACCAGATTGAAGCGCTTCAATTGTTCCAAGACGATCCAGATACTGATGCAATCATCATGATCGGTGAGATCGGTGGTACAGCAGAAGAAGAAGCTGCTGAATTCATCAAATCTAACGTGACTAAGCCTGTAGTCGGTTACATCGCGGGTGTAACTGCACCTAAAGGTAAACGTATGGGTCACGCTGGTGCGATCATTTCTGGTGGTCAAGGTACTGCTGAAGAGAAATTCGCTGCATTTGAACGTGCAGGAATGGCTTACACGCGTAGCCCAGCTGAGCTTGGTTCTACTATGTTGCAAGTTTTAAAAGAGAAAGGTTTAGCGTAATACGTTAGATTTTAATCTTTAAAAAACCCCAATGGAGACATTGGGGTTTTTTATTGGGTTATTATTCAGTTTTGTTTTAAGGATTGAGCTTTAACCCAACACCGCTGTTAATTCTTGAGTATATTGGGAAATACCGTCCAGATTAAAAAATTCAACTTTTAACGCTTTACTTTGGGGATCAATATTCACTTCACCAAAGAACTGGTACCCATCTAAAGGCGAGAGATTTGCTTTACCTGCGGGTGGAGTTTTTTCAAAGATCACTTGTCCACCAAAGGTTGCATCCATTTGATTAGGACCAAAAGTACCCGCATTTAAAGGACCTGCTACAAACTCCCAGAAGGGTGAAAAATCAGTAAATTGAGCCCGGGTATTATCATAATAATGTGCGGCACAATAATGAACATCGGCTGTTAGCCATATAATGTTTTTTACTGACTTAATACGACGAAGTAAGCCAGCAATTTCCAGTTCACGCCCGAGAGGTGCGCCATTGTTGCCATTTGCAATCGCTTCCCATGTTTTAGCAATACCGTCAGCGACGCCAAAATTATCTTGCACATTTAAACCAATCGGCATATCTGCAGCAATCCCTTTCCATACGGCTTTTGAATTAGACAATTCATCCACCAGCCAGTTGACTTGAGTTTCACCGAGAAAGGCTGTGTCTGCATTTAGACTGGCCTGTAAATTGGTACTATTACCTCCACGATACGACCGCATATCGAGTACAAATACATCTAGTAATGGACCATGACTGATTTTACGGTAAATACGCTGATCGCTGAATGCCTCAGTTGTCCATGGCATCGGAGAGTATTCTAAAAATGCTTGCTTGCCACGATAACTCAGCGTATTGATGTCTTTTTCAGCATAAGCATTATTTTTGCTCAGATCTTTGGTAGCAGACCAGTTATTGGTAACCTCATGGTCATCCCATTGCCAAATTTGCGGTACTTCTGCAGCGAATTTCCGTAAGTTTTCATCCATAAAATTATAACGATAGCGACCACGGAATTCTTTTAGGCTTTCAGCGACTTTACTGACTTCTTCTGTGACAATATTTTTCCAGATGCGCAGCTCATCGGGCTTTAATGATTGTCCTGCTTGTAAAGTCACCGTATTTTGGATCGGACCATCTGCGTAAATGGTGTCACCACTATGAATAAAAAAGTCTGGTTGACGTAGCCGCATCGTTTCCCAGATTTTCATGCCTCCAATATCGGGGTTAATACCCCAACCTTGTCCTACAACATCGCCACCCCAAACAAAACGAATAGGGGAGGTGCCTGTTGACATGGTGCGGAAGCTACCAGTATAGATTTCACTGGAGGCATTATTTTGTATCGCATCTTCAAAGCTAACTCGCAAAAAAATATGCTGATCATTTGGTAAACCTGTCAGGTTCACTCGCCCTGTATAGTCACTGGCTGCGGTTACCACTGGGCCTGATACGACTTTGGGTTGTTTAAAGCGATCAGTAAAGTCATATTCTACACGTAGTTTCGAAGCTCGATCTGATTGTGCCCAAATGGTTGCATTGCCATTGCGGACATCACCAATTTGAATACCAGACGGGAGTTTGGGTCTGGCATGCTCTGGAAGAATAATTGCTGGGGCTTTGTTGTCATTTAGGCCGCAGGTAGCCAAGGTTGAAAAAGATGCAACACCGACAGCCAATTTTCCACTATTAATTAAGAAACGACGACGGCTTTGAATAAACTGCGACATATTGGCATCTCATTTATTTACTGAGGTGGGGATTTTGCAGTATGAGAAGCCTAAGTGAATGAATGATGACATCAACATCATTTGAATTTTTGCAGAAGCGAGAAGTGCTGATTCACTTTATAAAAATAAAAAATCGGTTGCAAGACAACCGATTTTTGAAATGACTTACGGCTCTCTAGCCATAAGATTGTTGGTCTACTCTTTAGGTTTTAACCCTTGCGTTAAACCATTAATATCACCACCTTGTAAGCCAAGTTCATTCATTAAGCTATCAATGAGTGGTGCTTGTGAGCGGTAGCGTAGGGCACTATTTACCACTTGATCAGATAAAGAGGTTTGACCATTTTCAACCGTATCGCTACCGACAGTACCGCCACCTGCAAAACCATTTAAACCATTAACCTGTAAAATCTTGATATCATCAATATTCTCCATTGGTTTAACACTTTCGCGAATGATCTCAGGTAAGTGTTTAAGCAAAGCTAAGCGAACTTGCATTTCAACCTGTTCAGCAGAAAGAGTATTGGCTGCTTCATTCACCGCACGCGCACCTTCCGCATCAACCTGATATTGTTTTTCCAACGCTTGAGCAAGTAGGATTTTTGCATCCGCCTCACCTTTCGCTTTTAAGCGAATCTTTTCAGCATCTGCTTCTGCTGCAATACGTACTGCTTCTGCTTCATCAGCAGCGGCTTTTTTACCTGCATCCGCAGCAACCGTAATTGCAATGGCTTCTTTCTCTGCCGTTTGTTTAGCTGCAACCAGCTCGACTGCTTTTTGACGCTCAGCACGTTGTGTTTCACGTACCGTCACAACTTCTTCCTCTGCTTTCACCGCTTCGGCACGAGCCTTGTCTGCTTGCGCTTTGGCTTCTGATTCAGCACGAGATTTTTCAGCAATGGCAATGGCGCGATCTTGCTCAGCCAATTCAATAGTTTTCTTCTGTTCGACCTGTGCTTTTTGAATGAGCTGAGCTTTTTGAATATTTTCATTCTCTACATCACGAGCAGAAGCAATTCGTTTTAGTTCCACTTCACGCTCAGCCGCAATTTGAGCTTCTTCAGCCTCACGTTTTTTACCTGCTTCTTGAGAGGCGATTTCTGCAGTTTGTTCAGCTTTACGAATCGAGATTTCGCGCTCTTGTTGCAACTTTGCATATTCTTCTTCACGTGAAATTTCTAAACGAGCACGTTCTGCTTGTAAGTTCTTGGCACGAATCGCAAGGTCAGCATCTTGTTCAATATCATTGCGTTTCTTGCGACGGTCTTCAATGGTTTCGGTCAGCTTGGTTAAACCTTCCGCATCAAACGCATTTTGTGGATTAAAGAATTTAAAGCTAGTTTGGTCTAGACCCGTTAAAGATACGGTTTCAAGTTCTAGACCATTTTTGGATAAATCTTCAGACACGACTTGTTGAACTTTTTGCACAAAGTCGACACGCTTTTCATGTAGTTCTTCCATTGCCATTTCTGCAGCAACGGCACGAAGTGAATCGACAAATTTACCTTCGACCAGATCTTTAAGCTCTGGCGGGGACATGGTTTTACGCCCCAAGGTTTGTGCAGCAGTCGCAATGGACTCTGCAATCGGTTTAACACGAACATAGAATTCAGCCATGACATCGACACGCATCCGGTCACGGGTAATCAGGGCTTGGTCTGCAGCACGTTTTACCTCTAAACGTAAGGTATTCATATTTACAGGAATAATTTCGTGTAAGACAGGGAGAACAATTGCACCGCCATTTAAAATGACTTTTTCGCCACCAAAACCAGTGCGCACAAAAGAAACTTCTTTACTTGAACGGGTATAGAGACGGGCGATAATTATGCCAATAAAAATCAGTGCTGCAAAAATAACACCAGTAATAATTAAAATTTCAGTCAATGCTGAATTCAACATGTAAACACCCTCATGTAGTCATAAATATAAAAATTAAGCAGCAATCGCTTGGAATCCAATTTTGGTTCTTTGCGTTAAAATCACATCTTGTCCTTGATGGAAAACCAGATCAAGTTCGGGTTCAACCAAGACGTAATGGGTTTGGCCAAATTGGTCTTTAACTTTGGCTTGTGCAGGGGAGTTGGGTTTAGCATCCCCTAAAATGATATGTGCTGTTCTGCCAATTAGATCGTCTGCTTGAATTGCTGTGGTTTCATCTTTAGGAATAATTTTGGCAATTAATGCAGCGCTGTAACGGACCAGTGGCATACAGAGAAATAAGCAGGCAGGGGCAATGATCCACGCAGAAAGATAATGTTCTGTAAATTGATAGAACAGGTCTTGGATGATTAAACCTGTGAGTGCATAGACGGTTAAGAAGATGATCAGCCAGATCAGTAAAGGGACTTTACCCAAATACAGCCATTCTAAAAACTGGATCAAAACAGAATCAGATTGTTCTACAGAGACATCTGCATGATCAATATCGCTCAGACTATCAGGTAAAAATTGTTCTAAAAAGCTAGAACTACCACCGAATAATAATAGAATGAATTCGAGCAGGCCAATAAACAGGCATAGCATTAAAGCAATGCTAAAAACAAGGTTAGAAGGATGTGTTAAAAGATCCCAGATCATCGTAATTACTCTTATTTCTTTTAGCGTTAATTAATAAATTTTTTATAAAAATAAAACAGTTATAAGAGTAAAGCCAACACGTCTAAATTTCAACCTAAATTGACCACAATCTTGCAGACGAAAAAAAACGCAATGATTGGGGTGATCACTGCGTTGAACAACGAATCTGTTTAAAACAGTTTCGGTTGAAAGGAGAAATGTCATGAGATTAGTGTTAACTAACCTACAACGCCATAGTATTTAAAAACCTGACTAAGTTCATCGGTATTCATGTTAACTACTGTTAATAGATGTTAAGAAGTGACGATAATTGTTAGTTTTTGATTGTTCGGAAGAGTTCTAAAATAAAACTTAAATCAAATGCTTAAAACATAAAAAGCCCAATCAAGGGCTTTTTATGTGAAAAGTAACGCAAATTAGAATTTAAATAATCCAATTCCCGCTTTCACTTCATCCAGTGTTTGTTGAGTAATGATGCGGCACTTTTCGGTACCTTGTTTCAATACATCCATAATGTAATCTGGATCTTTTTCCAGCTCAGCACGACGTTCACGAATCGGGGCAATTAGCTCTTGCAAAACACCTTCCAAGCGCTTTTTCACAGTACCATCACCGAGACCACCACGACGATAATGTGCTTTTAATTCTTCCACTTCTTCTTTGTTTGGATCGAAAGCATCAAGATAGGTAAATACGATGTTGCCTTCAACCTGACCTGGGTCTTCAATACGAAGATGGTTTGGATCGGTATACATTGCATTGACAGCTTTTTTAATGTCTTTATCCGTAGCATTCAACACAATGGTATTGCCCAAAGATTTCGACATCTTCGCTTTGCCATCAAAACCAGGTAAGCGTGCCATATTTGACAACAGGGCTTTACATTCTGGTAATAGATCATGACCAATTTGACGATTAATACGACGTACCACTTCGTTGGTTTGTTCGATCATTGGGAGTTGATCTTCACCAACAGGAACGACAGTCGCTTTAAATGCGGTAATGTCTGCTGCCTGTGCAATTGGGTAGCACAGGAAGCCTGCTGGAATATCACGCTCAAAATTACGTAATTGAATTTCAGCTTTTACAGTAGGGTTACGCTCTAAACGTGCAACAGTCACGTAATTGAGGTAAATCATGGTCAATTCATTCAACGCAGGTAAGCAAGACTGTACACAAATTGTGGTTTTGCTTGGGTCAATCCCGACAGCAAGATAGTCGAGTGCAACTTGCAGAATGTTATTACGGACTTTATCTGGATTATCAGCATTGTCTGTCATTGCTTGCGCATCTGCCAATAACAGATGTTGATGATGACTATCTTGTAGACCTACACGAGAACGTAATGAACCGACAAAATGTCCGAGGTGGAGTTGTCCCGTTGGACGGTCGCCTGTCAAAATGATGGGACGTTGATCAATATTACTCATGATATGTTCCAAGATTCAGTAATTTCATAGATATAAGATTGATATTATTGTACGAGAAATAAATTTTTTTCGTCAGCGATAATTTTAACTTTTTCTTAAAATCATATTGTGATTTCACTGCGTGATTCTACAATGGCTGTATAAATACAAATCAGGAAATAAAAATGGCGAGTGGTTTATTACTATTACTAGATGATATTGCAACAATTTTAGATGATGTTGCAGTCATGAGTAAAATGGCAGCCAAAAAAACTGCTGGTGTTTTAGGTGATGACTTAGCGCTGAATGCTCAACAAGTGAGTGGTGTACGTTCAGATCGAGAATTACCTGTAGTCTGGAGTGTTGCAAAAGGTTCATTTGTTAATAAATTAATTCTCGTTCCATTGGCGTTATTGATTAGTGTTGTTGCCCCTTGGTTGATTAACCCGTTACTTATGATCGGAGGTCTATTCCTCTGTTATGAAGGGGTAGAGAAGG
This sequence comes from Acinetobacter sp. Ac_3412, assembly GCF_013072675.1. Taxonomy (NCBI): domain Bacteria; kingdom Pseudomonadati; phylum Pseudomonadota; class Gammaproteobacteria; order Moraxellales; family Moraxellaceae; genus Acinetobacter; species Acinetobacter sp. Ac_3412. Next base: position 6,095 of record NZ_LXUJ01000012.1, on the reverse strand, counting down.
TTGTGCATATGCTGTTTCATAAAAAAGCCAAAACAGCAGAGGAGGCCAGTGAAAACTTACAACACGTCGAAGTCGATTTAGCCAAATTTGAAAAGGAAAAAGTAAAGGGAGCGATTCGAACAGACTTTATTCTTTCTGCTGAAATTGTGGTGATTTCGTTAGGTACAGTTGCAACAGCTGCATTTATGACTAAAGTGACAGTATTAAGTATTATTGCAATCGTCATGACTGTCGGGGTATATGGCCTAGTTGCAATGATCGTAAAAATTGACGATTTAGGTTTATATCTTACACAACAAGCTTCTGAATTAAAAAATAAAATCGGTCGTGGTTTACTTGGTTTTGCTCCAATTTTAATGAAAACACTTTCAATTGTTGGAACGGTTGCAATGTTTTTAGTGGGTGGAGGTATTATTTCGCATACCATTCCTTTATTGCATCATTTTACTGAAGAAACGGTTGATCATTTAGAGCTCATTCCAAGTGTCGGTTCAATCATTGGTGCTTTAACACCAACCTTGATTAACTTAGGCATTGGTTTGCTTGCAGGTGCTGTTGTGTTGGTGATTGTCAGTTTGATCAAGAAACTCTGGCCAAAAAAAGCATCTACTTAAACCTAGGTCGTCATCATCAGAATTATGTGAGGTAATTATGCGTTGGAAAGGTCGTCGAGTCAGTACCAATGTAGAAGACCGTCGTGGTGGTGGCGGTGCGAAAGCAGGTGGTATTAGTATTATTGGGCTAGTGGTTGCTTTCGTGGCTTGGAAGTTTTTTGGGGTTGACCCTCAACAAGCCTATCAAGCGACACAAGCTGTAACCGCACAGTCTTCTCAACAAGGCAGTGCACCACAGAACTTGACTGCTGAACAAAAAGAGGCCAGTGAGTTCGTTGGAACGGTGTTGGCAGATACAGAAGATACGTGGACACCAATCTTTCAGCAGCTGGGGATGACTTATAAGCCGCCAAGCTTAGTACTCTTCAGTGGTGTTGTACGTTCAGGGTGTGGTACTGCACAGGCTGCGATGGGACCTTTTTATTGTCCGGCTGATCAGAAAGTTTATATTGATACCTCATTCTTTAAAGATATGCGTCAGCAAATGGGTATTTCTGGAGAACAAAATCAAACAGAACTTTCTCGTCAGGATCAGGCTGGGGATTTTGCTCAGGCCTATGTGATTGCGCATGAGGTGGGGCATCATATCCAAAACCTATTAGGTATTTCAGGTCAGGTGCAGCAAGCACGTGCACAGGCCAGTCAAGCACAAGGTAATCAACTCTCTGTACGTTTAGAATTACAGGCAGATTGTTTTGCAGGAATTTGGGCGCATCAGAATCAAAAACGTACGCAGTTCCTTGAACAAGGGGATATTGAAGAAGCAATGGATGCAGCCGAAAAAATTGGTGATGACTATTTACAACGCCGTGCGACTGGACAAGTTGTGCCAGATAGTTTTACTCATGGTACTAGTGAACAGCGGATGCAATGGTTTCAGATCGGTTTGAAATCAGGTGACGTGAATCAGTGTAATACCTTTAAATAGGACAAAAAAGGAGCGTTTCTCCTTGATTTTTATACGGAAGATATACGAATCAGAAGAACAATTAACGTAAAATAAGAGCGTCTATGCTGAATTGAGGATGATTGGTTTATTGTTGTATCTAAACCATTTGTTAATATAAATTAAATAATAAAATGGAGGAATTACAGCATAGACCTTCACTCTTTATTCAATCGCATAATATTTTAAATTTTATCATTGATTAAAATTTTAAAATTTAAATAACGTATATGTTGTTAAAATTGAATAAATAAAGAGGTCATATGGGTAACTTTTTTCTTTTACAAGCATTGACGGTTGTTTTTGCCTTATCCATTGCGACGACCATTTTTAATAAACGAATACTCGGTTTTCCTCAGGCAATTGGTGTTCCAATTGTCTCGGCTATTTTTGTCTTTATTTTGCAGTGGGGTGCAAGTTTATTAAATGGTAATCAATTTATTACCATTAATATTCATAATATTGAAGCTGCTGTAAGAAATATTGATTTTTATGATTTTCTAATCAATGGTGTGATTTGTTTTATTTTAACTTCATCTGCACTGAAATTTAAAATTTCAGACTTAAGGAGTTATTGGAAACCAATTGGCATTTTAGCCACGATTGCACTGGTGTTATGTGCAGGATTTTATGCCGGATTATTGTATTTATTTCAATGGCTGGTTGGCTACCCGGTACCAATTGGTGTTTTACTATTATTAGGTGCGGCACTTGGTGCAACCGATCCAATTGGTGTTAAAGGGGTATTAAGTTCTATTCGGGCACCGCATCATCTGATTGTAAAATTAGAGGGGGAGTCATTATTTAATGATGCGATGTGTATTGCCTTGTTTATGACCTTATTAAAGGTTTTGCAAGGAGAGCATTTTTCATTATTAGCAACCATAGAAACGTTATTATATGAAATCTTTGTTGCTGTGATTATTGGTTTTGCATTTGGTTTTGCGATCTTACGTTTACTAAGAGGTAAACATGAGATGGAATCTTTGATTTTAACTACCGCACTACTTGCAAGTGGTTCTTATCTCGTTGCTTTATTTGCACATGCATCTGCTCCGATTGCCTGTGTCATTGGTGGTTTGATTGTCGGCAACAAGTGGCAGGAAATTCGCGAACAAAGAGAAATTCGTGAAGTGAACCATTTTTGGCATACTGTTGAAGGGATTATCAATTCATTCCTGTTTACATTGATTGGTTTAGAGCTGTTTATTCTTGATTTAAGTGCCAACTTAATTATTGGTGGCATCATTGCCTTTATTATTCTGCATTTATCTCGTTTTGCAGCAAACTTCGCTGCTTTCGCCCTATTTCCATCCTTCCGTAATAAAAGTTACAACGGCAGTTTAGCTATTCTTTCGTGGGGCGGTGTCCGCGGAGGGATTTCACTGGCGTTGATCCTTGCTGTGGCGAATATTCCAGAATTGAGCCAATACAGTAGTATCTTGATTGGCTATACCTTTATTAGTGTACTGCTGTCAGGTGTGGTTTGTGGTCTTGGTTTACCTGCAGTGATGAATGCTTTCTATTACAATCCGAGTGAAGAGACACAAGGGCTGAAGGGTTTCTACCAACGGATGTGCAATAAGATGAATCGTCGTGGTTTTAAATATATCGTTGATGAGGATAGCTTGGGGAGAGAAACGATTACTATCTATAATCCTGAAATTTTATTGGATCAGAAAACTGAAGATGGGGTCGCAACCATGCATCATCCAAATAAGAGAGAAGAAGTTAAGCGACTAGAGAATCCTGAGAATTTTTAATTGCATATTTTTGTTTTTTGTTAAAAAAGCCTTTTTTATAAAAAGGCTTTTTATTTTGTTGGGTAAATAAAAGTTAAACTATATTTGAATTTTAATTAAAGAATAATTTAAAAATTTAATTTGTATTTGTTATTTAAATAATATATTTAAAAAGTTTGTTAAATTAAATTTAAATACCTTTTAGGAATCTAATGGATTATTTTGTCATATTTGTTTAGAAGTGTAATTTTTATAATTATTAAGAAAAGCTTTTTTATTTTTTAATCTTTTAAATCATGGTCTTATTTTGTTGTGAAAAAATATTACAATGTAAGTTTGTTTTTTTATTTTGTGCGCTATTTAACATTTATTTTGTTTGATTTAAAGTGTTGCTGTGAACTCTATCACTTAGAAACAATAATTTAAACTTAAGTTAATAATGTAATTAAGAATTGATTAAGAATTAATAATTTATAATGAGGAATATAACCATGTCTCAAATACAGATTATTTCCAAGGAAAGTCATCAAACCCTTGTAAATACGACGGGAAAAACAGCAACATTACCCTCTGAACCTTCAGTTGTATTAATTAAGGTCTCTGCAAATGATATTTCAGTTGTTAAGAGAGATGGTGAAAATGCTGTTGTAGTATTAAAAAATGGCGAAACAATCGTTATTCATAATTTCTTTAATAATAGTGAGGTAGCTGATAACAGCCTTGTACTACAAGGTGATGATAATCAATTAGTCTGGGCACACTTTAAGGATATGGAAAGTGATGCCGATGCCGATGCGGACGCAGATGCAGATGCGGACTCGGATGATGATGATCATGAAGGGGCTGTCTTTTTAGAAGAAACACCAGCGGTAGTACCCGAAGCGGCAGCGGCACCTGTTGAAGCAGCAACATTGCAGCCAATTCAGGCAGTAGAACCATTACTTTATGCAGGTGAAGCATCGAGTGGTTTTAGTCCATGGTTGTGGGCTTTACCTGTACTTGCGATTGGCGGGATAGCCGCAGCAGCAAGTGGCGGCGGTGGAGGTGGGGGCAATAATGACAACAATACAGATACCACACCACCAAATACGGATGGCGTAAAATTTAATATTGATCCAGTCACTGCAGACAATGTCCTGAATGCGGCAGAATCATCAGGCAATGTTACCTTAACTGGAACCTTGACAGGCGTACCTGCAGATGCAGCGAGCACTGTTGTAACCGTTGTTGTGAATGGTGTGACTTATACAGCAACAGTCAATTCAGCGAATGGTACATGGAGTGTGAGTGTACCAGGCAGTGGCTTGTTGGCAGATGGCGATAAGACCATTGATGCTAAGGTCACGTTTACAGATGCGGCAGGTAACAGCAGCAATGTAACGGACACTCAAGTTTATTCAGTTGATACCACAGCACCGAATGCACCAGACATTGATCCAATCAATGCAGTTGATCCGATTACAGGAACAGCAGAACCAGGTTCGACAGTGACGGTGACCTTCCCGAACGGAACCACAGTTCAAGTACCAACTGATCCAGTCACAGGTGCGTGGACAGTACCAAATCCAGGTAACTTACCAAATGGTGGTACAGTTACTGCGGTTGCAACCGATCCAGCGGGTAACCCATCTGCACCAGGCACAGAAACAGTGGATACAGTTGGACCAGATGTTTCTGGTACAACACTGAACATTGATCCTGTGACTGCGGATAACGTTATCAATGCAGCAGAATCTGCGGGCAATGTAACCTTAACTGGAACCTTGACAGGTGTGCCAGCAGATGCAGCAACCACAGTGGTAACGGTTGTAGTCAATGGTGTGACCTATACAGCGACAGTCAATTCGGCGAATGGCACTTGGAGTGTGAGTGTGCCAGGTAGCGGTTTATTGGCTGATGGCGATAAAACCATTGATGCCAAAGTTACGTTTACAGATGCGGCAGGCAATAGCAGCAATGTAACAGATACCCAAGTGTATACAGTTGATACAACTGCACCAAATGCACCAGAGATTGATCCAATCAATGCTACTGATCCAATTACAGGGACTGCAGAACCAGGTTCGACGGTGACGGTGACCTTCCCAGATGGCACTACGGTTCAAGTACCAACAGATCCAACCACTGGGGTATGGACCACACCAAATCCAGGTAATTTACCGAATGGCAGTACAGTAACAGCTGTGGCAACAGACCCAGCAGGTAACCCATCTGCACCAGGTACAGAAACTGTGGATACAGTTGGCCCAGATGTTTCAGGTACAACCCTCAATATTGACTCTGTGACAGCAGACAATGTTTTGAATGCGGCAGAATCAGCGGACAATGTAACCTTAACAGGCACATTAACAGGCGTGCCAGCAGATGCAGCAACCACAGTGGTCACGGTTGTAGTGAATGGTGTGACCTATACAGCGACAGTCAATTCGGCGAATGGTACTTGGAGTGTGAATGTACCAGGTAGCGGTTTATTGGCTGATAGTGATAAAACCATTGATGCCAAAGTCACGTTTACAGATGCAGCAGGCAATAGCAGCAATGTAACAGATACCCAAATCTATACAGTTGATACGGTTGCACCAAATGCACCCGTCCTTGATCCAATCAATGCGACTGACCCAATCAGTGGTACGGCAGAACCAGGTTCGACGGTTACGGTGACGTTCCCGGATGGTAGTACAGTTCAGGTTCCAACGGATCCAACGACTGGAGTATGGACTACACCAAATCCAGGTGGCTTGACCAATGGTGAGACCGTCACTGCGACAGCGACTGACCCAGCAGGCAACACCT